>CAWGCA010000036.1:0-32995 GCA_963820955.1 uncultured Gammaproteobacteria bacterium | reverse complement strand
CCGTTATTTTTTCCACTTAATTTCTTCTTACCCTGACCCCCAACGTCCTCGACTTAAAGGTGATTGTATTCCATATTTTTGTCATTCTGCCACAGAAAAAAATATTTTTGTTTTTTCGTAGGTCAGGGGCGGCCGCAGGTACTGCCTGCGGTATGATCAGTTGTGTCTCCTTCACCCGTTCACCACTGCTTCCAGCGCACGATCCATCAACGGCACGTGTTAAACTCTTTCAGTACCACCGCCTCGCCCACTGCGGAGCCAGACCGCCACAGCGCCTGCAATGTAAGTTCTGCTGCTTTCATTCCTTTGCGATTGACAAACAGGCAGCTTCCCGAGATTTTGCTTCTCCACGACAATTTGGCACGATCGCCCTCCTGCTGTCCTCGCTGACCTCCAGCCAGGCGGTACCAATTTCCAATGTTTTCCGCCAATTCCTGGCATCGGTCCCGGTCCTCTGAATTGTGTTGTCGCCGGCTACCGGAAGCTTCAAAAGAATACTCCTCGACGCACTCTTTCTGTTTTTTTTATCCTCGTCAATGGCGCCTGGCCCCGCTCTGTATCGTTGACACTGGACTACACCCAGGCATGGCTACCACCGTTGTGCGGCCTTTCCCTTGAGGCAATTGACATGGCAGACCTGGAGTTCCTTAAACAGTCTTGCCATCTTGTGTTGGTCATAGGTGATCCAGTTCTAAGCCGACCCTCAATCTCTTTAGCAACTCGTCACTTTCAGAACTTTCCTATGCTTTCTTTCTCTTGCTTTCTCCGTATACTCCAAAGTAACTGATCCATCAAATCAAAGCGGCATTCTGCCAATTCCGGAAACTGTCGAACCCTTGACGCAGAGCAAATCAACAGAAGCACAGATTCCAGCCGTCTTTGAGCAGGGTTACAACCACCTCAGGCACGTTACCCTGACTAAACAGTCGGCTGTTGATTTCTTCAAATACCTGGTGTCGGGGATTCTGGGAGTTGCTCCTTACCTAGTGTTTTCTGCTCCGTTTTTAATCTATAACCCCTGAACCTTTTTCCTCCTGTTTTTTACGGGTGAATTCTTCGGTTAGTTCAATACAACAAATCGATGTCGTTATCAAAGTGGTCAGTATTCTCTTTATAATTGATTGATCTTTGCGTACAATCCACCATCTTTAGATGCCTTGTGGAGTCAGTCTCATCCCACTGCCCTGGCCAGGCTGTTTAAAGGAGTCGTCGTCTTGCCGGATGGCTCTTGCGGCTGAAAAAAGACTTATCCTACTCTTCAACTTTCAGCATTGGGATATCTGCAGCTTGTATTCAGCGCCTTCACTGGATCTCGCCAGACTTCTTTGCACTCCTTCAAGGATGAACTCAAACAACATCGAAATCACGGTCGCATTGCATCCTCAACTTCCGACTAACTCCTGTCCGCTCCGTCCTACGAACCTGCAGAGCACGCAGAAGGTTTACGCGTATATCCTCACCTTGCAACACGAGAAGAGGCTTCTGTCAGCTGGCGCGCTGGCAGCGACGCAGAACGCTGTGACCAAGTCAGCAATATTGACTCACAGGCATTCAGCTTTCCTTGCCGCCACAGCGGGAGGCAGAACGCGCCGCTGTCCCAACAACTGTTGAAGGGTAGAGAAGATCTCGGCCTGGAGATCACTCTCATCATCGCCGTAATCGCCATCATCGACTGATTGATCCTGCTGATCACCAGAGGGATTGCGAGCATCGGTTGGTGAGTCGTACTGCGCTTCACCTCCCGGTCAGCCTGGGTAGAACACCTCCCTGAACCAGCAGATTGGTCAGTTTCTCGGTAGAAATCACCGAGGGGTTATATCTTGCGTTCAAATTGCTTGTAATTGCGAACCGCCTTTTCCCTCCATCCAGTGTCGCAGTGGCTACACCTGATGGAAGGCCGTACAGACAGCTGCTAGTACCAGGTTTGTCTGGATCCACCTTCTTATAGCTACTCGCTGATTCAGACCATAGAGTTCCTGATAGTAAAAGTTGTCCTAGCGTGAAATCATATTGTTGAATGCAAGACCTTCCTCCAGAAATTTCCATTTTGCACCAATGAAAACTCTGCGGCATCCAGCTCACTGGGATGTTATTCCCCCGGATCGCGGACCCGCCCAATAAACTCCAGAAGCGGTCAAAACAGTCCAGAACATTGTCTTTGAAACTGTCCTCAATCCGTTCCCGGTCTTTACGTACTTCCCGCATCGTGTCGAAGTAAGTGGTTGAGACCAACGTCATTCGTCCGCCCTATCAGCCAGTTCGTACAAAGCGTCATCCAAAAGCTTTCCGAAGATCTGTTCCATCATTTCGGAACTGTCCTGAGCATATTGCCTGTTGCGATGTCCTTCTCTCAACACAAACCGCCGGTCCGTACTTCTAGATCCGTCAAAAGAAAGAATGTTATTCTGCAATGCCATATCAATGCCTGTTATAGGAAAAGAAAAAAAATTAACTCTACCTCGGAAAATTTCCTTATCTAGTCTAATCTGAGCACCCACCTAACCGGCCGTGAGACCTTTTTTATTACCCAATTAATTTTTCCTGTACCGCCCAGCTGCTACCTGCTTCCCTGCGTATTGAGCAACCGATCTCGAATACTATAATTCATGAAATATCAAGCAGCTATAGTGAGCAGGCCATTGGGTTTGGGCTAGTTCTTAACGTCGGCATCGACTTTAGGTCGCTTTTTTTAAACGAAATATATGCTGACTCGGTTAACATCGGATCGTGGGCGTAGAGTTTTTTGACTCCGTGAACAAATTTCTCAGTCACCTAGGGAATTCTATGTGTTCTTATTTTTATCTGACTCCTATTATTTGGTGTCATCGCATTCTTTCAACTAGTGGTTCTGCAACAGCCGATTCCGGACCTCATAGGATTGCTTACAGGTGCCCTGCTGGTGGTGTTCGGTCTCACCCTGTTCGTACACGGACTGAAAATTGGGCTCTTTCCTATCGGCGAATCTATGGCCCATGACTTCGCTCGAAAAGGCAGCGTCTTCTGGTTACTTCTGTTTGCATTTGCCCTTGGGTTCGTTTACGGTAGCGGAACCTGTCTCTCTCGCTGTGGCTGAGGATTTCCGAAGTAACAGCTGCCGGCGGTATGATTGCCCATACCCAGGAAGCGATGAACAATTAGCCTAATGTTCTAATGTCTGTGTTGTCTCCGTTGGATTTGCCATAGTGATTTGGCGTACTACTTATTATCAAATTGGCCGATACAGTTTCTGATTATCGGCCGCTACCTCGGTGTGGTCGTCATGACTTTTTTCGCACCACCTTAAACTACTGGTTCGCTATGACTCAGGGGGTGTAACCACCTCTACCATAACAGTTCCCCAGGGGTTTTATGGTGGAGGTGGTTACACCCCCGAGTCATAAGCGATGCCGATTATTTCAGGTGGTGCGAAAAAAGTCATGACGACCACACCGAGGTAGCCGCCGACATCAGAAACTGTATCAGCCACCCTTGATGATACGTAGTGCCAATCAGTATGGCAAATCCGACGGAAACGGCTACGGTAGAGTAGGCCATTAGCGTAACTGTTCATCGCTTCCTGGGTATGGGCAATCATACCGCCGGCAGCTGCTACTCCGGATCCTCCTCAGCCACAGCGATTAGGGCTGGTTCCGCTACGGTCGTTCCGCACACAAGGGCAAATGCAAACAGAAGTAACCAGAAGACGTTGCCTTTTCGAGCGAAGTCATGGGCCATAGATTCGCCGATAGGAAAGAGCCCAATTTTCAGTCCGTGTACGAACAGGGGGAGCCAACACCACCAGCAGGGTACCTGAAGAATCCTATGAGGTCCGGAATCGGCTGTTGCAGAACCACTAGTTGAAAGAATGCGATGACACCGATGATAGGAGTCAGATCACGCATACTCTCCAACATAGAATTCCCTAGGTGCCTGAGAAATTTGTTCACGGAGTCAAAACTACACCACGCCCGATCCGATGTTAACCGAGCCACATATTTTTGGTTTAAAAAAAGCGACTGAAACTCAATCAAACCCGTTGCCGACATTTAAACTAGCCCAATTCCAATGGCCTGCTGACTATAGCTGCTTGATATTTCATGAATTATCGTGTTCGAGATCGGTTGCTCAATACGCAGGGAAGCGGGTCACGGTTTGGGAGGTACAGGGACAGGGTGACTCGGTAGTGTGAGATTTCACGGCAGGATGCCAGGTTGGTGACCAGACTCAAGCTAGATCCAACCCCCGAGGCAGATTGGCAGGCTTTCCTTCCTATAACAGGCATTGATATGGCATTGCAGAATAACATTCTTTCTTTTGACGGATCTAGAAGTACGGACCGGCGGATCGTGTTGAGAGAAGGACATCGCAAGACGGTGGATGCCTGCCGGCAGGTATTGCTCAGGACAGTTCCAAGACTGATCGACACGTTCGGAAAGCTGGATGGCGCTTTGTACGAACTGGCTGATAGGGCGGACAATAACAGTTTCAGTCCACTTACTTCGACGCGATGCGGAAAATACGTGAAGACCGGGAACGGATTGAGGACGGTTTCAAAGACAATGTTCTTGACTGTTTTGACCGCTTCTGGGGCTCGGGCGGGCGCGATCCGGATGGGAAATCGGTCCAGTGAGCTGGATGCCGCAGAGTTTTCATTGGTGGAAAATGAAGACCTGGAGGAAGGTCTTGCATTCAACAATATGATTTCACGCGGGGAGAACCGTTACTATCAGGAACTCTATGGTCTGAATCAGCGGGTCAGTTACCTCACCGGCGGATGCGAAGTAGATCAGACAAACAATCCTTTGGCGCCGGCCGCTATCTGTACGGCCTTCTCAGGTAGCCACTGCGATGTCGCTGGATGTCCCGATCAAACTGGTTATTTACAGCAATTTGAACGCGAGGTAGTGACTCCCTGGGTGATTTCTACCGAGAAAGTAACAATCTGCGGTTTCAGGGAGGTGTTTACCCAGGCTGACCAGGGAGGTGAAGCGCATACGACGCATGAACCGATGCCTTCAGCTGGCGATACCTCTGGTGATCAGCAGGATCAATCAGTCGATGATGGCGATTACGGCGATGATGAGAGTCATCTCCAGGCCGAGATCTTCTCTACCCTTCAACAGTTGTTGGGACAGCGGCGCGTTCTGCCTCCCGCTGTGGCGGCAAGGAAAACCCGAATGCCTGTGGTCGATACCTCTAACTTGGTCACAGCATTATCGTCGCTGCAGCGCGCCAGCCTGACAGAAGCCTCTTCTGACAACTCGGTGTTGCAAGGTGAGGATATACGCGTAAACCTTCTGCGTGCTATACAGATTGGTCAGAACAATCAGGGGGCGAAACAGATAAGTCGGAACGATGAGGATGCAATCGACGTGATTTCGATGTTGTTTGAGTTCATCCTCGAGGATCGAAGTCTGGCCGATGCCATGAAGGCGCTGCTCTCTCGGCTCCAGATCCCAATGCTGAAAGTTGCGATTCTGGATAAGTCTTTTTTCAGCCGCAAGAGCCATCCGGCAAGACGACTCTTAAACAGCCTGGCCCAGGCAGCAATCGGATGGACTGACTCGCAAGGTCGTGAAGATGGTGGATTGTACGCAAAGATCGAATCAATTATAGAGAGAATACTGACCAGCTTTGATAACGACATCGATTTGTTTCCTGAACTAACCGAAGAATTCACCTCGTTTCTGGAACAGGAGGAAAAAGGTTCCAGGGTTATGGAGCAGCGGACGGCGCAGGTTACACAAGGTAAGGAGCAACTGCAGAATGCCCGACACCAGGTATTTGAAGAAATCAACAGCCGACTGTTTAGTCAGGGTAACGTGCCTGAGGTGGTTGTAACCCTGCTCAAAGACGGCTGGAAAGATGTGCTTCTGCTGATTTGTCTGCGTCAAGGGTTCGACAGTCCAGAATGGCAGAATGCCCTTGATTTGATGGATCAGTTACTTTGGAGTATCGAGCCGAAAGCGGAAAAAAGAGAGCGACAGAAACTCTTGAAAGAGATACCGGTTCTGCTAAAGAGATTGAGGGTCGGCTTAAACTCGATCACCTATGACCAACACAAGATGGCAAGACTGTTTAAGGAACTCCAGGTCTGCCATGTCAATTGCCTCAAGGGAAAGGCCGCACCCTCGGTGGTAGCCATGCCTGGGTGTAGTCCAGTGTCGACGATACAGAGCGGGCCCAGGGAAGGAGCGGGGCAATTCTGTCGCGCCGAAGAGAATGGACAGCAGGTGGGGACGCAGAAAGAGTGCGTCGAGAATATTGTTTTGAAGACTTCGGTAGCCGGCGAGCAGCGCGATACTGCGGACCGGGACCAATACCAGGAATTGGCGGAAAACATTGAAATTGGTACCTGGCTGGAGGTCAGCGAGGACAGCGGGACGACATATCGTGCCAAATTGTCGTGGAGAAGCAAAATCTCGGGAAGCTGCCTGTTTGTCAATCGCAAAGGAATGAAAGCAGCAGAACTTACATTGCAGGCGCTGGCGACCTGGCTCCGCAGTGGCAAGGCGGTGGTACTGAAAGAGGCTAACGTGCCGTTGATGGATCGTGCGCTGGAAGCAGTGGTGAACGAGTTGAAGGATGAGGATAGTCTGAAAGACGATAGCAACTGATCATACCGCAGGCAGTACCTCGGCCGCCCCTGACCTCAACAGGCAGGGGCGTTTTTTTCTGTGGCAGAATGGCAGTTGACAAGGAGTATGGAATACAATCGCTATCAAGTGATGACATTCCGCGGGTCAGGGGTAAGAAATTGAGTGAAAAAATAACGGACAGTGGCCTCAAATACGAAGAGCTGGCGTATGGGGAAGGTGATGCAGCTACCGAGGGTCAGACGGTCCAGGTGCATTATACCGGATGGTTAGCTGATGGAACCAAGTTTGATTCGAGTCTCGATCGCAACGAGCCCTTTCGTTTCCGGCTCGGGGCGGGCAGGGTAATTCGTGGATGGGATGAAGGGGTACAGGGTATGAGGGCAGGCGGTCGGCGCAAGTTGACTATTCCCCCCCAGCTTGGATATGGCCCTAACGGGGTGGGAGGGGTCATCCCTGCCAATGCCGTTCTGATTTTCGAGGTAGAGCTGCTTGAGATCCTCTGAGGTCATGTGGTCTCTACCGGCCAGAGAAATCATAGCGGAGCAGGTGCGTTTGGCACTGGCTGAAGACCTGGGTGATGGCGACCGCACCGCCGCTTTGATTCCCCCGGATGCGAATTCTCAGGTACAGGTAGTTTGTAGGGAAGATGCCGTGCTTTGCGGGACTGCATGGTTTGACCAAGTTTTCGGGCAACTTGATGCTGCGGTAACTATCCAGTGGTCCGCAGCAGATGGGGACCGGGTGGCGCCTGGGCGGGTTCTCTGTCATTTGCAGGGTAATACCCGGGCGTTGCTTAGTGGAGAACGAACTGCTTTAAACTATCTCCAGACGTTGTCGGGAACGGCTACTCTTGCCCGTCGTTATGCCGATGTCGTTGAAGGGGTGGAGGTGCGTATCCTCGATACCCGCAAGACAGTTCCCGGGCTCCGGCTGCAGCAGAAGTATGCAGTCGCTTGCGGCGGATGCCGCAATCACAGAATCGGTTTATACGATGCAGTTTTGATCAAGGAGAATCATATCATCGCTGCAGGTTCTATTGCCGCCGCTCTGCAGGTGGCGTTTCGCGTCGCTCCTGATCTTGAGGTAGAGGTCGAGGTGGAGGGCTTGGATGAATTGGAGCAGGCACTCGCTGCGGGGGCGGTCCGGATCCTGCTCGATAACTTTAGCCTGGAGCAGCTTCGCGAAGCGGTAAAACTAAACCGCGGTCGGGCGCGGCTCGAGGCCTCCGGGGGAGTGAATCTGGAGACTGTTCGCGAAATCGCCGAGACCGGGGTGGACGATATCTCTGTGGGGGCGCTGACCAAGGATGTGCGGGCGGTCGACCTTTCGATGCGCTTTGTTTAAACCTTCAGATCGAGCAGGGCGCCAACCATTTCATCGGCGGTTTTGAAGGCCGCAAGTGAGCTAACGGTGCTTTGCTTGTGCTGGTGGAGTTCCACCATCGCCCGCACCAGGTCTTTGGTAGGGAATTGAGGTGACCCCTGCCCGTGGTTGGCGATTTCCAATGCACTGCGGCGCATTCCCTGAAAACCACGCTGTATCCCCTGAAGCGCCGAACTGCTTACGGATGTAATCGGCATATTCGTTACTTTTTCCTGCTGTTCTATTACGCAGCATAGGTCGATATTTAATCTATTCCAAGTAAGCATAGTCAAAAAACCGACGAAACGACATTTTTTGGCGATATTCGTGCCTGTAGCCTGGTTATGATCAGAACCGCACAACTCAACGAAAAAATCCGTGCACCGGGGGTTGTCCACAATTCATAATGCACAGTTTATTGTTCCAACACTCAGAAAAAGAGGTTCCCTATGCACCTTTCGCGAAAAGCTTTGCTCTCGGCGTTGTTGATTTTTATTTCTAGTGCCCCGCAGGCGGTCGAACTGGACACGGCTGACAAACGTTTCAGTTATACCTTGGGAGTGCGTTTCGGCCAGCAATTGAAGACCGAGGGCGTGCAGGTCGATGGTGTCGCGTTTGCTGCTGCCATCGATGACGTGATACAGGGTAATGCATTACAGCTTAACCCGCAGCAGATGAGCGAAGCCATGCAGACCGGTCGGGATGCATTGATCCAGGCTAAAAAGGAACAGGCGCAGGCTGCACAGGAGGCGGAAAATAAGTTCCTGGAGGAGAATAAAAAGAAGGAGGGGGTAGTCGTTTTACCTTCTGGTCTGCAATATATCGAATTAGCAGCGGGTGAGGGTGAGTCGCCGAAAAATGATTCCAAGGTCACCGTTAATTATCGAGGCACCCTGATAAACGGCAAGGAATTTGACAGTTCATACAGCCGGGGGGAACCCGCAAGTTTCAAATTGGATGGTGTGATTCCCGGATTCCGCGAGGCACTTTCCCAAATGAAGCCGGGGGCCAAATGGCAGGTGTTTATCCCGTCCAAAATGGGTTATGGCCCCGCGGGTGCCGGTGCCGTAATCGGTCCGAATGAAACGCTGATCTTCGAGATTGAGCTTATCTCGGTCGAAGGTGGTTCTGTAGCTGAAAAATAAGGATATTGGACTGGCGTGCCTGTTGCCTCGCACTGGCTGTGACTTGATTTTTTCTACTGGCCGCGCCCTCCGAGCAGGAAATTAGACCCTGTGCAGGGAGGGGGCCACGCTCGCTCAATTCGGTGGGAAGACCAGCCGTAAACCAGCAAATAAATACCGGCTCTCCGGCAGGGCCCGTCGGCGAAAGGTAGACCGTCTTAGGGGACGCGGTGTGTGGATACTGGCCCCGCGCAGGCTTTGATGGCGGTCATCGAACTCCCTGGTTTGCCCCTCCGGCCACTCGAAGGGCTGGTAGCCGTCGTAGGGGTGGAACCGGTTGGAGCACCACTCCAAGGCCCGGCCATGGCCGGTGATAGCACGGGTGCGCACTGCAACCTCCCACTGATATTCATGTTGCGGTACTGCCCCGGTCAGTGCGCCGCCCAGACCGGATACCCAGCGAGCGTAGGCCGTTGCCTCGTACTTGTTGATTCCGGTAACCGGTTCTTCAGCCAGCAGATCGAAGGGGCCATTTAGCCCGATGGCGAACCAGTTTCCGGCTTCGTCCTGGCGCCAGTGATCCGGGTGTGGGAGGCATTGCTGCCGCCATGTCCAGCCGGTCTGATCCCACAAGTCTCTGTTCTGGTAGCCTTCTGATTGCAGAAAGGCGAGGTAAGAGGCATTGGAGGTCAGATAGCGATCGATGCGGAAACTGCTCAGATTCACAATCTGAGGAGGGTATTCGTTGTCGCAGGCGGCTGGGTCGTGCCTGGCGCCAACCCGGTAATGGCCCTGCTGCATATCGATCAAATCAACAGATGGCGGTGATGCCTGTAACGGTTTCTGTACCCGATATCCCTGTGTCCGCTGTATCTGCCGTTGGGTCAGGACCATCAGCATCTGTTCATACAGGAGGGCATGTTCCTGAGTAATCAACAGTTCCAATCGTTGTTCGTTTCTTAGGGGATGCTGCGGCAGCAGTCCAGGGTTGGCCAGTCGCCGGATGTTTTCGTCCTGCAATTCCATGGCCCAATTGAGCAGATGCTCTTTTGGTGGAATCCCCGTTGTCTGTTCTGGAGTAACTGGTGGCCCAGAAACAAAGATATGCCGGACTCTGGCAGTCATGCTGTCGTCACCTTGGACTATTTCGCGCAGCCAATAGGTCTCCAGGTAGGTGCTTCGTCCCAGATACCATGCCAGAGGGGCAAGATCAGGGTGGTAGTTGTGATAGGCCTCCTGCTCTGGGATGGATTCCACCAACTCGACCATCATCTGGTGCAGATCGCTCAACTGTCCCAGCAGGTGTTGTGAGTTCATTTTTTTCTCCGGTATGCTGCTTCTGCGGCGGCAACAATCTTCGAGATAGATCAGCCAGCCGGAACCGTTCGATTTTCTGCCCACTGACGCAGGTAAGCTACTTTTTCCGCCATAACCACGGACAGTGGGCTGGTTTGCTCCAACTCCGCCAGCAGGTGCTGGGTGTCAAGGGTACTGTCCTGGGCGTGTGCTGCATAGAGTGAGGATACGATCGCCTGTTCGATCTCGGCACCCGTGAAGCCTTCGCTGATCGTCGTCAGGGTGTCCAGGTCGAAGCCGCTGGGTGCCTGGTTGCGTCGACGCAGATGGATTTCAAAGATTTCCCGTCGGCTCTCCGCTCCCGGCAGATCAACGAAGAATATTTCGTCCAGGCGTCCCTTTCGCACCAGTTCGGGAGGCAGTTTCTCTATGTCGTTGGAGGTGGCGACCACGAAGATGTTGGATTTCCGTTCAGCCATCCAGGTAAGTAGGGTGCCAAGCACCCGTTGTGACAGCCCTTCGTCTGAGCCGCTGTGGGTAATACCCTTCTCGATTTCATCCATCCAGAGCACACAGGGCGCCATGGTCTCCGCAATCTCCAGCGCTTGCCGCAGATTCTTTTCCGTTTCTCCGTAGTATTTGTTGTACAGCGCGCCGAAGTCGAGTCGCAGCAGGGGGAGTCCGTAGCTGCCGGCTACGGATTTTGCGGCAAGGCTCTTGCCTCCACCCTGAACCCCCAGCAGCATGATGCCCTTGGGGCGGTCGAGTGCTCCGGCCTTTCCTTCGAACGCCTTGCGGCGCTGATCGAGCCACCGCTTAAGGTTGTTGAGACCCGCTACATCGGAGAATCGAGCGGTATCGTATTCAAAAGAGATTACCCCATCCTGATTAATCAGTTCGTATTTGGCTTTCATCACACCCGGAATATCGTGAAGACTTATGACGCCGTCATTCTCGATAGCGCTCCGAATGAGTCGCCGGGCATCGGTGCTGGTTACGCCCCGGAGATTGCTCGCTAGCTGTTCTACTGCCGCCGGGTCCACTTTTACCGTTCTTTTGGTACGGGAACGCCAGCGCTCTGCCTCTTCTCTGATCAGTCCCTTTATTACAGCCTGATCCGGCAGTTTCAGCTCAAAACGTGCTGTCAGGTGTCGCAATTCCCCAGGAATCTGTAGAGAATAGCTCAATAAAATCAGTGTCTTGTTGATTTTTTCATAGTCTTGGGCAATCTCTTTTAGGAGTCGAATATGCAGAGGATCGGACAGATACGGGTGGAAATCCAACAGCAGATAATAGCCCGCCTGGGACACCGCTTTTATGTGTTTCAATACCTCTTCCGGCTCGGCGGTTAGTTTCTGGGATCCAAAATCGGCTTCCAGGCGTTTCAGACCCTCGGTCACAGACCATCGAAACATCGTTTGGCCGAGACGCAATCCGAGTCGGGTAAAGAGCTGGACGATTCTGACCTCCTCCAGGGATTCGATCACCACGATTGGGGTACGGGAGGTCAGCACCAGTTCGAGATCGTGTAGCTCTTTCATAAAAAAAGTCCGGGCAGTTTACGAAACTACCCGGACTTTATCAGTCTAGCTCGACGGTTGAAACTTTACACACAACCGGTTGGTTTAGGCAGGCCGCCATATTTGGTAATCGGCTTCATGGGGCCGGTCAGCCAAAGCTCGAACATCGCTTTTTTGTCCGCACCGATATATTTGGAGAATTTCCGAATCGGGGGCACGGTCGCATGTTCTTCATAGTATTCCCGGGCTTTCAGTATCTGTTCCCATTTGGTCTCGTCCAGCTCAAAGCTGTCCGCGTCCGCCATGGCGTGGGCAATCTCGGGGGTCCAGGCACTCATGTCTGTGAGGTATCCATCACCGTCACGGGGGGGTAGTTCAACGCTCATGTTTCGTCCTTTGTATAAAACCAAGTAATTTAGTTGGTTAATCTTCAACCATTATATCTTTAGGGATAAAAATATCTACCACAAGTATACTATGGTTAATTTGCTGATTGTGTAATTTTCTGGAGGCCCTCTGCTACGGAAGAAATAGGAGTTGAGAAAGGCAATCGAATCAGGCGCTTCCGCTGTCTGAGATCCAATCCATTGGGATCGAGGCCTACCGCCAGCAGCGGCGAACTCTTAGAGATCCTGTTTTCTTTTGCCGCTATGGTTGAGATAAACTCTATATTGCGTGAAAGATACTGATTGACTTGTTGCAGCGCCTTTTCTTCCTCGGCATAGGAGAAGGGATTGACCGCCTGCATTCTGTCCACGCCGATCCAGCGCGCTGCGCCAAAACCCGCGATATAGTAAAAGCATTGGGGGAGCAGCAGGTAGAAACGGAAACTGAGATGCTCATAGTACTCTCTGCTCTCCGGAAAATAGCGAAAATGGCGTTCAAGTTGTCCCTTATCCATCTCTTTTATGGGTTCAGCCACCGCCAGGCTGGTGAGTCGAGCCGTTTCTTGGATATCGTCGTTATCGGCGGCGGTGATTGTGAGACTGCACGCAGGAACGGCATTCAGGTTTTGGGTGTGCCGGGCCAGGTGGCTGACGAGGATGAGGGGCCAGCCGTTTCTTCCCAGGCTGTAGGGAAGTGCCGAGCCAAAGGGATACCCTGGATATTCGACGGAATGGGTGGCGAGAACCCCCTGGCACCGGCCGGATAACAGTTGCCGGGCAGTCTGAATGATCTCCGAATCATTGCTATGCGCCATATTTTTTTCCTGTTGGCTATTCAGTCAGGTTATAAGCGAGCATAATTCCAACCACAAAAAACGATATCCTAGGTGACAGCAGCATACCACTAAGCCGCCCGACAAGGAGTCTGCTGGCTTATGGTACTGCTGCGACTGCCGCCAAATAGGCAGTCCATCTGTAATGGTTGAAACGAAGCCGCCCTGTATCTTGACCCAAGCAGCTGGAAAAAATTTGTCCTAACAGTGAGATAAGGAAAGAAATTCTGAATATAGTTTCACATTGGTGCCGCTGCGCACGAACCATAATGGATGATTTCGAAGTTTTGGATCAAAAGTTGGCGCTGGTGTTCCATGCTGCGCGCTCGAGAGATTAATCAGGTGTGAGTGTCGATCTATCATTGCCGCTGGCCTTTACTGTGGGACTTTTCAGTGCGCTGCATTGCGTGGGTATGTGCGGTGGGATCATGGGGGCCCTGAGTTATGGATTGCCGTCAGGGGCACGGCAAAAGACTTCCAGTTTCCTGGCGTTTTTGCTGGCCTACAACAGTGGACGCATATTGAGTTATGCGCTGGCAGGTGGCCTGATGGGCTCGGTTGGGGGGAGGCTTCTGCAACTGTTGGGCCCTGGCCAGGGACATCGGTGGTTGCAATGGGGAGCCGCCCTTATAGTAGTGCTGATCGGATTGCATATTGCCGGCTGGCTGCCCAGACTGGCCCGGGTTGAACGTATAGGTGCGCCTCTCTGGCGTCGACTGGAGCCACTGGGGCGCCGCTTACTACCGGTAAAGAACCTGCCCTGGGCCCTCGTTTACGGCATGATCTGGGGCTGGTTGCCCTGTGGTTTGGTTTATACCATGCTGATATCGACGGCCTCTCGGGTGGGGCCCGCCAGTGGAGCGCTCTATATGACGGCTTTCGGCGTTGGTACCCTGCCTGCGGTGCTCGCCGCCGGACTCTTGGCGGGAAAATTGTACCATTTGGCCCGTTTACCCTACCTAAAAGTCTCAGTTGGGGTTATTATTATAATTTTGGGTGTTTTGACACTATGGTTTCCGGAATTGTTGGATATTGACGCAAAATCGGGAACCGTAGCAGGTGAACAAAACTGAGGCGTGATAGTATGAACGATAAAACAACAAAATTACTGGGATCCTCAGCGGAATTTCTCCGGGCCATTCATACGGCTCGGATGGTTGCGGGTACGGACGCCAGCGTGCTGGTCTTGGGTGAGCGGGGTGCTGGAAAGGAAATGCTGGCCCGGGAGATACATGCATCGAGTCGTCGACGGGAAAAGCCCTTTCTGGTCGTCAATTGCGCCGGAATCACAGAGGAGCAGTTGGAAGCTGAATTGTCTGTTTGTGCCGCTGAAGAGTTGGATTTACCCGAGGCAGGGAGAGCTGATGAGGGAGGCACGCTGTTTCTGGATGAAGTGGGAGAGCTTTCATTGGAAGCTCAGGCCCGGCTGCTCAATTTTCTGGAATCGCGGGAAATGGGCCACCCTGGCTGCATCAATGCCAGAGTGATTGCCTCGTCCAGCGTCGACCTTCAGGCGTTGGCGGATAGTGGTCGAATGCGTACGGACCTTTTCTACCGGCTTTATGTCGTGCCAGTGGAGGTTCCTGCGCTGCGAGAGCGTGGCGGCGATATCGTGTTGTTGCTGAAGCAGTTTAGTGCGGAGCTGGCCCATTTGCATGGCCGTAAAGCACCACGTTATTCGGTTACCTCCCGTAACCTGCTGAAAACCTATCATTGGCCCGGAAATGTGCGAGAACTGCGCAACTTCTGTGAGCGCATGGTTATTCTGATGGCTGGCAAAATCGTTCAGCCGGAGAATCTTCCGATCGAAATTCGGCGAGGTTCAGAGCAGATGCCGGATCTGGATCGCTGCTTTGTTCTGCCAGCCGAGGGCCTAGATCTTGTCGCGCTCGAGCAGGATATGATCCGCCAGGCGTTGGGTTTGACTGGCGGCAACCGTAGTAAGGCCGCCCGCTTGCTTCGCATTACCCGCGACACACTGCTCTACCGGATTCAGAAGCACGCCATCGACACCTGACCGGTTGAACAATTGATACTCGGGAGAGTACGGGCGGTCAGCGGGTTCGCGTTCTGTGCCTCTGCGAAGGCTGGCCGGCGTCTACACTGGCTACTCAGCCTAAAAGTAACCGTTAGACGAGATATTCGAGAAGCGCTCTGTCTAGCGGTGCTTCTTGTTGACGTGCTCCATATGGTCAACCCAGTTGTGGAAGATGGTCCCCAATGAGGCTCCACCGTGTCTGCGTCCGCGAAAGGTACGGAAACAGGAGCCATCCTCTTCACTGGAGAAACGGGAGGAGCCGATGCTCAGTAGGACGATCACGAGGAATACAACAGCCAGGACCGCAATGGCTACCGCCGGGGCGTGCACTACCATGTTCGCCTTCATCCAGCTGAAGATTACACCTTGATATTCGATGACAAACCAGATCGAACCGAAAAAGAGGATCACCGCTAGCAAGGAAGACAGATCGGCGATCCGCTCGTGGTGCCGTGTAAAGCCTTTGATTTTGGAGCAAACCGTCATCTCAGCCTCCTTCGACTGCAATCTTTAATTTATTGAATTTATGAAGATTTCCGCGTTGTTAGATGCGCGGTAAATCGGTTTGAATACACAGTATAGCCCGGCTAGGCTGGTTTAGCGCCCCCCAGGCACTCCGGCGTGGCCAGTATCTTTCCGCCCTTTCTATACCACTCTTCGGGTGTCATGGTATGCAGCGCCAGGGCATGCAGCCCCAGTTCAAACTCCTGCTTTAAGAGTACATTGATTTGACGATGGCGTTTTATCAGTGATACTCCCTCGAACTGATCGCTCACCACCACCAGCTTGAAATGGGACTGTGATCCATCAGGCACATTGTGCTGATGGCTTTCGTCTATTACCTCCAGATGCATGGGCGTCAGCGCATCGCGGATCTTTTGGTCGATTATTTCTCGCCTATCCATGCCAGGATTATATCTCGCCAGATACACCAATACCACGAATAACCCTTCTCCCGCGTGGGATAGAGCTATGACGGGACGATGCTTCTGGCGCCTCTCAGGGGGCGGAGAACTGCTCGGCAATCTGGTACTGTTTCTGGGCCTCGTTATCGACCTCACCTGCATCATTTTCGATCATTAGGCAGTTTTTGGCCATTCGTGCCTGGATCGCGGCCTTCCAGGCCAGATTCATCTCTGGCGTTACCAGGCTGTCCGGGGTCAGTGCAGCAGCGCAGGAGGCAGCAAAAAAATGCTCCGCTTGGGCCAGCCAGTCAGCGTCCCGTCCGCAGGCGGTATAGGTCTTTGTGGCGATGGATTTTGCAATTCTGTGGGCATCCTCCAGTTCTCGCTCTGAGCTGTCAGGTTTCATCGCCGTTTCCAACGCCTTCATCAGCCTGGTATCTTCACTGATGCTTCCAATACTACCGGCAAAACGCGCACCCAGGGAGCGTTGTTGCTGGGTTGTGAGATTATCCAAGGCGGTTCTTAGTTGCTGATCATTGGCGATACTAGGCATGGTCTATTTCTCCCGGAGAGGGTACAACAATAGCTCGGTCAGCTTGAACTGTCCCGATTCAATGATATGTAAAGGTCGTCTGAGACCGTTTGATCTGTATCAACTAACAGTTCTTAAGGAAGATATCAGGGCATGATGACCAATCTTGCCCAGTTAAGGCAGCCCTTCCCGCTCCTTCAACTGTTTGGTGGTTGCGCTCGGTTTTGCACCGGGTAACGCACAACAAGTGTATGCTGAAGCGAAAAGGACAGGTCGCCTGACAGCGAACGCTCGTCAGCCCATTCTTTCCGCGCAGGCGACACAGTATTCGGAGTGAGGGAGGATCTCAAGCCTGGCTTCGGGTATGGGTTCGCCGCAAGCAGCGCAGATTCCGTAGTCACCGGCATCGATGTGTGCCAGTGTGCGATTTATCTGGCTCATTTCGAGCCGACCGGCCTCGCCCAAGGCATCCATTACCTCCTCGTTTTCCCTTTCCACCGCCTGTTCGGAGAAATCGGAAGGGAGCGGCCCATCCGCGTGGCGGACATCCTGGGTGATCTGGTGGATACGCTGGTTTAGTTGTTCCCTGCGTTTCAGCAAATCTTGGCGGATGGCTTCGTGCGTCTTCATAATGTTATCTTCCACTCTCAACCGTCGGAGTCTTTTCCGGGGCCGTAGAAAGGGCTTGGGAAAGGTGTGATATTGGCATTTTTGTCGAGATCCATGATTTTGCTCTGACCCCGTTTTTCCACTTCGTCGATACGGATGACGGCGTGCATGGGTACCAGAGTCCGGTTGACACCGCCAAATTCGTTTTTCAGCTTTTCTTCACTGGGGTCGATGACCACAGAGCTGGTCTCGCCAAATATCAGGCCCTTGATTTCGATGAAACCATAGACTTCTGATTGGTTTACGGTTTCGGCATAGAGTTCATACACTTTGCCTTGATTGATGAAGGCCACTCGGAATATGTGCATTATCGATCCGCCGAAACAGGTTGCCGGCATTGGGGGCAAAGTCCGAAAAGCACCATGGTGTGGTCCTCTATATCGAATCCAGCCCGCTCTGCAATTTCCTGCTGGCGGGATTCGATGGTCTCGTCGTGAAACTCCTCAACCTGACCGCAGCGGACACAGACAATGTGGTCGTGGTGATCGGCACAGGCCAACTCGAACATCGCCCGGTCTCCTTCAAACTGCAGGCGCCTGACCAGACCAGCCTGTTCGCATTGGGTCACAACCCGGTAAATGGTTGCAACACCGATATCATCTCCCTGTTGCAGCAGCAGTCGGTATATATCTTCTGCACTTAGATGTTGTCTCGTGTGTTGCTCCAGGATTTGGAGAATTTTAACCCGTGGCAAGGTGACTTTGAGCCCCACCTGCTTCAATTTTTTCGAGATCTCTGTCACAACCTTTTTTCCCATGCCCAAAGGTCTGATAGCGCCACCATTAGTATATCATCAGAAGCGCCGGCCAGAGGAAAAAGAGTGGTATGATTCGGGGCATACCGGGACACAGAAGTAGAAAGATAGAAAAAGGCAAACAGCCCGGTTATTACTGATTTCGGAAAAGAGCAAAGTGAATCCACATTCGAGGTGATCATGCTGGAAATCAGGCCGATACCTGCTTTTGAAGACAATTACATCTGGTTGTTAAAACCTGACAACAGCAATCAAGTGGCGGTAGTCGATCCAGGCGACGAGGAGCCGGTGCTGGATACCCTTCGACGGGAAGGATTGTCGCTGGCGGCTATCCTGATTACCCACAAACATGGTGACCACACAGGTGGTGTCAAGGATCTGGTCGCCATCTATCCGAACGCAGAGGTTTACGGCCCCGCCGGCGAACCGATCAAAGGGATCACCCGACCGGTGGCCGAGGGAGATGAGATAGCCCCTCTGGGGCAGGGCGCCATCTTTCGGGTGATGGAAGTTCCCGGGCATACGGAAGGCCATGTGGCGTATTACGGAGAAGGCGTGCTGTTTTGTGGTGACACGCTGTTTGCCGCAGGATGCGGCAGGGTCTTCAGCGGTACCCATCGGCAACTCCATACTTCACTGCAGCGTATTGCCGCTTTGCCGCCACAGACTCGAATCTATTGCGCCCACGAGTATACCCAGGCGAATATGGGTTTTGCCCGCTGGGTGGAGCCGGACAACCCAAGGGTGTTGGAGCGGCAGGCACAGACGGATGTGCAGCGTTCCCGGGGGCAGCCGACAGTGCCTTCCAGTCTGGAGTTGGAGCTTGCAACGAATCCTTTTATCCGAACCGGGGAACCGGCGGTAGTTGCGGCAGCAGAGCGTTTTGCCGGAAAAGCTCTATCATCCAGTGCCGAGGTGTTCACGATGATAAGGACCTGGAAAGACCGCCAGTATGACTGAAATGACCGATGAGATACTTATAAAGAACGCCCGTATGGTAAACGACGGCCAGATTCTTGATGGCGATCTGCTGATACGGAATGGTCGTATCGAACAGATCGGCCAGGATATTCCGGCACTGTCCGGTACCAGGGTTTTGCAGGCAGACGGCCGTATGTTATTACCGGGGATGATCGATGATCAGGTCCATTTTCGTGAACCAGGTTTGACCGACAAGGCGGATATTCGTTCCGAATCCCGCGCTGCGGTGGCGGGCGGTATCACGAGTTTCATGGAAATGCCTAACACTAGTCCTCAGACGGTTAGCCTGGAGGCTTTGGAGCAGAAGTATACGTTGGCGGCAGATCGTTCTCTGGCCAATTTCAGTTTCTATCTCGGGGCCACCAACGACAACCTGGCCGCCATTCGCGCCCTTGGTCGCAATCAGACCTGTGGTATCAAGGTGTTTATGGGGGCCTCGACCGGTAATATGCTGGTCGATAGGGAAGAAACCCTAGAGGCTATATTCAAGGATGCTTCGGGACTGGTGGCTACCCACTGTGAAGATACGCCGACCATCCTGAAGAACGAGGCGGAGTACCGGGAGAAGTTTGGTGAGGATGTGCCGATGAAGTTTCATCCGGTAATCCGAAGTACAGAGGCATGCTATCTCTCCTCCTCCCTGGCTGTCGAATTGGCCCGGCGGCATGAAACCCGGCTGCATGTACTGCACTTGACCTCAGCCCGGGAAATGGAACTGTTCGAACCGGGCCCTCTGGATGGGAAACGCATCACCGCGGAGGCCTGCATACATCATCTCTTCTTTGACGAACGCGACTATCAGTTCAAAGATACGTTCATCAAGTGCAACCCAGCGATCAAAACACAGGCTGATCGAGACGCGATTCGCAAGGGCCTGGTGGAGGATCGGATTGACGTGATTGGAACCGATCATGCACCTCATACCCTCGCAGAGAAAATGAACACCTACTTCAAGGCGCCGGCTGGTCTTCCGCTGGTACAGTGGGCCTTGCCCATGGCATTGGAACTCTATCACGACCGACTGATTTCCTTGGAACAACTGGTGGAAAAAACCAGTCACGGTCCGGCCCGGCTTTTCAACATCGTAGATCGTGGTTATCTCAGGGAGGGATACTGGGCCGACCTGGTGCTACTGGATCTTTCCAGTCCATACCGGGTGGAGCGTGAGTTAGTGCTTTATAAATGCGGTTGGTCACCGTTGGAAGGTTCACGTCTTCGTTCCCGGGTGGTGGCCACCTTTGTCAATGGACAGGTTGCCTACTATGAGGGTCGGGTGAACGATAGGGTACGGGGTCAGAGATTGATGTTTGATCGCCCGATTTAGCCCTCGGGTTATAGCACTCGACAGACGATACTCAAGCTTCGCCGAAAGCGCCTTTGTTCACCCCTTCAAACGCCTTCACCAGAAAGTTGGAGCGGGGGAACTCGTTATGCAGAGTTTGTGCGATGTAAGAGGCCAGGTTTTCCACTGTCGTATCGTTTTCGATCAGGCAGCAGCGCGCCTTTGGTAAAACCAGTTCGAACAACCCCTGGTTGGCGGTGTAACCGAATCTGTAGTAGTCGATACCGCTCTCATTGAACTCCTGGAGCAGATCGCCTCTGTTGCCTAGGTATGTGTCTTTCCAGCGGGCAGCCCACTGACGTTCCAGCCGATCAGAGCGCTGCCCGTTTTCATATATATGAATGCGCGACCGATGGCCGTGGGCGATGCGCTGGCAATTGCCGGAATGATGTTTTAGTCCATGGCTGTACCGGTACCAGGCATCATCAATTTTCTCGGTATGCAGGCGTATATGGATGTCATCCACATTGTCAGGGAGTGTTGGCCGAATGGTTTCTGCAATAGCCTTTGTCAAGCTATCGGCAGTCACCTTTTCGGTTTGGATGGTGCGTAAAGAGTTGGCCGGCGCACGGAACAGAACATCCTCCCCTGTCAGAGTTTTGAAACGGACTTCGGCTCGGTGCTCCGTATGATCGATGCGGCAGTGATCGTAGCCCGCTGGGACCAGCAGCCTGTGATCAAAAACTTGGTCAATGATCTGCTTTGCCTGCGTTTTCACTTGACCGAAGTCAAGCACCATCCCCTGGTGGTCAAGGGAACCCTCCAGTTCGATATCCACCTGCCAGCTCTCCCCCAGTAACCCATCGCAAGGATCAAGCAGCGAGGCATCGATAACGGTAAGATTGTCCATAAAGAGCCTGGTCATAAGGCTGGAATGATACTAGATAAGAAGGGAATATAAAGGGGGGGTAAGCAGTAATCTCGTCTCGGGGCCATCACTTTAGTCTGTCGCATAGCAGACTAATCGAAATGTGGCAGCCCGCTTAGAAAAGCGCGAAACCCAGGAACTGGGGTCATAGAACGAGTGAAGTGTTGAGTGGCTGCCGGGAGGGCAAAAGACCATCCTCAGCTAGTGTTGCCTCCTGTGAAGAGGCCCATTGGAGCGGCTTGTTTTGCTTATCCCTCGGTCTCCAGCCAGACGACAAACATGAAGGTGCTCAGCGCCGAAGCGATTGACAGAGTGTCTCGCAACCATAGAAACGCCCTGCGACTCAACGCTACAATAACAGGCTTTCGTTTAGCCATATCAGCATTACCTCGAATTTTCTAAATGAAAATCAAAATAACTTAGTAATTTAGTCAGGATTTTAAAAATATCATAGACGAATTGCGGAGCAATGCAAGCCCTATATCCTGATTTGCAGGCCAACGGCATAAGCACATGGTAAAAGGGCGTAATCCAGCGAAATCAGGAACTGATTCACAAAAAATATAAAAATTGTGTTTATCAGAATTAAAACATTATCCAAAGCTTCTATGATCGGAAAATGAGATGGAGCTTTAGGAAATCAAGTAAGCCAGAAACCCCGCTATCGCATTCGCGGCAGTTGTATCAACTTCGACAGGATGACCGGATATACGGCGTAAAAATTCACGCCTGCAGTTGCAAGGCCGGAGCTAAGTTTGCGGGATATATTTTTGCCCTGGGAAAAGTCCCCCAGCTTCCATTGAAAGATTGTGACGCTTCAATTTGTAGCTGTGAATACCTGGGTGTGCCGGATCGCCGCAAGCAAGTGGAGCGAAGATCGGGAAAAGATAGGAGATTCAGTATTAGGCTGGCGATGGATAGGCGCTTGGGACGGGATCGGCGAGAGGCCAGGGATTTCTGGAAAGGGCTTGACAGATAGTTATCAAAGCAGCCCGTTGCGTATGGTTTCACCACGATTGGTGTATCAGCTGCGGAAATGCAAAGACTTCAATGCCCCCACTGGACTCCATTTGTTCACATTGATTTTTTAGTTCTGCATTTTAATCAATTCCCTGGACACTTTCCTTCAAACAAATCTCGTTTGTCGCAGATGCTATTGACCATATGATCGCGAAACGCCATGATACGCGCAGTGCGTTTGAGGTCAGGGTGGAGTAATATCCAGCGTCCCAAATTATGTGCCGGGCCAGGATCGCGATAACGCTCCAGAGCCGGATTTTCCAACTGTCGCATACACCTGGAAACCGTTGAATGCTAGACGCCCAGTTGTTTGGCGCCATCACTGATGGAACCCGTACGGGCTACCGCAAGAAAAAGCCTCAGGTCATCCCAATTCATAGCGCGCTGGCTGTATGTGCATTTTTGCACATTATGTTTCTGTTCTTGGCTAATTGTGTAACTAAAACAGCTCAGTCTACACTTTGTACTACACGCACATACCACGGTAGTAGGAGTGAGAAACATGTCTAGGAATTCCCGGAAACCCGATGCAGGTAAGTATAAGCAAACGCCTCTGCAGCAGCGGAATTCAGCTACAGAGGCGTGGTTTCGCGTTGCCCCCTTCGGCCGAGGTGGCTGGGATCTGGAACTGAAAACATGTTCTTTATGTGTAATTACACTACTACAGCCGAATGCTGAACGTTGACGCCAGTAAAGGCGGACAAACTGTCAAGTGCTAGTCGCGGTTGGCATGAAATAGTCCTTAAAGAAATAGAATTCCAGCAGTTACCAGGAAAGGGGAAACGAACCATGACTCTTTGCGCTATCGTCCAAAAGGCACCGGTTTTTCTAGATAAAGACAAAACGATCGAATCTACCTTGGTCACGGTTGAGGAAGCAGCTGGCAATGGAGCAGAGCTGGTTGTGTTTACGGAAGCATTTATACCGGGCTATCCCACATGGATATGGCGTCTCAGGCCTGGTGGTGACTGGAACTTATCCGAGGAATTGCATGAGCGTTTATTGAACAATGCCGTAAACATGGAATCCGATGATCTGATTCTACTGTATGAGGCGGCGCGAAAACATAAGGTTACGCTCGTTTGTGGTATCGAGGAGAGAGACAGCAAGCTCAGTCAGTCGACGCTTTACAACTCCGCTATTGTGATCGGTCCAGATGGCAGGCTGTTGAATAAACATCGTAAGTTAATGCCAACGAATCCAGAGCGAATGGTGTGGGGTTTTGGCGACGGTTCGGGATTGAAAGTCGTTGAAACGCCGGCTGGCCGAATTGGCACATTGCTGTGCTGGGAAAACTACATGCCACTGGCAAGATATGCGTTGTACTCCCAGGGCGTAGAGATCTACATCGCACCGACCTACGATAGCGGAGATGGCTGGGTAGGTAGCCTGCAACACATAGCGCGCGAAGGTTGCTGCTGGGTGGTGGGATGCGGAAATCTTATTAAAGGAAGTGATATTCCGAATGACTTTCCAGGTAAATCAGACCTCTACCCGGACGCAGATGAGTGGATAAACCCGGGTGATTCCGTTGTCATTGCGCCTGGTGGTGAACTTGTTGCGGGACCTATGAGGAAAGAGGCGGGTATTCTGTACTGTGATATTGATCGGGGAAAAGTGGGGATAGCTAGAAGAGCGCTTGATGTAGCGGGTCATTATTCACGACCCGACATCTTTAAACTTCATATCAATACCAGGCCACAATCTCCAGTTCAATTTGAAGATTAAATCATTATCGAATAGTCAGAATGTGTTTAACTGTAAGTGGCCTATGAGGACATCATGAGTGATACAGAAACATACAAGGGCAGATGTTTTTGTGGCGCCGTCCAGTTCGCGCCGAGTGGTAGACCAGAGGCTATGGCGTATTGCCAGTCATGCCGTCATTGGTCGGCGGGACCTGTCAGTGCGTTTACCCTGTGGAAACCCGATTCTGTACGAATCACCCAAGGCTCGGAAAATATCGCCATCTACGACGGGAATCCTGGTACAGACAACGAAGACGTAGTCAGCGAACGTAAATGGTGCAAGGTCTGCGCTGGACATATTTACACTGGGCATCCAACAATGGGGCTCATTGATGTGCCGGCCGTTGTCATTGAGGATTTCGCCTTCAAGCCCAGGTTTCACGTGCATTATCAGGAAACAGTCCATCATATCAAGGATAGCCTGCCCAAGTTCAAGGACCTGCCAACGGAAGCGGGAGGGTCTGGCATGGAATTAACTGAGTAGCGCTGGAGATCCGCTCTACAAAACGGTTTACTTCATAGGTCTCAATCAGTTATTAGAATTTCGCGGATTCTACATACTTGTTGTGATGCAATTCGGATGGCGGGTTAGGATCCAACCTCTCTGACTCACCAACCTGTTACCGCGAAACCCAAAAGCCCCGGTAAACGTGCCGGGTTTTTCTTGGCCGCTAAACAGTCTGAGCCAGAGGATTAAAGTTCGGCCTGAATCTGGCGATAAAGCATAGGTCCGAACTGGTTCTCCTCGGGGGCTATTGCCCCTTCTCATAGCCAGGCGGACTTTACACCCCGCTATCGCTCCCCGGGAGTAGAGCGGGGATTTTTTTGCCGATCGAAAATTCGTCTGGTAAAAGCTCTCCTGAGCCGTGATTTTCGCAGACACGGAGGATGTGGCGCCAGATGCCAGACAATACGGATAGGTCAAAGGTGGTATTTGAGACGCAAATAACTGATCTTTAGAACAATTTCCGGTGACATTTTGAGAAGATGAAGTTTGGCCCCGGCCGATTTCTTGGCAAGTCCTAAAAATACCTGCCGTGGACATCCACGCGGGAGGCGAATGGAGTGCGGGAGGGAAACCGGTGCGCGTCCCGGCTTACCCTCCCGTCCGTCCGTTATCCTCGAAGATTTTCATGCCCCACGACGGTTGGCTTAGTGTTCCGATTTACCATGCTCCGATCTACCGTGTTTCCAACAATTATGTTTCGATCTACTGTGTTTAGAACAATCGGGTTTCGATTTTCCCGGATAGTTGGAGCCGCCCACAGTACCGTCACGGCGTTTGTCGGCCCCGCCCACCAAAGCGTCTTCCGTGACCAGAATCAGTGAGAGGCCGCTGGTCTGGGCAATAACCCCAACCTGCCTCGGATCCGTCGGGTCATACTGCGGTAGTTGGCTGTGTTTCAGTTCGATCAATGCCGTCCTCAGGGCTTCGGCGTCATATTCAAGCGTGATCCCAGGAATCGGCCCTCGATATCGGAGCGCCCATTGCGGTTCATGTAATGCGGTACATTGATCGCTTCCTGGGGATCCAGCCCAAAATCGAATACGTTGACGATCGACTGCGCTGTATAGCCAATGATGCGCGAACCACCAGGTGAACCGGTCACCAGTTCCACCTCACCTTCGCTGTCCAGCACGATGGTCGGAGACATGGAACTGCGGGGCCGTTTGTTGGCCTGTACGCGATTGGCAATCGGGGTTCCATCCGAATCCGTGGCCGCAAAGGAGAAAACGGTCAGCTCATTATTGAGCAGGAAACCGTGCACCATGACACCGTTGCCGAACGAACTTTCGATAGTGGTGGTCATGGACAGGGCATTGCCGTAACGATCGACGATGGAGACATGACTGATGCCGCTGTCTTTGGCTCTATTATCGGCGGCATAGGGATCGAATCCTTCCAGTTCTCCGGGTTCTGCCTGGCCCATATCATTAGGGCCAATCATCGCAGCACGCTCAGCAAGATAGTCCTTGTCGAGCATACCTTTGACGGGGACGGTGACGAAATCGGGATCACCCACGTACAGGCCACGATCAGCAAACGCCAAACGCCCTGCCTGGGTAAATAGATGGACGTTCTTTACATCCAGCGGATCGCTCATCAACTCGAAGTTTTCCAGAATGCCGAGTATCTGCCCGACCGCAAGCGCGCCTGAAGATGGCGGACCCATGCCGCAGATGTTGTGGCCGCGGTAATCGATACACACAGGGTCGCGCTCAACAACATCGTAATTGGCGAGGTCCTCTACGGTCATGTCGCCAGCGATCGCCACATCTTCCTGAACCGCGGCGGCGATGGCCCTGGTAATCTTCCCCTCGTAGAAACCGTCGCTACCTTTGTTGGCGATAGCCTTGAGCGTTTTCGCGTAAGGCTTATTTTTAAAAAGAACCAACCCGGCCTTGGTTCGCATGTTTGTAACTGTGGTTACATCGTTGGAGGTAACGCGAGAGGTCAAGGTATTGCTTCGGAAATGTGTATCCATTCTCAGCAACAAGCTGTAAAAAAGGCTATCGCGCCATGCAATCTTGTCGTTGCAACGAACGAAGGCGCAATTTATCTCTGGAAGAAACACGGATTTGAAGTAATTGGAACCCTCAAAAACGCTTGCCAACATAAGATATTAAGCTTCGTAGATGCACTTGTTATGTACAAGCAACTATAGCCATGAAACTGCCATTAAACGTTGCGTATTGATATATTTGTTTTTTGTCACTGGTTACTGATCCGATCGACTCTATACATGTTTCAGTACGAACCAGACGGTGTAAAAATCAGGATTTCGCTGCTAATGGTTCATGAATATATGGAATTAATACCCAAACGTTTTTTTCATGTTTCGAGAATGGTCGCTTGTGGCCAACCCGTCGATGGATATCCGCACAGAGTCAATAGGCCCTCACTCAAAGTTCTGGATTAACATTATGCAATTAAATTGAGCCACGACTCAGGTGCTCGTGAAACCCCTGAGATAGTTGCTCATAAGCGACTGGGTGAGATCCTGCACCGATTCAACACCTGCTATGTCCAGTTTGCCCGTGATCGCCAGGATACAGATGCCGTGTACTCCGCTCCATAAGGCGCGAGCCGCCTGCGCGATCTCTTGCGATGATTGGTGTTCGGCAAGCGGCTCCAGTCCCGATTCCACCAGGGAGAACATACGCGCCACCTTTTCCCGAAACCATTCAGGCATCTTCTGAGCCTGCGGTGAGCGGCGCTCGAAGATCATCTCCCAGCAGTGGGGGTCTTTGTCTGCGAAGTGGATGTAGGTGTGGCCCAATTGCAGCAGACGTTTCCTTGGGTCCCGATAGCGGGCTTGCTCTTTCACCATTTGGGCGTGGAGGCGATCCAACGTGCGGCCATTGACCTGCAAAATGAGGTCGTCCAGATTGTCGAACACCAGGTAAAGGGTGCCCACGGTATAGCCGATGGCGCTGGCTACCTTGCGGGCGCTGAGGCCTGTATGCCCATGCTCGGAGACAATCTCCTCTGCGGCTGCCAACGCCATTTCCCGGATCTCTTCCCGGCTGTGGTCACTGCGCCGCGCCATGCTCTGTTTTCCTTGTCTGATCGAAATAAGTTTCGAGTGATTATTGAACACTGTTTATCCGTGTGCTATAAATTAATTGAACATCGTTCATATGGCAAGTCCTATCCCCGCTCGTGCGGGTTTTCAAAGGCAAATAATTGAACGATGTTTAATTCTGGTTCTGGTCAGTTTCAACGTGGCTATTTTCTAGCGGATCGAACCAGGCGCATAAATTGAACAATGTTCATTAATAAGGAGTTAGCTATGACTACCCGATATTTCATGGGAAATCTGTGGCAGGGGATCATCCTCAGTACGGCATTGCTGCTGAGTTCGCTGACCCACGCTGCGGGCCTGCTGCAGCCCAGCGACGGTAGCCTGCCCGCGCTGGAAATAAAGGACCATCGAGTCGATGTCGTGATAGAAGACGGTTATGCCATCACCCGTGTCGAGCAGGTGTTTCACAATCCCCACAGCCGGGATCTGGAAGCCCGGTATTCCTTTCCTGTTCCCGAACACGGCTCGGTGGCCGAGTTCACCCTCTGGATCGACGGCAAGCCGGTGACCGGCGAGGTGTTGGAACGCCAGCAGGCCCAGCAGGTCTACGAGGAGGAGAAGGCGGCTGGCCGGGACACCGGCATTACCGAGAAGGACAGGTATAAAACATTTGACGCACGGGTCTCCCCGGTACGTGCGGGACAGGATACCCGGGTACGCCTGGTCTATCTCCAGCCGGCTCAGGTGGATACCGGTATCGGTCGTTATGTTTACCCCCTGGAAGAGGGGGGAGTAGACGAGGAAAAGCTCGCCTTCTGGACTGCCCACGAGCAGGTGACCCGGCAGTTCAGCTTTAATTTGCGGGTCCGCTCCGCCTACCCTGTGGATGCGGTGCGATTGCCGAACCAGCCCCAGGCCCAGATCCAGCAACTAGATGGGGGTGAGTGGCAGATTCATCTGGGAAACAGTGTAACCGGTACCGCGGGTGGGGCTGCGTTAGATATCCCTGACGAGGGGCAACCGGTGCTTCAGGCGCCTGCCGACCTGGCCAGCACAGCGGTCTTTACACTGGACAAAGATCTGGTGGTCTACTGGCGCCACAAGGCGGGACTACCGGGCAGTGTAGACCTGGTTGCCCACAAGCCCCAGGGCAAGGAGCGCGGCACCTTCATGTTGGTGGTTACTCCTGGAGACGATCTGCAGCCGATCAAGGAAGGCAAGGATTGGGTGTTCGTGTTGGATATCTCCGGTTCCATGCAGGGTAAGTACGCCACCCTGGCAGATGGCGTACAGCGGGCGTTGAAGAAGATGCGCTCGGAAGACCGTTTCCGCATCGTGCTTTTCAACAGCGGAAGCCGCGAGCTCACCTCTGGCTTCGTCAATGCGACTCCGGCGGCGGTGGCACACTATGCTAAGGCCGTAGCGGCGATTTCGCCCAGCCAGGGCACTAACCTGTATCAAGGTATAAAGCAGGGACTCAAATCGCTGGATGCCGACCGTACCAGTGCCCTGGTGCTGGTCACTGATGGGGTGGCCAATGTGGGTGAAACCCGCCAGCGCCAGTTTATCGATCTCATCAACAAGAAAGACGTTCGGTTGTTTACCTTCGTCATGGGTAACAACGCGAACCGGCCGCTGCTTGAAGCGATGACCAGGGCCTCGAATGGTTTTGCACTGAGCATCTCCAACAGCGATGACATCGCAGGCCAGTTGCTGGCGGCAACCTCCAAGGTGACCCACGAGGCCCTGCATGGGGCCAAACTCGAGATCAATGGGGTCAAGACGGCTGACCTTGCACCTCAACAGGTCGGCAGCCTTTACCGGGGTCAGCAACTGGTTGTCTTCGGTCACTACTGGGGAGACGGAGTGGCGAACGTAAAGTTAACGGGCCGCATCTCCGGTCAGCCCAAGGTGTACCAGACCCAATTTGCCTTTCCCGCGACGGCTATAGAGAACCCGGAGATCGAACGCCTCTGGGCCTATGCCGCGATAGAAACGGCGACAGCAGAGATAAACGACTTCGGCGAAAAACCGGACTTGAAGCAGGCCGTCATCGATCTGGGTGTCGAGTATGGACTGGTGACCGACTACACCGCTATGGTAGTGGTCCGGGACGAGGTGTTCGCGCAGCGCGGGATCGAGCGCCACAACAAAAAGCGCCTTGCTGCCGAGCATGCAGCACAGCAACAGCGTGCCAGCCGGGCCGCACCCTCGCATCGAGTGGACACCAGCCAGCCGATGTACAGCACCGATCGCCCCAGCCACAGTGGTGCTGGGGCACTGGACGCATTGAGTCTACTGTTGCTGCTGCCTCTCATCTGGCTTGCCCTGCGTGAGCGTCGAGCGGTAGAGATCAGTTAGTGGTCTCGTTGCGCCAACCCGGAGGAGGCCATGGTGGCTTGTTGCCACCATGGTGGACGCTCCTCCTCACGACCCTCGCTCTAGCCGGCTACCTGCTTGCGGGTGTCGCACCAGAGGCCTGGGTATTTGACCGGGCCGCGATCGGCCAAGGCGAACTCTGGCGCCTGGTCACAGGCCATTGGGTTCATAGTGATTTCGAACATGCACTATGGGACATCGGGGCGCTGTGGCTTCTCGGGGCCCTGTTAGAACATAGACTGCGATGGCGCCTGCCACTGTCCATGGTCATCGGCACCTTTGGCGTAGATGCCTGGCTCTGGTGGGAGAATTCCACTCTGCAGTACTATTGTGGACTGTCCGGGATAACTAACAGTCTGTTGGCATTGGGTCTAGTTCAACTCTGGCGCGATCTACACCACCCTCTGGTATGGCTTACCGGTTTAGGTGTCATTGTAAAAATCGTCCTGGAGATCAGCAGTGGCCAGGCACTGCTGATCCATACCGCATGGCCCAGTGTTCCGGAAGTCCATGCTGTGGGTTTTGTGTTTGGTCTGATATTGGCGGTTGTTCTCCCAAGGATTGATGTTAGCGACCTCATCGATCGGGGTATAGGTGAAGCAGAAGCGAGGAACAGTGATTTAGCCCGGAAAAGATTTTTGCGGCACCAGCGCAATTACGACGTCTATTTATAGCCTGAAGAATTATCGATCTGCCAATACAAACCTGAAAAATATAAGGATACTTCGAAAAATTCGAGGTGCTCGTGTGGTGCAGGGATGCACCACTATTTTCGTGCGCGTAAGCGCATGAAAATGGAGGCGATCGGAAATCGCGCTTTTCGAAGACCCCGCAAGATTAACGGGCATTCACGTGCGTACAGAATCGATACGATAGGCCCTGTAAGCGGAGTTGTAGTCATTTTTTGGGAGACAGACCAAATATGACTATTTCCATGAAATCATTATAATTTCAGGAACTACTGGTGCGGGTACCGATATCAGGTCTGGGTAACGGAGTTGGCTGAAAAGCCTTCACCTGCACGGTCGAACAATGCGGAGAGCTTTTGATAAAGATCAACCAGCTGATCTGGAACATAGCGGGCAATGCTGTCGGAATAAATTCGTTCTGCCAAACTGTCACGCGGCAGACATCGTGCTGACTCCGCAAGCAACGATAGTAACACCCCAGGATCAAGAGGGCTGGAATCTTTACCTACGGGAAAACCAGCCAGATGCGTTAGCCCTCGATTGATGTGGTAGATCTCCATCTGAGATCGTTGTTCGGTTTCCGCTATCGCTTCCACTATCTCCAACCATCCTGCTAACCGGTCTTCCTCCATCATCGATAGATTTTCTCCTGGTCCCAGTATGATCGGAAAGGGCTCAGCAGGCTTCGAATTTTCCAGCGATGCTAGCCGTCCCAATATTTCGCTTACGAATCCCTCCGCTAATTTCTGGTACGACTCTGAAAACAGATTAATGGCTTCAGAGTAACGCGCTTGCTCTGAAGGCGACCGGGCATTGCTGACAGACTCTTCGAGCTGCCTTGCGAGTTGGCGCAGGTAATTGTAGATCAAAGAGTTGCCGAATCGCCGAATCAAATCATTCAGTACCTTACGACCTGGAGTTTGTTTTGCAGAGTCTTTAATTGGATCGGATTTGACTATGGGCTCGTTCAACACAACGGGAATTTGAGCGGCGTTTCCCACATCTTTCAGTTGAGTTTTCTGCGACAAGACTTCTCTAAGTCGTCTGGTTTCGGGGGGATCATACCTGAGAAAAGCAATGCCAATGCCTGCCTTTGAGATGCGGACAATGCGCGCTCGCACACTACAATTCTGTTTTTTATTATCCCTCCAGAATAGGAAGCTGATATCGAGTTGCGTGCCGCATTCGACGCCGTTTTCCTCCAGTTCGAATGTCGTCGTCCTGGCATTCTGGAAGTTCAGAAACATGCCACTGGGAGAGATGTCGTGAATTACATATGATCGGGGCGGTAAGGACGGTATAGTAACAACCGCTTGCGTTTCGAAAATTGCCCTGGGATTGTCCCTGCGAGCCTCAATTTCTTTGCCTGATTTGAGTTGGCCGCTTTGCTGTTTCATTTGATAAGTGACTGATTTAACTGAGTCTGAGAGCAATGCGCTTTTCTTCACTCCCGGGATGCCAAACAGTTACGCCTGCCGCATTAGCAGATGGCCAGGGCTTCCGTCTCGTTTATTAAGGTGTGTATCGGCTGTTAGGGGCCGAACTTAAATGGTCATTGGGACTGGCTGGCACCGCTCTTTTTAGTTCATTTGTCACCGTTCATAGAAGTCGCTCTGTCCAATTCCAATTCGGCAATCACTCCGCGGTGATCGGATACAGTATCCTCGACTATTTGGTGTGAACGGAACGAAATCTCTGGTGATACCAGTATCCAGCCGAGACGTTCACCGAAGGTAGGGAAGGTCTCGAAACCGCTAACTTCCGGATGGTAGGCGGTTAGCAAAAGCTCCTGACTGATGAATTTTACGATAGAGTTCTTTTGCCACTCAGAGTTGAAGTCGCCCATGATGATAATAGGACTTTTTCTGCCTCGCAGGGTTTCTATCAGTTCCATCGCCTGTTTTCTGCGGATTAGCTCGCTGGTAAAGTCCAGGTGAACGGATACGATATCGACGTCAATATTGGGTTGGCCCGGCCGGCTAATAGTCGCCACCAGAAAACCTTTGGCAAAATGTGACAGAGTGGGATCGAAGGTAACGGATTTTGGATCTCTGAGGTCCAGATTGGCAATCAAGGCTGTGCCGTAGGAAAGCCCCATGCCGTCTACGTGCAGGCCGTGAACAGACTGGCTGAATTCTCCGTTGTCCGAGAGATAATCGATGTGACTGAAATCACCACTCCAAAAAGATGGGCCGTCTACTTCCTGTAGGGCGACAACATTTGCACCACTGTTTTGGAGAAGGGATGCAATAGCATCCAGGTTATCGATGGTGGTTGCAGATCACTGCAGTAACTGAAAGAGACTGTCACCACGTCCGTGGGCGATGTTTAGTGTTATGACCTTGAGTCGGCCCGCATTATTGTCATCTAACCCAGGAATCCTGTTTATTAGAATTATTCTGGTAAGCCTGAATAGGCGGTATTGAATCGACCTAGCAATAACA
>CAWGCA010000035.1:0-51708 GCA_963820955.1 uncultured Gammaproteobacteria bacterium | reverse complement strand
CCCCCGGACCCCGAGCCCGTCTGCACCAGCAAGCCGTCTATAAAGGTAATGGGGTTTACAAAATTAGCGAGGGTACCGGTTCCGGTTCCAGGAGGATTGGGACCATCAGCATAAAAGGTGATGTCTGCGCTGTTTACGGTGTAGTTCAAGGCATCATCCTGAACACCACTCGCTATAACTGTACCGGAGATCTGGAAGTTACCCACCGGAATAGTCTGCATCGAAGGTATTTACGCCGCCTAAATTCAGCTGATCTATAGCATATATGATGTAATCATCGAAGGTGTCATCCTTTGAGATCATGCCGTACCCATTCGACGTCTTCAATAAGACGAAGGACTCCGCCGTATTGTGTACTCATCTACAAGGGCCGACTGCTGGTTGGCAAGAGTAATACCCAGACCCGCCGCAGTATTTGCATCCCCGTAGTTCACATACCAGGTTGCGAGATTGGCACTGGCTATTCCCGGAACTGCCACTGCTGCAGCGCAATGGAGATCAGGGTTCTTTTGAAAGTCTTTTTCATGTTATTTGAGCTCCTGTTTCGTGATTTGTCTACTTCTTTGAACCGGAGCCAGTTCCTTAACAACTCATCGTCCTCCGGGTCTTGCTGAAAGGAAGAAGCAGTTCTCGTGCCAGAATATATTACCACCCCTCTATCCTGTTGATTAAAAAACAATAAATTTTTTTTCGTCTGATCACCGTTCCTGTGCATGCAACCTGATTGTAAAATATTCTGACAGTTCTCACCGGCTATTTTTTCTTTTGCCCAGTGCCACACAATTTGAGGCGATGAAATCTACGTCTTTTATCAACCGGTATCAACTGGCTCTGTATACATTCACCCGGATTGATTGCAAATTTTTAGGTTAGGCCCTGACGTCGACAAGGAGTGATAAAGAATTGGAGATATCCACTCTGAGCCACAACTTGCCGATTCTTGGGTCAATATATCGTATTACTGTCGATATACTAAAGTTAAATAAGCGCAGCTTCTAGATATTTTACTTAAGAGCGGCTGGACAGCCTTTCTGCGACTGCTGGCTTATGTGTTAGTCGGCTTATCGGCTGTCGCAATGAACGTGATATGGGTCTACTGCCAAGCCCTACACGCCCCATGAAAACCAAGTTGCTAACCTGTTCAATTTCCAGGATTTTACTTAGTTTATACCCCAATTTTTCGGCCGATCGCTTTGCCCCTACCTGCTGTGTAAAATTTTTTGATTCAGCGCCATACTGCGAAAAAATCAACGGCGTCATCTCGGGTTGAAACTGAAGTCCCAAGCGTGTCGCTGTCAACCAAAACCTTTGTAAAGCTCTCCCTCCTTCCAGATAATTATCAATATTTTCCAACTCTCTATCGTAAACAATGATGAAATGAGCAGCGCACCGGAGAGCCGGTATCAAGTCGAGCTGTAGCCTTGGTATCACTGTCCCAGCGAAATACCTGTTTAGCAGCTGCACCCGACCCCAGCTCTGCATTGCCCATTTCATCATTTTTAGGGCTACCGGATCCAACCCGACCGCTTGATCGGGTATCCGGTCCACGCTGAACTGGGTATCCCACTCGATGATTCGATTGTGTACTTCGTAGGCTTCCGGAATAGTTAGGCGTATATGGGCACTGCGGTAGAGCAGTTTTGCCATTTGCCACTTCTTATTCCACCCTTCGATCCAAACCACTCGATAGCCTTTGCCCACAGATTTATCTAGTTGTTTTTTTTGGTTATTTGTCAGTAGCTTGGTGGAAAATGAACGGCGTTGGGTTACCCGTGTCTTGATGAATGGCACTAAGGGGCTGGGTTTTATGTTTGTCCCACCGACAAGCATGGCGTCTATGACCGGATGGCTCTCCAACGAATCTTCTCTACGGGTGAATTTGGCCACCAGTCCCTCGACCGAAGCCGCAATCTCTATGCTTTCCAGCAAAGCCCCGAGCGCAATTTGGCTGGCACGCCCATCTAAATCGTAAACACACCAGTCTCGGGTATCATGGGCATGGATCAGAAACCGCTTGTCATCGATGGTTTCAAACCGCCAAGGTTGGGTATTGTCTCCGCTTGGCGCCCAACGTGCCACATCGATAATTCTCTCTACCGTCGAAAGCATCGAAGTTTTTTCTTTTTCCATCAGTACTGTTAATTTTTCTGACAGTCGCTTTCGAGCGATTTTCAAACCCAGGCACTGAATAGGATTTTTATTCCCTCCTGGACGCCATGTTGATGACAACTTATTCCGAAAGGCATCGAAATGGAGCCCCCGTGGCGCCATCGGCACCTTTCCTCTGTTCAGCAGCACCTTCAATGCATGGCTCGCCGCCATGCCGGCACAAAGCTCACAGGCCATGGGAGTCGAGGGACCCTTGTGGTTTTCAAGATCCACCCTGCTGTCATCTACCAGATACGGCATCTGCAACATTGCAGGGGAAAGTCCCAACAAAAAACGGAGTAGTTGTTCTTCTTCAGGATACCCTTTGAGAAGGAAATAGTCCTCAAAGGTCATTTTCCCGGGTAGAAAAGTAAGAAGGGCGACTCCCATTCCCAAAGGAGCCGCGGTAATCGCTGGGATCTCTTTTTGCGCGCACTCAGCGAATACCGCTCGCCGCGCTTTGATGGCGAAAAAATCAAGGCCGTCAATGTAGAGATCTACGTTCTCCAGAAAGCGATCAAGATTCTCTTCATTGACGCCTTCCGGGAACGATCGTATATCTAGTTGCGGATTGATATCCAGGGCAAGTTCGGCCAGCACCTCCACCTTTGGACGACCGATCTGGCTCATAGTGGCACCAGCCTGGCGGTTGAAATTGGCCAGTTCGAAGATATCCAGGTCGGAAATGCTGAAGTTTCCGATCCCAAGACGCGTCAGGGTAAGCAGATGGCTGCCCCCAACGCCCCCCAACCCAGCGATGGCAATCCTCTTCGATCGCAATATCTGCTGCTCGGCTTCTGTTACCCAACCTATATTGCGCGAAAACGCTACATCGTAATCGAATATCTCACCCATGGCAGTATCCATTGATCCAAATGTGAGTTATCCGCCCATACTACACTTGTTCCACCACGGACAAGAACCTAAATCGCAAGATTCCTTTCATGTTACGACATCTATGCGGACCCAGGGGGGATAACTACTCAGTCCTGATTTTTGGTATTTTCAATCCGATCAACCGGATAGAATTTCGCAATCTGACCTCTGATCCAGTGGTACAACTCCGACATATCCGGACGCATGTTCTTCAATACAGATTGAGTCCGGATAAAGTAGGGCGCCCGGATACCGTGATAGTTGATGTCCTTACCGGCGCGCTGGAACATGATCCCTGAGCGCTTCAGCAGCCTCGGTAAAAAGGGCTCCATCATGGCGAATACGTTGGTCCGCCCCGTCAGGTCGGTGAGCGCTGTCGATGCCAGGAAACCGGCCACTGCGATGAGCGAGAATGACCGCTGCTCCTGGCGGGAACAGTCCATGGCATCCACCTCACCAAATCGTGTCAATGCCTCCCCTGAACGCCTTCGGAAGGCTCCGTCCACCGCTAGACGGGATATCTCGCAAACCGTATTACGGGGGACATCCAAGCTGTCGATAAATCCTTTATCGAGACTGTCAAAGCAGTGCTTCTCAAAGGGAAGTGGATCGGTTTCAACATCGCCAGTCGTTGGCACTAGTCGAACACAGCCAGCCGGCATCCCGCTACTTCTGTGGGTAATCAGGCTGTGTAGTGCTTTATTGTCGAATTCATCGTGTTCCCTCTTTTCTGGAAATCTGTCTGCCGGTTCGTAGAAAAACTCCTCGCAGTAGACCCGATACCTCATTTCAAATACTTTCCGCTTTTGCTCCGACGTCATGGCGAAATCTACCGTGAAATAGCGCTGAAAACTCTCGGAAAGCGAAAGTTTCTCCTCAGCCTCTACTTTACCGTTCAACAAATCCGCCAACTCATTTCCGGCAGTCTTGTCAGAGGTACTTTTCGATTCCATGGACCTTGAATCCCCAGGCTAGTAAGTTTTCAACCCGTTGATCCGCCCTTCCTAGACGATCGATCAGCGTATTGAACAGTTCTTTGAGAAACAGATACCCCTGAATGGGATGTTCATCCAGGTAGACGCTCAGTCTCTCACCGTCGAGTTCAAGAACATAGCCATCAGTAATGGCCGTTACCGTAGCGCTCCGATTGTGAACTTGATAGAGACAGAGCTCACCGAAAATATCGCCCTTTTTTAAATCACAGATTCCGGGACCCACGCGTCGGTGGTTGTCCAGTTCTACGCGGCCGGTCACCCTCAAACTTCCCTCCTCGATGAAATAGAGCGACCGTCCTTTTTCACCCTCTCGTAGAATGATCTCGTTTGCTCGCACATGGTGACGCTTCCAGGCTACACCCTCGGTAAATCTTCGGTCGCAAATGATGTCCTCAACTGTGTAAATCACCATACTCCTCGTCAGACTGATTTAAGCGCGCTAAATCACGTCCTTAGTGCAATATCGACGGATTTGGACAAAACATGAACCAGACAACCTCGGAACACACTAGGAACAAGCCTTATTCCATCGATTTTCAGGCCCAAACAACGCCTTTCCTACTTTGCACCCGGTACCAGACCATGATAGTCTTTTTGTTCCCAAAGACAAATCAATGGAGGATCAAGGAAGATGCACGAAATAACCAGGAAAGTGGGTGAGGCAATACTACTCGGCGACGACATTCAGCTCACCATTCTCAACGTTGAAGGCTCACAGGCCCGAATCGGCGTGAGTGGGATCAAGGGGAAGCCGCAACTGCAGGGACAGTTGCGAGCGCCGGACAGTGATGATGCTTCTGATTCCTACCTCAATGCCCCGCTGATAGCCGGAAACCTGATAACCGGGAATCGGTCGGAAACTTAGGTTGCGCTAGAGTAAAAAACTATAGGGGTTTCAAAAATGAAAAACCCGTCCTTACCGTAAGCGTTGGAACGGTAAGGTCGGGCTAAATTTGGCGCTCACGGCGGGCTGGCGAACAAGTGCCCTCTAAAATTCCCATGGGGAAGAAACCGGCAACCCAATCAACCGATCACAGGATCACCGTTTCAATTCACTGTCCCGGTAATGCACATCCAGCCAGCATTGGGGAAGTACCTCTCCCGAAAGGAACTCCAGATCCACTTTGTTGAACTTCTCCGCGTCCTGAAGCTCTTCTCCCGCGTTATAGCGCCCCACGATTCGAGGATGGTTCGGATTAAACAGGTCGTTCAGGCTCAACACCTCGACCATCTTGCCGTCTTTTTTCTGTCGCAGGAACATGACAACCTCCTTTTTATTCACCCGGCAACTCTGTTTTGCGCCCGTCTGTCAGGCGAAAACCCGCTCTCCCCTCCATGATAGGTAATTGCCGCCCTATCGTTCAGTATAACCCCCTGACCTTTGGCTCCAGAAAACACCCTGCTCCACTCCTAATTATGGCGGCGCTGGCTAGGTTTTCAAGCGTCCCCTACTGCGATTCCTGCTCGGCCCACTGCTCCGGGGTATAGGTCTTCATGGAGAGCGCGTGCAGTTCATCGCTCTCGATCTGTGTTTTTACGGTAGCCATGACCATCCGCTGCCGCTGCAGCAGCGATTGACCGGAAAACTGCTCACTGATCACCACGGCCTCGAAGTGGCGGCCATCGCCCGTGACCCTGGCTTCGCTGCCGGTAAGCCCCTGCTCAATCAGCTCTTTTACCTTGTCATTTTCCATCCAGTATCTCCAATTTCGATTAATTTTTCTGATATTTGGTGGATTGCGCTTCGCTGATCCATTTCATTACCCTACGCAACTCCTCGACTCCTTCCAAGGAAAGCATCACCGATCCACCCCCTGTTCAGGGGGGAGATCAGGGGGGGGGGGGGTTATGACCTGAAAGAAACCGCGATGCCAACCGCCCAGACCCCCATCCCCGCCTTCCCCCTGAAGAGGGGGAAGGAGCAATCACCTCATTCATCCAATCCTTCCAGGGAAAGCATCCGGTTGTGCTTCCCGCATACCGGGCCTCTAAAGCTCCCGGGTAGCGGTAAACTCTACCTCCGGCCAGCGCTCCATGGTGAGATCCAGATTTACCCTGGTGGGGGCCAGATAGACCATCTGGTCATCCCCATCCAGCGCCAGGTTCTCGTACGCCTTGATGCGGAATTTCTCCTGGATTTTGGGATCGCCGCAGCGCACCCAGCGGGCGGTTGCCACCGACACCGGCTCGACCACCGCCTCCACGCCGTACTCGTCCTTCAGACGGTGCGCCGCCACATCGAACTGGAGTACGCCAACTGCTCCGAGTATCAGATCGTTGTTCTTGAGGGGCCGGAATACTTGAGTGGCCCCCTCCTCGCAGAGCTGCAAGACCCCCTTCTGCAGTGCCTTCATGCGCAACGGATCCTTTAGCACCACCCGGCGGAACAGCTCGGGAGCAAAATAGGGGATACCCTCGTACTTCAGATCCTCTCCTTCCGTAAACGTATCTCCGATCTGGATGGTGCCATGGTTGTGCAGGCCGATAATATCCCCTGGCCAGGCCGCTTCCACATGGCGTCGCTCATCGGCCTGAAAGGTGATGGCGTTGCTCACCTGCACCGTCTTGCCAATGCGGACATGGCGCATTTTCATCCCTTTTTTGTAGGAGCCGGAACAGACCCGAAGAAAGGCGATGCGGTCCCGATGGGCCGGGTCCATATTGGCCTGGATCTTGAATACAAAGCCAGTAAAATTCGCTTCTTCCGGCGCCACCAGTCGCTGCTGAGTCTCCCGGGGTCTGGGGCCGGGGGCATAGCGGACGAAGGCATCCAGCAATTCTTTAACACCGAAATTGTTGATCGCGGAGCCGAAAAAAACGGGGGTTAGCTCACCCCGACGGTAGGCCTCCAGATCCAGCTCATGGCTGGCACCCTGCACCAGCTCGATCTCTTCCCGCAGCTCTTCGGCCTGATCCCCGATGATCTCCTCCAGGCGTGGATCATCCAGCCCTTCGATGACCTCGCCCTGCTGTACCTTTCCGCCATGGCTGGCGGAGAACAGGTGGGTGGTCCCGTTGCGCAGATCGAATACCCCTTTGAGCCGTTTGCCCATACCGATCGGCCAGGTGACCGGGGCGCATCGGATCTTCAACACCTGCTCTATCTCGTCCAGGATCTCCAGGGGATCCCGCCCCTCGCGGTCCAGTTTGTTAACGAAAGTGAGAATCGGGGTATCGCGCAGCCGGCACACCTCCATCAATTTGATGGTGCGCGCCTCCACGCCCTTGGCCACGTCGATCACCATCAATGCCGAATCCACCGCGGTCAGGGTCCGATAGGTATCCTCGGAGAAATCCTCATGGCCCGGGGTATCCAGCAGATTGACAATAGCGTCGCCATAGGGAAACTGCATCACTGACGAGGTAACAGAGATGCCTCGCTCCTTCTCCAGTTCCATCCAGTCAGAGGTGGCATGGCGGGCAGCCTTGCGTCCCTTGACCGTTCCCGCCATCTGAATGGCACCACCGTAAAGCAGGAGTTTTTCCGTGAGGGTGGTCTTACCCGCATCCGGGTGAGAGATGATGGCAAAGGTACGCCGTCGGTTCAGTTGATCGAGCAGTTCTGACATCTGGGCTCTGGATTCCGGGGAAAACCGCTGATTATACGCCATCTAGGATAGAAGGCCCTCCCTTCAACTACAGACTCAAGGCCAGCACCAGCGCATCCTCGCGGCCCTTTTCCCCGGGATAATAAGCACGCCTCAAACCGATCTCGTTGAAACCGATGTCCTGATAGAGATGTACCGCCGCCTGGTTAGATGCCCTGACCTCCAGAAAGGCCGTGTCGGCGCGGTGCTGGCGGGCCAGGGTCAACAGCCGCTGCATCAGCCGCCGGCCAAGCCCCTGTCCCTGCAGATCCGGGTGGATGCAGGCGTTCAGAATGTGTGCCTCACCGATGGCCACCGACATGACACCGTAGCCAACAATTCGAAAGTCGAGGGTGTAGACCCAGCAGCAGTACCCCACCCGCAGGCAATCAGCGAAGATGCCCCGGGTCCAGGGAAAAGGGTAGGCCAGTTTTTCAACCTCTATGACTGCGTCGAGATCCGCTTGCCGCATGGGGCGCATACGCAGTAACGGGTCTTTCAGAATCGCACTCATGGGATTCGCCTCGCCGCCTTCAGTCAAGGGCTGCGCGTACCCGCTGCAGATCCTGCCAGGCCTTCTCCTTCTGCTCGGGCGAGCGCAGCAGGTACGCCGGGTGGTAGGTCACCACCAGCGGGATATCGTCAAACCGGTATGCTTTGCCGCGCATGCGGCCCACCGGTTCCTGGGACTTTAGCAGGCTCTGGGCCGCCACCCGGCCGACCGCAAGAATCATCTTCGGCTGCACCAGTGCCAACTGTCTGCGGAGAAAGGGCTCGCACTGCAGCACTTCTTCCGGCCGCGGATCACGATTGTCCGGTGGCCGGCATTTCAGAATATTGGCGATGAACACCTGGTCCCGCTTCAGACCGATGGCCCAGAGCATGGCATTGAGCAGCTGACCGGCACGGCCCACGAAGGGTTCTCCCTGGCGATCCTCATCGGCCCCCGGTGCCTCGCCGATCACCATCAACCCTGCCGCCCGGTCGCCCACGCCAAAGACCGTATTGGTGCGGGTCCGATGCAGCTGACAGGACTCACAATGGGCCACCCGATACTCAAGCGCCTTCCAATCCAGCCCGGCAATTTCGTCCCGCGTCGGGAGTATGTCCGAAGATTCAGTTTCCACCGCGGGTACCCAGTCATCCACCGGCAACGGCACCTCTTCCAACCAAGGGGGAACGATTTCCTGTTCGCCATCCGGGTGAGAACTCGGCGCTACTGCTACTGCAGGGGGCGGGGCGGGACTTTCCATATGTCCCGTCTCAAGCGTATTCTCATGCCGACGCGAAACCCAGTTCTGGATCCCCATCGCCTGTAAATAGCTCCTTCTCGCTATCTCGTCCATCAGCAAAACCCCGGCCGCAACCTGTTCAGACGTTGTCCTTCTGAGGATGGGCGCGATCCTGGCTCTGTAGCAGCTTATTGAAGGCATTGACATAGGCCTTGGCCGAGGCAATGACAATATCGGTATCCGCACCCTGGCCGTTGACGATGCGCCCCTCCCTCTGCAGCCGCACGGTGACCTCACCCTGGGCATCGGTACCACTGGTAATGGCATTGACCGAGTAGAGTTCCAATTCAGATTCGACTCCGATGATCGATGCGATCGCCTTGTAGGCCGCGTCTACCGGCCCGCCACCATCGGAGGTACCTGCCCTCTCCTCCCCGTCCACTGACAGCACGATGTTGGCATGGGGGGTCTCACCCGTTTCTGAGCAGACCCGGAGCGACACCAGTTTGACCCGCTCGTTCTCGGCACTGAAACCGGCATCGGTAACCAATGCCTGCAGATCATCATCAAAGATCTCGTGCTTTTTGTCCGCCAGATCCTTGAAGCGCCGAAAGGCATCGTTCAATTCCTCTTCGCTGTCGAACACGATACCCAGTTCCGCTAGGCGGACCCGGAAGGCGTTCCGCCCCGAGTGCTTACCCAGGACCATACGGTTCTGGGTCCAGCCCACATCCTCAGCACGCATGATCTCGTAGGTCTCCCGGCTCTTGAGCACGCCATCCTGATGAATACCCGCCTCATGAGCAAAGGCGTTGGCACCGACGATGGCCCGATTCGGCTGCACCGGAAAACCAGTGATGCTGGCAACCAGTCTGGAACAGCTGACGATCTGGGTAGTATCCAGGTTGCTATCGCAGTCAAACAGGTCTCGCCGGGTGCGCACCGCCATCACCACCTCCTCCAGCGAGGCGTTGCCGGCCCGTTCTCCGAGGCCGTTGATGGTGCACTCCACCTGTCGCGCACCGTTCAATACCGCCGACAGCGAGTTGGCGGAGGCGAGACCCAGATCGTTGTGACAGTGAACCGAAAAGATCGCCTTGTCGGCATTGGGGATGCGCTCGATGAGGATGTGCATGGTCCGTCCGAACTGTTCCGGCAGATTATAACCAACGGTATCCGGGACATTGATCGTGGTCGCCCCCGCCGCGATCACCTGCTCGAAAATGCGGCACAGAAAGTCGATATCAGATCGCCCCGCGTCCTCGGCGGAAAATTCCACGTCGTCGGTGTATTGCCGGGCGCGCCGGACCGACCGCACCGCCTGTTCCACCACCTGATCCGGACTCATCCTGAGTTTCTGCTCCATATGGATCGGAGAAGTGGCGATAAAGGTGTGGATGCGGCCCGAATTGGCCTCCTTCAACGCCTCCCCGGCACGGTCGATATCCTTGTCCAGGGCCCGGGCCAGGCCACAAACCGTGCTGTCTCTGATAACGCGGGCAATTGCCTGGACTGCCTCGAAGTCTCCAGGGCTGGCGATGGGGAAGCCGGCTTCGATCACATCCACCCGCATCCGCTCCAACGCCTTGGCGATACGCAGTTTCTCCTCCTTGGTCATGGAGGCGCCCGGGCTCTGTTCGCCGTCGCGCAGGGTGGTATCGAAAATGACGAGTTTGTCTGGATTGCTCATGTGACTATTCCCTTGTTCGGTCCGTATCCCGTGTCGATCAGCTAGCGGTAGAGTGTTTTTCAGGATTGCTCATCATCCGGCGCTGTCTGCTGCTGACGTTCGGACCGGTGGCGCCGCAGATGGATCAGCGTAAGTACCGGACCGGAGACCGCATAGCCCAGAAAAATCAGAGAGAGCACCAGGGGCGGCTGCACGATGACCACAGAAAATACCAGCATAATTACCACGATGGAAAAAAACGGGACCTTACCGCGAAAATCCACCTGTTTAAAACTGTGATAGCGGATATTGCTCACCATCAGCAGACCGGCACCCCCGGTGAGCAGGCCGGCAAGCCAGGAGACATCGGAACCCTCTATCCCATATTCGACGGCCACCCAGACGCATCCGGCCAGGATGGCGGCAGCCGATGGACTGGGCAGTCCCTGGAAGTAACGCTTGTCCTCCCTGCCAACCTGGGTATTGAAACGGGCCAGACGCAGCGCCGCCCCGGCGGTATAGACAAAAGCAGCCAGCCAGCCCAGCTTGCCGAGACTGCTCAAGGACCAGACGTACATCACCAGGGAAGGCGCGAGACCGAAGGCAACCATGTCTGAGAGGCTGTCATACTCCGCCCCAAAGGCTGTTTGAGTGTTGGTGAGGCGTGCCACCCGTCCATCCAGCCCGTCCATGATCATGGCAACGAAAATGGCGACGGCAGCCGGTTCGAACTTTCCGTTCATGGCGGCCAAAACGGCATAAAACCCACTGAACAGGGCGGCGGTGGTAAACAGGTTGGGCAACAGATAGATGCCACGAGCAGGTCTGGTCTTGGTGTCGGAGTGGGGCATAGGTTGCTCTGTATTATGGATAACCGATTATAGATGATCGGATCCGGCCCAGCCAAAACAGAAACTGCCGGCAGTTGCCGGCAGTGGTTTGAATTATGGCCCTTTACGCCACGGATCAGTTCTTGCTCTTGTCCACAATCTTGTTGTCCTTGATCCACGGCATCATATCTCTAAGCCTGGCACCAACCTCCTCGATCTGGTGTTCACGGCCGATGCGGCGCTTCGCCTTCAGGGTAGCCTGTCCCGCCTGATTCTCCAGAATAAACTCGCGTGCGAATTCACCGCTCTGGATCTCCTTCAGAATCCGGCCCATCTCCGCCTTGGTCTCCTCGTTGATGACCCGCGGCCCACGCGTCAGATCGCCGTACTCGGCGGTATTGGAGATGGAATAGCGCATGTTGGCGATGCCGCCTTCATACATGAGATCCACAATCAATTTCAGTTCATGCAGGCACTCAAAATAGGCCATCTCGGGGGCATAACCGGCTTCTGTCAGGGTCTCGAAACCGGCCTGAACCAGCGCGGTCGCGCCGCCGCAGAGCACTGCCTGTTCACCGAACAGGTCAGTCTCGGTCTCTTCGCGGAAACTGGTTTCGATAACACCAGCACGCCCCCCGCCGTTGGCGGAAGCATAGGAAAGTGCTATATCCCGAGCCTGGCCAGAGGCATCCTGATAGACCGCGATCAGGCTCGGCACACCTCCACCAATAGTGTAGGTGGAACGAACCAGGTGACCCGGCCCCTTGGGCGCGATCATGATGACATCCAGGTCCTCGCGCGGTTCGATTTGTTCGAAATGGATGTTGAAGCCGTGGGCGAAGGCAAGTGCGGCACACTGTTTGATATTGGGTGCAATCTCCTCGCGATACAGCCGGGCCTGGTGCTCGTCGGGGGCGAGCATCATGACCAGATCGGCTTGTTTCACCGCATCCTCGATGGACTGCACGCGAAGACCAGCACTCTCGGCCTTGACCGCCGAGCCAGAACCGGGACGCAAAGCCACGGTGACTTCGACGCCTGAGTCCTTCAGATTGTTGGCATGGGCGTGCCCCTGGGAGCCGTAACCAATGATGGCCACCCTTTTTCCCTGAATAAGGGACAGGTCGGCGTCTTTGTCGTAATAAATGTTCATGGTCATGGCCTTGAGTTACCTTCTGTTCATTTTTTTATCAAAGCGTAAAATTCAGGGCACCCCCCCGGAACCGAACGATCGGGCCAACACCCGACCTGGCAATCTGAAGTGCTCACAGGCTCAGGCCCTTGGCACCGCGTGCTATCCCGGACGGACCGGTGCGAACCACCTCGACCACCAGATCCTCGTGCACCGCCCGGATAAAGGCATCCAGTTTACCGCTTTTGCCAGTCAGTTCGATGACAAAGCTGGTATCGGTCACATCAATGATCTTGCCTCGGAAGATCTCCGCCAGACGCAGAATCTCGCCCCGGTGAGCGCGTTCCGCCTTGACTTTGATCATCATCAACTCACGCTCGATGTGGGGGCCCTCCGAGAGATCCAGCAGTTTCACCACCTCGATCAGTTTGTTCAACTGTTTGGTGATCTGCTCGATGATCGCCTCGTCACCGCGAGTGACCAGCGTCATGCGAGACAGCGAGGTGTCTTCAGTCGGCGCCACGGTCAACGACTCGATATTGTAACCACGGGCCGAGAACAGACCTGCCACCCGGGACAGGGCACCGGATTCGTTTTCCATCAGGATTGAAATAACGTGTCTCATACCAGTTCACTCTCGGGCGACAGATACATTTCGTGATGGCCCTTGCCCGCCTCGATCATGGGATAGACGTTTTCATTCGGATCGACCACCACGTCCATAAACACCAGCCGGTCCTTCATGGCAAAGGCCTCCTTCACAGCACCCTCCAGGTCCTCCGGCTTCTCGATTTTCATACCGACATGGCCGTAGCTCTCGGCCAGTTTGACGAAATCGGGTAAGGCATCCACATAGGAATGGGAGTAGCGTCCGTCGTAGAAAAACTCCTGCCACTGGCGCACCATCCCCATATAGCCGTTGTTCAACAGCATGATCTTGATCGGCAGATCATGCTGACGGCAGGTGGCCAGTTCCTGGATGCACATCTGGATACTCGCCTCGCCCGTGACCACGGCCACGTCTGCACCCGGGTGCGCCATCTGCACACCGATCGCGGCTGGCAGGCCAAAGCCCATGGTGCCCAAGCCGCCGGAATTGATCCAGCGGCGGGGTTTGTCGAAACAGTAAAACTGGGCAGCGAACATCTGATGTTGACCCACATCCGAGGTCACGAAGGCGTCACCCTTGGTCACGGAATGCAGGGTCTCCACAGCAAACTGGGGCTTGATCTTGGCGCCACTCTGGTCGTACTTGAGACACCTCATGCCACGCCACTGTTCGATCTGGTCCCACCAGGCCTTGAGGGCCTCTTTATAGACGCCCTTCTTCTGCTCTCTCACCACCTTGAGCATATCCTTCAGCACCGTCTTGACCGGCCCGACGATGGGGATATCCACTCGCACGTTTTTGGAAATGGAAGAGGGATCTATGTCGACGTGAACAATCTTGGCATTGGGGCAGAATTGGGCCACCTGCCCTGTTACCCGGTCATCGAAGCGGGCGCCAATGGCAAGCAGCACATCGGTCTCGTGCATCGCCATATTGGCCTCATAGGTTCCGTGCATACCCAGCATGCCGAGGAACTGTCGGTCGCTTCCCGGATAGGCGCCAAGCCCCATCAGGGTACTGGTGATGGGGAAACCCAGTTCCTGCACCAGTTCAATCAACTGCTTGTCCGCATTGTCGAGTATCACGCCGCCACCGGTGTAAAAAACCGGTCGCTCCGCGGCGAGCATCAACTCGACCGCTTTCTTAATCTGTCCAAGGTGTCCCTTGACGATCGGGTTATAAGAGCGCATCCGGGCTTTCTTGGGATATTCGTAGGGAATTTTGATGTTGGGATCGGTGATGTCTTTGGGAATATCGATCACCACCGGCCCGGGGCGCCCGGTGGTCGCGATATAAAAGGCCTTGCAAAAAGTCTCCGCGATATCCCGCACGTCCTTGATTAAGAAATTATGCTTTACGCAGGGGCGGGTAATACCAACGGTATCGACCTCCTGAAAGGCATCGCTGCCGATAAACGGCGATGGCACCTGGCCAGTCAACACCACCATGGGAATGGAGTCCATATAGGCGGTGGCAATACCGGTCACCGCATTGGTGGCACCAGGCCCGGAGGTCACCAGCGCCACGCCGGGTTTGCCGGTGGAGCGGGCATAACCGTCCGCCGCATGGGTAGCCCCCTGCTCGTGGCGTACCAGTATGTGCCTTACATCGTCCTGCTGAAAAATCGCATCATATATGTGCAGTACGGCCCCACCTGGATAGCCGAATATACAGTCAACACCTTCGTCCTTCAGACACTGAACGACGATCTCGGCACCACTCAATTCCACGGCGATGTCCTCTCACTGACCCACCGCACACAACGACAGGCCCGGGTTATTGGAAAAATATCGGAACAGTGCAAACTACTGATATTGCACAGGCAGGTCAAGAGGAGCTATCAGTTGTCGAGGCCGGCCAGGATCGTTATTCCGAAGCGGCCCGCCCTTGTGATAACGGATGTATCGCGCATAATGCGCGGATAGATAGTCTTTTGCGGCCGTGAACTACCTGCAACCCTTCAGAAAAAGCGGTTCTTGACGAATACTTGGGATAGTCGGGCCGCGCTAATTCAACCTTGGTTAAAGATAGAAATTATGAACAGACACCGCTTGTTCGCACTTACCGCCGGTTTGCTCTCGCTTGCCGTCGCCGAGGCCGAGGCCGCAATGTACCGCTGGGTTGATGACAACGGACTCACTCACTATTCCCAAATCGCTCCACCATCCGGATCCTTCGAGGTCATCGAATCTGCGTCACAGCCCGCCACATCGGGGCAGGATACCGTGGACGACCTAAACCAGCAGTGGCAACAGATGCAGGATCGCGGCGCGGTCCGCAAAGAACGTGCGGAGGAGCAGAAGGCGGAACAGGAGCGTGCTGCTTTGCGGCAGGCGAACTGCGAAACAGCCAAAAACAACCTCGAGATACTGCAGGGGCCACCCAACCGGCTGATCAAGACGGCCGAGGGCAATTACCGACGCCTGACTGAAGAGGAAAGGCAGGAGCGAATAGAGCAGGCCAAGGAAATCATGGAAAAGAGCTGCAATTAGTGTCCGGCAGATACACGGCGCTCAGTGCGCCTTGTCCTGTGAAAAAATGGTCTCCGTCGATGAATATCCACTATAGTGTTGACAGACCCTGAGAGGCAAAGCACGTGCCGCTGCTGAAAATTCAGACCAACACAGAGATTGCCCCGGAACAACGCATCCTACTGATGAAAAAGGCCTCCGCCCGGGTAGCAGAGCTCCTGGGGAAGCCGGAAGGCTATGTCATGATCAGCCTCGAAGCTGGAGGCGCCCTGCTGTTTGGCGGGGACGATCGGCCGCTGGCCTATCTGGAGCTAAAGAGTATCGGCCTGCCGGCTGACCGAACCAAGAGTCTCTCCTCCGACCTCAGCCAGTTGATCTCAAGCGAGCTGAAAATCGCGCTGGATCGCATCTACATCGAGTTTCACGATGCCCCCAGGAACATGTGGGGCTGGAACGGATCAACCTTCGAGCGCTGACCCCGCCCCGCCTGCAACCGCACCCTGTGCGGTGAGTCTCCCTCCTGCTCGATTCCACAAACGCCCGGAAAAAATCACCTGTAGCGGGCCACTCCCTAAAGTTTAGATGAGGGTTTGTCTCCAGCCTGCTAGAATGTTCTCTTTTGTTTCAAGTACCTGTATTCAAGATGCGCACTTCTCAATTCCCCCTTCAGACCCTCAAGGAAACCCCGGCCGATGCCGAGATCGCCAGCCATCGGCTGATGCTCCGGGCCGGCCTGATCCGAAAGCTGGCAGCCGGCCTGTACACCTGGCTTCCCCTCGGCCTGCGCGTTTTGCGCAAGGTGGAGACCATTGTGCGGCAAGAGATGGATCACGCCGGGGCACTAGAGATATTGATGCCGGCGGTCCAGCCGGCAGAGCTATGGCAGGAATCAGGTCGCTGGGAGCAATACGGACCGGAATTGCTGCGCATAAAGGATCGCCACCAGCGTGAATTCTGTTTCGGGCCCACCCATGAGGAGATAATCACTGAACTGGCACGCAATGAACTGCACAGTTACAAACAGCTGCCGGTCAACTTCTACCAGATTCAGACCAAGTTCCGGGACGAGATCCGCCCACGCTTCGGTGTTATGCGGGCCCGGGAGTTCCTGATGAAGGACGCCTACTCTTTTCACGCCGATCAGGACTCGCTGCAGCAGACCTATGAGCAGATGCATCAGGCCTACTCGCGCATCTTTACCCGCTGTGGCCTGGAATTCAGGGCAGTCCGTGCGGACAGCGGCAGCATCGGTGGCAGCGCCTCCCAGGAATTCCATGTACTGGCAGATTCCGGCGAGGATGCCATCGTGTTCGCTACTCAGGGTGATTACGCAGCCAACGTGGAAACGGCAGAGGCACTGGCACCAGCCGGAGGGCGGCCCGCCCCATCGGAAGAGATGCGCCTGGTGGACACCCCAAACGCAAAGACTATACAGGATCTGGTGGAGCAGTTTGATCAACCCATTGAGAAAACAGTGAAGACCCTTATCGTCGCCGCTTCCGACCAGGTAGAGGCGAATTTCGTCGCCCTACTGGTGCGCGGCGATCACGAATTGAACGAGATCAAAGCAGATAAACTGCTGCAGGTGGAAAGTCCCCTGCGGTTCGCGTCGGATGAGGAGATTCGGGAAACCATCGGCGCTGGCCCAGGCTCCCTGGGGCCGGTCAATCTCACTATTCCCTGCATTGTCGATCGCACGGTCGCGGCAATGGCCGACTTCAGTTGCGGCGCCAATATCGATGGCAGGCACTATTTCGGGGTCAACTGGGAGCGGGATGTCGCCCCACCCCCGGCGGCGGATCTCCGGCGTGTGATAGAAGGAGATCCCAGCCCCGACGGCCAGGGAATCCTGACCCTGGCCCGCGGCATTGAAGTGGGCCACATCTTCCAGTTGGGGAAAAAATACAGCGAGGCAATGAACGCCACGGTCCTGGATGAACGAGGGCAGGCACTAGTGATGACCATGGGCTGTTACGGCATAGGTGTCTCCCGGGTCGTGGCGGCTGCCATCGAACAACATCATGACGAGAAAGGTATTGTCTGGCCTGCCGCCATCGCCCCATTCCACGTCGCCCTGTTACCGATGAAGATGAGCAAATCTCAGCGGGTACGCGAAGCGGTGGAAAAACTCCATGCCGAATTGATCGGGGCGGGTATCGAGGTGCTGCTGGACGACCGCGACGTGCGGCCCGGTTTCATGTTCGCCGATATGGAGCTGATCGGAATTCCCCACCGGCTGGTGGTTGGAGAGCGCGGTCTGGACCAGGGGAAGGTGGAATACCGCGGCCGGACGGAGAGTGAAAACAGTATGATCGATCTTGACCGCATCCTGTCTTTCCTTCAGGACCGGCTGACTGCGGCGATTGATTGATTGGTTAGCCAGGCAACACCTGGATTTATCAACGAAGAAGAATTGGATAGCCGACAGACCTAAAGGCAAGGGACGCTGTAGAGGCTTGACGGTGGCGTACGGTAATTGCTCCTGCATTACCCTGACTTGCTACATCCTTGTAGCTCGACGGTAATTGCTCCTGCGTTACCCTAACTTGCCACGTCCTTGTAGCTCGACTGCAGCTGATACCCTCACTTGCACTATCGGCTATACAGTGACCGTAATTGTTGTTTTACATGAAGGAACCTGGAACCGATGGCAAAAGAACAAAGTTTTACCAAAGAAGAACTGCTGGAATGCGGCTACGGCAAGATGTTCGGTCCGGGGAACGCCCAACTGCCCGTCCCCAACATGCTGATGATGGACCGTGTCGCACGCATCGCCGACACGGGTGGGGCCTATGGCAAAGGTGAGATCCAGGCAGAATTGGATATCCATCCGGATCTCTGGTTTTTCCAGTGTCATTTTCCGGGCGATCCCGTCATGCCGGGTTGTCTCGGACTGGACGCCATGTGGCAGGCGGTGGGGTTTTTTCTGGCCTGGATCGGAAATCCCGGTCATGGCCGCGCCCTGGGCGTCGGCGAGGTGAAATTTACCGGGCAGGTACTTCCTACTGCGGAAAAGGTGTCTTACCAGCTGGACATGAAAAGAGTCATCAGCCGCAAGTTGGTCCTGGGTGTCGCCGACGGCGTGGTCAAGGTGGATGGCCGAGAGATATACACCGCCAAAGACCTGCGGGTGGGGCTGTTCACCAACACCGAAAACTTTTGAGCGGCCCTGTTTCACCCCAATACTCCTCGATCAGAAGAGCTAACCGATTGACAAGATCCCAGGACTGGTCACTAATATCCGAACAGGGCCAAAAATCCGGAGGGAAGCGTGATTCAGTCCACAAAGGGGTTAATAATAATTGAAAAACTGGTAATAACGCCGCCCTATAAATGCAATACTCGAACGTTAACCACCCCCTTGGACGCAAGCTGACTGACAGAGAAAACTGACTAGCCCAGGCTCGAGATGACCCAAAATACCGTCAGTCTCCGAACTGCCCAGGTAAAACCGTCGCGATTGATGCCGGATGGTGGCCTGCGAGTTCTCCAGATTTCGGACTGCCATGTCTACGCAGATCCTGGCGGATGTCTGGGCGGCTTGAATACCCAGAATACCTTCGATGATGTGCTGAAATTAGCCAAGACCAGCCTGGAACCGGCCGACCTGGTTCTGGCGACCGGAGATCTTGTACACGATGCCAGTGCTGCCGGTTACGAACGCCTTCGTGATCGCTTTGGGATGCTGGGTGCCCCGGTCTTCTGCCTGCCCGGCAATCATGACCGGCCGGAAATCATGTCCAACTGCATGAACAGCGGTAGGGTCAGTGCCCCAAAAACCGTCACCCAAAACGGTTGGCTGATCGTGTTACTGAACTCAACAATCCCTGGTGAAGAGGGGGGGCATCTGGATGATACCGACCTCGCCACCCTGGAGCAGGGCCTGAGCGAGCACCCGCACCACCATGCCCTGGTATGTCTTCACCACCACCCCATCCCGGTCGGCAGCGCATGGATGGATACCATGGCCCTGAACAACCCTGATGAATTCTTCCAGGTACTGGACCGCCACTCCAGCGTGCGAGGCGTTCTGTGGGGCCATATACATCAGGTTTTTGAACAGGTGCGTAAGGGTGTCCGGTTGATGGGCAGCCCCTCGACCTGCATTCAGTTTACTCCGAACCAAGACGACTTCTGCATCGACCGGCAGGCGCCCGGTCTGCGCTGGCTGGAATTGCTGCCCGATGGCGTCATCCGCAGTGGCGTGGAGCGGCTCGCCACCACCCCGGTGGAATTGAACCTCCGATTGCGGGGTTACTGATCAGCGTAAGTACAGAAGGCCGAGCATCTGCGTTGTCTGTTGAACGGTCAGGCGAAACAGAGGCAGGTCCAATATCAGAGACGAATCCACCGATCATTCAAAAGCAACCGGTACCCTCCCCTCACCGATCAACCCCGTCCGCGTGTGGCGAATCCGCAGTGCCATTGCCTCCACCCCCGATACCGCTACTTGCTTCAACCGTTTCGCGTACGCCGGATCGATCTCCCCAGCAGGTGAAAAACAGTGTCCTTCGGGGCGGTTGAGTGCAAACAGGATCACCCCACGCATTCCCTGATCTACTGCCGCCTGCAGGGTGTTGAGATGCTTCAAGGCACGTGCGCTCACCGCATCGGGGAATCGCAGCCGCTCCCCGTCGAAAAGAGTCACGTTTTTGATCTCAACCAGCGCGGGCGGCTGAGAGCCACCGGACAGCATTAGGTCGAGCCGCGACCGGGGATGTCCGGGGGCATCATAGACCACCTCCCGCTGCTGTTTAAGATAACCGTCCAGGGCGGGTACACGCCCTTGCGCCACCGCCTCTGCCACCACCCCATTGGTGCGGGCGGTATTCACACCGATCCAGCCGCCACCCATGTCCACGCGCTCCAGGGTCCAGGCCAGCTTCCGACGGGGGTTATCACTGAAACTTATTTCCACTGGGGCACCGGCCTCCCAGCAGCCCTTCATACTGCCGGTATTGGGGCAATGGGCGGTGACCACCCTGCCATCATCCAGTTCCACATCTGCCAAAAAGCGTTTGTATCGACGCAGCATTCGACCGGCGGTTAAAGCAGGCAACTCCATTTTGTTAAACACCCTTATTCAGTTTTAAAGCAGGCGGTAGACGTCCCCGCGACCGCGCATTAGTATAAGTGCGATCGAGCTGCTGTTGGGCCTGTTAAACAGGCCCTAGTTACAACACCGGACAGCTCCGGCCACACACAACCGATGAGGAGTATCGCGATGAAGCGTTTTCTGTGGATCACAGCCTGCTGTGCCGGAATTTCCGCTTTTCAGGCGCTGGCAGACGAGGATTACGCGCCGCCAACCAGCCCTCAAGTGAGCCCTGATCCCCAGGGGGGCGAATGGACAGCATCTCCTCCTCCGCCCGCACTCGGTGACCAACCGCAGCTCCCTGCAGTTAATGCTGAGCATGTATACCGCTATGCCGTAGATCCCGGCTCTGGAGCAATGCCAGATTCTGACGGATTCGAGTCTATGCACCGACGCCCGGAAGGGGTTCCCAGCGTCGCCCCCTATCACCAGTGGGGCAGGACCAACCGGATGAGGCCCCCCGAACAGAGAGGATTCGGCCCGTCCGAACTGGAATCTTACCCGTCGGCGCAAGAGTGGAGTGGCGATCCCGGGCCACATGGCTATGGGCTCGACCCTGGCTACGGATACGCCCCAGCACAGGCCTACCGGACACCTCACGGTTACGAAGAATCGCCCGGTTACGGATATGCCCCACCACAGGCCTACCGAGTGCCTCCCGGTTATGGAGAATCACCCGGATACGGATACCCTCCTCCGCAGACTTACCGAATGCCTCGCGATTATGAAGAATCGCCCGGCTATGGATACCCCCCGCCGCAGACCTACCAGATGCCCCATGGCTATGCCGAGCCGCCTGGCTATGGATATCCCGGAATGGGCTACCGACAACCCATGATGGCACCGGATTACAGACCTGAGTACGGGTACGGTACGCTGCCTGGCGGGCCGGACTACGACTATCCCGCCTTTCAAGATGCACCTGGCACACCTGACAATTACCGGTACCCCCATAGAGCACAGGATTATGACCGTTTTCCGGGCTATCCTACAGCCGAAGGGGAATCTGGCGTCTGGCCGGGTGGATTTGGCAGTACCCGGGATTTCACTGCCCCGCCTGCGCCTCCGGGTTATGACCGCCCACTGCCCCCCTATGGAGTGCCGGGTGAACCGGACTACGGTTACCCTTCACCCGAATATCCAGCACCAACCGCTCCGGACTACGCGGATCCTTTTGCCCGCCCGCTACCACCTGCCCCGTCCGAAGCGGAAGCGTTGCCCCAACCACAACCGGTTACACCTGCCGTGATTGCGCCTGCACCTTCGACAGAGATGGCGGTCGAACAGATACAGTCCGAGTCTTCGCCTTCGGAAAGCACGCCCCCCGTACCCATTCTGCTGGACCAAACGGCACCTGTCCCACCGCCGGTTCAGGAGAATAACGAACCAGAACCTCCGCAAGCCACCCAACCACCGGTGAACCAGGAGCCACAGCCGGCAGTGGAGGATAGCGCGCCGGAGTCAACGTAAAAGCAGTAGGCCTAACCCGTCGTGAAACCCTGCAGCACCTGCTGCGGCAGGGTTTCACAGGCGACACCGGTCACCTTGGCGGACGGCGGCCCCTTTGACAGCCAGGTCTTGAACTGATCTATGGCCTTGGGATCGCCGCAGGCCAGCACTTCGACCCGCCCATCTGCCTGGTTCCGGGCATACCCGGTTATACCCAGGATCTGTGCCTGGTTTCGGGCAGAGGCACGAAAGAAAACCCCCTGCACCCGGCCGGACACCAGGCAACGAACACAGATGCTCATAGGACGCTCCTCTGCGCGCAGGATCTCAACGATCCTGTCCCTGTTTTTCGATAAAACTCTCCACCATCTCTGCCTCCACCCTACCCACCTGACGGGCTACTACCTCACCCTCCGGCGATACCAGATAGGAAGTGGGCAGACCCGGAATCGGTCCCAGTGGTGTTTCGACGGCGGGTCCGCTCCGCAGGATCGGGAAGCTGATGAACTGTTCGTCGACAAATGCCCGGAGCCTTTCTGGGGGAATATCCTCCATGTTCACACCCACCACCACGGCATCCTTCTCCTTGTGGCTATTATGGAATATCTCCAGTTCAGACAATTCCTCGATACAGGGGGGACACCAGGTTGCCCAGTAGTTGACCAGTACCCATTTACCCCGAAACTCGGACAGCTGGCGCTGTCTGCCATCCAGGTCGGAAAGGGAAAAATCCACAGGCTCCGCCAGAGACAAAGGGGGCGCCAGCAGGATACTGAGGATAAAAAGTGCCGGTATGAATCCAATGCTCATGGCTAACCGTCGTTTTGAAGAGTCGGATGGCGGATGATAAGCGCCCCGGGGATAAATGGCCATCGCCGATATTCGCCTCCGGCCATTCAGGCCAGATCGCGCTCGTCAGCAGAATAGAGGCTTTCGAGTGAGGCGTGCATCGAACGCTGCAGATCTGCCTCGACGCCCAATAATACCCGCTCCAAGGCCCGATCCGCCGGGTCTTCATGACCCGCCAGCAGTTCCGCCCGGGGCAGAACAAAGGCGCGCAGAGAGTAAAGATCCAGCAGGCTGACGCGGGAGAGATCCCGGGCCAGCAGCCAGTCTCCCGCCTCCGTCAGTTCTACCAGTCGCTCCTGACGCAGTTGAGCCAGCACCTGCTCCAGGCGCTCTTCCGATATTCGCCCCAGGGCATCTGCCAGACTGGATGTGGAGCCAGCCCGTCCGGTGTGCTGCCCCCTCCAGAGCTCTCGCAGCAGATGGTAGGTCAACAGTAGATCCTCCCCCCGCTGTTCAGATTGTTGCCAGGACTGATCCCGAAAGATCCCCAGACAATAAGAGAATTCGGCGCCAAGCAGGGTCACCAGCCAGGAGAGATAAATCCAGACCAGAAATATCGGGATTACCGCCAGTGCCCCGTAGATCGCCTGGTAGTTGGGAAAGTGGGTCAGATAGAGGGCGAAACCTTGTTTGGTCATTTCGAACAGCACAGAGGCGAGCAACCCACCGGCCAGGGCATGCATGATGGGCACCCGGCGGTTCGGTACGATCAGGTAGAGCAGGGTAAAGGCGACGACCGATGACGCAATAGGCATCACCTCCAGCAGACGACTGCGCAGTTCCAGCGTCTGCGCCGTATCCGAAAAGAGTGGCATCGAAACCAGATAGGAGGTCGCAGCCACACTGAGCCCGATCAACAACGGCCCCAGGGAGAGGATGGACCAGTACATCAAAAACACAGACAGGGGACTTCGTTTCCGCCTGACCCGCCAGATCATGTTGATGGCCCGGTCAATGTTGGCCATCATCATCAGGGCTGCAATCACCAGAAAGGCAAAACCCGCCCCTGTGAGTTTCGAGGCCTTGCTGCTGAACTCCTGTAGATACTGTTGAACGGCCTCACCCGCCGCCGGAACGAAATTGTGAAACACGAAGTCCTGGATCTGTTCACCCACCCGCTCCGACACCGGAAAGGCCGCGAACACGGCCAGCACCACGGTCATCAGCGGAACCAAAGATAGCAGGGTGGTAAAAGTAAGCGAGGCGGTATGAGGAAACCCCTGATCTTCGGCAAACCGAGTGAAAAGCAGGCGCAGAAAACGTCCCACCTGAGCCAGCGCGGTAACTAGGGACTTAGTCCATTGCATGATTTCTGCATCCTGTTTGCTGACTCGACTCTCTTTCTCACTGTTGGATACAATATCGTGATACACACCGCAAGAGAGAACCACGAACATGTCAGTTGAAATCTATCACAATCCGCGTTGCAGCAAATCCCGCCAAACCCTGCAGCTGCTGGAAGAGCAGGGGGTCGAGCCGGAGATTGTTGAATACTTGAAGACCCCCCCGGATAAGGCCGAACTGGAGAAGATACTGACCATGCTGGGGATAGAGCCCCGGGAGCTGATGCGAAAAAAGGAACAGGAGTATAAAGCGGCCGGCCTGGATAACCCGGACCTCAGCCCTGATCAGTTGATTCAGGCGATGGTAGACCACCCCCGGCTGATCGAGCGCCCGATAGTCATAAAAAACGGCAGGGCCGCCCTCGGCCGACCGCCGGAAAAGGTATTGGAAATCCTCTGATGGATTATATCCTGGTTCTTTATTACAGCCGCTACGGCGCCACCGCTGATATGGCACGACAGATCGCCCGCGGAGTGGAGGAGATCCCGGAGATGGAGGCGCGGATTCGCAGCGTCGCCCCCGTTTCGCCACTGTGCGAGGCAGTGGCGGAGTCGATCCCGGATGAAGGCGCCCCCTATGCCTCCCTGGACGACCTCAAGGGCTGCTCCGGACTGGCCCTCGGCAGCCCCACCCGCTTCGGTAACATGGCCGCGGCAATGAAACACTATATCGATGGATCCAGTCCGCTGTGGCTCTCCGGCAACCTGATCGGAAAACCGGCGGCAGTCTTTACCTCTACCTCCAGCCTGCACGGCGGACAGGAAACCACCCTGTTATCGATGATGCTCCCGTTGCTGCATCACGGCATGCTGCTCCTCGGTCTTCCCTACAGCGAGACTGACCTGCTCCACACCAGCACCGGCGGGACACCCTATGGCCCCAGTCATCTGGCCGGCAGCGACAGTAAACTACCCCTCAGTGCAGAGGAGAAGCGTCTCTGCCAGGCCTTGGGACGACGACTGGCAACGACCGCTAACCGGCTGCGCGGGAGTTCATGATCCCGCAGCTTCCCCTTGGCATCGTCCTGCGCGAGAGCGCCAGCCTGGAAACCTTTTTACCTGGCGAAAACAGCCAGATACTAGCGGACATACAGGCCGCCGTCGAACGCCGGGGGGAGCAGTTTCTCTACCTCTGGGGAACAGTGGACAGCGGTAAGAGCCACCTGCTGCAGGCCGCCTGCCGCCTGGCGTCCGAGCGAAAAATGACGGTGTCCTATATTCCGTTGCGGGAGGCGGCCGGATTCACTCCGGAGATTCTTAGCGATCTGGATCATCTGGACCTGGTCTGTCTGGACGACCTCCAGACAATCGTCGGCCAGCCGAAATGGGAACAGGCCTTGTTCCATCTGTTCAATCAGCTGCGTGACCATGACTCGTCCCTGCTGGTGAGCGCCGATCGCAGTCCGGCACAGCTGCCTGTGCAGCTGGCGGATCTTGATTCCCGACTCAGCTGGGGAATCAGTTACCAACTCCAGCCACTGAGTGATCGGCACAAAATGGAGGCAATGGTGCTTTATGCCTCGCGCCGCGGCCTCTCTCTGCCAGACACAACCGCAAACTACATCCTGCGCCATACTGCGCGGGACATGGCTTCACTGCTGGAGACCTTAGACCGCTTGGACCGGGCCTCTCTGGCCGCGCAGCGAAAACTGACCATCCCGTTCGTTCGGGCCCAGCTCAATGATCCGGAGTGAGGCCTGGTCCCGGGAATACTATCCGGTCAGTCACGCTGACTGCCGTAATCCGCCGCACGGTGACTCCAGACCCAGACGTAATTGACGCCACTTAAGATCGTGGTAGAAAAAACCAGCCAGATCAGCCCCTGCACCAACGTTTGGGGCAGGGTAATCAGTCCGCGATCCAATACTACCGCCAACACCAGGAGAATTTGGGCCAGGGTATTGAACTTACTGAGCAGACTGGGCTTCGCCTCCAGTTCCCTGATCTGGAAATTGTAGACCAGGGCCCCGGTAACGATCACCAGATCCCGGAGAATCACCAAAAACATGAGCCAGACCGGAATCAGTCCGAGCAACGCCAGGGAAAGGTAACTGGAAACCAGTAATACCTTGTCGGCCAGTGGATCGAGCAGCCCCCCCAGGCGACTCTGCCAACCGTACTGCTTGGCCAGAAAACCATCCAGACCATCGGAAACGCCGGCGATGGCAAATAGAACGAGAGCGATATCAAAGCGCTGTTCGAGCAGCATCCAAACCACGGGTACGGAGAGAAAGATCCGCAGCACGCTGATCAGGTTGGGGATATCTTCCCGTCGCATCAGCGTATACGAAAGTAGAGATCGGCATTCGGCTGCGCCGGCGCCGAGCCATCAAGGGCTTCGAACCCGACCCCGGTCTCCGAGTCAGGTTCCAGCAGACCGCCCACGGCCAGCCCTTGTTCCAGCACATCGATCCCTGTCCTTGCCTCCAGTTCGTAGGTGACGACAGCCGGCTCCACGGTGGCTACTGCGACCCGCTCCAGGCTGGCCTGGGAACCGAGCAGCCGCCCAACCGCGGCGTAATCCGCCAGGGTATTGATCCCACTGACCCTCAGCCGGAACAGAGTCCGCCCGGTGTCCCTGGTGGCCAGTGGCGCGTAACGGTTGGCCAACAGATCAGCCGCATGCTGCAGGGCATCTGCCGCTGCTGCCTCCCTACTCTTTCCCTGGTTGTTCCAGTTGGCATTGGATCGCTCCTGGTAGAGTTGCCAGTGCCCCCGCCACGACGCATTGCTCACCTGATTCAGCCGACCGGTGAGTATCAAATCGGTGTTGTAGCGCCGCGAAGCGGCTCGGATATTGACCTCGAAATCCCCCCAGATATCCGCCACCTGCAGACGCCCCTGGTCCTCCAGATCCATCAGAGGGAACAGCAGCGGAAGTCCCCGTTCCCTGGCTGTGGACTCAATTGCAGCGTGAACCGATGCATCGCCTCTGTCCGCAACCAGCAAACGCCGTTTTCCCTGCTGCTCGGCCGCCATCCAGACCAGGATGCCAGGTCGGTTTCTCGCCCCCCAGACCGGCAGGGAACGGGCCCGCAACAGACGATTAACCGCCTGGGCATCGAATATCACATCCAGATAACGCTCCTGTTCGGACTCGGTGCGATAACTGTACTCCTGCACATAGCGGGAGGCATTGGCTACCTCCTGGTTCAAGTTACCACGGGATACGATCCGGCGGTTGCCGGTTACCTTAACGAGCACCTTGACAAAGGCGTCTCCGATGGCCTGGTTTCGCTGGTCTGCCTGCTGACCGGCGACCGGTACCTCTGCCCGGTATAATCCCACTGCCGTTTGTGCCAGCACGATGTTTTCAATCGGTAGAAAGAGTATCGACAGCAAGAGAAGCCTTGTCGGCCATTCCCGCCAGAGGAGAAAAGAGTAACGGAAGATTTTGAAACTACGCATTTGAAGGAAGATTCCGGCTGGTACAGTGAGATGATTTTATCGTTACCGAAAACTCCTGTCTAAACCGAGCCACTTCGTCACTGGATTTGCTAGAATCCATTTCATTCCTGTCCAGCTTGGAGTAGCCAGTGCAGCAGAACAAAACATCCGGCGCGCCTCATCTCAGCTACCGGGACGCCGGTGTCGATATCGACGCCGGCAACCGACTGGTGGAGCGGATCAAGCCGATCGTCCGCGGCACCTTCCGTCCTGGGGTAATGACCGGCCTGGGCGGATTTGGCGCTCTGTTCGAACTGCCCCTTGACCGCTTTCGGGAACCGGTTCTGGTGTCGGGTACCGATGGTGTAGGCACCAAGCTGAAGCTTGCCCTGGAGCTGAAACGGCACGACAGCATCGGTATCGACCTGGTCGCCATGTGCGCCAACGATATCGTAGTCACCGGTGCGGAACCCCTGTTCTTTCTGGATTACTATGCCACCGGAAGATTAGATCTGGATGTAGCCACCGACGTAATCAAGGGTATTGCCACCGGCTGTGAACTGGCAGGGGCCGCCCTGACTGGCGGCGAGACGGCCGAAATGCCGGGCATCTATAGCGAGGGGGATTACGATCTGGCGGGATTCTGCGTCGGCATCGTGGAAAAATCCCGCATCATCGAGCCCGGCCGGGTGCAGGCAGGCGACATACTCCTGGGGCTTGCCTCTTCAGGCCCCCATTCCAACGGCTACTCACTGATCCGCAAGATCCTCGAGGTCACGCAGGCCGATCTGTCCCAGGAACTGAACGGTACCGGTACCTCTCTGGGCGAGGCCCTGCTTGCACCTACCCGAATCTATGTGAAATCCCTGCTGGCGCTGCGGGAACAGGTCGACATTCACGCCCTGGCACACATCACCGGCGGTGGTCTCCCGGAAAATCTTCCGCGGGTGTTACCAGCAGGTATCAAGGCTGTTGTCGACGCCGATTCCTGGCAGCGCCCCGCAGTATTCGACTGGCTGCAGCGAAAGGGGGGGGTGGCGGAGACAGAAATGCTACGCACCTTCAACTGCGGGGTCGGCATGGTGGTGTGTGTTGCTGCGGCGGACGCCGAATCAGCCCAGCGCTTGCTTACTGACCAGGGGGAACATGTCTGGCGTCTGGGTCAGATCGAGAATACCGAGGGACCAGCCAAGGTCGAAATCAACCGCAAGGCATAGACCATGACGGGCACAGAAAAACTCCCCCTGGTAGTACTGATCTCGGGCAGTGGAAGCAACCTCCAGGCCATTATCGACGCGGCCCAGACCGATCTACCGATAGATATCCGGGCGGTAGTCAGCAATCAACCTGAGGCCTTTGGTCTGGAACGGGCCAGGAAAGCCGGAGTCGAAACGCGGGTGCTGAACCACCGCGCTTACCCCGACCGGGAGAGCTACGACCAGGCCCTGGGTGACCTGGTAGAGTCGTTCCAACCCAGACTGGTGGCTTTGGCCGGGTTCATGCGTATTCTGACACCGAAATTCGTGCAGCGTTTTCAAGGCCGCATGCTGAATATCCACCCTTCGCTGCTGCCCAAATACCGTGGACTTCACACCCACCAGCGGGTGCTGGACGCCGGTGACCGGGAGCATGGGGCCAGTGTCCACTTTGTCACCGAGGAATTGGATGGTGGACCGCTTATCCTGCAGGTCCGGGTGCCGGTGTACCCGGATGATGACGCCGACACCCTCGCAGCCCGGGTACTCACCCAGGAGCATATCATCTATCCCACGGCAATCCGCTGGATCGCGGAGGGTAGGGTCGCCTTGGACGATGGCATGGTATACAAGGATGGACAACGCCTAAATCAGCCCGAGTCCCTCTGTTACACGGCGGATCAGGCTGTATGAAGAGACGCCGGAATCTCGGCGCCTGGGTAATCGCCGGATGTTTCCTGATCGCTGCCCTCCCGGCCCTGGCCGACTCCAAACTCAAACCCTTCGCCGCAACCTACAACCTCAGTCGGGGCGGTATCATACTGGCAACGGTAGAGGTGACCCTGCGGCTATCACCGGCGGGTCGATACCGTTACCAGGCCCGCACCATCCCCACAGCCCCGGTCGCCGTCTTCCGGGATGATGAGATCACGGAACTGAGCGAGGGTCGACTCAGCGAGGAGGGTATCTATCCCGACAGTTACCTCTACCATCACCGCAATCCGAAAAAAAGCCGCAGAACGGATCTTGACTTTGACTGGGCGGCTGGTCGCGTCACCAACCGTACCGCCGACTCCCACTGGAGCATGGAGATCCAGCCCGGCACCCAGGATAAGTTCAGCCAGCAGCTGCTGATGATGATGACAGCGGCCAAAGGCATGCAAGAGATAGAGTTCCCGGTAGCGGACGGTGGTCGCTTAAAGCAGTACCGATTCCAGACACAGGGTTGGGAAGAGGTGAGTACCGAAGCGGGAACATTCCACAGCCTGAAGCTGGCCAGAAGCAAAAACCACAAACCGTCACGCGCCAGCTACTGGCTCGCACCCGAACTCAACTACCTGCCTGTGAAGGTCGAAAGGCTGGAAACGGACGAGAGTTTTATTATGCAACTGCGTTCCCTGTCCTGGCATTGACCGGCCCCGACCAGGGTAGAGGATAAGGGGCCGTCGTTTCAGATTGCCAACGCAGATCCTCGCGGTCAGTTTTCTTTATCCAGCACCTGTAACAGACGACCCAGGATGGCCTTGAAAAATCCCCCCGGCGCCAGGGTGATCTGCGCCCCTGCAACATTGATGCTTTCGATATCGTAACCGGTAACCTCCACACCCGCCTCCTGGTACATGGCCTGGGACAACTTCAGGTCACCGGCCCAGCGGGAGAGAAAGTCCTCGCTGGGGCTGATGAACACGACCCGTTTGATCTCTTCCTGAATCAGTTTGGAGGCGCAGCGGGGACAAGGGGGGTGAGTAACGAAAACGGTGCATCCGGTGAGGTCACGCTTGGCGAAGATCATCGCATTCTCCTCGGCGTGGATGGTCAGATTCAGCTTGCACTCCCGGTCGCTGAGACGTTCCGGCTTATCTTCCACACCCGCGGCAAACCCATTGTAGCCGAGGGACACGATACGATTACCATCGGTAATCACGGCCCCAACCTGGGACGATGGGTCTTTACTCCACCCGGATATATGGGCGGCCAGACCGAGAAAACGGGTATCCCACTTGATACTCATCGCACTACCCTCTACTTTGGGTTAGTTGGTGATTGGAATAGCTTATAGTACCCGCCGACGATCACAGCTGTCAGGCTGCAGTGGGTCAAGCCTCCAAAGTTTAACTATGCAGGCCTGACACTTCCCTTTCCCTCCATAAAAAAACCCGCTAATTCATATGAATTAGCGGGTTTTGCACGCGGAAGTTTGACGTCGGTGGGTATGGCGCCTAGTTGTTCTGGATCACAATGCTGGGGAACTTGGCGGCATAGCTCTTCGCCTGCAGCGCCAGCTTGGCCGCAGCCTTGCGGGCGATCTCGCGATAGATCTGCGATATACGCGCTTCCGGTTCAGCCACCACCGTGGGTTTGCCGCCATCGGTCTCTTCGCGGATGCGGATATCCAGCGGCAGGGCACCGAGGAAGTCCACCCCGTACTGCTCCGCCATGCGGCCGCCACCGCCCTCGCCGAAGATGTGCTCTTCGTGACCGCAGCTGGAGCAGATATGGGTGCTCATGTTCTCCACGATACCGAGCACCGGCACCTCAACCTTCTCGAACATCTTGAATCCCTTGCGGGCGTCCAGCAGGGCGATGTCCTGAGGGGTAGTGACAATAATGGCGCCGGAAACCGGCACCTTCTGGGCCAGGGTGAGCTGAGTGTCGCCGGTGCCTGGCGGCAGGTCGATGACCAGATAATCCAGGCTGTCCCAATTGGTATCGTTGAGCAGCTGCTCCAGCGCCTGGGTGACCATCGGCCCACGCCAGATCATGGGGGTCTCCTCGTCGATCAGAAAACCGATGGACATAGCCTGAATGCCATAATTTTCCAGCGGCTCCAGAGTCTTGCCATCCTTCGATTCGGGCTGACCCGAGACGCCGAGCATACGCGGCTGTGATGGACCGTAGATATCGGCATCCAGAATCCCCACCTTGGCCCCTTCCGCCGACAGCGCCAGGGCCAGGTTGATCGCGGTTGTTGACTTGCCCACACCACCCTTCCCGGAGGCGACCGCGATGATGTTCTTGACGCTGTCAATGGGCTTAAGGGACTTTTGAACCGAGTGGGCGACAACCTTCCAACCGGTTTCCACCTCTGCGGTTGAGACCCCATCGACCCCCTCCACGGCCTTTTTAACGGCCGCGCTTACCTCCGCCCGAATCCCCTCGGCCGGAAAACCCAGCTCGATGCGGACCTTCACCCGGTCACCTTCGATAGCGATATCCTTCACGCACTTGGCTTTCACTAGATCCTTTTCCAGATGGGGCTCCACGTAGCCCTTGATCGCTTCTTCAATCCGTTCTTTCGTTACTTCAGCCATCATTGTCTCCTGCCGACAGAAACCGCTCCAGGCGGTCCCTGAATATGGAAAATCCAAACCTATGGGCCGGCATTCTACACCAAATATTTTTAATTCCCAACCAAAATGGTTGGTTTTTACCGCAAGACCCGGGAATGGCGGGATTGTGGAGCGCAGCGGTGAGACCACCAGCAGGCCCGGTGACGCGGGCCCCGGGGATGGCTACCATTTGTCGGAGTCCCTTTCCGCGAACCCAAAAAACGGCCTCGGTTCTGACGCTCAGACGGCAAGGCAATGTGATTTCCAGATCCCTGCCACCTATGGAATAATGGAAAAGTTATTCAGCCCTTCGTCCACCTTCGATTCGTACCTTACTTGCAGCCGGAAATAAATGACTCACATTGCGCGAAAAATCCTGGTAACCAGCGCCCTCCCCTACGCCAACGGCCCGATCCACATCGGGCATCTGGTGGAGTATATCCAGACGGATATCTGGGTGCGTTTTCAGCTAATGCGGGGACATGAGTGCATTTATATCTGCGCCGACGATGCCCACGGCACACCGATCATGCTGCGTGCCCGGCAGGAGGGAATCGAGCCCGAAGCCCTGATCAGCAGGATCTCTGCCGAACACCAGGCCGATTTCACCGAATTCAGGATCGGATTCGATAACTACCATTCGACTCACTCGGATGAGAATCGTCACTACGCCAATACTATCTATGAGCGCAACCGGGATGCCGGCCATATCAGCCGGCGCGCCATCACCCAGGCCTATGATCCGGCGGAGCAGATGTTTCTGCCAGACCGTTTTATCAAGGGAGAGTGTCCCAAGTGTGGAAGCGACGACCAGTACGGCGACAATTGCGAGGTCTGCGGCGCCAGCTACTCCCCTAGCGAATTGAAGAATCCGGTCTCCGCCGTCTCTGGAGTGACTCCGGAGTACCGTGAGTCGGAGCATTACTTCTTCCGGCTGGGCGACTTCGAAACGATGCTCAGGGAATGGACCCGGGGTGACCACCTCCAGGCTGAGGTAGCCAACAAATTGGACGAGTGGTTCAATGCCGGCCTGCAGGAGTGGGACATCTCCCGCGACGCACCCTATTTTGGTTTTGAGATCCCGGATCACCCAGGCAAGTATTTCTATGTCTGGCTGGACGCACCAATCGGCTACATGGCCAGTTTCCGCAACCTCTGCGACCGCACCGAGGGCCTCGAATTCGATACCTTCTGGGCCAGCGACTCGGAAGCCGAGCTTTACCACTTCATTGGCAAGGACATCATCTACTTCCACGCCCTGTTCTGGCCTGCGATGCTCCATGGCGCCGGCTTCCGCACCCCCACCGCCATTTTCTCCCACGGCTTTCTCACTGTGGATGGCCAGAAGATGTCGAAATCGCGCGGCACCTTTATCCAGGCCCGCACCTATCTGGATCATCTCAACCCGGAATATCTGCGTTACTACTTTGCCGCGAAACTGGGTTCCGGGGTGGAGGACATCGACCTCAACCTGGAGGACTTCGCCGCCCGCGTCAATTCCGACCTGGTAGGCAAGGTGATCAACATCGCCAGCCGCTGCGCCGGATTTCTGAAAAAGCGGTTCGATAACCGACTGGCCGATATCATCCCTGAGCAAACCCTGTTCGAGGAATTCGTCCAGGCCGGCCAAACCATCGCCAGCCACTACGACAAACGGGAGTTCAGCCGCGCTGTTCGCGAGATCATGACATTGGCCGACCGCGCCAATCAGTACATCGACGAGAAGAAACCCTGGATCATGGCCAAAGAGGAGGGTAAGGAGCGGGAACTGCATGAAGTCTGCTCCATGGGGATCAATCTGTTCCGCCTGCTGATCGGCTACCTTCGCCCCATTCTGCCGGCCACAGCGGAAAAATCAGAGCGCTTTCTCCAGGTGCCGCCGCTTACCTGGGAGGCTTTGGCCACCCCCCTGACCGACCACCTGATTGCCAAGTTCAAGCCGCTCATGGTGCGGGTCGAGGGGCAGCAGATAGCCGCCATGGTTGAGGATTCCAAACCGGATCTGGAGCAACAGGCGCAGGCGGCCAAACCCGCGGGGCCACTGCTACATGATCCCATTGCGCCGCCTATCGAATTCCCGGATTTTGCAAAGCTCGACCTGCGGGTGGTCAAAATACTCAAAGCCGATCAGGTGGAGAAGGCCGACAAGCTGTTGCAGCTGACCCTGGACCTTGGAGGGGAAACTCGCAATGTCTTCGCCGGTATCAAGTCCGCCTACACCCCGGAGCAGTTGGAGGGGCGGCTGACGGTGATGGTGGCGAATCTGGCCCCAAGGAAAATGCGCTTCGGCACCTCCGAAGGGATGGTGCTGGCGGCCGGGCCTGGCGGAGAGGATATATTTCTGCTCAGCCCAGACACAGGCGCCCAACCAGGCATGAGAATCAAGTAGCAGTCCGGATATATCGCGATCAGCTGACTGACAACACCCCAATGAAAGAGTATGCCCTCATCCTCATCAGCACCGTCCTGGTCAACAACTTCGTTCTGGTGAAATTCCTCGGCCTCTGCCCATTCATGGGGGTGTCGCGAAAACTGGAGACCGCCGTTGGCATGGGGCTGGCCACCACCTTCGTGCTGACCCTCTCCTCGGTCTGCAGTTATCTGATCAACCAGCACCTGCTGGTTCCGCTGGAACTGGAATACCTGCGCACCATCGCATTCATCCTGGTGATCGCCGCCGTTGTGCAGTTCACCGAAACCATCATGCACAAAACCAGCCCGCTGCTGTATCAGGTCCTGGGCATCTTCCTGCCGCTGATCACCACCAACTGTGCAGTGTTGGGCGTAGCGCTGCTGAATGTGCAGGAGGCACACAACTTCGTAGAGTCCGCGCTCTACGGTTTTGGGGCGGCCCTGGGTTTCTCGATGGTGCTGGTGCTGTTCGCCGCCGTCCGCGAGCGGGTGGCCGTGGCCGACGTGCCGGCACCCTTCCAGGGCAGCGCGATCGCCCTGATCACAGCGGGTCTCATGTCTTTGGCCTTCATGGGATTCGCCGGTCTGGTGTCCAGCTGAGGAGCCCGCACCTCCATGTTGATCGCCGTCATCACCCTCTCTTTTCTGGCCCTGGCCTTTGGCCTTCTGCTGGGTTACTCCGCCATCCGCTTCCACGTAGAGGGGGACCCGGTGGCAGACAAGGTCGACGCTTTGCTGCCGCAGACCCAATGCGGCCAGTGCGGCTTTGCCGGGTGTCGGCCCTACGCCGAAGCGATCGCCACGGGAGAGGCGCAGATCAACTTATGCCCCCCCGGCGGTGAAACCACCATGATTGCGCTGGCGGATCTGCTCGGAAAGGATCCGCTGCCCCTCGACGCCGAGGCGGCCGAGGAAAAAGCAAAGGCCGTCGCAGTGATCGTGGAACAGGAGTGTATCGGCTGTACCCTCTGCATCCAGGCCTGCCCGGTGGATGCCATCCTGGGGGCGGCCAAACAGATGCATACGGTCATTGCCAACGAATGCACCGGTTGCGAACTCTGCATCCCCCCCTGCCCGGTGGAGTGTATTCACATGCTGCCGATCAAAGAGGAGCCGGGCAGCTGGAAATGGCCGTCCCCCGATCGCCAGGGGACGGAATCGATCGATACGGCAACGGCATTCGGTTAGGGCCTGGTAAAATTATGCATTATCCACCGACCGACCGACCCCAACGCAGGCTTTACCGCTTTCACGGCGGGCTGCATCTGCCTGACAACAAGAGCCAGTCCACCGCCCGTCCGGTAGAGTCTGCCGCCCTGCCCAAGCGGCTGATACTGCCGCTGCAGCAGCATATCGGGGAAGCCGCCCAACCCCTGGTGGCGGTAGGTGATCAGGTGCACAAGGGGCAGATGATTGCCGCGCCCCACGGGGCAGTCAGCGCCCCGATTCACGCCTCCAGTTCCGGCCGGGTGGTCGAGATCGGAGACTTCCCCATCCCCCATGTCTCCGGGCTCGCGGCGCCCTGCATCGTAATCGAGACCGACGGCAGGGATCAGTGGGACCCTGGCTTACCCGAGCCAATCATCGACCTCACAGCACTCGATCCAGAGGAACTGCGGCAGCGCATTCACAACGCCGGTATCGTCGGCCTGGGCGGCGCCGCCTTCCCCACCAGCGTCAAGCTGAGACCGGGCCCACGCCATCGGATTCACACCCTGATTATCAATGGTGCCGAGTGCGAACCCTACATCAGCTGCGACGACATGCTGATGCAGAAACAGGCGAGCCGGGTGATCGCAGGCGTGTCTTTCCTGCGACATCTGCTGGGCGCCGAAAAATGCCTGGTCGGGATCGAGGATAACAAGTCCAGAGCCATTGCCGCGATGACCCGGGCAGTGGCCGATTACGAACAGCACCGGATGCAGATTGTGACCATCCCCACCCTCTATCCCAGCGGAGGGGAGAAACAGCTGATCAGGGTGCTGACGGGAGAGGAGGTCCCCTCCGGCGCTATACCTGCGCATATCGGGATCGTTTGCCACAACGTGGGCACCGCCGCAGCCGTGGCGGATGCGATATTGGAAGGCAAACCCCTGATCTCCCGCTATGTGACGGTTACCGGAGAGGGTGTTGCGGAACCAAGGAACCTGGAGGTGCTTATCGGCACGCCCGCTTGCGAACTGATCGGGCAGGCCGGAGGCTATACCAAGGCGATCTCCCGCTTGATCCTGGGAGGCCCAATGATGGGATTCACCCTGCAGGATGACAGGGCCCCCGTTACCAAGGCGACCAACTGTCTGTTGGCGGCAAGCGTCACAGAGGCCCCTCCTGCCGCCCCGGCAACGGCCTGCATCCGCTGTGGCGACTGCGCTGCGGTCTGTCCCGCCAGTCTGCTTCCGCAGCAGCTTTACTGGTACTCGCGGGCCAAAGACCTGGAGAAGGCCCAGGAGTACCATCTGTTCGACTGTATAGAGTGCGGCTGCTGCTCTTACGTCTGCCCGGCGCAGATACCGCTGGTCCAGTATTACCGCTATGCCAAAAACGAGAGCTGGGCCCAGGAGCGGGACAAGAAGAAGGCCGAGCGCGCCCGCCAGCGCCACCAGGCCAGAGAGCAACGACTGGCCAGGATAGAGGCAGAGAAAAAGGCGCGTCTGAAGAAGAAGAAAGACGCCCTGGCCAAAAAGCCGGCAGCGGGCAAAGGGTCTGCCGAAGACCCGAAAAAAGCGGCTATAGAGGCCGCCATGAAACGGGCCGCGGAAAAAAAGGCAAAGCTCGCATCCGCGGGAAATCTGCCGGGGAATACGGGAAATCTGACTGCGGATCAGCAGCGGAAGATCAATCAGGCGGATGCCCGCAGGAAAGAGGCCTCTCCCGGGGGAAACCCCGAAGGTGAGGGGCAGACAACAGAATCCCAGGACCGATAACGGATGCGCTATCCCTCCATTACATCACCCCATGGCCACGGCCCAAACAGCGTGGCCAAGACCATGCTGTGGGTAATCCTGGCACTGATCCCCGGCTCCCTGGCCATGATCTGGTACTTTGGCTGGGGCGTACTCGTCAACATACTGCTGGCCAGCGCAACCGCTGTAGCCTGTGAGGCACTGGCACTGCAGTTGAGGGGGCGACCAATAGGCCCCGTGCTGGCGGATATGAGCGCTGTGGTTACCGCGCTGCTGTTCGCCCTGACAGTGCCGCCCCTGCTCCCCTGGTGGATGACGGTGCTGGGCGTTGCATTTGCCATTCTGGTGGTCAAGCAGCTGTATGGCGGGATCGGATATAACCCGTTCAACCCGGCCATGGCCGGGTATGTGCTGCTGCTGATCTCATACCCGGTGGAGATGACCGCCTGGCTGCCGCCGGAAATGCTGAATTCTCATCCCCTGGATATCGGGCAAACACTGGCGGTAATCTTCACCGGCAGCCTGCCGCCCGGGTTGCAGTGGGACGCGCTGACCATGGCTACACCCCTTGACAGCATGCGCACCCAACTGGACATGAACCTGATGATCAGCGAGATCCGGCAAAGCCCCTTGTGGGGTGATTTCGGGGGCCGCGGCTGGGAGTGGGTAGGCAACTGGTTTCTGCTCGGCGGCCTGGTCCTGCTCTACAAGCGGGTGATCAGTTGGCACATCCCGCTCTCCATGCTGGGCGGATTGCTGGTCATCGCCATGCTATTTCATTTCCTCGACCAGGAGACCCACCCTTTCGGCTTGTTCCATCTGTTCAGCGGCGGGGCCATTTTAGGGGCCTTTTTTATCGCCACCGATCCAGTGAGCGCCTGCACCACTAAGAAGGGCCAGGTGATCTATGGCGCCGCTATCGGCGTAATGGTTTACATAATCCGTACCTGGGGGGGGTATCCAGACGCGGTGGCGTTTGCCGTGCTGCTGCTCAATATGGCGGCTCCAACCATCGACTACTACACCCAGCCCCGGGTGTTCGGCCATCAGGGGAAAAAAGATGACTAAACATCCAGTGGTACTCGCGGCCCTGACCCTCACCCTGTTCGCCGTCACCGGCAGCAGTCTGGTCGCCTACACCTACCAGCAGACAGCGGATCGTATCGCCGCCAATGAGCGGGCTTCACTGTTGCGTAAGCTCAACGCCCTGGTGCCACCGGATACCATCGACAACGACATCATCGATGATCGGGTGACGGTAAGCGACCTCGGCCGCCTGGGGGCAGAGCAGACCAGGGTCTACCTGGGGCGGAAGCAGGGACAACCTGTGGCCGCAGTCTTCACCTCCCTGGTGCCGGATGGATACAGCGGCCCGATAAAACTCCTGGTGGCGGTGCGCGCGGATGGTTCCCTTGGCGGGGTGCGGGTGGTTTCACATAAGGAGACCCCCGGGCTTGGAGACAAGGTTGAGGAGAGGCGCTCGGACTGGATTCACAGTTTCCGGGGTAAATCTCTGACCAACCCCCCGATCTCGCGCTGGAAAGTTAAACGCGACGGGGGGGATTTCGACCAGTTTACCGGCGCTACCGTCACACCGCGATCAATCGTTGAGGCGGTAAAGCGAACGCTGCTCTTCTTCAACGATGACGGTGGCCAACTGTTCGGCGAGACTGCGGAAAAAACCCCAAGCCTGCCGCCCAAGGAGGACAAAGTTCATGGCTGAGAGCAGATATGGGCAACTGATCAGGCAGGGACTGTGGAGCAACAATCAAGCGCTGGTGGCGCTGCTCGGTCTATGTCCCCTGTTGGCAGTCACCAATACGGCGATCAACGGCCTGGGACTCGGTATCGCCACCACACTGGTCCTCGCCCTCTCCAACAGCACCGTATCGCTGATTCGCAACCTGGTGCGACCGGAGGTGCGGCTGCCGGTATTCGTGATCGTCATCGCCTCCTTCGTTACGGCGGTGGAACTGAGCATGAATGCCTGGTTTCACGAACTCTACAAGGTACTCGGTATCTTTATCCCTTTGATCGTGACCAATTGCGCCATCATTGGCCGGGCCGAGGCCTTTGCCTCGAGAAATGGGTTAGTCCCGTCGCTGATCGACGGACTGTCCATGGGGGCCGGGTTCACACTGGTGCTGGTGACACTGGGGGGAGTTCGCGAGATGCTCGGCTCAGGGAGTCTCTTTTCCCAGGCGGATCTGATGTTCGGTGCAGCGGCCACTGGACTGACCCTGCACTTTGGGGATGACTTTCAGGGCATGCTCATCGCTATTCTGCCCCCCGGCGCCTTCTTCGGATTAGGCTTCCTGATCGCCCTGAAAAATATCATCGACAGGGGTTTGACAAAGACTCGCCAAGTGACCAACGAGCAGCCGGCCCAGGCAGAGCCCAGCGCCGGTTAACGGCTCGGAGTCCCGGTTCAGGAAGACCGAAACACCTGGTCCGTGTACCGACGGATGATTGGAAGCAGCTGGCTTCGATCTATCGGCTTGGTCAGCAGCTGATCCATTCCCGCCTCGCGACAATCTTCCTCCAGACTGCCCGACAGGTCGGCGGTGAGGGCAATGATCGGCAGATGTTCCCCATCCCTCTCCCGTATACGCTGCATCCGGACAAAACCAAAACCATCCGTTTTAGGCATCTTGAGATCGATGAATGCCAGGGCGAACTGTTGCTCTGCCGCGGCCACCAATGCCTCGTCACCATCCTTGGCCCAGAATACCTCGCAGCCAATTTCCTCGAGCAGGGAGCCTAATACCCTGGCGTTGATGGCATTATCCTCCGCCATCAGGATCCGCACCGGACGCCGCAACTCAACTGATGCTCCGGTCCGCTGCGTCCGTCCAGTCGCTCCCTCATTGACCGCTCCGTCAACCGCTGCCTGGATCGCCCGCCAAAGGGGGCCGACCGTCACCGGCTTAGGCAGAAATACGGTATAGGCTTCCGGGCCTTCTATGCGCCGCCCTCGGTAGCCGACGCAGACCACCGGCAACTTCTCCCCCAAGTGTTGCCGCAGGATATCGACCAGCCGCCGCACCTCCAGCCCATCTGGTGCATCCGCCACGATCGCCAGATTCAGCCCTTCCTCTGTTTCCTCCATCCGGCCAACCGCCTCGGCCAGATCCCTGATTCGGGAGACTGGACGACACAAGATCCCCAGTTCACCGCAGGCATCCAGCAGGGCCCGCTGGCTGGTGCCATTCACTTCGAACACCAGGGCGCGCAATTCGGTCTGCCCTTGAAACTGCAGTGGCTCTGAGTAATCGCTGGACAATACTGGCAATTCGATGCGGAAGCTGGTGCCTTCCCCTACCCGGCTCTCCACACTGATATCACCGCCCATCAGCCGGGCGAGACTGCGCGCGATGGTAGTGCCAAGTCCGGTACCACCATGAACCCGGGTGCTAGAGCTGTCTGCCTGCCAGAAACTGTCGAAGATATGTTTCTGAACCTGTTGTGGAATACCGATCCCCGTGTCCCTGACCTCGATAGTAAGCCGGTTGGGAAAGCCCTTTTCCCCCGGGGCAGAGGGCCTTGCAGCCACATCAACCTCACCGCTTTCGGTGAACTTGATGGCATTTCCGATCAGATTGTACAAAATCTGCTTGAGCCGCAGTTCATCTCCGACAATCACTCTGGGTACCTGCTGATCGATACGGCATACCAACTCCAGGCCCTTGTCCAGCGCCTGATTGGACAAAGTATCGCAGACCTCCTGCAACAGTGACCGGACCTCGAAAGGTGCTGCCTCCAGTTCGAACCGGGAGGCCTCGATTTTTGACAGGTCCAGTACGTTGCCGATCAGCGAATTTAGCAGGCTGGCGGCCGAGGATATGGTATCCACGTACTCCTTCTGATCCTGGTTCAGGGGGGTCGCCCGAAGCAGACTGGTCATACCCGCGATGCCGCTCAGCGGGGTGCGAAGTTCATGACTCATAGTGGAGAGAAACACGGTCTTGGCACGGTCGGAGACTTCCGCCTCCCGACGCGCCTGATGGAGTTTTTTCAACAGGGTGTATTCATACAGGGGCAGCACCACCAGCAGCAACAGGAAGAATACCGCCTCGAAGGTGTACTGCTGCCACTGCCCCAATGCCGCAAGTACCAGACTGTAGGCCAGAACGCTCAAGATCGACGCCGCCATCAGGAAGCGGCTTCCGTAACGGGTACCGTAGGAGATAAAAATCCAGATATAGAGCAGGTAGAAGGGGCTGATCGCCTCGTGGGTGAGGAAGATCGAAAAACTGGTGGCACTGACATCCAGCAGCAGGGTAAAAAAGCGGCGCCTCTCCCATACGGGACGAAACAGCACACTGATCAGGATGCCAAAAAACAGCACCAGAAAAACGACGAACAACGACCAATAGTAGACCAGATTTACGGCATAATAATCCAGCACCGCCCCGAGACCGATATAGACAGCGGCAAACAACCAGATGGAGAGACGGACCAGAGCGGACTGGAACTCCGGGTTTTTCATCAACTCCCTGTTAACGATGGGCTTGGGCATCCGACCTCACGCTATTCCTGTTATGCTTTTCACCGCTGAGTATGATACGTACTCCGACCAGCGGCGTACACATCGACCAGGCGCCGAGCGCTGGTGGAGTACAATCTCGATACATAAGGCGCTGAAACAAAGATGGACACTATTCTTCAGGTACAGGATCTGGTCAAACATTACCGCGAAGTAACGGCCGTGGATGGCGTCGCTTTCTCGATCCCACGGGGGGTCTGCTTCGGCCTGTTAGGGCCCAATGGGGCCGGCAAGACCACCACGGTGGAGATAATGGAGGGCATACTCAGCCCTTCGGCCGGGGAGATCCTGTACCAGGGTCTGCCGATCGGCCCGGAGTTCCGCCGGGATGCAGGCATCATGTTCCAGAGCACTGCCCTGCAGGAGTTCATCAAGGTGCGGGAGGCACTAGAGCTGTTCCGTAGTTTCTATTTCAGCACCCGCCCGCTTGACGAGTTGATCGCAAAGTGCGCCCTGGGCGAGTTTCTCGAGCGGGACACGCATCGACTCTCCGGCGGCCAGCGACAACGACTGCTGCTGGCCATCGCCCTGATCAACGACCCACAAATCCTGTTCCTGGACGAACCCACCACCGGACTGGATCCCCAATCAAGGCGAAACTTCTGGCAGCTGATCCAGAGCATCAAGGAGGAACAGAAGACGGTGGTGCTGACTACCCACTACATGGAAGAGGCCCATGAATTGTGCGACGAAATCGCCATTATGGACCACGGTCGTATCATAGCCCAGGGCTCTCCAAGGTACCTGCTGCACAAACATTTCGATAACGCGGTGATCTCTCTGCCCGTCGACCAGGTCCCTCCATCCCTGGGGCAGGACGCTACTCTGACCCTGCGCCGCCGCAACAGCCAGGTGGAAATCCTGAGCGACGATCTGAACACCAGCATTCGCCAGTTGATCGATCAGGGCATCTCCCTCAACCACCTGCAGGTTCGCTCCCCTACCCTGGAAGACCTCTTCCTCGAACTGACCGGGCACCAACTGCGGGCCTAGGGCCCAGGGTCTGTTAACACGATGCGCCTGCGCCGATTTCTTGCTGTCCTCTCCGCCCGTAATCGGGAATTCCTGCGTGACCGCATGGCCCTTTCCTGGAATATCGTGCTGCCAGTCCTGATCGTCATGGGCTTCGCCTTCGCCTTTACCAGCGACGACACAGACCTGTTCAAGGTAGGGCTTCAGGGCGATTCCACCGAGCCTGCCGGCATCGCGCAGTTTCTCACCATCCGCCATATTCGCTTTCTCCCGGTGACCGAGCTGCAGACGGCGCTCACCAAGGTCGAACGGCATCAATTGGACATGCTGCTGGATCTACCCGGGCGGCGTTACTGGATCAACGAAACCTCCGCCAACGGCTATATCCTTGAGCAGTTGCTCACCGCCCGCGACGATGGCCTGCGCAAACAGACCGTGAGCGGAGATGAGATCCGCTATGTGGACTGGCTGATCCCGGGAGTGCTGGGGATGAATATCATGTTCAGCTCGCTGTTCGGGGTAGGGTTCGTCATCGTCCGTTATCGAAAAAACGGTGTGCTGAAACGACTCAAGGCCACCCCGTTGACCCCGCTCGAGTTCCTCTCCGCCCAGGTGGTCTCCCGCCTCTGGCTGATCGTACTGGTCTCGGTTCTGGTCTACGCCGGAACCAACCTGTTCGTCAACTTCCGCATGCATGGTTCCTATCTGACCCTGCTGCTGGTACTGATTTTGGGTACCCTTAGCATGATCAGCCTGGGCCTGATCGTGGCTGCCCGCATGACCAACGAAGAGGCCGCCAACGGCCTGCTGAACCTGATCAGCTGGCCCATGATGCTGCTCTGCGGGGTCTGGTTTTCCCTGGAGGGATCCCCCGCCCTGGTCCAGCAGTTGGCTCAGCTTTTGCCTCTGACCCATGTCATCGATGCGGCGCGGGCGGTGATGATCGATGGTGCTGGGCTGCTGGCTATCTCCCACCACCTGGTCGTGCTGGGCCTAATGACAGCCCTGTTCATGACCATCGGCGCGCGATGGTTTCGCTGGGAATAGTCCCGGGGTGCCCCCTCCTGCAACCAGGCCTTTTACCTGCCCGGGCGAACCAGCCCCCCCAGCCCCATATCCTCCAACGCCCCCTGCAGAAAGCGCCGTACCTGACCGGCATCTTCCATGCGCAAGACGGCCTGCAGCAGCTGCCGGGCACGGGACCGACTGAAGCTGCGGATAGCCCATTTCACCCGTAGCAGGGCTCCGGCGCTCATGCTCAGGCTGTCCACACCAAGGCCCAGCAGCAGCACCGCTGCCAGGGGATCCCCCGCCATCTCGCCACAGACGCTGACCGGGCGCTGGTACACTCCGGCACCCTTGACGATCTGCACCAGTGCCCGCAATACCGCAGGATGCAGTTCGTCATAGAGTTCCGCCACCCGCGGATTGTTTCTATCCACCGCCAGCAGATACTGGGTAAGGTCATTACTGCCGACCGAGAGAAAATCCACCCGTCGCGCCAGCTCTTCGGTCTGATAAACCGCGGCGGGAACTTCGATCATGACCCCGACCCGCGGCATCACCACTTCCTGCCCCTCCTCCGCCAGTTCGTCGTGGGCCCGCTGGATCAGCAGCAGTAGCTCGTCCACCTCAGAAACCGCACTTATCATAGGCAGCATGATCTGCAGATTATTCAGCCCCGCCGCTGCCCCCAGCATGGCGCGGATCTGGGTGAGAAATATCTCCGGGTGATCCAGGGAGATACGGCTGCCACGCCAACCCAGAAACGGATTGGACTCATCTACCGGAAAATAAGGCAGCGGTTTATCGCCGCCGATATCGAGGGTACGCAGGGTTACGGGGCGTGGGGCGAAAGTTTCCAGAACGTGGCGATAATTGGCGCTTTGCGCCGCTTCCCCGGGGAATCGGTCGCGTATCATGAAAGGCAGCTCGGTCCGGTAGAGACCGACGCCTTCGGATTCATCGATTCCCAGGGAACTCATCTCCGACACCAGGCCGGTATTGAGATACAACGGCAACTGAAAGCCATCGGGTGTCTCCGCCGGCTGGCCCCGCAGATCATCCAGTTCCCGCGACAGTTCCTGTTCCTCCCGGGCCAGCCGCAGATACTCCTGTCGCACGGAGGGGGCCGGCGAGACATAGACCCGCCCGCGGTAACCATCGATGATGACGTCCCGACGCTCCATCCGCCCGGCCGGAAGATCGGTCACCCCCATCACCGCCGGCACGCCCATGCCCCTGGCCAAAATAGCCACGTGAGAAGAACTGGAGCCGGTGGCAGAGACAACACCCGCGAGACGCTCGACCGGCACCTCGGCCAACTCCAGGGCACTGACCTCCTCGCCCACCAGAATCGTCTTCTCCGGGTACTGGACTTCTCTCGGTGTGTCGCTCTGCAACCGCATCAGGATGCGCCGGCCCAGATCACGGATATCGGAGGATCTCTCCCGCAGGTAGACATCATCCATGCGCTCGAACACCTGGGCGTGCCGCTCGATGGTATGGTGCAATGCGGTCTGCACCCACTCCCCTTGACGGATATGCTCAATGGTCTGGCTGACCAGGGTATCGCCCCCCAGCATCAGCAGCAGGGCGTCGAACAGGGCCCGGTCTTCTGCCGGCAACCCCTCCCCCAAACGGGACTGCAGACGCCGAAGATCCTCTTCCACCCGCGCCACCGCGGCCCGGAACCGGTTGATGTCCTGCTCCGGATCCTCGGTGTCACGATCGGGCACCGCCGCCAGATCGGCCATCGGATAAACCACCACCACGGTGCCGATGGCGACACCGGTGGCCCCTGGTCTCCCCTGGAGGAACCGGATTGGCGCGTCCGGGGAACCCAGGATTTCTGTCAACTCCCCGCTGGCTTGGGCATGGGTGATGGCGCCCGCCAGCTGGGCTGCCAGGGTGAAAAGGAAGGTGACTTCGTTGTCGTCAAACTGCCGGGATTCCCGCTGGCGCACCACCAATACGCCCAGAACCTTGCGATTCTGGATAATGGGAACCCCCAGGAAACCATGGTAGGGCACCTCACCGGTCTCGGTATTGAACTGATAGCGCGGATGGTTGGGTGCATCATCCAGGTTAATCGGCTCTGCCCTTTCGCACACCAGCCCGATCAAACCGCGGTGCAGCGGTAGATTGGCCTTGCCTACCGCCTCCTGACGCAAACCGTGGGTGGCCCGCAGTATATGCTTTCTTTGCTCGAAATCGGTCAGATAGACCGAGCAAACGTCAGCCTTCACTGCCTGTTTGACCTGCCGCACAATCAGATCCAGCGCCTCGACCAGATCAGGCGCCGCATTCACCTGCTGGACAATGCGGTGCAGGACCTCAAGCATAGGTGCTCCTCACTGGCATGCGCCCAGAGCTACGCCCGCAGGCACTAACGGCGGCCGTGACGCAGATAGTTGGATCTGGAGCGCACCGGCGCGCCATCGGGAAACAGCAGAGGGGCCAGCTCTTCCAGTGCGTTGGTGTATACCCGTCGTTTGAAATAGACCACTTCACGCAGGGGTTGCCAGTACTTAACCCAGCGCCAGCCATCAAACTCCGGTTTCGGTGAATGGTTAAGGCAGAAATCCGTCTCTTCACACAATACCCGCAGCAGAAACCAGCGCTGTTTCTGCCCGATACAGAGGGGTTCACAGTGACGGCGGATAAATCGATTGGGCAATCGGTAGCGGAGCCAGGTACCCGTCATTCCCATCAACTCAACTTGATTTGGTTTGAGCCCGACCTCCTCCTCCAGTTCCCGAAACATGGCCTGTTCCGGCGTTTCGTGCTCATTTATCCCGCCTTGGGGAAACTGCCAGGCATCCTGACCCACCCGTCGCCCCCAGAACAGCCTGCGCTGCTGGTTGCAGAGGATGATACCCACATTCGGCCGATAACCTTCCGGGTCTATCAAGGGAAACCTGTTCGATCGGGTTCAAGTAATGATTTGATTTTTCCACAGTTCGGCCAACCCAGGCAACTGTTCCCCGGGGGAAATTCCGATCACCTTTCCTCGGATAGGGTAGAATCGCAGGGATTCGGCAAGTTGTGGGGCTGATTATAGTGGCACTGGCTATCTTCGATCTGGACAACACCCTGCTGGCAGGGGACTCAGACTATTATGGGGTGTCTTTCTCGCCGAGACGGGAGTGGTAGACCGGGATTACTACGAACGGGAGAATGAGCGTTTTTACGACGCCTACAAAGAGGGAACCCTGGATATCATGGAGTTCCTTCGTTTCTCCTTGCGTCCTTTAAACAGAACTCCCGGGCGGATCTCCAGCACTGGCGGCAGCGCTTCTTAGCCAAAAAGATCGAGCCAATCATACTGCCCCTGGCAGAGCAGCTGATCGACCGGCACCGCCAGGCCGGTGACACCCCGCTGATCATCACCGCTACCAATGCCTTTGTTACCGCGCCTATCGCGGAACGGCTTCGGAATCAGCCACCTGATCGCCACCGAACCGGAAAGCAAAGGCGGACGCTATACTGGAGAGGTTGCCGGCATACCTTGCTTTCAGGAAGGCAAGGTGGAGCGGCTAGCACTTCTGGCTGCAGGCACATGACCAGGACCTGAGGGGCAGCAGTTTCTACAGCGACTCCCACAACGACATTCCGCTGTTGGAGTCGCTGTAGAAACTGTGCCCCTAGGTCCTGGTCATGTGCCTGCAGCCAGAGTGTGAGCCGCTCCACCTTGCCTTCCTGAAAGCAGGGTATGCCGGCAACCTCTCCAGTTTGGCGTCCGCCTTTGCTTTCCGGTTCGGTGGCGATCAGGTGGCTGATTCCGAGCCGTTCCGCGATAGGCGCGGTAACAAAGGCATTGGTAGCGGTGGGGGTCAGCGGGGTGTCGCCGGCCTGGCGGTGCCGGTCGATCAGCTGCTCTGCCAGGGGCAGTATGATTGGCTCGATCTTTTTGGCTAAGAAGCGCTGCCGCCAGTGCTGGAGATCCGCCCGGGAGTTCTGTTTCAAAGGACGCAAGGCGAAACGAAGGAACTCCATGATATCCAGGGTTCCCTCTTTGTAGGCGTCGTAAAAACGCTCAGTCTCCCGTTCATAGTCATCCCGGTCTCCCTCCCGTCTCGGCGAGAAAACACCCCATAGATAGTCTGAGTCCCCTGCCAGCAGGGTGTTGTCCAGATCAAAGATAGCCAGTCCGTGTATTCAGCCCCACAACTTGCCGAATCCCTGCGATTCTACCCTATCCGAGGAAAGGTGATCGGAATTTCCCCCGGGGAACAGTTGCCTGGGTTGGCCGAACTGTGGAAAAATCAAATCATTACTTGAACCCGATGAACAGGTTTCCCTTGATAGACCCGGAAGGTTATCGGCCGAATGTGGGTATCATCCTTGCAACCAGCAGCGCAGGCTGTTCTGGGGGCGACGGGTGGGTCAGGATGCCTGGCAGTTTCCCCAAGGCGGGATAAATGAGCACGAAGCGCCGGAACAGGCCATGTTTCGGGAACTGGAGGAGGAGGTCGGGCTCAAACCAAATCAAGTTGAGTTGATGGGAATGACGGGTACCTGGCTCCGCTACCGATTGCCCAATCGATTTATCCGCCGTCACTGTGAACCCCTCTGTATCGGGCAGAAACAGCGCTGGTTTCTGCTGCGGGTATTGTGTGAAGAGACGGATTTCTGCCTTAACCATTCACCGAAACCGGAGTTTGATGGCTGGCGCTGGGTTAAGTACTGGCAACCCCTGCGTGAAGTGGTCTATTTCAAACGACGGGTATACACCAACGCACTGGAAGAACTGGCCCCTCTGCTGTTTCCCGATGGCGCGCCGGTGCGCTCCAGATCCAACTATCTGCGTCACGGCCGCCGTTAGTGCCTGCGGGCGTAGCTCTGGGCGCATGCCAGTGAGGAGCACCTATGCTTGAGGTCCTGCACCGCATTGTCCAGCAGGTGAATGCGGCGCCTGATCTGGTCGAGGCGCTGGATCTGATTGTGCGGCAGGTCAAACAGGCAGTGAAGGCTGACGTTTGCTCGGTCTATCTGACCGATTTCGAGCAAAGAAAGCATATACTGCGGGCCACCCACGGTTTGCGTCAGGAGGCGGTAGGCAAGGCCAATCTACCGCTGCACCGCGGTTTGATCGGGCTGGTGTGCGAAAGGGCAGAGCCGATTAACCTGGATGATGCACCCAACCATCCGCGCTATCAGTTCAATACCGAGACCGGTGAGGTGCCCTACCATGGTTTCCTGGGGGTTCCCATTATCCAGAATCGCAAGGTTCTGGGCGTATTGGTGGTGCGCCAGCGGGAATCCCGGCAGTTTGACGACAACGAAGTCACCTTCCTTTTCACCCTGGCAGCCCAGCTGGCGGGCGCCATCACCCATGCCCAAGCCAGCGGGGAGTTGACAGAAATCCTGGGTTCCCCGGACGCGCCAATCCGGTTCCTCCAGGGGAGACCAGGGGCCACCGGTGTCGCCATCGGCACCGTGGTGGTGGTTTATCCGATGGCCGATCTGGCGGCGGTGCCTGATCGTGACACCGAGGATCCGGAGCAGGACATCAACCGGTTCCGGGCCGCGGTGGCGCGGGTGGAAGAGGATCTTCGGTGTCTGCAGTCCCGTTTGGGGGAGGGGTTGCCGGCAGAAGACCGGGCCTGTTCGACGCCCTGCTGCTGATGCTGGGGGGGCGATACCCTGGTCAGCCAGACCATTGAGCATATCCGTCAAGGGGAGTGGGTGCAGACCGCATTGCACCATACATGAGCGGCACGCCCAGGTGTTCGAGCGCATGGATGATGTCTACCTGCGGGAGAGATCCTCCGAATCCGTGATTGGGCCGGCGCATCCTGATGCGGTTGCAGAGCGACACACCGAGAGAAGTCCAGTACCCGGAGAAGACGATTCTGGTGGGCGAGGAGGTCAGTGCCCTGGAGTTGGCCGAGGTGCCGTCGAGCGTCTCGCGGGTTGTCTCTGCCACCGGCTCCAGTTCTTCTCACGTGGCTATTTTGGTGAGGGGCATGGGCGTGCCGGCGGTGATGGGGGTGACCGATCTTCCGGCCGGGCGGATGAGCGTCGGGACGTCATCATCGATGGTTACCGCGGGCGGTCTATGTCTCGCCGGCCCCCTCCGTGCGACAGGAGGATCTGCGGCTGGCCCGGGAGGAACAGGAACTGTCGCGGGAACGGATGTCTCGGGGCCAGCCGGCGGAGACACCCGATGGCTTTCCGTTGCCGTTGTATCTCAAGACCAGCCGGTGTCGGAGATGAGTTTCCTGGGAATCGATGAATCCGAAGGCGTCGGTCTCTACCGGACCGAGTTGCCTTTCATGATACGCGACCGATTCCCCGGGGAGCGGCGCAAAGCGCGAATTATCGCCACGTTCTGGAAACTTTCGCCCCACGCCCCGGTAACCCGCGTACCCTCGATATCGGCGGCGATAAACCGCTGCTTTCCGGTAGATGGTCGAATCCGTTTCTGGGTTGGCGTGGCGGCTGTATCTCCCTCGATACACCCCCAGATATTTCTCACCCAGATCCGCGCCATGCTGGGGGCAGCGGCGGGGCTGAATAATCTGCAGATCATGCTTCCTATGATAAGTCCAGTTTCTGAGGTGGACGAGCTACTGCTGCTGATCCAGCGGGGCCCCGACGAACTGGCGGAGGAGGGGCAGGAAGTGGTGATGCCGCAGTTGTCGGGTGTGATTTTTCGAAGTTCCCGCCGCGGTTTATCAGACCGAAGAGCTGGCGCGACAGGTGATTGCTCTCGGTCGGCCGCATGGCCTGACCCAGTATCTGCTGGCGGTGGATAGAAACAATCCGCGGGTGGCGGAACTCTATGACGAACTGCATCCTGCGGTATTGCGGGCACTGGTGCAGATGCGTCAAGGGTGCCGGAGCCAGCGCCCGGTCCACGTCTGTGGCGAGATGGCGGGGGATCCCCTGGCAGCGGTGCTGCTGCTGGCCCTGGTGTGGACAGCCTGAGCAGCATGAGCGCCGGAGCCCTCCTACAGGGTGAAATGGGCTATCCGCAGCTTCAGTCGGTCCCGTGCCCGGCAGCTGCTGCTTGCGCATGGAGGAGTCCGTGGTCACCCACCCCTGTTTGTGGAGTTTTTGGTGGAGGATATGCAGGGGGTGGGGGGGCTGCAGCGCCCGGGCAGGTTTAAAGGCCTGGTTGCTTTTTTATTTTCCCGGGGACTATTAATAGCGAGAACCATCGCGCGCCGATGGTCATGAACAGGGCTGTCATTTTGAGGGCCAGCACAAAGCCAGGTGGTGGGAGATAGCCAGCAGCCCAGCACCATTGATCCGAGTCACAGCCAACGCCGCATCGATGACATGGGTCAGAGGCGAAAGCTGAGCCAACTGGTAGACACAGGACGGGGGATCCCTCCAGGGAAAACCAGACCCCCGCAGAGCAGCATCATGGGCCAGCTGATGAGGTTCAGCAGGCCGTTGGCGGCCTCTTGGTTGGGCAGTGCGGGCAGCCACGGTCAGGCCCAGGCTCATAGTGTAGGGGTACCCAAAATCAGTACCAAGCAGCAGGTAGGGATCAGGAACCATCCCCGCGGAAGTTGACGAACAGGTTTGGCTCAGGCGTAGACCAGAACCGAGACCAGCTACGATGGGCCGGAGACGGGAGCCGCCTGATCCAAAAACCCCCCCCCCTGTTGAGTCGTTTCAGCACACCGTTTTTTCGATAACGAACGATGACGAACCAGCAACA
>CAWGCA010000034.1:0-99828 GCA_963820955.1 uncultured Gammaproteobacteria bacterium | reverse complement strand
ATGTGAATGGCGATGGTTTTAATGATTGGGCAATTGGAACTCCTAACTATGATCCTGAAGACTCAAATAATGGAACTGTTTACATCTTTTTTGGAGATGATGGTGGTTGGACTCTTAATGAGTATGCTTCAGCAGCTAATGCTTCTTACAATGGGATAGTTAGCGGTGATGCTTCAGGATATAGTGTTGCAGGACCAGGTGATGTGAACAATGATGGTTATGATGATATTGAAATTGGAGCGCCTTCCTCTGACAATCCAGGCACCAGTGCAGGATCTGCTTATCTTATTTTTGGGCAGGCTCTGGTTGGACAATGAATACAAGTTTAAGCCTTGCAAATGCATCATGGATAGGAGAATCAGAGACAGAACGTGCAGGTATTGTTGTGTCTGGTATTGGGGATGTGAACAATGATACATTTTATGATTTCCTTATTTCTAGTACATTAAGATATTTGGCATCTGATAACATGGGTGAAGTATATTTGATACTAGGAAGAAATGGCTCATGGAGTCAAGATGTTAATTTGTCTGAGAGTAATGCTTCATGGACTGGTGAAGCAGAAGATGACCAACTAGGTGAAAGTAGCGCGGGTGTTGGTGATGTGAATGGAGATGGTATCGGGAGCCGTGGATCGCTTCGTCCAGTCTCTGAGCAGCGAGGCGCCGCCGCTGGCTAGGATCGCGCGTATTGATCGCACCGGGCTCGGACCAGGCAGGCCGCCGGCATCGTTCGAGATTCGGGCAAGCCAGGACGGCCGGGCCGGCACGGATGTTGCGCCCGATGCGGCAACCTGTCCGGATTGCCTGGCTGAAGTGGTCGATCCTGCCAACCGACGCTACCGTTACCCTTTTACCAACTGCACTCATTGTGGCCCGAGACTCTCCATCGTACGGGCCATTCCCTATGATCGTGCCAACACCAGTATGTCGGTTTTTCCGATGTGTCGATCCTGTACTGAAGAGTACGTTGATCCTTCGGACCGCCGCTTTCATGCCCAGCCCAATGCCTGTTCCGACTGTGGACCAGCAGTCCGACTGGAAGACGCTGAAGGAAAACCTTTGGATCTGATCAATGCCATCGACCCGATCGAGAGGGCGAGCCAGTTACTGATGGAGGGTGCGATTCTGGCGGTAAAGGGGATCGGCGGGGTGCATCTGGCCTGTGACGCCGGTAATCGAGAGGTGGTTGAGAGACTACGTCAAAGCAAACACCGTTACTTCAAGCCCTTTGCCCTGATGGCACGCGACATCGCGATGGTCCGGGAATATGCGGTTATCAGTGTTGCGGAGCAGGCACTTCTTGAAGATCCGGCGGCACCGGTTGTGATACTGGAGAGGGGAGGGGTAAAGCAACTTGCACCCGCTATCGCGCCCAACCAGAACACCCTGGGTTTTATGCTGCCCTACACACCGCTGCACCATCTGTTGATGCAGCGAGCAGAACGCCCGATGGTGCTGACCTCCGGCAATAGAAGCGATGAACCACAGTGTATCGGTAACTCAGAGAGCCGGCAGCGGTTGGGTCCTATCGCTGAGTATTTTTTACTGCACAATCGGCGTATCGTCAATCGGCTGGATGATTCGGTGGTTCGTGTGGCCGCCGGTCGTCCCCGCGTACTGCGCCGGGCCCGGGGTTATGCACCGGCCCCGATCAGATTGCCACCCGGGTTCGAACAGGCCCCCAGGATACTTGCCATGGGGGCAGAATTGAAAAACACCTTCTGTCTGCTGCAGGACGGCAGGGCGATATTGTCTCAGCATATCGGCGATCTGGAGGACGCAGCTACCTTTCGAGATTACCACAGGAACCTCTCACTGTATCGACAGTTGTTTGATCACCAGCCCAGTGCCATCGCAGTCGATCTGCATCCGAACTACCTGTCGACACAGAGGGGGCGGGAATTGGCAGAGAGTGAGGGGATGATGTTGAATGAGGTACAGCACCATCATGCCCACATCACCGCCTGTATGGCAGAACATGGTCAGCCGCTAGATACGGACGCGGTACTGGGCATCGCGTTGGATGGCCTCGGCTTTGGTCAGGATGGCAGTCTATGGGGTGGTGAATTTCTGCTCGCGGACTATCTTGGCTTCCGGCGTTTGGCGACCTTTCAGCCGATCCCGATGCCGGGGGGTGTTCAGGCCATACGGGAGCCTTGGCGCAACACCTATGCTCATCTGGTTGCGAGTTTGGGTTGGGAGGAGGTGCGTTCCCGCTTTCCTCAGCTCGACATTGTTAAGTTTCTCGAACGCAAACCCTTGGCCACATTGGATCGGATGAAAGAACGGGGAGTAAACAGTCCCCTGGCGTCTTCCGCCGGGCGTCTGTTCGATGCGGTGGGCGCAGCGCTGGGTTTTTGCACGGAGATGGCCAGCTTTGAGGGACAGGCTGCCATTGAGTTGGAATCTGTCGCCGCCGTCAGCTTTGCGGATGAACAGCCTAATGCTTACCCCTTTGCCTGGGAAGAGACGATGGGTATTGGGATGATTCGGTGGACACCTATGTGGCAATCGTTGCTGCAGGATATTGCGTCCGGAACAGAGGCTGCAGTGATGGCCGCCCGTTTTCATCAGGCTATAGTAGCGGCGGTAGCAGAGACGGCCCAACGGCTGGTCGCCAGGCATGCCATGACCCGGGTTGTCTTAAGCGGTGGCGTGTTTCAAAACCGGTTGCTGCTGGAAGGAGTAAGCAATCTGCTGAAGTGTCAAGGGTTGACAGTGCTGCTCCCGGAGAGGATCCCGGCCAATGACGGTGGATTGTCTCTGGGGCAGGCGGTTATAGCGGCCGCGAGATACTTGAAACAATAGTTGCCGGGCAAACCATAACGGCCTGCCCAGTATCGATGGATCGACCGGGGTGTCGATTCAGTGGCTCAGTTTTCGCTGCGGACGGCGTCGTATTCGCCGGAGAGCGCGAGCCACTCTCCATGGAAGACATGCTCGCCGTTATGCTTATAGGCATCTTTTCTGGCGAGTTGGGTATAAGGACATTCACCAGGCTGCCAGTCGCAGGCAACACCGTGCACCAGTTCGTGGATACAGGAAGGGCAGAAATCTTCTAGGATTGATTTTTTCATCGTACTGTACTGCTCAGGAGGCTTCAGGTTGTCGGGTACTTTATGGGAACTGTAAAACCGTCAACGACTGATGCCTGCGAAACTTGAGGCTTATATGCCAGGTGACTTTAAAAATCCGTGCTCTATATCACATTATTTCTCTGTTCTGTCCGGTGAAGCATTGGTTGAACCGCAAATTGTGAACGAGGTGATTTTTTTTGAATCGTGACCTGTTCGTTCACCGTCGCGTTGGGCGGAGGACGCGACTCAGGGCAGGGGTATAGCAGTCCTTGCGACCACCTGGCGCAGAACAAAGCTAGAGTGGACTCCGGTAACCCCTTTGATGCGGGTGATCTTGTTGAGTAACAGAGACTGATAGGCATCCATATCGCGCACGATCACCTTGAGCTGGTAGTCCGCCTCCTGGCCAGTGATCAGCAGGCATTCCATGACCTCCGGCAGGGCCTTGACCTCTGCGTCGAAGTTCGCGAAGCGCTCCGGGGTGTGACGGTCCATGGAGATGTGAATCAGGGCAAGCAGGCTCAAGCCCAGTTTCTTTGCATCCAGCATGGCCCGGTAACCGCTAATCAGCCCGGCCTCCTCCAGGGCGCGCACCCGGCGCAGACAGGGGGATTGAGAAAGGCCGATGCGCTCGGCCAGTTGCTGGTTGCTGATGCGCCCGTCCTTCTGCAACAGTTCCAGGATTCGGCGATCATAGCGATCGATAGAAATTAATTGTGCCATATATCATGTAAACGAAATATATTGCCGGTTAATTGGATTATATAGCAATTAAATAAAATATTTAGTCTAAATTAAGGTTAAAAACGCAAACATCTTTCCTCTGATTTGGCCTAATCTTTACCACAGCCCGTTACCCCGGGCGATTACCGGTCCCGGTTAACTCGACCTGGACCGTAAAAGCCGGTCTCACGAGGACTGGCGGGGTCATGCCCTTTATCCGAAGGGAAGGCCAAGCACCACAGCAGACGGGACTTATTCAGCCTACGAGGAACCAGAGCCGTGAAGCCATTCGACCACACCAGATACCGACCAGCCCCTGCGGTTGCGCTGCGCCACCGGCAGTGGCCGAATCGGAGTGTCAATAAGGCCCCCCGCTGGGCCAGCGTTGATTTGCGTGATGGCAACCAGGCACTGATCGAACCGATGAGTGTCGGTCAGAAGCGGCGACTCTGGGCACTGCTGGTCAGGCTGGGGTTCAAGGAGATCGAGATAGGGTTTCCGTCGGCCAGCCAGCCGGACTACGACTTCGTGCGTTGGCTGATCGAGCAGGATCAGATTCCCGAGGATGTGACGGTGCAGGCGCTGGTGCAGGCCCGCGAGGATCTGATCATCCGGACCTTCGAAGCACTGCGAGGTGTCCGGCGTGCCATCGTCCATGTCTACAATTCCACCTCCACCGTGCAGCGCGAGCGCGTGTTCGGCAAGGGGCGGGAGGGTATCACTGCGATTGCACGCCGCGGCGCCGAGTTGTTGCGGCGGGAAGCGGCCAAGCATCCCGAGACCGAGTGGGTATTCCAGTATTCCCCGGAAAGCTTCACCAGCACCGAAATGGATTACGCGGTGGAGATCTGCGAAGCAGTGCTGGACGTCTGGCGGCCGAGCCCGGAACACCCCTGTATTATCAATCTGCCGGCTACGGTGGAGGTTGCCACTCCAAATCTGTTCGCGGACCAGGTCGAGTATTTCGCCACCCATATAAGCCACCGCGACAGTATCGTCTTGTCGGTGCACACCCATAACGATCGGGGTTGCGCCGTCGGCGCCGCCGAAATGGCGCTGTTGGCCGGCGCCGATCGAGTGGAAGGTACCCTGCTTGGAAACGGTGAGCGAACGGGCAATATGGACATAGTCACCATGGCGATGAACCTTTACAGTCAGGGTGTGGACCCGGAACTCGATCTATCCAACCCCGACGAGATCATCCAGGTGGTGACCGAGTGCACTGGTATTGCCGTGCATCCGAGACATCCCTGGGTAGGTGATCTGGTCTACACCGCCTTTTCTGGCAGTCACCAGGATGCCATCCGCAAATGCCTGCACCTTCAGCAGCCGCATGAGCCCTGGCAGGTGGCTTATCTGCCCATCGATCCCAAGGACCTTGGGCGTGATTACCAGGCGGTGATTCGAGTCAACAGCCAGTCCGGTAAAGGCGGTATCGCATTCGTTCTGGAACGGGACTATGGGCTTGTCCTGCCACGCTGGATTCAGGTGGAACTGGCCCAGATCGTCCAGCAGGCCAGTGAAAAGAAGGCCGGGGAGATTGACAGCGCAAGTATTCATAGCCTGTTCGTGGAACACTTTGTCACTGACCAGGCGCCGTTGCAGCTGCTCGGCTACCGGCTTGATAGGGACGGCAACGACGTGATCGAGGCGAATGTTTTGGATTCCGGCGTTAAACAGCTGCTGCGGGGAACGGGTGAAGGGGCGATTTCCGCCTTTGTGGATGCCTGGGTGCGTCACAGGGGTCAGCATCTGAATGTCATCGACTACAGTGAGCACGCCATCGGTGAGGGGACGGACGCGGAAGCCATTGCCTATGTTCAGCTCAATATCGACGGCACCCGCGTAGCGGCAGCCTCGTTTGACCACGATACCGTGAGCGCATCGCTAAAGGCGGTACTCTCCGCGCTGAACCGCGCCCAGTTGCATCGGGAACAGGCGGCCTGAGATTTCAGTGGATATCTCAGCGGATACGTTCTACTGAATCCCTTTACTTGAAGGAGGGCATCACGAGAACTCCCTCCAGAGGGGAGTGGCTGGTTGGTGTTTCCCCAGGAAGGCGTCGAGAAGCGGGCGGATTTTCTCCTTCCCCCTGTTCAGGGGGAAGGTTGGGACCCCCCTCCCAATCTCCCCCCTTGCAGGGGGGGGAGTGGTTGGTGCTGTCCCCTTGTAGCAGGGAGATGTTACGACCTTCTACAACAGCTCTAAAGGCAGACGGATTAGACGGGCCAACCCATCGATTTCAATTCTCCCCGTCCTTTTTTGGCCGTGGGGGGGATCCCGATGTATTTGACATGCCATGTCTCAAAAACAAAACCGTTTCAATAGCCCCTTGCTCCGAGTAGACACTATTTCAAGATGGGGAGTTGAATCTCCGGGCCTGCGCCACCATCTGTGGCTGTGATTGTTCGATCCATTACCGGGCACCATGGGGTGCCTCTGGAATGGACCATTGAACTCGAGATACAACATCCCGCACTGAGGAAAAATCATGAAAAAGTGGAAATGCATTGTCTGTGGCTTTGTCTATGACCAGGAGAAGGGGATACCGGGAGACGGCATCGCCGCCGGAACGGCCTGGGAGGATGTCCCTGCTGACTGGTCCTGCCCAGATTGCGGGGCTGGTAAAGAGGATTTCGAGATGGAGGAAATCTGAGAGGGTCGACCCGGATTAGAGCTGCTGAGCACTACCCCTAAACCTGTCGCCAGGGTTGATAGTAGGGTGTGCCGTGCGCACCTGCGTGAAAGAATACTTACGTGGATTGCTCATGGTGGGCGGGGCGCGCACCCTACAAAGTGCCATTCCCGTTAAATGAGCGGCTGAGATTAGAGTGAACTTTCGTACTCCAGAATCGCAAGGCTGATATGCCTGCCGATCTGGTCATTGAAATTAACCCATTTTTCGTAGGGGCTAAGGGCCGCGACGATCTTGGGTTTCATCTCGTAGTCATGCAACTCCTCTTCGTAGTATTGAGCGGCCAGACGATAGATGGTTGCTAGATATTGGCCATAGGCCTCGACCACCTCCCTGCCGCCGACCGGGCCGTGTCCGGGAACGAATATTTCTGCCCCGACCTGCAGCGCGACATCGCATGCATTGATGTTGCCGCTGAAGGTGGCGTCGTTCAAACGCGGTATCCGTTGATAGGTTACATTGTCCCCAAGGAACAGCACCTTGTCTTCCACCACTTCGATCATGATGTCGGTACCGCTGTGCGCCGCCTCGGGTGCATAAATACGAAAATTGATTCCTCCGACCTCGAGGGTTGCCGCATCCTTTATGCTGATCTGGGGAATAACGGCCTGGGTTCCAGAGGTAAAGCCGTTGGTGGACTCCTCCATCACCTTGAGCCAGCTTTCAGCCGCAAACTCATGGGCGTTTTTTATCATTTTGGGATGGGCGATTAGTTTCACCTTGGGAAACGCCTCGACGATGGCCTGATTTCCCAGCCAATGATCACCATGTACGTGGGTATCAAGGACATGAGTTACCGGCTTGTCTGTAACCTTTCGGATCTGCTTCAAGACCATTCGCCCCGCCTGAACACTGGAACCGGGATCTATGACCACCACGCCCTGGTCGGTCACTACGAAGGCCGGGTTGTTCATGAAGCCCTGATTCTCGACAGAGGGGAAGCCGAGTGGCCCCTCTATCACCCACACGTGCGGGCTTATCTGTCCTGCCGGGTGGTCACGCACTATCGTACCCGCAAACAGCCCGCTGGAGGTGAGAGACAACAGAAATGAAAAGGTGAAAATAAATTTATTCATTGGTATCTCGCAGCAGTGTGCAGCCGACGTTCGATTGCATCAAATGCAGGAACCGCAGCAATTTAAAAACGCTGGCTTGAATCTTTGCGGAAGGCGTCAGTAGACACCCTTGCTGTTGAGAAAAACGCCCAGGCCGCTGTCATAATCCCTGATGTGGGTGAGGGCCCAGTCGGTGGACACATCGTAGTCGGAGTAGAAGGTGGGTCTTTTTCCCTTGGATACCGCCTTTACCAGTTCCTTGAGATGCCCGATCAACTGCCTGTGTTCCCGGTGGTGTCCCTTGAATCCTGGATAGCCGTGTTTCTTCATCAGCCGGTCTTCGGTGGAGAAGTGGTGGTCCGTGAATTCGACCAAGGCGCTCAGCTTTTCCCGAAGTTCCTCTTTATCTATGCAGGATTCCACAGCACTGTGAAGATCGTTGACCAGCTCGAGAATCTTTTGATGCTGTGCGTCGATCTCCGCGACATTGATACTGTAGTTGTCACTCCAGGTAACTTTCGGCATACGTTTTTCACCCTTGGTCTGTTACTCCACCGGCAAATATGACAGATATTCATCTTTTCGGCCAGTTTGGATCGGCCCGGGGGTATGAGCTGGAACACCTCGAACGTCAAGCGGGCGACCGTTTGGGCTTCTCGTTATGCTCAGTGTCCCCTCTGTTCCAATGATTTTTCAAGCAGCGGCGACGACACTTCTTGGCATGCCGCCAAGGCTGAATATCGAGGGCGACCAGGAAGCGGGGCATGTCAGCCGAGATCCAGTGCGCCTGGCTCCACCATGACGGCGCAGAATTTAAACTCCGGTATTTTGGCAGCCGGATCCAGCGCCGCATTGGTCAGCAGATTGGCGGCTGCTTCCCGGTAACAGAAGGGGAGAAACACCTGTCCCCGCTGCAGGCCGGGGTCCGCGCGGGCATAGGCCGTTACCTCGCCGCGCCGGGAACCGATGCGAACCGGCTCACCGGGCCGAATTCCAATCCTGGCAAGCTCGTCCGGGTGAAGCATGGCGACCGGTAAGGGCTCGATGTGGTCGAGCACTCGTGAACGCCGGGTCATGGCGCCGGTATGCCAGTGCTCCAGCTGGCGGCCGGTGATAAGCACCCAGGGGTAGTCGTCGTCGGGTAACTCATCCGCGTTGATGAAGGGCGAGGGGGTGAACTTGGCACGGCCGGAGGGGGTCGGAAACGCCTCGGTGAAAAGGATCGATTGACCCGGATCGCCCGGGTTGTGACAGGGGTAGGTGACTGAGCCCGTCCGTTCCAGCCGTTCCCAGGTGATGCCCGCTGATGCTGGGCATGGCCTGGCGCATCTCGGCGAATACATCACTGGCCTGGCGGTAGTGCCAGTCCAGCCCCATTCGCCTTGCCATCTCCTGATGATGGCCAGGTCCTGGCGGGCTTCGCCGGGAGGGTCCAGGGCCTGGCGTCCCAGCTGCACCCGGCGGTCGGTGTTGGTAAAGCTCCCGGTCTTCTCAGGGAAGGCGGATGCGGGAAGGATGACGTCGGCATAGTAGGCGGTCTCGGTCATGAAGATGTCCTGCACCACCAGGTGGTCCAGTCTCGCCAGGGCCTTGCGCGCATGGTTCAGGTTGGGATCCGACATGGCCGGGTTCTCGCCCATGATGTACATGCCGCGGATCCCGCCGTCGTGGATGGCGTGCATGATCTCCACCACGGTCAGCCCCGGACTGGATCCAGCTGTCTGGCCCCACAGGGCTTCGAAGCGTGTACGTGCCTTGGGGTCGTCCACTGGTTGGTAGTCCGGCAATACCATGGGGATCAGGCCGACGTCGGACGCCCCCTGGACATTGTTTTGCCCCCGTAAGGGGTGAAGGCCGGTGCCGGGTCGGCCGATCTGGCCGGTCATCAGGGCCAGATAGATCAGGCAGCGGGCGTTGTCTGTTCCATGGACATGTTGAGATACGCCCATTCCCCAGAAGATCATTGAGCGCTGGGGACGCCGCGTACACCCGGGCCACCTCATGGAGGGTGTCTGCGTCGATGCCGCACATCGCCGACATCGCCTCGGGTGTAATAGGCCGCAGGTGCGCTTTAATTCCGGTAGCCCTGGTTCGCTCGGCGATGAAATCCTCGTCCACCAGGCCCTGCTGCATCACCGCCTGCATGATGGCATTGAGCATCGCGACATCGGTGTCGGGCTTGAATCTGCAATACATGGTCGGCATGGTTCGCGATCTGCGTACGGCGGGGATCCATGACGATCAGGGTCTTGCCGGCGCATTCACCGCATTCTTGAGAAAAGGTGGCGGCCACCGGGTGGTTCTCGGTGGGGTTGGAGCCGATGACCATGATCACCTCGGCCTCATGACATCCGCCACCGGATTGGAGACGGCGCCGGAACCGATCATCTGCAAGCAGGGCCGCCACCGAAGAGGCATGGCAGAGCCGGGTGCAGTGATCGACGTTGTTGCTGCCAAAGCCGGTGCGGACCAGCTTCTGGAACAGGTAGGCCTCTTCGTTGGAGCCCTTGGCTGAACCAAAGCCGGCGAGGGCCGAGGGCCCTGTTGTATCCCGAATGCCGGCGAGTCCATCCGGCGGCGCTGTCCAGCGCCTCTTGCCAGCTGGCCTCGCGGAAATCGCGCAGCGGATTGTCGTAATCCATGTCCATCCCGGCCCGTTTGGGGGCGTCTTCGCGGCGGATCAGTGGGCTTGGTCAGTCGCTGGCGGTGGCTGTACATAGTCGAAACCGTATCGCCCCTTGACGCAGAGTCGGCTGTTGTTGGCCGGCCGTCCCGGCCTTCGACAAACAGGATCCGATTGTCGGCGATGTGATAGGTCATCTGACAGCCGACGCCGCAATAGGGGCAGACGGAGTCCACCTGGTTATCCACGGCGTGCAGGCCGACGCCATTGGCCGGCATCAGGGCGCCGGTTGGGCAGGCCTGCACGCATTCGCCGCAGGCCACGCAACTGGATTCGCCCATGGCATCTTCCAGATCGAATACGATGCGCGGCTTATCGCCACGGCCGGCATAACCGATGACGTCGTTGTCCTGAATCTCGCGACAGGCGCGCAGGCAGCGGGTGCACTGGATGCAGGCGTCCAGGTCGACCGAGATGGCCGGGTGAGAATGATCAGACGGCGGGTGGACGCCGGGCGGGAAAACGGGGTTTTGGCAGACCCAGGCTGGGCTACCAGTGATCCAGTTCACTGTTCAGGCTGTATGTCGGCTCTCCGGCATATCGGTTCGCAGCAGCTCCAGTACCATTTTCTGGGCCTGCCGGGGACGTTCGCGCGGCCTGTCGACCAGCATGCCGTCGGCCGGGAACCGACAGCAGGACGGGGCCAATGCCCGTTCGCCCTCGATCTCCACCACGCAGGCTCGGCAGTTGCCGTCGGCCCGCAGTCCTTCCTGATAGCAGAGGTGCGGGATCTTCCGGCCGCATCGCTGGGCCGCCTGGAGCATGGATTCGCCGGGGGAGGCGGCTATGGTCCGCCATTCAGGGTGAATCGGATTGCTCGGGGTGAGGATCTCAGGATCGGGATGCCATGTCCCACCTCCTGCGGAAAATACCTCATTGCGCAGCGCAGCGGATTGGGGCGCGGCCTGGCCCAGGCCGCAGATGGAGGCGTCCGCCATCACCTCGGCAGAGCTCCTCGATCAGTGGCCGATCCCAGTCGGGTTGCTCCATCAGTTGCGCGGCCTTTACGGTGCCGACACGGCACGGGGTGCAGCGACCGCAGGATTCCCGCGCGAAGAAACGCATGGCGTTGAGTGCCGGCTCCCTGACGCTGTCTTGCTGGGACAGGACGATGATCGCCGCCGAGCCCAGAAAACAGCCGTAGGGTTGCAGGGTATCGAAATCCAGGGGGACGTCCGCCAGGGAGGCGGGCAGGATACCGCCGGACGCGCCCCCGGGAAGATAGCCGTAGAATTGGTGACCCTCCAGCATACCGCCGCAGAACTCCTCGACCAGTTCCCGCAGGGTGATGCCGGCCGGGGCCAGGTGGACACCCGGTTGCCGGACCCGTCCGCTGACCGAGTAGCTACGCAGACCTTGCCGGCCGTTGCGCCCCTGGGCCTTGAACCAGCAGGCGCCCCATTCCACCAGATCCCGGCACCCAGTAGAGGGTCTCCATGTTGTGCACCAGCGTGGGTCGGCCAAACAGGCCCGCTCGGCAATATAGGGAGGGCGCAGCCGGGGCATGCCGCGCTTGCCTTCGATCGACTCGATCATCGCCGATTCCTCACCGCAGATATAGGAGCCGGCGCCCCGGCGCAGATGGATCAGGGGCAGGGGGCAGGGCGGATCGGTCCGCAGTGCGGCCAGCTCCTGTTCCAGCATGGCGCGGACGCCGGCGTATTCGTCACGCAGATAGATATAGACCTCGGCGATACCGACCACGCTGGCGGCGATCAGCATGCCTTCGAGAAAACGGTGCGGGTCCTGTTCCAGGAAGTGGCGGTCCTTGAAGGTGCCGGGCTCTCCCTCGTCGATGTTCACCGCCATCAGTCGGGGGCTCGGTTGCGAGCGTAGGATACGCCACTTGCGGGCGGTGGCAAAGCCGGCTCCTCCCAACCCGCGTAACCCGGACTCTTCCAGCGTCTGGATCACCTGTTCGGCGGCTGTTGCTCCCGGGTCGTCAGTCTGGATTCTTTGCTGCTGGATCCGGCGCAACAACTGGTAGCCGCCAGCAGCCCGGTAGGCGTCATAGTCCGGATATTCGGGCAGCACCGGCGCGACCGCCCGGTTTCGAATCTGTGCCTGTACGCCTGTCGCCGTGGCTGGGCCAATTGGGTTGTTGCCGACCACCGTCACCGGCGCCTGATCGCAGCGTCCCACGCAGGGTACCCGCTGCAGCCGGACCCCTTCGCCGAGTGCGGACTTGAGAGTCGCAATCAGCGACTCGGCACCCGCCAGGGAGCAGGAGATGGAGTCGCAGACCCGCAGCGTCAGCTCGGGGGGTGGATCTTGATCGTCTTTCAGCAAATGGAAGTGGTGGTAAAAACTGGCGACTTCATAAACCTCCGCAGGGGACAATCCCATCTCTTCCGCCAGTGCCACCAGCTGGGCGGCAGCCAGGTATCCATGGCGGTCCTGAATCCGGTGCAGGTGTTCAATCAGAAGATCGGGTCGGCGCGGTGCGTCACCCAGAAGTTGGCGTATCTCGCTTAGCGCTTCGGGGCATGCGCTACGCCCCTTTGGACCGATGCGTCGGTTGCGAACTGCAGCTTGATCCTGGTGTGGCAATACACTTCTCCCTGCGGCAGATTGATCCTGACGAAGATTTAAAATAGCGTATTATGGCCTGCTCTGTGAATCTATTCCCACCCCCCGGAATAATCGGCCTGACCGACAGCAGACTGATTGGGGTGGCAACCATCCCGGCCGCGGGTGGGAGGCGGCGACATGACAACCCCGATCCTCCACGAATTTCCCTACAGGCGGGACAGCGCGAGGCTGCTCGACGCCTTGGCCACCCGACCCTGGGCCGTGTTCCTAGACAGCGGTTTTCCCCTGTGTGAACAGGGGCGCTACGATATTCTGGCGGCTGATCCCGAGATTACCCTGACTACTCGAGGCCAGGAGACAGAAATCTGCGGTCCGGCCGGCCGGCGACTGTCGCCCGCGGATCCCTTCCAGTTGCTGCAGGAGGCACTCGGTCCCGCAGTCCAGGGAATCGATGGCATCCCTTTTTGTGGCGGTGCCCTGGGTTATTTCGGATACGACCTGGGTCGCCGCCTGGAACGGCTGCCGAGTATTGCAGTCGATACCGACGCGCTGCCGGAAATGGCTGTCGCTATCTACTCACAGGCCCTGGTGGTGGACCATCGGAAACAGTGCAGCTGGCTGGTGGGGCAGGATTCCAAGCGGGTGCAGAGATTCCGCGCCCAATTGCAGGGTGGCTTGTCCAGTAACGAATCATCGCCTCCCGCGAAGCCGTTCCGGGCGCTGGGCGATATCCGTTCGAACCTGACCCATAGTGAGTATCTGGCGACGATCTCTCGCATTAAAGACTACATTCACGAAGGTGATTGCTACCAGGTCAACCTTGCCCAGCGTTTTTCGGTTCCGACTGAAGGAGATCCCTGGCAAGGCTATATAAGGTTGCGCCGACTCAATTCGGCCCCCTACAGCGCTTATCTCAACACACCGGATTGCCAGATCATGAGCTCTTCACCGGAACGATTTCTCCGGGTCCGCAAGGGGGCGGTAGAGACTCGGCCGATCAAGGGTACCTCGCCCCGGGCGGACGACCCGGTGGCGGATCGGGCGCTGGTGAAGACTTTGCTCAACAGTCCCAAGGAGCGGGCGGAAAACCTCATGATCGTCGATCTGTTACGCAATGATTTGGGTAAGGTATGCACCCCCGGCAGCATCCAGGTCCCCGCGCTGTTCGGGCTGGAGAGCTTTGCCCGGGTTCACCACCTGGTCAGCACGATTCGTGGACAATTGGCTCAGGACCAGACCGCGCTGAGCCTGTTGCGAGCCTGTTTCCCGGGCGGTTCGATTACGGGCGCACCCAAGTTGCGCGCCATGGAGATCATCGAGGAGTTGGAACCCCAGCGAAGAGGGGTGTACTGCGGCTCTATCGGTTATATCGGCTTCGACGGTGCCATGGACAGCAACATCGCGATCCGGACCCTGGTTCATGCCGAGGGCATCACCCGTTTGTGGGCAGGCGGGGGGATCACCGCCGATTCCGATGCCGAGGCGGAATACCGCGAGACCTACCACAAGGCGGCAGCGCTGCTGGATATGCTGCAGCCGAAGGATCCAGGTAACGCCCGCGATTGCACCGGGCGTTAACGCGATTTTCCAGGAAAAGGGGTACCGGGCTGGATCTTCTCCTGGTCTGTCTGACTCCCCTGTCGGTGCCGATCTCGCCCCTGACCTTGTGGAGTGTCCCCGAATATTAGATGACGGGGAATTTTTCCGGGCAAATTATAGAGAAATTTTGTTTAGTGATTTAGTATTTCGGGCCAAACAAAAACCGGCGTTTTACGAGGTGCCGCACCCCCCTTATCTGCAGTGTCGATGGTGACGGACAAGAATGATCGCCATCGGGCCCGAAACGGAGATTGAACCTTATCGTTTATTGACTCACCCACTAGCTCGATTCTTAAACGAAACAGGTTGAAGCCGCGCGGACTTCACACTTTAGTTCTCTCCAACTGAGTTATGAATTCAACTCCCACAGCTAAGATCGATCACAAAGCGTCATCGCCCGGTAAAGAGACAGAGAAGGCGCTCAGCGGCTTTTCCTTGTGGAGCAGAGTAGTGGTGGTTGCGCTACTTTTTCCATTGATCAGCGAACTGAGTCTCGCCATGATGGTCCTGCCGGAAAAGATCGCTGTCATATGGCCTCCCGGCGGGTTTCTGTTAGGCGCGCTGGTGCTCTTCCCGCGACGCTATTGGGGTTGGATTATTCTGGCGATTTTTTCCGCTCGATATGGCCATGAATTTGGGGGTCGGTCGCCCCCTGCCACTCAATCTCGCCTATTTTACTGCCAATGCCCTGGAGACGGTGATCGGGGCTGCGCTGGTTGTACGTTTCGCCGGCGGCAGGCAAGGGCTCTCCACCCTTGCCGAATTGCTTCGATTTGTTCTTCTGGCCGTCATCTTGATTCCGTCGCTTACCAGTCTGATCGGCGCTTACGCTACCGTGACCTGGGCCGGGGCACCCTCGTTTCTCAACGTCTATCGATTGTGGTTCAACTCGGCCGGTTTGGGCATCCTGTTTGTAGCGCCGTTGCTCATTGTCTGGTTTGGAAGCGGATTGCAGGTGGCGTTGAGTCGTGTTCGTGCCAGGCTGCCGGAGTTCGCTCTGTTGTTCGTCATCACCCTGCTGGTGACCATCTATGTTTTCTCGGGTGCGGCGAGGGAGTCGACATCGAACTTCGTGTTTTTCTACATCATTTTTCCTTTGTTGATGTGGGGCGCCATCCGTTTTGAGAGACTGGGTGCGACCCTGTTATCAGCGGTACTGACGTTGATCGGTATCTGGTTTACCTCGCGAGGGCAGGGGCCGTTCGCTGACGTGAGTGCGACCACCGCCCAGAATGTATTGAACCTCCAGGCATTTCTTGGTATGGCCACCATAACCGCTCTGGCGGTAGGCATCCTGGTGTATCAACAGCGTCGCAACGCGGAACAGATGGCCAAGCTGTCGCTGACAGTGGAACAGAGTCCTTCGTCGGTGGTCATCACCGACCTGGACGGAAACATCGAATACGTCAATCCCCAGTTTACCCGTGTTACCGGTTATACGACCGATGAGATTCTGGGACAGAACGCCAACATGCTCGACTCCGGACAGACACCGGCTTCTGTGTTCGACGGCTTATGGAAAACGATCCGTCGGGGTGAAAACTGGGAGGGTGAATTCATCAATCGTCGCAAGAGCGGTGAGGTCTTCATCGAGCGGGCCAAGATCTCTCCCATTCGGCAATCCGACAGAAGGGTAACCCACTACCTGGCTATCAAGGAAGACATCACTGAACTCAAACACAGCGAGGAAGTGCTGCGCAGAAGCGAGCAGAATTATCGTGAAATCTTCAACGCAACCGGCGATGCCATCTTTATTCACTCCGCGGAAACCGGCGAAATCCTCGACGTAAATCGTGCCATGACAGAGATGTTCGGTTACCCCCATGAGGAGGCCCTGAAGCTTTCGCTCAGCGACCTGAGCAGTGGTGAACCTCCCTACACCCTTAAAGATGCGGTGAATTGGGTACAGAAGGCGACTGAGGAAGGCCCTCAACTGTTCACCTGGCGATCCAAGCGCAGCAACGGAGACCTGTTCTGGTCCGAAGTCGCCCTTCGAAACTCAGAGATCGGCGGTCAGGGACGGGTACTCGCCGTGGTGCGGGATGTGGATGCAAGAGTCCGGGCCGAAGCGTCGCTGCATGAAAGCGAACTTCATCTGAAAAATCTGGAGCGCATCTCCCGCCTGGTGACGCAAAACAGGGACCTGCAACAGACCCTCGATCTGTTGGTCAAAGAACTGCTGGATATATTTGATGCGGATCGGGCCTGGCTGATTCATCCCTGCGATCCACAGGCTGAATTCTGGGAAATACCCATGGCGGCCACGCGGCCAGAGTATAGAAATAAATTCTCTGCACCGGAAAGAGTGCCGATGGACTCGGTCGTGTCGGGGATTTTTATAGAGGCCCTTGGAAGTGCGGATCCGATCGTCCACTACTTTCCGGAAAAGGAAAATCAGATAGAGTTTGCCAGGAGATACCATGTTCAGAGTCAGATACTGGCGGCTCTGCACCCCGGCGTTGGATCGCCCTGGTTGCTGGCGTTACATCAGTGTTCATATCAGCGGCAATGGACGGAAACAGAACGCAAAACCTTTGGCGACATTGCCCGCCGGGTTGGAGACGCCCTCACCAAATATCTACTGGTGGGTGAACTGAAGCAGGAACTCGAACAGCGTAAACGCGCCGAGCATGCCCTGTTCGAGGAAAAGGAGCGGGCGCAGGTGACCCTCCAGTCCATCGGAGACGCGGTTATATCGACCGATGCCAAGAGCCATGTCCAGTTTTTGAATCAGGTGGCGGAAACGCTTACCGGTTGGAGTTTGGCGGAAGCCGGAGGTCTGCGCCTTGAACAGGTGTTCAATATTGTCAACGAGGAGACGCGAGAACCGGCAATTGATCCTGTATCCCGTTGCCTGCATCAGGGTAAAGTCATCGGTCTGGCCAATCACACGGTTCTGGTGAGCAGAAGTGGAAAAGAGATAGCAATTCAGGATTCGGCCGCTCCAATCAAGGATCGTGACGGCCAGATAATCGGTGTTGTGCTGGTTTTCAGCGATGTCACCGAAGCCCGCCGCCTCTCCCAGGAGATGTCCTTCCAGGCATCTCACGACAGTCTGACCGGACTGATCAATCGCCGGGAGTTCGAATACCGATTGAATCGGGTATTGGAAACAGCGCGAGCGGAGCACACCGAGAACGCTTTCTGCTACATGGATTTGGATCAATTTAAGCTGGTCAACGATACCTGTGGCCATGTTGCAGGGGATGAACTGCTACGGCAGATTAGCCAGCTGTTGCAGAAAAGCATACGTCATCGCGACACCCTGGCTCGTCTTGGGGGAGACGAATTTGGGCTTCTGATGGAACATTGCACGCTTGATGAGGCGTTACGGGTAGCGAAACAACTTTCCAAAGTGGTAGTGGATTTTCGGTTTTTTTGGGGGGATACCAGATTCCCCATCGGAATAAGTATCGGAGTGGTGGCGGTCAATGCCCATAGTGATGGCATTTCCGGGGTATTCAGCGGTGCGGACGCTGCCTGTTACCTGGCCAAAGAAGATGGACGGAATCGAATCCACGTCCATCATGAAGACAACATCGAGCTCACCAAACGACGCGGTGAGATGCACTGGGCAGTGTTTTTACCTCATGCCCTGGAACAAAACCGCTTGCAACTCTATCTCCAGGAAATCATTTCGGTACAGAAAGCAGGCAACGAAAAGGAACACTATGAACTGTTGTTGCGGATGAAGGACTATGATGGAAACATCATACTGCCCGGTGTATTTCTTCCTGCCGCAGAGCGTTATAACCTGTCCAGTCAGATCGACCATTGGGTAATCAATGCGGCCTTTTCCTGGTTTGCGCAGAATCCCGAGAGTCTGTCGCGTCTCTGTATGTGCAGCATTAACCTTTCGGGATCCACCCTGAGCGACGACTCCTTCCTGGACTTTGTGATCGATCGATTCAGGACACTTGGCATTGCGCCTGAGAAGATCTGTTTCGAGATCACCGAAACCGTCGCCATAGCAAATCTGACTAATGCCACTCGTTTGATAAGGTCTTTGAAAGATTTGGGTTGCTGTTTTGCGCTGGATGATTTCGGCAGTGGTCTCTCTTCTTTTGCCTACCTCAAGAACTTACCGGTGGATTTTCTAAAGATCGACGGTGTGTTCGTCAAGGATATACTGGATGATCCGATGGATCTGGCCATGGTGAAATCGATCAACGAAATCGGACATGTAATGGGTAAACAGACCATTGCTGAGTTTGTAGAGAACGACGCAATATTGGAAAAGTTACGCGAGATAGGGGTCGATTACGCTCAGGGCTATGGTATCAGCAAACCCCATCCGTTGATCGCATAGGCAGTGCCAACAGGCCCTAATAATTCAAGATTCAAAACCTGCTCCCTTTCTCGGAACAGGTTATGACCGCACTCAACGGACTTTCAAGTTGTTGCCTGATGATCTGCTAGACTTAGGAAATATCTGATTTATTCGTACTCCGTCATCCCGGCGCAGGCCGGGATCCAGTAACTTATTGATTACTTTAAGATGGATTCCGTCCTTTGGTTCGTAAACGGTGCGTCCCTGCATCACTGCTCCGATCTACGCTGCGCTTCGTCCGGAATGACGAATAAATAAGAGGTTCCTTAGCAAATTATCGTCTTGTCTCCGAAGCATTCGGGATAGGCATTGTGGCTGGACTTCAATCTGATGGTTGGAATACGCACGCGAGAGGAGGTTCCCGATGAAAAAGCGGTTGTACCTTGGTATCCTGCTTATTGCTGGCTTATCGGTTTTCCTGGTAAACCCCTTATTTGCTAATGAACTCTCCCACTTGCTCGACGGCAAGGTTTTTGTTGGCAACAACGGAGAAAAAGGCGGTGAATTAGATCCGGATGAACATGAGGAAATTATCTTTCAGAACGGGCGATTCAAATCCGTTTCGTGCGATCCGTATAATTTTGACAGCAGCGAATATACGGCGACCCGTGTCGGCAATGCCATTCACTTCAATGCGGTAACGGAGAGTCCGTCCCACGGTAAGATTGCCTGGCAGGGTGTTGTCGAGGGTAATCTGGCGGATGTGACCTTTGTCTGGACCAAGGAGCGGTGGTACTGGGATATACGCAGAGAGTACTGGTTTCAGGGGAAGCTCAAGAAATGAAAAAAGTTTTTCTGAGCTACCCGAAATAACAGCTTGATCTGTCTCTGGAGACGAGGGATTGGCCGATTCGAGTCAACAGCAGGCAGTATCCTCGAGGTACATTGGTTATCTAAAGATCGCACTGTTTCTGCTCATCGTAGTAGCCCTGAATATCGGCGGTAATTGGTTAACACATCAAATCAATTTCCAGTTGTTTCCTCGTCATGAGCCGATGCTTCATGGCATTCTACTCGGCACGATAGTGCTTTATGTTCTGCTCATGACCATTCCTTTTATGCCGGGCATTGAGATCGGTCTGGCGCTGATGCTTATGTTGGGGAGTAAGGGGGCACTGCTCGTTTACCTGTGTACGCTGGTAGCGCTATCGATAAGCTTTGCCGTCGGCAGGATGATCCCCCCGCATCTGGTGTGCCGGCTGCTCGACTGGTTTTACCTGCGCAAGGCGAGTTCGCTCGTACGCCAACTCGAACCCTTGAGCCCGCAGCAAAGGCTTGAACTCCTGAATAAAAAAGCACCCGCCCGAATTGCTCCGTTTCTTCTCCGCCACCGATACCTGACCATCGCGGTGGCCCTGAACCTGCCCGGAAATTCGTTGGTCGGTGGCGGTGGTGGCATTGGACTGGTGGTTGGAATGAGTAGAATCATCCCTTTTCAAGCGTATGCTGCACTCCTGGCCATGGCTGTTGCGCCCGTTCCCTTGTGGTTTTATCTACAGGACATCTAACAGCGGGCCGACACCTCCTGGCCTGAATCGCCGACTCGATAGCAACCCGGTTGTTTGGCAAATGGGTATGTTGAGGTGATAGCTCAAGTCTTACCGAGCGCGCCATGCAGTGTCATCTGTGGGAAAGGGATCTCCCAGCCATTCTCGGTACAGGCATCGACACACCATCGTTGGATCGCTCTGCGCAATCGATTGTAGAGATCACCCAACTCTCCCTTGAAGTCGGCGATCACCACGATATCGAGGGAAGAATTGCCAGCCTCGGCAAATTCTACACGCAGGTTGAGCAGTTGTTCGCCATACCCCTCCTGCTCGGCATGCTGCTGAATGAAGCGCTGAAGGGTTTCGGGGATACTTGAAGTACTCTCTTTCTGCAGGGCATAGGTGATCCCGAGGGTCTCTTTGATACGGAAATTGGTAGCCAGGTTACGCGGCGAATTGGCCAGAAAGTCACCAAGCTGGTAGGTGAGCTGCGCGCCGCCGCGTTCGACCAGTTGCACAAGTTCGTGGGAAATGCCCGTCACTTTACCGCGCACGCCGTCGCTGAGAATCACCCAGTCGCCCTTCTTGCAGGGAAACCAGGGCTCGTCTGGCCGGGATGGTCGTGATTTGAGGTCCACCAGATCGTCGATCGGCACCCGCTGGCTGATGTCGGCGACCGGATTGACCAGTGTGCTGAAGATATTGATCTGCTGCACCTGCCAGGGCAGACCCTCCATCAGGATACGCTCGCCTTCGCGCACGGATCCGATATTGAGGAACAGTTGAATCTGATGCCAATAGCGCGGCAGGGCCTGCCTCAGCGTCAAGGCGATGCCCAGCAACAGCAGAATGCCCAGGCTGAAGAGCACCCAATCCTCCACCAGGTAAAAGACCACCATTGGACCCATAATGACCAGCAGCACAGTCAGCAGGCGGTGAAGCAGTTCCATTAGTCGAATCCGGAAACTGCGATGCTTTTTTCGGAATCCAGGGATATGGCGCTGCATGGCGGAGTAACTCAACTGCGAAAGCACCAAAATTGCCACGACCAGCAGCAGGGCCTCCGTAAGATAGAGCCCCCGTTTCTGGAAAAAAGACTTCAGATAGCTCTGGGATGCCTCTGCCAGGGAAGTCTCCGCAGCCTCCAGTTTGTCGAGTTCTAACTGGGCCGCCTGCAGCTCACTCTGCATGAAGGACTGCTGCTTTCGCCATACTTCTGCCGTGGATTGCAGCGACTCTCTGACCGATTTTTCCTTACTGTGTTCCAGCAAACGGTTAATATTCGCGATAGCCTGCCCAAGCACCGGCAGTCGTTCGTCATAGTAGGCGATTTTTTCTCTCAAATCCGACTTCAGTCGCACATGCGAGGTCATCTCTTTCATTTCGTCGAGCGCCGGTTTCAGCAGGGCAAAGATCTCCTTCTGAAAGTTAAACTCTTCCTGCTCCTGCATCCGTAGATTGGAGATATCGACACCGGCGGCAATATTTTCCAGGTTTCGTGTGGTGCTGCGAAGATCCGCTTCAAGCTTTATCCGCTGCTGGATCAGACGGTTTTTCTCGGCCTCGGATTGCATTGAATCGATTTGCTTATTCAGTGCCTTGATATCCTGCAACAGCTCTTTTTTAAGTTCGACGAAGGAGATCAGTGTATCCAGGGTACTGCTGGCTTTGGTCCCCTCGTCAGCATTGATGTCGGTCTGACCATGACCCAATAATGGCACTGCCAAGAGGAATACGGCTATGAATATCGTGGTGAATGGATGTCGACTTCTAATTAATTGAAACATTGCAATGGATAAGCCCGCGATTTAAACAAGTACAATTTTTGTCTGATCAGATTGCCTTTTCCGGCGAGTCAAGGCAAGCCCCGCCAACTCCCTGGCCGGCAGGAAACACCATGCTCTTCAGCCTTGGTCTGGCTACGCCTTGCAGGGCAGGGTAAAGCGGAAGGACACGCCCGATGGTATATCGGTATCGACCCACAATTGTCCACCGTGTGCCTCAATGATGGAGCGAGTGATGGAAAGCCCCATTCCCATCCCTTCCGCTTTGGTCGTAACGAAAGGATCGAACAGGTGGTCTGCCACGGTTTGCGACATGCCCGGTCCGTCATCGCTAACACTGACCTCGATCATCTGAGCCGATTTCTTTTCTGCGGTCAGTTCAATCTTGCCGGACTGGTCAGGTCTGGTTTCGATCGCCTCGATTGCGTTCGACAGCAGATTTACGAAAACCTGTTCCAACTGGATTGGGTCGGCCAGGACAATAGGCAGTTCCGAAGAGCAATGGGTTAGAATACGAATAGAGGAGCGTTTGGCTTTGGGTGTAATCAGTTCTTCTGCGGCAGAGATGATTTCGGTCAGATCTACATCCTGCCGCTGAACCTGTCTTTTGGTGACGTAATCACGTGTCCGTTGAATGACCCTGGCCGCCCGTTCAGCCTGGACAACGATCTGATCGAGCGCATCGATGATTTCTGGGCTCAGCGTCGTGGAATCTCCGATCCTTCGGCGAATACCGCGGGCGTAGTTGGTTACCGCCGACAGAGGTTGGTTCAGTTCATGGGCAATCGTTGTAGCCAGCTCAGCCATGGTGCTCAATCGGCAAACATGGGCCAGTTGGGCCTGGTGTTCCTGCATCTGCTCTTCGATCTGCATTCGTTCCAGATAGGCCTTGCGCAGCTGGTCATTGGCGTCCGACAGTTGTGCTGTTCTCTCACCAACCAGTTGCTCCAGGTGTTCCCGATAGTGCGCTACCTGGGCTTCCACCCGTTTGCGTTCAGTGATGTCTTCACCGGAGCTGAGGGTTGCGGTTATCCCTCCATTTGCATCGCGCAGGGTGGTGTTGCGCCAGGCGATCAGGCGCTCTTCGCCGTCGCGGGTGACAACCGGGTTCTCGTAATACTCGACGGGCTCGATTTCTCCCGCTATCAATTGACCGAAGACCTGTTTGACGGCAGGCCCAATCCGAGGGGGCAGGAAGCTGTCAAACCAGTTACGGCCCAGTATTTCGGATTCCCTATATCCCAACAGGTCGGTGCCCTTGCGATTGATCAGCACGACCGACCCTTGGTTGTTGATGGCAACGAGTACCACACCGGCAATGTCCAGGTATTGCTGAGCTCGGTCCCGCTCAATTATCAGACGCGCCTCGTTTTCAAGATGCGTCGTTATGTCGTAGCTGCTTAACAGAAAACCGACGATGACATCTTCCTGATGGATGGGGAACAGCTTGATTGAGTAACAGGTCATTTCCGGGGTCTGTGCCACCGTAGTGACATGAAACTCCTCATTTCCCTCCTTCCGGAGGGCCTGTGCCATCGCCGTCTCCAGCTTGATTCTGTGCGCCGTTGAGACGCACTCGGAGAGTTTGCTTCCGCTGGCGCGGACCGAGAAAAGCCCCGGGATGCCGCGGTTGGTATAGCTTATGCGGCCGTCGAGGCTGACGATGGCAAAGTTTTCGAGACAGCCCTCGATCAACTCCAGCCACTCATCACTCAGATCCTGAAGAGAGACATTGCGTTCCTTGGCGATGTGAAGAGGCAGGGTTGTTGCTGTCTTGGTGTTCATCAATCTGCTCAGGTCCAACGATCGAGATTAATACCGATCGAACACTCGTGTATTTGTTTTGCGGTTCAGGGTATCCCATAGCTTCCAGGGGTTGCAAATTCGGGAGAATAACCAGTTGGCTATTTTCCAAAATGCCAATATATTCTCTACCCCCCGAACATGCATAAGCACAGGTTAATGAAAAGTCAGAGGTTTTTCTGATTTGGTATAAAATATGCTCTGAAGCACAAGAATAATGTGCTTTACTTAAGACTTGCGTGAACAGAAAAGGATATTCGTCAATGGATGATGTATCGCAAGGATCTGATCGCACGGAAATTTCGGAAACCGGGTTGCGGCAGTTTCTGATCCACGGATTGGGGGATAGAGGCGCGCTGCTTTCCAGCTTGGTCCGGGAATGCTGCAGCGATACCGAAAGCCGGGAGGGATGTGGCCAACTATTGGCGCAAAGTGTGCTGGATCTGTCGGAGGAGCTGAGCTCGCACCGGGAATACCGTTCTGCTGTCGAGGCCGCCTCCAGCTGCGATCCCTCAGAGTCACAACCCTGGTGTTTTCATCTGCTGTCCGAAGCGCCTGTTTTTCGAATTGGACTGCTTACCCTCTTCCGGTTTGCTCCAATCCCGATCCATGACCATCCGGGTGCCTATGGGGCTCAACTGGTCCTTTCGGGAAAGGCCCGGGTCCGGCAATATGAGCGACAGGGCGAGCCGCATCGGAACCCGCATATCGTGACCCTGGATCGGGTGACCGACCAGGAATTGAGTGCAGGCGACTGCAGCAGCTATTCTGACTGTGACCGTAATCTGCACGAATTGGACGCGATGACTAACCGCTGTGTATTGCTCAGCCTGATGGTGCATCCACATCGCGAGGCGCCCCGTTCCTGGTATTTCCCGGCCGCTTTGTATGGTCGCGGCAGGCGGGGCGTGTACAGCCGGGTCGAGGACAGGGGGCAGAATCACTGGTCCTGAGGAATCCGCCCTCAATCCGCCATTTCGGGCCATTTGTTGCGAAGCCCCGGAATCCAGTATCCGGGAATCAAGGATGTTTCGATAAATCCCTGTCCTTGGAATTTCGATACGGCCTGATGGAATTCATTGCCCCCGGTCGATGGTGTAATAGAGATCGGCCCCACTTGCCTCGCTGCTGGTCTCTGTCACCAGTTTCCAGTTGCTGCTGAGGGTATAGCGCAGCCAGATAGTCGAGACGGGGTCGAAAAGTCCCACCCCGTAGCCGACGTAGAGCTTGGGTGAGAGATATTTGCCAACCACCAGGGATGCCTCTTCGGTGGATTCGTTGGGGCCCGATTGGATACCGACGTTGTCAATGCCGAATTGTTCGCCAAACTGTTCCGCGACGGCGCCACCGCCGGCGAGCCCCAGTGCCATTGCAGCACGGTTCATGGCGCTGCCCTCCTCGCTGGAGGTGCCGCCCTCCAGCGGCCGGCCCAGCACCAGATAGGAGAGTTGCTCGGACTGGGACATGGCCGGTTCCGAGAACAGAGTGAATTCCGGGTTCTTCAAGGTGCCTCGTGCCTCTACCCCGACCTCTATTCCTTCGGCCGGTCGGCGGATCGCCCGCACGTCAAGCCCGGGCTCCGAGACCAGCCCGCCCGCGTACAGCAGTCGACCCCTCTCAATCACTAGATTCTGGCCATAGGCCCTATAGGTGCCCTCGGAAAGTCGTACCTCGCCGCTGGCGGTAGTCAGTTGCCCCGGCTGTTCGATGAGCAGCAGATTGCCGGCGAATTTTGCCTTAAGCCCGAGGCCGTCAAAGCGAACATTGTCGCCCAGTATCACCCGTAATCTGGCATTGATCCGGCGTGCCCCCACCGGCGTCTGTGGAGTCTCCGCTCCCGGTTGTATGATCACCTGGTCAGGCGATACCGCCACCGCAGATGCCGGCAGGGATTTCAGTCTGATCTTGGCGTAGGGTACTTTCACATCTCCCTCGATCGATACCTTTTTTTCGCTTAGCTGTAGTTTCATGGCCGGGGATACCCGCACCTCGGCCTCTGGGAGATCCAGCAGTTGAAAGTCGTCACCGGAGATAACAAGGTCGGACGCCAGCCCGCCCTCTGCGATGTTGGCCGTGCCTTCGATCCGGAGGCTGCCCGGCCCTGAGCTGAGCGCGGCGGAGACGTCGATATCACCATCTTCCCGGCCGCTCAGCTCGGCCCGGATATCGCTCAGCGCGATGCCTGGTCCAGGCAGTTCCGCGGTGCCATCCGCCAGCAGCAGCCGGCCTCGGAACCTTGGCGCCGCGAGTGTCCCGGACAGGGTGGCTTTTCCCTCCAATCGACCCTGCGTGCGGTCGACGTCCGGTAGCAGGTCGCCGATGATCGCCATATCAGGTACCCGAAGAACGAGGTTGCCGGACAGGGGGCGTTCCAGGAGAGGCCGAGCGCCGGCAGGCACCTGGGCCTCCATATCCATACCGCCGGCCGGTTCGAATGGCAGTTTGACCTCCAGACTCATGGCCTGCGGCTTAAGATCGAACCGCGCCCCGCCTGCCTTGAAGGCGAGGACCGGCACCTCCTCATCGTCCGTGATTGAGGAGAGTAACTGCCCCGCGCTGGTCTCGAGCCGGATACTGGCCTGCATTTCATCTGCTGAGGCTGGTTGCAGCAACCGCCCTCGGCCACCGACTTTACCCTGCGCCTGAACCTCTGCCGGCAGCCATGGTGCGAAATAGGCAAAGGCCAGATCCTTCAGATCGAATTCACCCTCCCACTGCTCGGGGGATCGGCTGCCATTCAGGCAGAGCACGGCTTCTCCGCTGGCCCAGCAGCTTCGGGACAAAGAGAGGTTGGCAGCGTCTTTCGAGATCCAGCCGTTGCTTGGTGACTGGAGCGCCCAGGCAGCCAGATTCGGATATTTCAGCTGTCCCCGCCCCAACTGGAATTGCCAGCGGTCGCCCTGCAGACCGGCGGTGAGTTGGATTTCTCCGCTCCCGCGATTGGTAACGGCCTCGAGCTGCACCCTGTGGGAGCCCGGATTTCCGTTGCCAATGAGTTTTAGCCGGTCAACGGCGATCTCGGCCAGTTTGCCATTCGTCAGTTCGAGCAGAAGGTGGGAATCACGCTTGCCGCTTAGATCCAGATTCGTCTCCAGCTGAAGGTGTTTCAAGACATGGCTGCCGTATTTCAGGTCTTCACCTTTCAGCTCTGCTTCCAGTTGCGGCATTTCCAGCGTCCCGCGGGCTATTCCACCCCCTTGCAGGCGGCCTGCCGCGTCGGGCAGCAAGGATGCCAGGTCGCTGCTCCGGACCTGCCATTTCAGATCCAGGGATTCCCCCACCAGACCACTCGCGGCCAGGGTGGTCGACCCTGAGGTGAGGGAAGCGGTACTCAGTCGCAGCCCTTTTTCATCCACTCCTCCCCGTGCATTCAGGTGGAGCGGATAGCCGCGCAGGTCTCCCTTGACATCCAGCTGATCGATTCGGGCCAGAAATAGACCCTCCTTCAGTTCCGCCTCGGTCGCCGTTTGCAGTGCCAGATCGCCGGTCCATCCGGCAAACAGAATACCGGGATCCAGCCCCTTTCCAGATATGTTAATTCGGGCCTTCAGTTGGGGCTGCCAACTCAGATCTGCGTTACCTGACAGTTTTCCCCCCAGGGTGGTCACCACCAAGGAGCTGAGTTGCGCCGATGCGAGATCGCCTGTGCCTTCTAGCTCGATGCGACCATCCGTTTGCTCGGGTACCTTCAGTTGAGCCCCCAGGGTGAAGCGGTAGCTCTCTGTGCTCCCGTTGACCTCCGTCCGACCCGCGGGGCTGACGACCATCGGTTGCCCCCGCAGTGGCCAACGCAGGTCTTCCCATACGGCTCGCAACTCCATCACCGGCTGTTGCGGCCCGAACAGGATTCGTCCCTGGGTCTCTATGAAGCCGGGTTGATCGGTCAGGGCCAGCCTGAGGTTGTCGATTGCCAGCGCCTGGGAACTCAATCCGCCGCTGAACAGCGCTTGCAGCTCCCCGAATTCTGCGTCCTGAATATTCAATACCGCTGTGATCCTGCTCTCAGCTAGATCACCGGAGCCGGTGAATTCCCCATGTATCCTCAGCGCGGGAAGCTTGGAATCCACTGCCTGGAGGGCGATCTCCTCCAGTGTCCACTTGGCAGCGAAGCGCAATTCGTCGAGGGGGTCGGTGAGGGTCAGTTCGGCCTGGCTGTGGTAGGGGCTCGACAGGGTTTGGGTGACCAGAAGTTCGTCCAGGTCGCCCCTCACCTCGGTCCTGCCGTCGAGCGGTGGGTAACCAGGTGGACGCAGTTGCCACTGGGTTTGAACCTCGATCCGATAATTTTTATTCACCTGCAGTTGGATGTTGCCCTGGAGGTCCAGGCGGGGGGCCTTGAACCTGATCCGGGAGATCGACCAACTTTGCTCCGAGATCTCTGCGCTCAGCCGGGCGTGATCCAGTTGCAGGGGCTCGGAGTCCGGGGCCGGGAGATAGGAAGCATCATCCAGGCTCAGCTCTTCAGCCACCACTCTAAACGGCAACCGGATAGACTCCGGCAGCACAGTGGTTTCCGCTTCATCCGGCGCCGTCTTTAACGAAATGTAGTTCAGTCCCCGCAGTGCCAGCCGGTCCAGCCACAGGGTGCCGGCAAGGAGTTTGGCAGGACTCCATTCCAGACGGGCCAGGTCGAGTTCCAGCCGCAGTGTCTCACTCTCATAGCGCAGCCCCTGAACCTCAAGCGGACCACTGATGCGCCCCTCCACGCGCCCGATGGACAGTTCAGCGGGCAGTAATCCTTCGATTTGTCGCCAAAGCAGCTGCAGCCCCTGCTCAGTGGAGAAAATAAAGGTTGCCAGTGCAGCGCAGACCAGGCCCACCCCGAGCAAGGAGACGAGGGTCAGGCGCAGTCGGCGGCTCAAAGGTCCGCCCCGAAGCTGATGTGGATTCGAAAGTCCTCGTCTTCGTCGAGGGCCTTGGCGAGATCGATCCGGGCCATGCCCGCCGGACTGCGCCAGCGGAAACCGATACCGACGCCCCTTTTCAGATCGGGGAGGAAATCATTGTCCGCGTTGCCGGCATCGAAGAAGAGCGCGCCACCGAAATTGCCGGCGAACAGGTAATCGGTTTCGATACTGCCGACCAGCAGGTAGCGTCCCCCATTGTTATCGCCGTTTTTGGTCGGCCCCAGCGTTTGATAGCCGTAACCCCGGACGCTGCGATCGCCGCCGGCGTAGAAACGTTCGGTGGCCGGTATATCGTCGATGTGCGTCGAGCCGATGGCCCCAAGTTGGCCGCGGAGCAGCAGTCGCCCCTTGTCCCTCAGGGGGAGGGTGAAGCGACCTTCCGCGGTGGAGCGGAGATAGGAGACATCTGACAGCACCGCCTCGTTGGCCCCCCGCAGATCCAGTGCCCAGCTGTATCCCTGGCGGGGAAACAGCAGGTCATCCGAGCGCAGCCGTGAGAGATTAATGCCCGGCGCCAGGAAGAACACCTTGTCGTCGCCGTCGGCCAGCGAGTAGTCCTCCCGCGACAGGTCCACATATAGTCGGCGCTGGGCGCCTAGCCAGCCCTGATTGTGGCTCACCCCGAGGGTCTGCTTGGTGGCCTCGCCCTGGTCGATATCCTCCCGGCTGGCGGCGGCCCGAAACACCAGGCTGTCCTTGGGAATGTTGGCCACGGGTATCTGGTATTGGGCACTGATCTCGTTCTTCACCTGGGAGACCCGGCTGTCCAGCAGCAGTTGATGGCCGCGCCGGTTGATCCGTCTGAATCTGACACCGGCGGTGGCGCGCGGTCCGGTATCGGTGGCGTACCCCAGCCCCAGGGCATAGGTACGGGGTTTGCGCGCTTCGGTCTTGATCACCACCGGTATCTGGTAGTCCACCGCCTCCTCGCGCTGGGCCTGTACCTCGACGCGGGAAAAGTAGTCGCTGCCGGTGAGGGCGGCCTGCAGCGCCAGCAGCCGTTCGGTATTGAACGGATCACCCGGCTTCAGCTTGATGAAACGCATCACGAATTCCGGGTCGAGAATATCCTGTTCGATGTGAACGGATCCGAAATAATAGCGGGGTCCGGTGTCGAAAATCAGGTAGATATCGGCCCGCTGCCGTTGCGGATCGACCCGGATCTCGCTGCGGCTGTAGGTTGCCGCCAGGTATCCCTCATGAAAGGCCGTTTGCAGCAGCGCCTTTTTCAGCTCGGTGTAGCGGCTGTGCAGCAGTTCGTCACCGCTGGTCAGCGACAGCGATTCAAGCGCCGTCTTAAACGCCTCCTCATCACTGCCGGGTCCTTCTATCCGTATCTCTACCAGATCCAGAAGGGTCTTCGGGCCTGGCTGGATATCGTACTCCGCCAGCCAGCCCTGCTCGGTCTTGGTCAACCTGTCTTCAATCTCGGCCTGGTAGTAGCCAAAGGGCTGCATTGCCTGCCGGATCTCGGCCGGCGCCTTCTTATGCAGACGCCGGACCAGTCGTTCAGTGATCTTGACTGGCTCCTCTGCTCTTCCGATCTCTGTCAGTCCGGCCAGTATTCCCTGCCGTGGCTGCAGTTGCACAATGCCCAGAAAGGACCGGACATTTTCAAGTACCTCGCCTTCCACGCCACTGATCGCCACCTCGATCTGTTGATCGTCTGCAACCGCCGGCAGCGCCATGGCAAGTAACAGGCAGGCGAACCAAAAAGGCTGGTGCACGAGGCTGGGCATAATGGCGGTTAGGGAGACGCTCTGATCGGGGAAAGATCATAGCATAAGGGCACCTCGAAAAAATTCGAGATGCCCTGTGGTGCAGGGATGCACCACTATTCTCGTGCGCGTAAGCGCATGAAAATGAGGGCGATCGGAAATCGCGCTTTTCGAAGTACCCATAAGCGAAACACCTCGCTGCAGCAGGGCTCAATCCCAGTAGAAGGGGTCGAACGGCTGTACCTGGACCATCGCCCCCTGGTCGACTCCGGCATTGTTTTCGTCGAGCAGGACGAAGCAGTTGGCCCGACTCATGGAGGTGAGGATGCCGGAGCCTTGACGGCCGGACAGGGTAACGGTCAGCTGTCCGTCCTGGTCATGGCTGAGAATTCCCCGCTGGAATTCAAAACGCCCCGGGCGTTTGCGCAGTGGATCCGAAGATCTGGCCCGAAGCACGAGGGGTTTCCAGGGTCTGCCGCTCTCCAGATAACGCAGTGCCGGTTCAACAAACTGCTGGAAGGTCACCATTACGGCGACCGGGTTGCCCGGCAGGCCGAAGAACAGGGTGTCCCCCAGATGGCCGAAGGCGAGCGGCCGGCCGGGTTTCATGGCGATCTTCCAGAAGTGGATCCGGCCCAGTCTGGCAAGGATATCTTTGACGTAGTCCGCTTCCCCGACCGAGACACCGCCGGAAGTGATCACCAGGTCAGCCATGGCGGCGGCCGAGGTGAGGGCCGTCTCCAGGGCGTCCGGATCGTCCCGGATCACCCCAAGATCCAGAATCTCCAGGTCCAGCCGTTTGAGCATTGCGTACAGGCTGTAACGGTTGCTGTCGTAGACGTCGCCTTCACTCAAGGTATCGCCCAGGGCGCGCAGTTCATCGCCGGTGGAAAAAAAGGCCACCCGCGGGCGGCGGCGAACGAGGGCTTCGGCAATGCCCAGCGAGGCGAGGATCCCCAGATCAGCGGGTGTCAGCCGCCGCCCACTGTCGAGTACCATACGGCCCTCTGCAATATCCTCTCCGGCCTGACGCACGTTCTGTCCCTGGCGTTGCCCGGGCGGGATACGAATGCGCTGCCCGGTCAATCGTTCGGTATGCTCCTGCATTACCACCGTATCGGTGCCTTGGGGCATCGGTGCCCCGGTCATGATACGAACGCACTCCCCCGCTTCGCATGGTCGCGGGTAGGGTCCACCGGCATAGGCGGTGCCGGCTACCTGATACTCCCGAGGTTGGTCCCGCGGAAGGTCATCTCCCGACAGGGCGTAGCCGTCCATTGCCGAGTTGGTATGCCCGGGCACAGCGACAGGGGAGACGATCGGCTCGCTGAGCACTCGGTCCAACGCATCCCGCAGCGCGAGCCTGACACTGGAGCGGATGGGGTTTATCGTGTCGAGAATGCGACGCCTTGCCTCAGCAACGCCGAGGGATTCGGGGTCCTTGTCATCCGCGCAACTTGGTGTCGCCCCGAGGCGTCGGTCCGAGCTCAAATCGAAATCTCCTTCAGGGAATGAATTTTCCGATCCCGGGATGATGGATTTAGAATCCATCGCTGGATGAAATCGGCGATTTCATCGGGTTGGTTAAGATCCAGCACCGGCAGGTGGTTGCCCGGGTTTACCGCGGGGGTATCTGTGGCAATGGCGATGATGTCCGGATCGCTGAGAAAAAGCAGCGGTCTGCCAAGGTCGGGTCTGTGCAATTCGATTTTGGGGTAGCGCTCATGTTTGAAGCCCTCGACCAGAACCAGGTCGAGGCGGTTGGGGTCGAGGGCTGACAGGCTCTCTTCCAGTGAGGGTTCATTGCGCGGGGTTCTGAACTCTTCGATCCTGGCCATCCGGTTGCGCGAGGCCACCAGCATCTGGTCGGCACCCGCCCGCCGCAGTTCATAGCTGTCTTTGCCGGGCTGGTCGATGTCGAACAGGTGATGGGCATGTTTGACTACACCGATCCGCAGTCCGCGTTCCTTCAGCAGGGGCAGCAGGTGGGTGAGAAGGGTAGTCTTTCCCGTGCCGCTGAAAGCACAGAATCCCACTACCGGGAGCGGATATCCGGTCATCGCGTAACCTCCTGCAGCAGGCTGTTCTGGTCTGCCGGGGTGTTGATATTACGGAAGAGTTCGGGGCAGTCCGAGAAATCCACTGGTGTCATCCTGTGTTGTGCATACCATAGATCGATTTTGCGATCCCCGGCGGCCAGAAAGGCCTCCAGGCTCGGGCGCAGGGAGCGGGGAAGCAGGGCATACACCGGCTGCAGACGTTTGCCGTCGTGCGCCACCGCAAGTTCGGCCTGCTGATCCAGCAAGGTCCTCGCCATACGCGACACATAATCAGCCGGCAGAAAAGGGCTGTCACAGGGCAGCACCAGCAGGTAGGGAGTAGAGGCGGCAGCCATGGCGCACAGGAAGCCGGCAAGCGGCCCCTGAAAATTCTCCAGGGTATCGGCTACCACCGGGTGATCGTAGGCGGCGTAGCGTTCCTGGTTACGATTGGCGTTGATGATGATCGAGCCTACCTGAGGTGATACCGCATCCAGCAGATATTCAATCAACGGCCGGCCCTTGAGTTCCAGCAGTCCCTTGTCTCGCCCCCCCATACGACGGCCCCGGCCGCCGGCCAGAACGACGGCGGTGATGTCGCTGCGGGGCAGGCTGGCGGGCTTCACGTCCAGCGCCCTTTTCCCTGCAGATAGTGGAGCAGTCCATTCAAAGAAAAGACCAGTACCAGCAGGACCAGGCCCAGGGCAATGCCTTCGGCGAACTCCCCTTTACTGGTCTCCAGGGCGATAGCAGTTGGGATATTGCGGGTATAGTGCAGAATGTTGCCGCCCAGCATCATGGACGCACCCACTTCCGCGATGATTCGACCATAGGCCGCGAGCAGCGCCGCAAACAGTCCGAAACGCACTTCCCGGAACAGGGTGAACAGAGCCCTGGGGCGGCTTGCACCCAGGGTGCGGGCTGTCTCCCAGACCCTGCGGTCCGATGCCTGCAGGGCCGAGTGACCCATGGCGACCAGGATTGGAAAACAGAGTGCAATCTGCCCCAGTACCATGGCAGTCTGGGTGAACAGCAGTTTCCAGTCACCCAGCGGCCCCTGGCGCGAAAGCACCACATACAGTGTCAGCCCCACCACCACAGCGGGTATCGACAGCAGGGTGCTGAAGATCGAGATCAGAAGCCGTCGCCCAGGAAAACGTCCATAGGTCAGCAGAAAGGCGGTTAGAAGGGCCGGTGGCGTGGCGACCAGTATCGCCAGGGTAGATACCCGAAACGAGATGCCGATAATCTCCCAGATCTCCGAATTCCCGGAAAACAGCAGCAGTAGCGAATTGAGGAAGGCCTGGCTCAGGCTGTCCACGGATCCCGTCTCTGGCTCATTTAATGTTTTTTTCCGCCATCGGAGGCGCAGTGGCCGAAGGTGTGAACAGGCGGTTGTCCCCGACCCGGAAGTCACCGATGCGTGATTGTCCTTGTGGCGAAGTGATCCATCCGATAAGTGCCCTTGCTCCCTTGTAGTTGATGTCGGGATAACGCTCAGGGTTGACCGCGATGATACCGTAGGGATTGAACAGCTGGGGGTCGCCTTCGGAGAGCAACTGCAGAGGAGATTTATCCTGCAAGGCCAGCCAGGTGCCTCGATCAGTCAAGGTATAGGCATCCATTTCACCCGCAATCTGCAGCACCTTGCCCATGCCCTGGCCGGCTTCCCGATACCAGCTGTCAGCCGGCTCGATATCCGCCTGCTTCCAGAGTGCAAGCTCCTTCTTGTGGGTGCCCGAATCATCCCCCCGGGAGACGAACGGTGCCTTTGCAGAAGCGATTCGTGCCAGCGCCGCCAAGGCGCTGTTGGCAGCGTGAACAGCGGCCGGATCCGCGGTCGGGCCGACAATGACGAAATCGTTGTACATAACCCCCTGGCGGTCTATCCCGTAACCTGCCTGGACAAAGTTCTGTTCCGCCTGTGGCGCATGCACCAGCACCAGATCCACATCCCCGTCCTGTCCCATACGCAGCGCCTTCCCCGTTCCAACCGCGATCACATGGACCTGGTAACCCGATTGGGCCTCAAAATCCGGCAGCAGATAGCGCAGCAGGCCTGAGTTCTCGGTGCTGGTGGTGGTGGCCAGGCGTATGGTTCCGGGGTTGGCCGGCTCGCCGGCAAATGTCAGGCTACTGGTGCACAACAGCCAGGCCAGTGTCAGGGTGGGGAGGATTCTTAACATTGGCTTCTGAAATCTCTAGTCGGTTGGTGGTGGGCGGATATCTAGTTGGCAAGCAAGTCCGGTGCCAAGGCCCCGGGAGCGCCTTTCCGGTGGCACATGCACGATGAGTAATGCTGGAAAAATAACGAACAAAAAGCGGAAATATCGCCAATCGCTTTCCGGGGGGAATTGCAATCCGGGGAGGGCAGCGGTAGTTTAATGGGTAAATTTGTCCCAGTTCATGGTGGGGGTCCCTGCCAAAAAGTACCAAACTACGAAAACAAGATCGAACTTGGAGAGGGATTATGAAGCAGGATGGTTTCCCCTTTGTGAGCGATGGTCCATCGACCTCTCAACGCGAGTATGTCATCCCCAGGCTCAAATCCATACTGATCGTGGATGACGAGCCTGAAATGAGGAGCTTTCTGCGGCGGGGGTTGGAGAAACAGTTCAGCCTGGTGGAACTGGCGGAAGATGTGGCCTCGGCCGAGTTGCTGCGGCAACGCTGTCATTTCGACCTGATCATCGCCAATATATGTCTCCCCGGAAAGACCGGTGTCGAGTGGATAAAAGAGCTGCGGGAACAGGGCAGTTCAACCAGTGTGATCTTTATCACCGCGCACGCCGACATGGAGACTGCCATTGATGCCCTGCGGGCCGGGGCCACCGACCTGATTGCCAAACCCTTCCGGATGGAACAGATACTGGCGGCGCTGGAGCGTTGTATGGAGCCTCAGCAGGTGCAATCTGTGGGTTCGGTTCTCAAGTGTCCTGACGATCCGTTGTACGACCATGCCGGGCTGATCGGTCAGTGTGATGAGTTCCAAAGGGTACGAGATCTGATCCGCCAGGTAGCCCCCATGCCGTCAACCGTGCTGATCCAGGGAGAGTCGGGGACAGGTAAGGAACTGGCGGCAAAAGAGATCCATGAGTTGAGTGGCCGCAGTGGTTGCTTGGTGCCGATCAACTGCGCCGCAATCAGTGCGGAACTGTTAGAGAGCGAGCTGTTCGGCCATGTCAAAGGGGCCTTCACCGGGGCGCACCAGGCCCGGCAGGGGCTGTTTCATTATGCCAGCGGGGGCACCCTGTTTCTGGATGAGATAGGTGAGATGCCGCTCTCCATGCAGGCGCACCTGCTGCGGGTATTGGAAGAGCGCAGGATTCGCGCCGTGGGGGCCAATCAGGAGACCCAGGTGGATGTCCGAGTCATAGCGGCCACCAATCGCAATCTGTTGCAGGAGGTGGAGCAGGGACGGTTTCGTGAAGATCTTTATTTCAGGTTGCTGGTGCTGGCCATCCGCATGCCGCCGCTACGGGAGCGCAAACAGGACCTGCCGCTCCTGGTGCGGCATTTTGCAGAGATTCTGGCCGCCAATCTGGGCGTTCCTGTTCCCCAGATCGAAGAGGCAGAATCGCTGCGGTTGATGGAATACGATTGGCCGGGAAACGTGCGTGAGTTGAAGAATGTCATGGAGCGGGCCCTGCTGCTGAACAAACCGCCCGCCCAGTGCCTGCGTGCGCTTTCCGGAAGCGGACAGACTGCCGGTCGGGATGTAGAGGAAGGCGAGGCCCTGTTGCTGGAAACGGTAGAAAAAAGGCACATTCTCCGGGTGTTGAAGATGGAGGGTGGAAACAAATCGGCCGCGGCACGGCACCTTGGGATATCGCGCAAGACCCTGGAGCGGAAGGTACAGGCCTGGGCTGATAACCCGGTCTCTCTCTGAGGAATAGGTTGAGATCCGCTGATGGCCAGATATACCAAAAAGACCAAACCCTCTCTGCAGACAAAAGACGAAGCCATGAAAATTGCCCGCGGGACACAGCGCCCCGGGCAGACCAAGGAGCAGACCAAGCTGATTGCCCAGGGTATTCAGAAAGGGATAGATCTGTACAAAAGAGAGCTGAAAGGCAAGGCGCGGGAGCTGGACAGAAAACTGAAAAAAGCCTCCGGTCAGAATGCCCGACCCGAGGGCGGCGATGATCGAGTCGAGCAGCAGATCCGATATCGGCAACACTGGTTGCCCTGGGTTCTGCTGGTATTGAGCTGGGTTGGGATTGCCGCCTACCTTCTGCTGTTTGCGGGAACGGAATAGCGAACGACTTTCTGACTCGGTCGACAGGCCCGCGATCTACTCCCCGGACGTGGAGGTGTTGTTTTTCGGGTCGATATAGCTGAGTTGGAAGTGATCACACTGATCGATGAAGTTCTGCATACTCTTGGGCATGGAGACCCTCGCACGGGCGATATAGGTAAGCAGAGCCTTGCCCTGCTGGATCAGTCGAAATCCGTCCTCCACTTCCCGTTTTACGGCGCCGCTGGAGGGGACAGGCATTCTTGACCGGGTGTCTGACAACTGGTCGCCCGCAGTGACAAACGAAGGCCATACCTCAAATATCACCGGATCGGTTCGCAGCGTTTCGCACTTCAATTTTGCGGCATCGGCGAAATTCCTGATGAGTCTGTCGATATCTGCAAATAGCTCGCTGCCGCCAAGGGTGCTCGCCATCCGGTCGGCGATCCGGTCGATATCGTGCATCGTCTGGGCGATCTTTATATACCTGCTTCCATAGAAATCTTCTATCGGTACCGAAAATGCCTTAAAGGGTTCACCCCAGAGCTCATCGATACTTTCATCCCCGCTCCGATGTCTAACGCTCTTGCCAAAATCGAGGGCCTCGAGCAGACACTGACCGCATTCATGCATCAGTGAATCGTCCGCCTCGATCTCTACCCCCAACTCCTGCAGTTCCACCAGCTTGCGGAATATGTCGGTTGCCCGATTGAACAGTGCGCCAGCCAGCATGGCGCCCTTTACTCGTTTTCGCTCGGGGTCGTCTTCCGTCTCATAGGCGTACCTCGCCTCGTTGAGTCGATACCCCGGCATGTTGATGCCGTGCTCTACATGGTTGAAAAGGCGTCGCGTCAACGCCTCGATCAGCTGTTTCTTGGCGTTCAGGGTGTCCTTTGGTGGGGGGTACCATTTGATCCAGTAACCATCGAAGAAAACACAGGGTCGTCCGGCTATCTCCCGTCGGGTCCCGTTCACAATATGGTCTGGCATAACCTGGGCCTGTCTTGAAAATCAGGGTCGAGCTGCGGCGCCCTGTGTCAGTGAATCTGATGATTGGTATCATACCGCAAGAGCAGGGATTCGAACCGCCTTGCATAGTCGGCATGCTCCGGGTCGTAAAATGGCGCTTTGAAGATTACTCCTGCCGGCTGTGCTAAGGTCTCGATACCAGAAAATTTGCAACGAACAGCGGGATTCAGAATATGGGTGATTCTTCAAAAAAAGAGGAAGGCATTATACAGATGCTGTTGGAGCGTTATCAGGAACAACGGCTCCCCCGGCTCCTGGATATCAAGGAAAATGTGGATCAGGGTCAGACACTCAACGAGTTTGACCTGGAATTTCTGGAGCAGGTGCTGAGCGAGTCTCAGCAGAATAAGCATCTGGTGGATGATCACCCGGAATTCCAAGACCTGTTTATGCGCGGCATAGCACTCTACAAAGAGATAACCGAAAAGGCGCTGGAGAACGAGCAAGCAGCCAAATGAACCGGCGCCCGCTGGCCGGTTTGCTTTGCGCCTGCGCGGTTCTTATCGGCGTTACATCGGCCCAGGCCGGCGACAGCTGGCTGCGCCTGCAACAGCTCAACGCCGATCAACTGAGTCAGCTCAAGCAGCGTCAACGGCAGGATGCGCTGCGCAGCGCGCCGCTGTCCCAGTCGCAGCAGTGGTCATCGAAGCAAAAATTCCGCCAGCAGAAGCAGTATCTTCAAGCCCTGCAGGATCGGCAGCGACATGAACAGTCGGCCCTTAGCCAGCGCCAGGGAAGTGCATCTCTAATCGACAGTCCACGTCGACAGAATCTGCAACTGCAGCGCTTCCGTCGCGAGCAGGGCGCGCTGCAACAGCGCCTGCAGATGCAGCGCAGGAACTGGCCTTACCGGCGGTGAGGGTCAATTCCGCGCTCTACCCGATCGTCGCCAGCAGAGCGGGGTCGTACAGGTTGTAGCCTGCCGCCTGACTGCGCCCGGCCAGCAGGCGAACGAAACCTAGGTAGCGTCCCGCATCTCTTTCCAGTGTTTCCGCATCCGACGGAAAAACGTTTTTACCTGATTGCTCCAGGGCCTGTTCGAAATCGCGCCAGAGCTGCCAGCCGTCGGCGAGGGTGTCGGCAAGTTTCAGCTCGATCCGGGGGCATTGCCGAAACAGCTTGTGCCACCAGTCCACGGTCTGGAAGGTGATACATTCATCCTCCCAGAAGACTTTTCCGTTGGCCTGCGCTTCGGTCAGGTGGGCAGGGATAGCGTCATCAGCAAAAGGCCGGAGCAGTCCCGGCATCACGATGCCCAATTCTCCTCCCGGGCGCAGGAACCGGCTGAGATAGTGGAGATAGATCAGGTCGGTGCCGAAGTACTGATAAGCATCCACACTCAGGATCAGGTCGAAATATCCGTTGGCGAAAGGCAGTGCGTGGGCCTCGCTGCGAAGCGGCGTCACCCGCTGCTCGACTCCTGCCTCCAGAATTCTGCTCCAGTTGTCATCCGGCGGGGTCCAGAGATCGACCGCGTAGACTTGCGCATCGAACTCTCTGGCCAGAAAGATGCTGGTCAGGGCCTTGCCGCAGCCAAGGTCCAGTACGCGCATGGCGGGCCGCATCTCTATCGCATTCGTCAACCACTCCAGCAACCAGAGTGGATGAGGCCCCATGTTGTTTGCCAGCACCCAGTCGGGTTCATACCGGTTGGAGCGGGGAAACTGGGGCCTGATCAGTAAGTCGTGCATGGGGCCGGGCGTTCCTCCATCGATCAACTTCGCACCCGGTTCACGGCATCCCTCCAGCCCGCGATCAATGTGTCTCGCGCGCTGGCTTTCAGCGTCGGAGTGAATTCCGCTTCCTGCTGCCAGTTTTGGCTCAGCTCCTCAAACGAGTCGTAGACACCGCATTGCAGTCCGGCCAGATAGGCTGCTCCCAGCGCGGTCGTCTCTGTCTGTCTGGGGCGCTGTACGGTGATACCAAGAATATCCGCCAGAAACTGGGCCAGCCAGTTGTTTCTAACCATGCCGCCGTCGACCCGCAGGTGGGTTGGCTGCACGCCATCCTCGACCATGGCATCGAACAGGTCGTGGGTCTGGTAACAGACGGATTCGAGTGTGGCGCGCACGATCTCTTTTACGCCCACGTCACGGGTCAAGCCGAACAGGGCGCCGCGGGCATAGGCATCCCAGTAAGGGGCACCGAGGCCGGTGAATGCGGGTACCAGATAGACGCCTCGATTGCTCTCCAGGCTGGCCGCAAGGGCCTCTGTCTCCTGCGCCGATTTGATCAGCTCGAGGCCATCTCGCAGCCACTGTACGGCGGCACCGGCAATGAATATGGACCCCTCGATGGCGTAGGTGGTTTTCCCATCGAGTCGATAGGCGATGGTGGTAAGCAGTTTGTTTTTCGAAGCAACGGCCTGGTCGCCGGTGTTCAACAGCACAAAACATCCAGTGCCGTAGGTGCTTTTGATCATACCGGGCTCGAAGCAGGCCTGGCCGAGGGTTGACGCCTGCTGGTCCCCGGCGATGCCGCAGATGGGAAGGGCCTCCCCCAGCAAATCGGGCGAGCACCAGCCGAAATCGGCACTGCAGTCCTTCACTTCGGGCAGCATGGAAGCGGGTATCCGCAGCAGTGCGAGCATCTCCTCATCCCACCGGTTGTCGTGGATGTTGTACATCAGGGTGCGGGCGGCATTGGTCGCATCCGTGGCATGTACCTTTCCTCCGGTCAACCGCCACAACAGAAAACTGTCAATGGTACCGAAGACAAGATCTCCATTGTCGGCGCTGGCGCGAGCACCCTCCACGTTATCCAGGATCCAGGAGACCTTGGTGCCGGAGAAATAGGGGTCGAGCAGCAATCCGGTTTTCTCCGTGATGCGCGGTTCATGGCCGGCGTCCCGCAATTCGGTGCAGAAGGGGGCGGTACGGCGGTCCTGCCAGACGATCGCATTGTAGACGGTCTTGCCGCTGTTTCTATCCCACACCAGAGTGGTTTCCCGCTGATTGGTGATGCCGATGGCGGCAACCCGGCGTCCCATATCCCGGCTGGCCTGCATCGCTTCCCGGCATACGGTCAGCGTGGTCGCCCAGATCTCTTCAGGGTCGTGCTCGACCCAGCCGGAGTCGGGAAAGATCTGGCGGAATTCCCGTTGTGCAACGAAAGCGGATCGCCCGTCTTTCTCGAACAGGATGGCGCGGGAACTGGTGGTTCCCTGATCGATGCTGAGAATCAGTGGTTGATCCGCCATGGCTCGCCTCCCGCATTAGGTGCATGAGATAAAAGGGGTTTGTGGATTCGGGCGCCGGCAGCAGCCGTTCTTTCCGGCCAAAGCGGACGCGGCGATTCCAGAATCAGAAAGTTTCGCATGTTTCCATAAAAAGAACATGCATTGTGTTCATTTTAAAGCCGTTGTTCGTTCTCTCTCCGGCCGTCAGAGAACTATTATTACCGAATCCATTGTCGTATTCCAGCTGGCGGGTAATTTGATAGCAAAGCGATTCGGCTGTCTATTTTCAGCATAAAAATACAGTAACTATAAGAAAAAAAACAAATATTATTGTATTGGCTGCTGCTGTGACTCCACAGGCAGGGGCAGGGAGGCCTCGCAGACGGGAAAGGGATGGGGCCGTTTGCAGGCCGGGCAATGCTACTGAATCGATGCGCATTGATCGAAAAAATCGTCAGATTAGTCGATTAGTGAATGTTCGTATTTAAAATAACTATGCTCATACGATCAGGAATAAATCGGAAAATAAACAAATCTTCTGCTAATATCGAACATTCATGACCTGATAAAAGGCGCTGAGGAGAGTCGAATGAAGACCAGAATTGCCATTGCGATAGCAGCCGTTTCGTTGGGCGTATCGCCGGGGGTGTTTGCGGGAAAGGCCGAGGCGGAAAAATGGATTAACTCGGAGTTCCAGCCATCAACCTTGAGTCAACAGCAGCAGATGGACGAGATGGAGTGGTTCATCAAGGCCGCGGAACCATTCAAGGGAATGGAGATCAATGTCCTGTCCGAAACCATTCCAACCCACGAGTACGAGTCCAAGACGCTGACCAAGGCCTTCGAGGAGATCACCGGCATCAAGGTGAACCATCAGCTTCTGGGTGAAGGTGAGGTGGTGCAGGCGGTGCAAACACAGATGCAGACCAAGCGGAATCTGTACGATGCCTATATCAACGACTCTGACCTGATCGGCACCCACTCACGATTACAGTTGGCGGTCAATCTCACCGACTGGATGGAAGGCGAGGGCAAAGACGTCACCAATCCGATGCTGGATGTAGATGACTTCATGGGTAAATCCTTTACCACCGGCCCCGATGGCAAACTTTACCAGTTGCCCGATCAGCAGTTCGCCAATCTCTACTGGTTTCGCTACGACTGGTTTAACCGCGATGACCTGAAAAAGAAATTCAAGGAGATCTATGGCTATGATCTCGGTGTGCCGGTCAATTGGTCGGCCTATGAAGACATCGCTGAATTCTTCTCTGTCCATGTCAAGGAGATCGACGGCGTCCGTGTGTATGGCCATATGGACTACGGCAAGCGCGCCCCGGATCTTGGCTGGCGTATGACAGATGCCTGGCTCTCCATGGCCGGTGCCGGCGACAAGGGCCTGCCCAACGGCCGTCCGGTTGACGAGTGGGGTATCCGCATGGAGAAGGATTCCTGTAATCCGGCCGGCGCCTCTGTCTCCCGCGGTGGTGCGGCCAACGGGCCGGCGGCGGTGTACGCCATCCGGAAATGGGATGAGTGGCTGCGCAAATACGCGCCCCCAGGGGCGGCCAGTTACGACTTCTATCAGTCGCTGCCCGCGCTCTCCCAGGGCAATGTCGCACAGCAGATCTTCTGGTACACGGCATTCACCTCCTCCATGGTGGCCCCCAAGAGTGAAGGCAACAACACCGTCGATGATGAGGGGAATCCCCTCTGGCGTATGGCCCCTTCACCCCACGGTCCCTATTGGGTAGAGGGTCAGAAGCTGGGCTATCAGGACGCCGGCTCCTGGACCCTGTTCGAATCAACACCGATCGAGCGCCGCAAGGCGGCCTGGCTTTACGCCCAGTTCGTTGTCGCCAAAACGGTTTCCCTCAAAAAGACCCATGTCGGCCTGACCCCGATACGAGACAGCGACATCCGTGATGCCTCCTTCACCGAGCGTGCACCCAAGCTGGGTGGCCTGGTTGAGTTCTACCGTTCCCCGGATCGGGTGCGCTGGACGCCTACCGGTGTGAACGTGCCCGACTATCCGAAGCTGGCCCAGATCTGGTGGCAGCAGATCGGTGATGTCAACTCCGGTGCCTTTACCCCGCAGCAGGCGATGGACCGGCTGGCGTCGGAAATGGATCAAACCATGGCGCGCATGCAGTCGGCGGACGAAAAGGCCAAGATCTATGGAGGCTGCGGTCCCCGTCTGAATGAGGAGCAAGACCCTGCTGTCTGGCTCAAGAAGGCGGGTTCGCCAAAGGCCAAGCTTGACAACGAAAAACCGCAAGGGGAGACCATCGACTACGACGAACTGGTAAAACGCTGGCAGGAATCCAGCTAGCTGGCGACTTGTAGTGATTGAACCGGGAAGTATCGGGGAGGGCACAGACAGTGCTCTCCCCAACCTTCTCTTCGTTTTCCTCCCGTCAACAGCAGCCTTCGCTGTTGGCGGACTTACCGGATCGAATTCCCTGACGCTGTGAATCATCCGCTCAAAGCGCCTGATTTAAACGCTCGCCAGCGAGAAATACTGAACTACGCCCGCAATCGGGGTGAGGTGCAGGTAGAGCCGCTGGCGGAACGGTTTGAGGTTACGCCGCAGACGATAAGGCGCGATCTCAACCAACTGCGTCAGTTGGGTTTCCTGCAGCGGGTGCATGGGGGTGCGATCGTACATGACGGGGTGGCCAACCTGGGTTACGAGGCGCGGCGGTCGCTGTTTGCTCAGGAGAAGGTCGCTATCGGCAGATTGGCCGCCGAACTCATACCCGACGACAGTTCCCTGTTTGTGAATATCGGTACCACTACCGAACAGGTGGCCCAGCATTTGACCAGCCATGCCGGTCTGCTGGTGATCACCAACAACATCAATGTGGTGAACATACTGCACCCCTACGAGAAGATACGGGTGATGATCGCCGGAGGGATAGTGCGCCGGGAGGATGGGGGCGTGGTGGGGGATGCCACGGTTGATTTTATCAGTCAGTTCAAAGTCGACTATGCCGTGATCGGTACCTCTTCCATAGAGGAAGACGGCACTGTACTGGATTACGATCCGCGGGAAGTTCGCGTTGCCCAGACTATTATCGCCAACGCCCGCTCGGTTATTCTGGTGGCGGATTCATCCAAGTTCCAGCGAAATGCCTCCATTCGTATCGGCAATATGTCCCAAGTCGATTTTTTTATAACCGACAAAACCCCGCCTCAACAGTTTCTCGATATCTGCAGGCAGCATCATGTGAGGGTAATCGTCAGCCCGGAGCAGGAGGCAAGCGAGGAGGGTGACAGTGAATCTGAGCTCTGATTTTACAACGAGCTGGTTTCAAGAAGCGTACTTTTTTCGAAACCACATCATGCCGGCGGGGTCTGTACCGGGTCTTATCCGGTGGCCAGGATTCGGAAAATCCAGCATGTCACTGATCGATTGAACGGTTTCGGTATTGACTAAATGGCCATAGAACTAAAAAACGTAACAAAGATGGTTGGCGCAGACACCCATATCTACGAAACCGATCTGCAACTGGAAGAGGGGCGTTTCAATGTCCTGCTGGGCACGACGCTGTCAGGCAAGACGACCCTGTTGCGTTTGATGGCGGGTCTAGAGCGACCGACTTCAGGTGAAGTATGGTTCCAGGGAGGGAATGTAACCGGCGTGCCCGTGCAGAAGCGCCAGGTGGCCATGGTGTACCAGCAGTTCATCAACTACCCCAATTTTACGGTGTACGAGAATATCGCTTCCCCCTTGAGGGTGATGCGGGCCTCCACCAAAGAGATCAAATCACGGGTAGCCGAGGTGGCTGAGCTGCTGAAGCTTACACCGATGCTGGACCGCATGCCGGACGAACTGTCGGGGGGGCAGCAACAGCGCACGGCATTGGCACGTGCCCTGGTAAAACGGGCCGATCTGGTGTTGCTGGATGAGCCACTTGCCAATCTCGACTACAAGCTGCGAGAGGAATTGCGCGACGAATTGCCCAAGCTGTTTCAGGACAACCGCGCCACCGTGGTTTACGCTACCACTGAACCGGCGGAGGCATTGCTGCTGGGCGGGTTCACGGCCACTATGCATCAGGGTTGCGTTACTCAATTCGGACCGACTACTTCCATCTACCATCATCCGAAGGATTTAGTCAGCGCCCGGGTCTTTTCCGATCCACCCATCAACACCGCCAGAGTCAGCAAACAAGGCGACCGATTTTATTACTCCCCGACAGTGAGTTGGATGGCACAGGGAAGGTACGCCGATCTGCCCGATGGACCCTACACCATCGGCTTCCGTCCTCATCATATCAACCTGATGGCAGGGGATGGGGAATCGGTGAAGGTGCAGGGTCGGGTAGTGATTACCGAGATCAGCGGTTCGGAGAGCGTAGTGCATGCCAGGGTGGACGAGGATACCTGGGTCTCACTCTCCCACGGCATTCATCGGTTGGGAGTAGGGGACAGGGTAGAGTTATTCCTGCAGGTGAATTACTGCTTCTACTTTGATGCCCAGGAGCGACTGATCGACGGCTAGGGGACCGGTTCAGGGTGCTCCACGAGCGTATTTGCTGCGCGGCACGCCGCGCGCACCGGTAATAGGCAAGCATGAAATAAACATGGCCAAGATTACATTAGATGGAATACGGCACAGCTATACCGGACACCCGGCCTCAGAGGCGGACTGGGCGCTCAAACGGTTGGACGTTGTCTGGTCTGACGGGGGCGCCTACGCCCTGCTCGGCCCCTCCGGGTGCGGCAAGACCACGCTGCTGAACATTATCTCCGGACTGCTCGAACCCACCGAGGGCCGGGTGTTGTTTGGCGACCGGGACGTCACCGATCTGCCGTCGGACAAGAGAGACATCGCCCAGGTGTTTCAGTTTCCCGTGGTGTACGACACCATGACGGTATTCGACAATCTCGCCTTTCCGCTGCGCAATCGCGGTGTTGACCCGGATAGGGTAAATCAGCGTGTGCAGGAGATTGCGCAGATGCTCGACCTGCAGGATTCCCTGAAAAACCGCGCCTCCGGGCTTACTGCTGATGGCAAGCAGAAGATATCGCTTGGCCGGGGACTGGTGCGCGAGGACGTAAACGTCATCATGTTTGACGAACCTCTGACGGTGATCGATCCACACCTTAAATGGCAGCTGCGATCCAAACTGAAGGAACTGCATCAGCAGGTTGGTGTGACCATGATTTATGTCACCCACGATCAGACCGAGGCACTCACCTTCGCCGACAAGGTGGTGGTTATGCACGACGGGTTAGTGGTGCAGATAGGTACCCCGGTGGAGCTGTTCGAGAAGCCGAAACACACCTTTGTCGGTCATTTTATCGGCTCGCCCGGAATGAACCTGCTGCCTTGTGAAATTGTCGGCGGGGCACCCAGTCTGTTTGGGAATAAGATCGACATCGCGGACACAATAGAGGCCTCGGCCGACGGCACCAAGATCGAAGTCGGTGTGCGGCCGGAGTTCGTTCGTTTCGAAACCGACGGCCTGCCGGTGGAGATTTCCAAGGTCGATGACATTGGCCGGCATCGCATTGTCGAGACCCGCTGCAATCATCACAGCATCAAGATGCTGGTACCTGAGGGCGTGTCGATTCCTACAGACAAGGCGCATATCCGTTTCGATCCGGCCCATACCCAGGTCTACGCAGACGGCTGGATTATCACCTGAAAGGCCTCCCCATGATCGATAAAACTACCAATCAAAAAGCCTGGTTTCTGGTCATTCCGGTGGTGGCGCTGGTGGCCTTCAATGCGCTGATCCCGCTGATGACGGTGGTCAACTATTCGGTGCAGGAGACCTTTGGTGACAATGTCTTTTTCTGGGAAGGTGTTAAATGGTTCGAGACGGTGCTTCATTCGGAGCGTTTTCATGCCTCTCTGCTGCGCCAGTTGACCTTTACCGGCATTATTCTACTGATCGAGATCCCGCTTGGCGTCGCCATCGCCCTCAGCATGCCCAAAAAGGGTCCCTGGGTCTCGGTCTGCCTGGTGTTGATGGCCTTGCCCCTGCTGATTCCCTGGAACGTGGTAGGGGCAATGTGGAATATCTTCGCGCTGCCCGACATCGGCCTGCTGGGCAAGATGATCAACGGCATGGGGATAGATTACAACTTCACCCAGCAGCCCATGGCGGCCTGGTTCACCACTGTGTTGATGGACGTCTGGCACTGGACATCGCTGGTCGTTCTGCTGGCCTATGCCGGGCTCTGTTCCATACCAAACGCCTATTATCAGGCGGCCCGGATCGATGGGGCCAGCAGCTGGGCGGTGTTTCGCTATATCCAGCTGCCGAAGATGAAGCGCGTGCTGACCATCGCGATTCTGTTGCGATTTATGGACAGCTTTATGATCTATACAGAGCCATTCGTTCTCACCGGAGGCGGGCCGGGAAATACCACCACCTTTCTTTCCATCGATCTGGTGAAAATCGCCCTGGGTCAGTTTGATCTGGGGCCGGCAGCGGCGATGTCGCTGATCTATTTCCTGATCATCCTGGTATTGAGCTGGATCTTCTATACATTGATGATGCGTAACGAGGAACAGTGATGAAAAATCTTAAATGGCTTCCCCCTACGCTGTATATCCTGTTCCTCCTGCTGCCGATCTACTGGTTGGTCAGTATGTCGTTCAAGACGACCAACGAAATACTGGGCAGCTTTTACCTCTGGCCCCAGAATTTCACGCTGGATAACTACGTCAAGATATTTACCGATCCGACCTGGTACAATGGTTACTTCAATTCCATCACCTATGTCGCGCTCAATACGCTGATATCGGTGAGTGTTGCCCTGCCGGCGGCCTATGCTTTTTCACGCTACCGGTTCCTTGGGGACAAGCACCTGTTCTTCTGGCTGCTTACCAACCGTATGGCCCCGCCGGCGGTATTCGCACTGCCGTTTTTTCAGCTCTATTCGGCCATCGGCCTGTTCGATACCCATATCGCCGTCGCCCTGGCCCATTGCCTGTTCAACATTCCGCTGGCGGTCTGGATCCTGGAGGGATTTATGTCGGGTGTACCCAAGGAACTGGATGAAACGGCCTACGTGGATGGCTACTCCTTCTGGCGATTCTTTACCAAGATTTTCATCCCCACCATTTCCGCCGGTATCGGCGTGGTGATGTTTTTCTGTTTCATGTTTTCCTGGGTGGAACTGCTGCTGGCGAAGACCCTTACCTCGGTGGCCGCCAAGCCCATCGCCGCGACCATGACCCGCACCGCCAGCACTTCGGGCTACGAACTGGGCCTGCTGGCCGCGGCCGGCACATTGACCATCATCCCGGGGGCGTTTGTCATCTGGTTTGTGCGTAACCATATCGCCAAGGGCTTTGCCCTCGGGCGGGTGTAGACGGGAGGATCGATCATGTTTCTATCCTGGATGGCCTGGACCTGGCCCACTGCCGCATTCTTCCTGTTCATCTTGCTGGCGATAACGACCATGGGTATCTGGGAAAGATACAGCCCAGGCGGCTCGCCGCGGAGGGGTGTGCTGGGGCTGGATACCACCCGCGGGGATCGTTTGTTCATCTCTCTGGTCGGCAGCGCCTTCATACACCTTGCCTGGCTCGGTGTCATGGGGACCCCGCTGTGGGGCGCTCTGGTCATCTCCATTCTGTTTCTGCTCGCCGTATTCCGGTGGGTCTGAGGGAACTCTGCGGGCAAGGCACGGCTAACTCTTGGAGCTGGAAGATCAATCCATGATCACCACGGACCTGCTGATTATCGGCGGCGGGATTAACGGAGTTGGCGTGGCGAGGGATGCCGCGGGGCAGGGGATAAAGGTATTTTTATGCGAGCAGGACGATCTGGCGCAGCACACCTCCTCCGCCAGCACCAAGCTGATCCACGGTGGCTTGCGCTACCTGGAAAACTACGACTTGATGCTGGTGCGCCATGCCCTGCAGGAACGCGAAAGACTGCTGCGCATCGCACCGCATATTATCTGGCCGGTGCGGTTTGTCCTGCCCCATCACCGGCAGCTCCGATCGAAATGGCTGATTCGCCTCGGCCTGTTCCTGTATGACCATATCGGAGGCAGGCAACGGCTTCCGGCCAGCCGGCGGCTGGACCTCGGTAAACACCCGGCGGGGAAGGTCCTTCAGTCCGGCTATTCCACCGGTTTCGAGTATTCTGACTGCCGGGTGAAGGATAGCCGCCTGGTGGTGTTGTCGGCGATGGATGCGGCAGCACAGGGGGCAATCGTCAAGACCCACACCCGCTGTATCGGTCTGCAGCGCCACCCGGAGCACTGGGTCGCGACCCTGCGCGACCAGGCCGACGGCCGACGCTATCCGGTCAGGGCCCGGGCGTTGGTCAATGCGGCAGGCCCCTGGGTCGAACCCGTGCTCGCGCTGGACCGCTCCTCGGCCGCAAGCCACCAGATCCGGCTGGTCAAGGGCAGCCACATCGTGGTGCCCAAGCTGTTCGATCACGACTACGCCTATCTTTTTCAGAACGCGGACGGCCGTGTGCTGTTCGCTATTCCCTATGAACGGGATTTCACCCTGCTGGGCACCACCGATGTGGAATTGAAAGAGATGACCGGGCGGGTGCAGGTGAGTGCGGAGGAGACCGCCTATATCTGCCAGGCCGTGAGCCAGTATTTCCGCCGGCCGGTTACCCCCGACCAAGTGGTATGGAGTTTCAGCGGCGTGCGCCCGCTGTATGACAATGCCGCCAGTAATGCCTCTAAGGTAACCCGCGACTATCACCTCCATCTGGACACCGAAGCGGCCCCTATCGTTTCCGTGTTCGGTGGCAAGATAACCACCTATCGCAAATTAGCGGAGCAGGTGATGGGTCTGCTGGCGGGGCCGCTGCAGGTTACCGTGACATCCTGGACTGCCGATCGATCCCTGCCCGGGGGAGATATAGCCAACGCCGATTTTGAGGGTTTTCTGGAGGAGTGTCGCCGGCGATACCCCTGGCTGCCGGCGGAACTGCTGCAGGACTACGCCAGCACCTACGGCACCCGAATCTCCGTACTGCTCGAGGGATGCGGTGGAATGGGCGATCTTGGGCAGCATTTCGAAGGGCAGCTCTACCAACGGGAGCTTGATTATCTGATGGCCCACGAATATGCCCGCACAGTCGAAGATGTGCTTTGGCGGCGAACCAAGCGGGGTCTTAGAGTATCCCGGGAGGCGGGGGTTCGGATCGATCAGTGGATGAGCAGGCACCAAACGAATGATGTGAGTTTAATGGACCCTGTCACTGCGGAGCCGAAGAGGTAGACGGCGCAGCCGTTACTGGCGCTGTGCCGTCATCTCTTCTGCACAAGTCTGGCGGCGGCTGGCTCTCAAGTTCTCACGAACTATCCTTGTGCCCGATGCGGTTGCGGACCGATTGGGAAATTTCCTGATAGCGCCCACTGCCGCGCAGCCGTTCCATCAGGCGACGGAAAATACGCACAATAAAGACCGCCCCGAAGGCCAGCAGCACTATGAATAAGATGTTGAACCAGGGGATGTGGGTGTAGTCCTTGTCGACCACCTTGAGGCTGATGGCGTTTGGAAACAGCGAGAACACCTTGATACGCCAGCCGTAGTATCGAACCCGCGCCCAGGGCTTTTCCGGGTTTTGAATCAGGCTCTGTGCCTCGGCGCTCAGATCGGCGCTGTCGAACTTGAGATAGGGCGGCCACCCCCATCCCGTGTCTTCGTTGCGGAAGACCCGTATCTTGCCGCTCCGTGTAACCGCGTTAAGGTAGCGGACGTCGCGGGTTCTGGCCCCATTTTGAGGGTCCTGCCTGTCCATCCGCTTCACGTCAGTCCCGGTGAGCTGCACCACATCCGTGCGTGGCAGATTGTAGTGAAGAAACAATCCCACAACAGCGACCAGGACTGCGAGAACACTGTATTTAAGAATCGTTTGAACGTTCATTGCGATGGCTGGTGGGTTGAATACCTGATTTTAGCAGGATTGGTGACGGGGTACACTTTCTAAGCAGTTGACGATTTTCAATGCACAATCTGTCCTGTTTTGGTGCCATCAACTTTTCAGCGGTGGATATTCCCGATATTGAACGGCACGGCCGTTCTACCAATACGCTGCCGTTCTTATCAAGATGAGGCCCGGTGCTCGGGTAGTTTGGGTTCTCCACACCGGCTAATCGATATCCCTCAAGGTCTCCGCGATCAGCAGGTCGACCACGGCACAGAGGGCTTCTTCATGTTCCTTGCCCTCGGCCAGGGCCTTTTCATAGGCGCGTACCTGGCGATGGGCACTGGTGCCTTCCCGCAGGATGGTGCGCATCCGGTTGATCTCCCCGACGCAGTCGAAATACTCGGCGTCCACCCGCACCAGTTCCAGGATCTCATCCACCAGCTCATGGAAGGGGGTGATCTCTCCGTGGCCGAAGTCGATCAGGCCTTCATCTATGCCATAGCGGTGGGCCCGCCAGCGGTTTTCGTTGATCAGGAAGGTGGCATAACGCCGCCAGCGCTGATTGCTGCGCCTCAAGCGGTAGAGCATGCGCAGCCAGCAGAGGTAGAAGGCAGCGACGCAGATGGCATCGTCCAGCCGGGTGCAGACATCGGAGATCCTCATCTCCAGGGTGGGATAGCGGCTGCTGGGCCGGATATCCCACCAGATCTTGGTGGCGTCCTCGATCACCCCTGCCTTGACCAGGACGTCCACGTGGCGCCGGTACTCTCCGTAGCTGTCGAAATACTCCGGCAGGCCGGTGCGCGGCATGCCGTCCCACACCGACAAGCGGTAGGATTTCAGGCCGGTGTTGCGGCCCCGCCAGAAGGGGGAGGAGGTGCTGAGTGCCAGGATATGGGGCAGGATGTAGATCGCCTGGCCCATCAGATCGGTCCGTAGATCATCGTCTTCAATACCGACGTGGATATGCATGCCGCTGATCACCAGCTGTCGCACCACCTCCTGGAGGTCATTGGCGAGCTGGTCGTAGCGCTCCCTTGGGGTGTGTTCCAGCTGGCTCGGTCTACTGAAAGGGTGGGTGGAGGCGGCGAAGATGGCCAGGCCGTGCTGACCGGCGACCGCCGAGACCGTCTGTCGCAGGTGGGCCAGTTCGTCCCGCGCCTCCCCCAGGGTCTTGCAGATCCGGGTACCCACCTCGATCTGGCACTGCAGGAATTCCGGCGAGACCTGTCCCCGCAACCGCGCCTCGCAATCGCTCAACATGGAATCCGGCACCTGGCTGATCAGCTCGCGGGACTCCCGGTCGACCAGCATGTACTCCTCTTCGATACCGATGGTGAAGCTCGGTTCTCTCATCCTGACCCCCATTCAATGGGTTGTTGACGTTGTTATGCCCCGTGTTCTAAACCAAAACGGTCCGAATGTACATTTTCGACTGGCGCCGGTTGGGCACCGCCATCTAAACATCCCCCTCTCCTCGCCGATAGTTATAGATCGAACGGGACACATCCAGGGGTGCTATGAAGTTTTTCGTTTCAGAGGTCTGCAACCGCTACCGGGTGGGCCAGACCCGGTGATCAGCAGACCACGTCAATCGGGACTGACCTATGTCGAAATCCTGATTACGCTGGCGATCGGCGCCCTGTTGCTGGTCGGTATCAGCGGTGTCGTAGGTCGGGCGCTGCAGGGCCAGACCAACGTGCAGCAGCAACACGACCATGCCCGCCAGGCCCGCTTCGCCATGCAGCGCATGGTCCGGGCAGTAAGTAACACCCGATTGCTGCTGCTGCCTTTGAATGACAAGCCGCTCACCAACTGGGCCGAAAATATACGCGAGGAGACCCTTCCCCCAACCACCCCCACCGACGACAGCACTAAATACACGGCGGTGCTGGCGGTTACCCTGCCGCTCTACAGCGACCTGGACGGTGATGGCTTTCCGGACGCGGATGATGACCGGGATGGCCGGGTGGACGAGGATCTGCCCAACGACTGGAATTACGACTACGCCCCGGGGATCTATCTCATCGATGACGACGGCGATGGGCGTGTCGATGAAGGCGATGGCTATTCCGATGATGAGTCCGTCACGGCCAATGATGACCCTGTCAATGGCATCGATGACGATGGCGACAACAACCTGGACGAAGACCCCGCCAGCGATATGAACGGTGACGGTTGTCCCGGGATCTGCGGCGTGGATGACGACGGCGACGGTATGATCGATGGGGGCAGCATCGATAATGATGACGAGCAGGGAGGCTCCTATGAAGACTGGTACAACCCGCTGGTCTTCTACCTGGAAAACGGCAGCCTTAAAGAGCGCACACCGGTGCCCTGGGATGAAAACGGGGACGGAGGGGTTACCGGCCGGGATTTCATCATCTCGGATATCGCCGAAAACGTTACCCGCTTCCGGGTCGAGCGTATCCCCCTCGGCACCGACCGGTGGCAGCGGGTGGATCTGACCCTGGAACTGACCAGCCCCGTCACCGGGCAGATTGTGCGTCTGCAGACCCAGGTGCGGGTGGGAGGGGCGCTGTGACGGGGCCGGTGCCCATGGCGTACCACAAAACGCAAATGCGAGTTAGGAGAACCTCGGATTTGTTCCCGATTCCGTCCGTCCGATCCCGGCGCAGGCCGGGATCCAGTCGGCAAGGTGGCTATATCCTGATACCCGTGGTGATGGCCATAGCCCTGGTGGCGACCATCGCCTTCATGATCAATTACGAAGGAGCGATCGAGGCCAATATCTCCGGCGGTGAACTGGAGTCGGACCGCGTCCGCTATGTTGCCGAGGCCGGGCTGCAGCATGCCCTGTGGCGGACCGGACGCCAGGGCTGTGGCCCCTACACGGATATCACCGCAGCACCCCTTCATAGCCACAGCTACACCACCGGTCTCACGACAGATCTGAGCAGCACCACGGACTATCCCATCTCTGTGGATCAGGACACCTGGATACGCAGTGACTGGCCCACCGAAAACAAGGCCACAGACACCGAGCTCCACATTCGCTTCGAGGGCGGCACCATCGAACGCCCGATGTACCGCTATGATCTCTCTTCCCTGCCGGCCAATGCCAGCATCCTGTCGGCCAGGGCCTGGTTTTATGTCAGCAAGGAACACCCGGAAGGCCCGGTCGACATTCACTTGCTGACCGAGGACTGGACGGATGCCAGTGCGACCTGGGACAGCATGGGCGACAAGATGGACAACGCCGTGCTGGCCACCATTCCCACCCAGCCTGCCGAGGATGTATGGGTCTCGGTCAATCTCACCGCCCAGGTGCAGGCCTGGGTCAACGGCCAGCCCAACTACGGCATTACCCTGAACTCCACCAGCGAGGGCACCCACGGCGATTACGCCAGCCGTGAGGCCGGTCAGCAGCCCTATCTGGAGGTGGTCGTCGGCACGTCGCCAAGCTCACCGGCAATCCTGCAATCGGTGGGTACCCTGGCCAATGGCGTCAGCCGGACCATAATCCGCAATGACGTAATCCTGTATCAGCAGCCATCGGGTTTGGTGGAGTGGCAGCACGATGGCACCCAGGCAATCGACGCCTATATCTGGGAAACCCACTCAACAACCAACTACGGCAACGATTACGAGATATGGGTGTCAAGAGGTACGAATAACACATCCCTCAGTCTTTTTAGATTCAATCTCCAGGCCATACCCGCGGGCGCGAAGATCCGCAGCGCCACCCTGTCGCTGCTGCACGAAAGTGGTAACGACGCAGACGTACCGGTCACCGCACATCGTATAACCAATCCCTGGAACGAAGACTATGTGACCTGGCGAAGGCGTGACAACGGCATCAACTGGGATACGTCAGGTGGCGACCTCGACCCAAATGCGGTTTCGACCACCCTGGTTGGTCCGGCCAGCAATATCCGCTACGAATGGGATCTCACCAGTCTGGTGCAGGGCTGGGTCGATGCCACCTACGAAAATCACGGTGTTGCCCTGCGCACCATGGAAAATGGTATTTTCGGTGAGCGCTTTTATACCAGCGATGAAACCGATCCGGCGCGCCGACCGCGCCTGACCATCACCTACGCCTGCGAATGCGGCCAGGCCTGCCTGGCGCCCCAAGGCGCCGGTAACATCCTGATGGTGGTCTCCAATGAATACGATATGAAGGCGGGAGAGAAGCTGAAGCGATCAGCGCTCGAGCGTTGGGGCTACAGCGTTACGCTCGTATCCCAGTGGGACGTGAGCTGGAGTTTCGATGCGAAGGCGGCCACCAGCGATCTGGTCTATGTCTCCAATGCCGTAGATTCGAATACCTGGGGCATGGCCCCCAAACTTGCTGCAACCGCCCTTCCCGTGATCAATGAAGAAGGGGCATTGAACGACGAACTGGGCATAGCATCAGGGAGCGGCACACCGGTGGGTTCATCCATCCAGCTGGTCGACACCAGTCACTACATCACCCAGCTATTCCCGGCCGGGCAACTCCAATTCAAGACACACGAGATGCATCTGACGACGGCCGCCGGCAGCCTGGCGCCCGAAGCCCTGGAGCTGGCCCGTGTAGGTGGTGACGCTGCCCTGGTGGTGCTGGAGAGTGGTGCTGCGCTGGCGGGCGGTGGCAATGCCGCGGGTCGTCGGGTGTTGTTGCCGGTCGGCGACGGCGACTACGATTGGCAGTTGACCAGCAGTGGTCAGCTCATCGTGCAGCGGGCGTTGGCCTGGGGGATGGGCACGCCAGAGCCCGTACTGGCCGGCCACTGGAAGCTGGATGACGAGACGGGGCTGACGGCGACCGACTCCTCGGGCCGAGGCAATGACGGCACCCTGACCGGTGGCCCTGCCTGGACCGGCGGCAAGCTGGCGGGGGCGCTGGCCCTGGACGGCAGCAACGACCGGGTGCTGGTCCCCGATGACCCCACGCTGGACATTACCGGTGCCATCACCCTGGCGGCCTGGATAAAACCCAAACTCACCGGCACCCAGTATGTGATCCGCAAGGCCCAGTTCGACAGCACCGACGGCTATGAACTGTCGCTCTCCGCCACCGGCAAGGTCTTCTTCCGCCTCAACCAGCGAACCCAGGCCAATACCTACCGCATTGACTCCCTTACCTCCTATCCCTCTGACGGTAGCACCTGGATGCACATCGCCGCCACCTCCGATGGGGAGAACCAACGGCTTTACATCAATGGGGTGGAAGAGGCCAGTCAGCCGGCCACGATCAGCATCAACCCCAACAATACCGATCTAAGCCTGGGCGGGCAGGTAGACGGCACCCGGGTGATCAACGGCGCGATCGACGACGTGCGCCTCTACCGCGGCGCCTTGGACGCGTCGGCCATCGCCGAACTGGCGGCGGAGGTGCCGGTGATCGCCCCGCTCGCCCACTGGAAGCTGGATGAGAACAGTGGTATCACGGCGGTGGATTCCGAGGGCGGTCATCATGGCACGCTCGTCAATGGCCCTACCTGGGATAGCGGTACCATTGATGGTGCTCTTGCCTTTGACGGCACCGATGACTATGTAGACCTTACTTCGGATGCTGAACTGGACGATGTATTTCTCGGCGGTGCGACGGTAGTGGCCTGGGTCTATGCTGAGAGCTGGGGCGAGAACAACTATGGGCGAATTCTCGACAAGTCGAGTGAACTCGCAGGCGAGCGAGATGGCTGGATGATCGGCCTGTATGGGGACAAGCAGGCCGTGAGTCTGGCGCAAGGGTTCACTGGTGGGCGGGGCTTCTGGCGACCTCAGGACGGCACTTTCCCGTTGAATGAGTGGGTGCATGTTGCCATCGTCTACGACTCGAGTTCTGATGCGAACGATCCCACGTTCTACCAGAACGGCATCGCGCAGACGTTTTTAGTCGAGATTGGGCCATCCGGTTCGATTCGCTCAGACGCGGACATTACGCTGCGGATGGGGAATCACGCTCAAGACACGTCTAGGTCCTTCGATGGTAAGCTGGACGACGTGCGCATCTATAATGAAGTGCTGGATGAATCGGAAATTACCTTTCTGGCCAAGTCCGGGGGGGGCGGCGAGGGCGGTGGCGATCCCATATCGGAGCCGGGCAACTGCAACGGCACCTATCGGGACGAATTCAATGCCACCGGTTTCAGCGGCAGTGATGGCACAATCAGCTGGAGCACCAGTCCCTGGGCGGAGGTGGGCGAGAGCGATGGGGCGACATCCGGCGACGTGCGGGTGACGACCGATCAGAGTAACTACCAACTGCGCATCCGCGACAACGATAACGGTGGCGAGGGGGTGGAGCGGGTTGCCGATCTGAGTGGGGCGACCAGCGCCAGCCTGAGTTTCGAATACCGCCGCGTTGGATTGGATAACGTCAATGATTATGTAGCCGTCTATACGTCATCCGGCGGCGCAGCTGGGCCCTGGGCCGAGATTACGCGCATCGAAGGTGGAGATAATGACGGCAGCTATCAGGCCTTTATTACGGATATCAGCGATCATATCTCCGCCAATACTGCGATCCGCCTGCGCAGTTCCTCCAGCATGGGCGGTACGGACACCGTCTGGTTCGACAATATCCAGATCCAGTGCAGCCCATGATCTTAGCGCTGCTTGGTGTGCATCCCCTAAAGAGTTAGGGTCGATGGTTCATCGGTGGTGCACCCCAAGGGCATTTACTGAGCGGCACGCCAAGCGCACCAAAAACGCCCGCTTGCGTTGCGGTTTCAGGGTCGCGGCCGTGTCGCCTTCATGTCGATGCACCGCCCAGCCTCGGCGGGGTATTCCAGATGCCGTTGCTTTTCGTATAACGTCTGCAGTCTTTCCATGATAGGGGCAGAAAAAGGCAGCGACCGCCGCTGTTGCAGATTCACGTGCAGGATCATCTGTTCATTGCTTGCCAGCAGGCTAGAGTCCGCCTTGCGGAACATGGTTTGAAACAGCTGCAGCCGTTTCCCGGAAAGCCCCAGGATCCGGGAGCGGATTTCTAGCTCATCCTGGGGCATGGCCTCCTGCTGGTAGGTGAGATGTGCCTCCAGCACCATCCAGGAGTTGCCGGTTTTTTCCGCATGCTTCTGGCTTAACCCAACCCGGGAAAAAAAGGCTTCGCCGGCCTGGTCAAAGGCCAGGGTGTAGTAGGCGACGTTCATGTGGCCGTTATAATCCAGCCAGTCTGGCTGAACCTTGGTGTCGAAGCGAATCAGCGGGCTTTCAGGGGATGTCGGCATATCGATTGAATACGAGCGTTTTTATGTTGTTGGAAAAGACGCTATAGCCGGTTCGCGCCAGTGTCAAGTGGGACAGGGATTGATAGTTCCGCTGGGCATCCCACGAAATATAAGGAACCTCCAATTTATTCGTACTCCGTCATCCCGGCGCAGGCCGGAATCAAGTAACTCATTGATTACTTTAAGATGGATTCCATCCTTAGGTCCATAAACGGTGCTTCCCTGCACCATTGCTCCGTCCTTAGGTTCGTAAACGGCGCGTCCCTGCACCACTGCTCCGGATCTACGCTGCGCTTCGTCCGGAATGACGAATAAGTCAGAAGTTCCCTAATCAAACAAAATATTCGCGGCAGCGGGCGCTCCGGTGCTTTCCGGTGCACGCGACGGACCCTACAATGGTTGATCGAAATTAACGCAATACCGATGCCTGCAATGGGGTCTCTATGACGGAGCAAAAGGTGATCGACGCCGAGCAACTCTATGCTGAAATGGCGCGGGGTGCGACGGTCGTTACCACCACCACCCGGCTGTCGCGGAGTGTCACCCATGACTATGAACAATGGAAACTGGCGGCGGCAGAGGCGGTATGGGAGACCCCCGATGTAATCCCCTGGAGCAGCTGGATTCACCGCACCTGGGAGCAGGCGGTGGTGGCGGGGGCCCTGGCTCCCCCGAAACTGCTGCTCTCGGCTGAGCAGGAACGCCAGGTCTGGCGCGGGATCATCGATGGGAGTCCCAGCGGAAGCGCCCTGTTGCGGCTGGATGCCGCCGCGGCCCAGGTACAGGATGCCTGGGCCTTGATCAGGACATGGCGGATAGATGCCATGGATCCGGAATTTTCCGGAAATCTGGACAGCGAGGCCCTGGCCGATTGGCTGCGGGCGTTCGATGCCTTGTGTCGCAGTCGGGGCTGGCTCTCCTTGACCCGGCTTCCGGAACAACTGCTGCAGACCCTGCAGACGGGGGGGTTCAGGATTCCGGACCCTCTGGTTTTTATCGACTTCGACGAGTTTACGCCTTTGCAGTCGGCGCTGATCGGCGCGATTGATGCGTCAGGGGGCGATCTTCGGCGGGTGGGACTGGCACCGAGAAGAGGCAGTGCGGTTTGTCTGGAATGCGCCGATTGGCGCGCCGAGATCCGCGCTGTCAGCTTGTGGGCGCGGCAGCGGCTGGCCGGAGACCGGACTTCAAGCATCGGGATCGTGGTGCCCGAACTTGCTGCCGTTCGCAATGCGCTGAGCCATGCCCTGGATGAGGTGCTGGCGCCAGAGCTATTGATGCCGGGTGCCGGTGAACTGTCAAAACCCTACAACATCTCCCTGGGCCAGCCCCTGGCCCGCTATGCGGTGGTGCGCAGCGCTTTGTACCTGCTCGCTGTTCCTACAGGTGACAGGCAGTTGGAAGAGATGAGCGTATTGCTGCGCTCGCCCTTTATCGCGGGCTGGCTGGAGGAAGCCGGTCCCCGCGCTCTGCTGGATCGGCGGCTGCGGGAGGATCGACAGACGGCCGTCGGCCTGGGGCGTGTGATCTATCTGGCGGGACAGAAGGACAAGCCCTGGTTTTGCCCCCTACTGGCCGGAAGACTGGAAAAACTGCGCAGGTTGATTCAGCAGCAACCCCGGGCGGCCGAGCCCGGGACCTGGTCCCACTTGTTCGCCAGTCTCCTGGCGGAGGCGGGCTGGGCCGCGGGGAGGCCGCTGTCGAGTGAAGAGTTTCAGACGGTGGAGGCCTGGCGCAAGCTGCTCTCATCCCTTGCCTCCCTATCTTCCGTGGTGCCTCCGGTAGACCGGCAGCGCGCACTGAAATTGCTCGAGAACCTCGCCTCGGAGCGGCTGTTTCAAGCTCAATCCGGTCAGACCCAGGTGCAGGTGCTGGGGTTGTATGAGGCGATGGGGCTGCAGTTTGACTGTCTGTGGGTTATGGGGCTGCACGAAGCCGCCTGGCCACCCAGGGCCAACCCCCATCCCTACCTGCCGCTAAGCCTCCAGCGGCGCCTCAAACTGCCCCATGCCAGCGCCGAGCGGGAGCTGCAGGTGGCGGAGATGCTGACCCGGCGCTTGCTCAGCAGTGCGGATGAGGTGGTGGTCAGCTATCCGTTGCAGGGGGAAAGGTCTGAGCAGCTGGGCCCAAGCCCGCTGATCGCCGGATTGAAATCAGTCGGGCAATCGGGGCTTGAGCTCTGGGGTGATCCTGGCTGGGCGGCGCTGGTGGCAGCGCAGCGACAGCTCGACCGGTTGAGTCAGGATCAGGCCCCGGCGGTGGAGCAAGAAGCGGTCAGAGGGGGGAGTGGCCTGTTTAAGGCCCAGGCGGCCTGCCCGTTCAAAGCATTTGCCGAATTTCGCCTGGCTGCCCGGCCCTTCGCCCGGTCCGAACCGGGACTGGATGCCATGGCGCGGGGTTCCCTGATCCATCGCGCCTTGGAGTTGGTGTGGGAGAGCCTGGAGAGCCACCGGCATCTGCTTGCTCAGATGCATTCAGGCGCGTTGGATGAGACCATCAGAATCGCTACCGGGCGGGCGCTGGAGGAGCTCGGGCAGGTGTTTGCCCCGGTCATGACGGCGCGCTTTCGCGAGATCGAATCCGGGCGGGTTCAGCGTCAGCTTCGGCAGTGGCTGCAGATAGAGGGTGATCGCCCCCCCTTCACGGTGCTGGGCAGAGAGGTGTCTTACACACCCGAGATCGGTGGAATCCAGGTCAAGCTCACAGTGGATCGAATCGACCAGCTGCCGGATGGCCGCAGAATACTGATTGATTACAAGACAGGATCGGTGCAACCGACCCAATGGTTTGGTGAGCGTCCGGAAGAACCGCAGCTGCCGCTCTACAGTGCGGTGGTCGAAGGGGAGAAGGCGGCGGTGCTTTTTGCCCAGATCCGGGCAGGGGAGAACCAGTTCAAGGGGGTAGTGGCGGAGCAGGGATTGATACCCGGTCTGCCCCCCAGCCGGGGGAGTCAGCAACTCAAAGAGAGCACCGAGACCTGGCCCCGGGTGATCGGCGAATGGTCGGAGAACATGACCCGGCTGGCTCAGGACTTTCGCGCCGGGGAGGCGCTGGTTGACCCCAAAGCACAGCCGGACAGTTGCAGCTATTGCGAACTGGCGGCGCTGTGCCGCATCGATGAACAGAACGGCCTGCGGGCACAGAACAGCACGGCGGAAGAGGACTGATCATGGCGGACATTCAGACACCTGTCGATCAGGCCGAGCGCAGCCTCGCCCTGGACCCGACGGACTCGTTCATCGTCCAGGCGCCGGCTGGTGCGGGCAAGACTGGCCTGTTGACCAAACGTTATCTCAGGCTGCTGGCCCGGGTCGAGAGCCCCGAGTCGATAGTCGCCATCACCTTCACCCGCAAGGCGGCGGGGGAGATGCGCAGCCGGGTGATCGATGCGCTGCAGCGGGCTGGAGTCGATGCCGGCGCGGAAGATGCGCACCAACGGGAAATCGGGGAACTGGCGCGGCGGGTCCTGATTCGGGACCGCCAGCAGGCGTGGCGGTTGCTGACCAACCCAGGGCGTCTCAGGATTCAGACCTTCGATTCGCTGGCGGCGAGCCTGGCAGGGCAGATGCCGCTGTTGTCTCAGTTCGGCGCCAGCCCCCAGACGGTGGAGGATGCACGGCAGCACTATCTGGAGGCGGCCCTGCGGACCATCGAACAGCTGGAAGGGGAGGGAGACGCCGCCACAGCGATCGCCAGACTCCTCGCTCGTCTGGACAACCGGGTGGCTGCACTTCAATCGCTGATTGCGGCGATGCTGGGCCGCCGCGACCAGTGGCTGCGCCACATCGTCAATCCGGAGCGTCGGGTCAGGGAAGCGATCGAAGGCACCCTCGCAGAGATCGTCGCCCAGGCCTTGGAGGAACTGGCCCAGGCGGTGCCGCTGGAGATTCGGCAGGAACTGCCGGCAGTGGCCCGTTTTGCGGCGGATAATCTGGGACCGGATTCGCCGATTGCCGCCTGTCGCGACCTGCCGGCAATGCCGGAGAGTGATCCCGCCTTTCTGCCTGTCTGGCAGGGCCTGGCTGCCCTGCTGCTGACCAAGGATGGGTGGCGAAAGACGGTGACTAAGACCAGCGGTTTCCCGACCTCGGATAAAGAGATGAAGGGACGCATGCTTGGCCTGCTGGAGCGGCTGCGGGTCAACGATCTGCTGCGGGACAAGTTTACCGCCCTGGCGGCTCTCCCCGCGCCGGCCTATGAGGACGAGGAGTGGCTGGTCCTCGAGGGCCTGTTTGCGGTGCTGCGCCGCGCGGTGGCGGAGCTGAAGCTGGTGTTCCAGGCACACGGAGAGGTGGACTTCGCCGAGATCTCACTGGCGGCCCTGCATGCCCTGGGGCAGGGGCATGCTCCGTCGGAACTGTTGCTGAAACTGGACTATCGCATCCAGCACCTGCTGGTGGATGAGTTTCAGGATACCTCCATCAATCAGTTTCTGCTGCTGGAAAAGCTGATTTCGGGATGGGAGGATGTTGATGGCCGCACCCTGTTTCTGGTCGGTGACCCCATGCAGTCCATATACCGCTTCCGTGAGGCGGAGGTCGGTCTGTTCCTGAAGGTGATGAGGCAGGGAATCGCCGGGATTCGGCCCAAATACCTGCAACTCAGGGTCAACTTCAGGTCGCAGCAGGGGATCATTGACTGGGCCAACCGCGCCTTCCCACAGGTACTGCCCGAACGGGAGGACATGACCCTGGGCGCGGTGCCCTATGCCCGTTCCGTGGCCCAGAGAACCGGGTTGAGCGGGGAGGCGGTTCGGCAGCATTGCTTTATCGGCCGGGACGACCCGGGGGAGGCGGAGCGGATCGCCGAGATCGTGCGAGGGGCCAGAGCGGAAAATCCGCAGGGGGGCTCGCAGCGCATCGCCATCCTGGTCAGCAGTCGCGCCCATCTGGCTGAAGTGGTGCGCGTGCTGCGGGAACGGCGACTCCCGTTCAACGCCGTCGATATCGATTCCCTGGCAAACAAGCCGGTGGTTCAGGATCTGCTTGCGCTCACCAGGGCACTGCTCCATCTGGGGGATCGGATAAGCTGGCTGGCATTGCTGCGCGCCCCCTATTGCGGTTTGACTTTGGCCGATCTCTATCGCCTGGCGGGTGATGCCCCCAGCGCGGTGGTGATCGATCTGCTGCGCCGGACAGATCGAGTGGCGGCGCTGAGCGAAGATGGCAGATGCCGTCTGCAACGGGTCATGCCCATTCTCGAATCGGCCCTGGCCGAGCGGGGGCGCCATCCCTTGCGCGACTGGGTGGAGTGGAGCTGGACCGCATTGGGTGGGCCGGCGGCGGTGGAAGATGCAACCGCGCTGCTGGATGCGGAGGCCTATTTTCAGTTGTTGGAGACCCTGGATGCCGGTGGTGATCTGGACGATTTCAGTCAGTTGCCCCAGCAGGTCGAATCCCTTTTTGCCCAGCCCGACAGCAATGCGGGCAACGACCTGCAGTTGATGACCATACACAGTGCCAAGGGCCTGGAGTTCGATACCGTGATCCTGCCGGGCCTGGGAAAACAGCCGAGCAGAGACAGGTCCCAGCTACTTTACTGGCTGGAGCAGGCAAGCGAGGAACAGGAAGGCGAACTGCTGTTCGGTCCGATCAAGGCGGTCGGGCAGAGGCAGGATGGCAGAACCGCGAGCTATATCAAGGGACTGGAGGCGGAAAAACGCGAGCTGGAGACCGGCCGCCTGCTTTATGTGGCCGCCACCCGTGCTAAAAAGCGGCTCCATCTGCTTGGCCACGTGTCGCTCAACAGCAGGGGTGAACTGATCCGCCCGCCCAGAAACAGCCTGCTGCACAGCCTCTGGCCGGTGGTCGAAGACGAGTATGAGCGGTGTCTCGAGGCCGGCAGGCTGCATATCCCGGAGGCAGCGGATGACCAGGCTGGAGGCGTCTATCTGGCAAGGCCCCGGTTGGCGTCAGACTGGTCCTGCCCGCCACCGCCGACAGGGGTGGGCCAGATGAAAGCGCTGCAGCGGTTGCTGGAGACAGCACCGATGGAGTTTGACTGGGCCAGCGATATGGCCCGCCACGTGGGTGTCGTGGTGCACCGGCTGCTGGAATATCTGGCCGGCAGCGGCGCGGTCGATGCCGCTTTAGACTCGCCCGGGCGGTTCGACCAGATCGCCGGTCAGATGCTGGCGGGAGAAGGCCTGTCGGCCGGCGAACTGGAGCAGGCCCGGCAGCGGGTGATGGATGCCCTGCGGAATACCCTGTCGGACGAAAGGGGACGCTGGATACTGTCAGCACGACATCAGGCCGCGCATTGCGAAATGGCAATAACCACCTGCGCCGACGGTGAGTTTCAGCACCTGGTGATCGACCGGACATTTATCGATGAGGAGGGTGTGCGCTGGGTCATCGACTACAAGACCAGCACCCACATGGGTGGCGATATGGAGGCGTTTCTGGATCGGGAACAGGCCCGTTACCAGGTCCAGTTGGAAAGGTATGCCGCTGTGTTTCGAATAAGCGAGGGACGCCCGGTCAGGATGGCGCTCTATTTCCCCTTGCTGCGGGGTTGGCGGGAATGGGGCAACGCCACTGTCGAATAGCGCGCAGTTTTATTCTCCAATCAGACTGCCATCCGGTTCCACCACCGGCAGCCCGAACACGCGCCACAACTGCATTCCGCCACGGTAATAAAGCAGTTTTTCTGCCGGATAGCCGATGCTGAGCATACCCCGGATGGCGGTCGGAGACTGACCGCACCAGGGGCCGTTGCACCACAGGACCGCATGTTTGGCCTGGGAGAAGTCCCAGCCGCTATCATCGGGTGTAACCCCCAGCAGGGACAGAGAGTCTTCCAGCGTGATGTCATCGGCCCCCTGGCCGGGATTGAGTTGCTTGTATGGAATATTGATCGACCCGGGAATGGTGCCCCGCCGGTACCAGTCGGGGGTTCGCGCGTCGATCACGACACCGGAACCATCCGCCAGCCGGGTCTGCATGAACTTAACCAGTTCCACCTCGCCGATGGTCTGCACCCCTTTGCCGGCGCTCATTGGCTGGGCGCAGAACGGGGGACAGGGCCGGGAGGTCAAGGCGTAGTCGTTTTCCATTACGGCGCTGGTATCCTGGTTGCGCAACACCGTCACCGTTCGCTCTCCGTGCCGGACCTGAAACTGATCCACCTGGGGTGTGATATTGACCTCCAGGGCCGGTGCGGCGCCGGACCAAACCAGAAAGGTGAGAATTATTTTTTTCATATCGGTGCGCGATCGAAACAGGTTGCAGAGATTTGGTACCATAATGCCGCAGATGGCAGCGGAGATCCACCGTCTGGGTTAGGGTCCTGTCGCGATCAACGCTACCCCCGCTACCATCAACCCCCCCGCGATCAGGTGCAGGCGCAGTCCGGTCTCTTTGAACAGCAGGGCGCCATAGAGGATTCCAAACAGCAGACTGGTTCGTTTCACCCCGATCATATAGGCCGCCTCCACTTTCTGAATCGCCAGGAAATGGGTAATGACCATGATCGCCGTCAGGGCCCCGACCAACAGGCTGGCCCCTGGCCTGCGAAACAGCACCTTCGGCATATTCGAATCCCGGAGGGAAAACAGCACTAGCGTAGCCAGACCAATCAGTAAAAAATAGAAAGGTCCAAACAGCTCCGCTGGCAGATATTTCATCGCACCCTTTCCACCGACCGAGGTGATGCTGTAGATGAAAGCCACCCCCAGCATCAGCCTGGAACCGCGATTTTGCAGGATGGCCTTTAACGGGGCCACAATCCCCCAGGGTTGTTTCAGAGTCTGGGGCTTGAGATTCAATATCCAGGCCCCGATCACGATCAGCAGAATGCCGCCGAAGCCTTGCATTGAAATCGCTTCCCCCAGCAGCAGCCAGCCGGTAAGCACCACAAACACTGGGGTAAAAGCGATGTAGGGCAGGGTGAGGCTGAACGGATAATCGCGAATTGCCCTCAGGTAAAGGAGCATGGCCAGGATCTCCAGCGGAAGCAGCAGGGCCATCCAGTACCAGAATGGGGCTGGCAGCGGGGGGAAGGGGGTAAGCAGCAACAGCGGCGAGAGCAGCAGCCCAGTAAAGGTAAAGCGTATCAGGGTCAGTTCCGCCGCGCTGCAGTCACCCAGCCACCGCTTGGTGGCGGCGTCTGCCGAGGCGAGGCTGAAGGCGCAGAGCAGGGTGAGAGGAAACCAGTGCATCAGTGCTCCATCTTAGGCGTTGTTCACCAATGCGGGCAGGTGATTAAGCAGGATTTCAAAGCCGTGGCAGACCTTTTTTCAACAGGCTGATAAAATACTCTCTTTTCACCGGTGGAGCGGTTTTTCATGTTCAGCAAAGATATGCGGATTGGTGGCTACGACGATGAGCTTTGGGCAGCGCTGCAGGCCGAAGAGCGGCGGCAGGAGGAGCACGTTGAACTGATCGCGTCTGAGAATTATACCAGCCCCCGGGTGATGCAGGCCCAGGGGTCGGTGCTGACCAACAAATACGCCGAGGGTTATCCGGGCAAGCGTTACTACGGCGGTTGCGAATATGTGGATCGGGCCGAACAGCTGGCCATCGACCGGGCCAAAAAGTTGTTTGGCGCTGACTATGCCAACGTACAGCCCCACTCCGGCTCTCAGGCAAATGCCGCGGTCTACATGGCCCTCTGCCAGCCGGGCGATACGATATTGGGTATGAGCCTGGCCCATGGCGGTCATCTTACCCACGGCGCCAAGCCAAACTTCTCTGGCAAGCTTTACCATGCTGTGCAGTACGGGTTGAACCCCGACACCGGGGAGATCGATTACGACCAGGTCGAAAGCCTGGCCAGGGAACACCGGCCGAAAATGATCGTGGCGGGTTTCTCCGCCTACTCCAGGGTGGTGGACTGGGATCGCTTCCGCCGTATATCCGATGAGGTGGGGGCCTATCTGTTCGTCGATATGGCCCATGTTGCCGGCCTGATCGCGGCCGGTCTCTATCCCAGCCCGGTGGCGATCGCCGACGTGACCACCACCACCACCCACAAGACCCTGCGCGGTCCCCGCGGCGGCCTGATCCTGGCCAAGGCCAACGCAGAGATCGAGAAGAAGTTGAACTCCCTGGTTTTCCCCGGTACCCAGGGCGGGCCCTTGATGCATGTCATTGCGGCCAAGGCGGTGGCCTTCAAGGAGGCCATGGAGCCTGACTTCAAGGCCTATCAGCAGCAAGTGATCCAGAATGCGCAGGCCATGGCCCGGGTCTTTATCGACCGGGGTTATGACGTGGTGTCGGGCGGCACCGACGACCACCTGTTTCTGGTCAGTTTCATTCAAGCGGGTCTGACCGGTAAGGAGGTGGATGCCTGGCTCGGCGCTGCCAACATCACGGTCAACATGAATGCGGTGCCCAATGATCCTCAGTCGCCGTTCGTGACCAGCGGCATCCGGGTCGGTACGCCGGCGTTGACTACCCGCGGCGCCGGTGAAGCCGAGGCCAGGGAACTGGCCGGCTGGATGTGCGACATCATCGATGCCAAGGGCGCACAGGCCACTATCGAGCAGGTCAAGGGCCAGGTGCTCGATCTCTGCCGCCGTTACCCGGTGTACGGGTGAACCGGCGCCTGGCATCCAGAGCCTAAGGCCCGCGGTCTATGCGTTGCCCTTTCTGTGGTGCCCAGGACACCAAGGTAATCGACTCCCGCTTGTTCGGCGACGGCGATCAGGTTCGCCGGCGTCGGGAGTGCACCCTTTGCAGCGAGCGTTTCACCACCTATGAGACAGCGGAACTCACGCTGCCCAGGATCGTCAAGCAGGATGGCAGCCGGATGCCCTTTGACGGCCGCAAGCTGGCCTCCGGCATGACCCGCGCCCTGGAAAAGAGGCCGGTAAGCACCGAAAGGGTGAATGATGCACTGAATCGAATTACGCGCCGGCTGCTGGCGACCGGAGAACGGGAAGTGCCCTCCCGTCAGCTGGGGGAGTGGGTGATGGAGGAACTGCGGGGCCTGGATCAGGTGGCCTATGTTCGATTCGCCTCGGTCTACCGCAAGTTCGAGGACGTCCAGGCCTTCCGCGAGGAGATCGAGCGGTTGGAGCGACAGATGCCGCCGGAAGTCGAGCGCGATCAACTGGATCTGCTGGACGAAGACAGCGAAGAGTCATGACCCCGGAAGATTTCCGCCACATGGCCCGGGCCATCCAGCTGGCGCGGAAAGGACTCTACACCACCCACCCCAATCCCCGCGTCGGCTGTGTGCTGGCAGGGCCAGAGGGAGTTGTCGGCGAGGGCTATCATCGACGGGCGGGTGAACCCCATGCGGAGCGCATTGCGCTGACGATGGCTGGAGCGCGTGCCCGGGGCGCCACCGCTTACGTTACCCTGGAACCCTGCTGTCATCAGGGCCGGACCGGCCCTTGCACTCAGGCGTTGATCGAGGCAGGGGTGGCGCGGGTCTCAGTCGCCATGAGGGACCCCAATCCGCTGGTTGCCGGAAAGGGGATGCAACTGCTGCGGCAGGCGGGCATCTCGGTGGAGCAGGGAGCGATGGAGCAGGCGGCGGTGGATCTCAATCCCGGTTTTATAAGTCGTATGGGGCGGGGGCGTCCGTGGGTCCGCTGCAAGCTGGCCATGAGTCTGGATGGCCGCACTGCCATGGCAAGTGGCGAAAGCAAGTGGATTACGGGGCCGGCGGCGCGACTGGACGTGCAGCGTCTACGCGCCCGCAGCGATGCCATAGTGACCGGTATCGGCACGGTTCTGGCCGACGATCCGTCCATGAATGTGCGGCTCGATGTTGACCAGCTGCCAGGGGTCGAGTCCGCAGCCTACCGACTCCAGCCGTTGCGGATCGTGCTCGACCCCCGGCTCGAAATGCCCGCGCATGCCGGTATGATCCGATTGCCTGGGAAGACCCTGGTGGTGGCCAGCGGTGATCCCCGCAAACGCAGGACGGAGCTCGAACAGGCAGGCGTGGAGGTGGCGTTGCTGCCAGGGGATGAAGGGCGGATCGATCTGGGAATCCTGCTCGAGCACCTGGCCGACCGTCAGATCAACGAGGTTCTGATCGAGGCAGGCCCGACCCTGGCCGGTGCCGCCCTCGGAGCCGGCCTGATCGATGAACTGGTGCTCTACGCCGCGCCCCACATCATGGGTGACGGCGCGCGGGGTCTTTTTCGGCTCCCCGGGCTGGAGCGGATGGAGCAACGGAAAGCGCTGGAGATCGTTGACCTGAGAATGGTGGGCCGGGATATCCGGATCACTGCCAGACCGGAGCATTGATGGCCGGTTTCCAGAGGCGAATCCGGACGTCGGGGCAGGGGAGGCTGGCTGGAAGATGGTACGGCCTGAGCGACTATTAAAGCCGTAGGGCAGTTCTTTGAATAAAGCGACTTCCTATAACTAACCAGGTACTGCGATGTTTACAGGCATAATACAGGCGATCGGTACTCTTGCCGGGGTGGAGCGGCGCGGAGGCGACCTGCGGTTGCATATTCGGGCCGAAGGACTGGATCTGGCCGAGGTCCGAGTGGGTGACAGCATTGCCACCAACGGGGTCTGCCTTACGGTTGCTGCCCTGCCGGGGGAAGGCTATATTGCCGATGTCTCCAGAGAAACCCTGTCGCTGAGTACCCTGGCCGATCTGGAGCAGGGAAGCCTGCTTAACCTGGAAAAGGCCCTGACCCTGAGTACCCCCCTGGGCGGTCATCTGGTAAGCGGTCATGTGGATGCCGTCGGGCGGGTGCTGCAGCGGCGGGATGATGCCAGGTCGGTGCGTTTCCAGATCGAGGCACCGGCGGAACTGGCACGCTATATCGCGCAGAAGGGCTCTATCTGCGTGGATGGGGTCAGCCTCACGGTCAACGCGGTGGATGGCGGCCGATTCGAGTTGAATATCGTGCCACACACCCTGCGGCAGACGATCATGGAAAATTACCGCCCGGGCACGCGGGTCAATCTGGAAGTGGATCTTGTCGCCCGTTATCTGGAGCGTCTGTTGTCGGCGGACCCGGCGTCGATCTCTCCGGCGCAGGGGGGTATCACCCTTGAATCCCTGGCTAAATCTGGATTTCTCAAAACCTAATGGAGGATGATTGCAACAGCCCTGCGATTATCCGGTTTTCTTCCCCTCGCCACGTTTGTTAATATTACCTGTTTTTCGGGCTAAAAAAGCGTTCAATGACGCAAGGTTATGGATCTGAATACAACACAAGAAATTATCGAAGATCTGCGTCAGGGTCGCATGGTCGTTATTATGGACGACGAGGATCGCGAGAATGAAGGCGATCTGATCATGGCCGCGGAGAAGATCAGCCCCGAAGCGATCAATTTCATGGCCCGTTTCGGTCGGGGGCTGATCTGCCTTACGCTGGACAAAGCGCGCTGCCAGCAGCTGCGTCTGCCGCTGATGGTGGGGGTCAACGAGTCGGCCAATAAGACCAATTTTACCGTTTCCATCGAGGCTGCCGAAGGTGTCACCACCGGCATATCGGCGGCAGATCGGGCAACCACGGTATTGGCGGCGGTCAAGCCGGAGGCCCAACCACAGGATCTGGTGCAGCCGGGGCACGTCTTTCCGCTGATGGCCCAGCCGGGAGGTGTGCTGGTGAGGGCCGGTCATACCGAGGCGGGGTGTGATCTGGTGCGGCTTGCCGGCATGGAACCGGCGGCGGTGATCGTGGAGATCCTGAACGAGGACGGCACTATGGCCCGGCGGCCCGATCTGGAGTTGTTTGCCGGGGAGCACGGCTTGAAGATCGGCACCATCGCCGATCTGATCCAATATCGGGTGCGCAACGAAAAGACCGTGGAGCGGGTGAGCGAATGCAGCCTGTCCACGGAGTATGGCGATTTCAACATGATTGCCTACCAGGACTGTGTTGACAATGAACTGCATCTGGCCCTGGTACTTGGCAAGGTGTCTTCGGAGGCACCGGCCCTGGTGCGTGTTCATATGCAGAGTTCCCTGTGCGATCTTTTCGCCACCCGGCACAAAGACTGTGGCTGGCCCCTGCGCAATGCCATGCAGCGGGTGGCGCAAGAGGGTGCGGGGGTCATCGTGGTGTTGCGCAATCACGATTCCAGCCGTGAGATCATCCGGCGTATGCGCGACTTCCAGTTTCAGGAGCGAGAGGTGGCGGGATCCCAGAGTGATGCCAGGAAGCACCTTCGCACCTATGGCATCGGCGCCCAGATTTTATCCGATCTTGGTGTACACCAGATGCGGGTGTTGAGTGCCCCCAAGAGTCTGCACGGTATCTCCGGATTTGATCTGGAGGTGGTCGAGTATGTGGAGTGCAACTGAAAGCACAACCGGTTCTCTCAACAAGGTTTAAAAAGATGGCAATGAAAACGATCGAAGGTGCGCTCTCTGTTAAGAACGCCCGTTTCTGTCTGCTGGTTGCGAGGTTCAACAGTTTCGTGGTTGAAAGCCTGCTCGCCGGGGCGGTCGATGCCCTGCGGCGCCATGGTGCCGAAGAGGCGGATATCACCGTTGTTCGGGTGCCCGGGGCATTCGAGATGCCGCTGGCGCTGGAGAAGATCGCCGCCAAAGGGGAATATGACGCCGTCGTGGCGCTGGGGGCGGTGATTCGGGGCGGAACACCCCACTTCGAGTATGTCGCGGGCGAGTGTGTCAAGGGCATGGCCCAGGTCAGCCTGAAGCACGGGCTACCCATTGCCTTCGGCGTATTGACTGTCGATAGCATCGAGCAGGCCATAGAGCGGGCCGGGACCAAGGCTGGAAACAAGGGTGCGGAGGCGGCCATGTCGGCAATCGAGATGGTTAATCTGCTGCGCCAGATCGCTTGATGAGCCACAAAAAGAGCCAGGCCAGACACCACGCGGTGCAGGCCCTGTACCAGTGGCAGATGACGGGTCAGGATATTCGTGACATTCACGATCAGTTTCTTTCCGGGCAGGACACCGCCAGCTTCGAGCTTAAGTACTTCGATCGGCTGCTTCGGGGTGTGCCCACCCATCTGGGGGAACTGGATGAGCAGTTGGGTCCCTGCCTGGACCGCTCCATCGAGAGCGTCGACCCGGTGGAACGCGCCATCCTTCGGTTAGGCGCGTTCGAGCTGATTCACCAGCCGGATATCCCCTATAGAGTCATCATCAACGAATCGGTTGAGCTGGCCAAGGTGTTCGGGGCCGAACAGGGCCACCGCTATGTCAATGGCGTACTGGACCAGCTGGCGAGAAAAGTTCGCACTGCGGAGATAAAGTAGTTCGCGGCAGTACATTCGATACAGGCTTTGCTGCTCAAAAGCCATGTTATCCTCCCTCAATGGCACTCACAGAATTCGAGCTGATCAGCCGCTTCTTTTCCCGGCCCGAAACGGAGCGGGAGGATGTGGTTCTCGGGATCGGCGATGACTGTGCTCTGCTTCAGGTTCCGGCAGGGATGGAACTGGCGGTCAGTATCGACACCCTGGTGGAGGCGATCCACTTTCCCCCGGATACAGAACCGGAATCCCTTGGCCATAAGGCACTGGCAGTCAATCTGAGCGATCTTGCGGCGATGGGGGCGGTGCCGGCCTGGGCGACCCTCGCGCTTACTCTCCCGCACAGTGACTCGGTTTGGCTGGAGGCGTTCAGCCGGGGATTTGCTTCCCTGGCCCGTCGCTACCAGGTCCAGTTGATCGGTGGTGATACCACCCGCGGGCCGCTCAATATCACCGTGCAGGTACACGGTCTGCTGCCAGCGGGAGCAGCCCTGCGGCGGGATGGGGCGCAACCGGGTGATCTGATTGCCGTCACCGGTCCGCTGGGCGATGCCGGTCTGGCCCTGCTCGCACTGCAGAATAAGTATGAGTTGGCCGAATTCGACAGCGAACTGCGCCAACGTCTGGAGTGGCCGATGCCCCGGCTGGAGGTCGGTCAGTCACTGCGCGGTATCGCTCGATCGGCGATAGATATCTCCGACGGATTGCTGGCCGACCTCGGCCACATTGCTGAGGCCAGTGGGGTCGGTGCCACACTCCGGTTGGCGCGGCTTCCGCTCTCTCGCGGGGTGGCCCGGTATGTCAAGGAAACGGGTGACTGGTCGTTACCCTTGTCAGCTGGCGACGATTACGAACTCTGCTTCTCGGTACCACCGGCGCGCCGTTCAGAGGCCGAGCACAAGGCCCTCAGGGCGGGATGCAAGCTGGCCTGGATCGGGGTAATCGATGTGGATCCCGGGATCCGTTGCCTGACTGCCGACGATGACCTGCTTGATCCGGTATCGCGAGGATATGAACATTTCCACCACCCCTGAATCCGCGCGACCCCGCTGGGGCAATCCGGTGCACCTGCTGGCCTTTGGGCTTGGGTCGGGTGCGTTCCCGCTGGCGCCGGGGACCATGGGAACCCTGGCGGCGGTGCCCATCTATCTACTTATCCGGCCGCTGCCCGACTGGGCCTACCTGCTGCTGGTGATATTTCTGTTCCTGCTGGGGGTCTGGCTGTGCGGGACGACCTCCCGGGATCTTGGGATGCATGATCACGGTGGAATTGTCTGGGACGAGTGGGTTGGATTTCTGTTTACCCTGTGGCTTGCGCCGCCCGGCTGGGGCTGGGTGCTGGCGGGATTTCTGCTCTTCAGGCTGTTCGATATTCTGAAGCCCTGGCCCATCGGCTGGCTGGACCGCAGGGTTTCCGGCGGACTGGGGATTATGCTGGATGACCTGGTGGCCGGCCTGTTCGCCTTCCTCATCATTCAGCTGAGCCTTTTTCTGATCTGAGATTAAAAAATGCGCTACGGAACGAAACAAATATTTGCTACCTGCTTCCTGCTGTTGCTGGCACTCAGTGGTGTCACCAACGCCTGGTCGGTAGAGCGCCTGCGGGTGGTGGGATTGTTTTCCGGCAAGGCCATGGTGGAGATCGATGGTCAGAACCGGCTGCTGCGGGTGGGTAAAAAGAGCCCGGAAGGGGTGCTGCTGATCTCCGCTACCGCCCGGGAGGCGGTGATAGAGGTAGACGGCAAAAGAAGCAGCTACACGCTTGGCAGTCATGTGGGCAGTGGTTTTGCCAAACCGGCCTCCAGGGAGGTCCAGATCTGGCGCGATAACCAGGGGGCCTATCGCACGGTCGGAAGTATCAATGGTCAGACTACCGATTTGCTGGTCGATACCGGGGCTACATCCGTCGCCATGAGTGAGGTCGAGGCCCGGCGACTCGGCATCCAGTATCGGCTGAAGGGAGAAAAGACCGGTGTGCGCACTGCATCGGGCTATGCCCGGGCCTACGCTGTCCTGCTCGATCGGGTGCGGGTCGGGGAAATCGAACTGCACCAGGTAGAGGGCGTGGTCATCGAGGGAAGCCTGCCGCAACAGGTACTGCTTGGTATGAGTTTCCTGAAACGGATCCGGATGGAAAACCAGGGCACTATGCTGCTGTTGCGAACCCCCTGAATTATAGACAGGGTCAGTCTGGATCGCTGGTCTTGTCCCGCTCGATCAGGGCATAGGCAGAATGGTTGTGGATTGATTCGAAGTTTTCGGATTCCACTATGTAGCCGCTGAAACGCTCATCCTGGTTCAGACGCACCGCCACGTCCCGCACCATATCCTCCACGAATTTCGGGTTGTCGTAGGCCTGCTCGGTGACGTATTTCTCATCCGGGCGTTTCAGCAGCCCGAACAGTTCGCAAGAGGCCTCCTTTTCCACCAGTTCGATGATCTCTTCGATCCAGACAAAGCCGTTGGTGCGTACTTGCACGCTGACATGCGAACGCTGGTTGTGCGCTCCCCGCTCTGAGATTTTCTTGGAACAGGGGCAGAGGCTGGTCACCGGCACTACCACCTTGATATACATCGTGGTCTGCCCCCCGTGGATCTCGCCGATCAGGCTGACCTCGTAATCCATCAGGCTCCGGACGCCGGAGATAGGGGCCTTTTTGTCAACGAAGTAGGGGAACCGCATCTCGATATGGCCGGATTTTGATTCCAGCTTCTCCGCCATTTCCGACAACATGCCTTTGAAGGACTGGACGCTGATCTCCTTGTCGTGGCTGTTGAGTATTTCCACGAAGCGCGACATGTGCGTGCCCTTGAAATTATGGGGCAGGTTGACGTACATGTTGAAGCAGGCAATGGTGTGCTGGTCGCCGTTGCTGCGGTCTTTGACCCGCACCGGATGGCGGATATCCTTGATACCGACCTTGTTGATGGCGATCTGGCGCGTGTCGGCGCTGCTCTGCACATCGGCGATATCACATTTGGTCTTGGCGGCTTCGATCACGCTCATAATCCTCGGTTGTCGCGCCCTGTAACAGCGCTACTGGCAGACTACTCGATTCTGAAAGGTCGGAAAACCGTGAGTTGTTGCGGTTTTTCGCCGGCGGGTAGGTAACCGCGAATTATCGCTCTTTAGCGTTCTACCTTCAAGGGCCGTCAGTGCGGCCGATCGATGATATAGTTCGCCAGTGAGCGCAGGGGGTCTGCCTTCTGATCCAGTGATTCCAGGCTCTGCAGTGCATCCTGACAAAGACGAAGGGCCATCTCGCGGGATGCCGTCAGGCCCAGCAGCGAGGGGTAGGTGGGTTTCAGCCCGGCTTGATCCTTGCCCTGAGTCTTTCCCAGGGTTTCGGTATCGCCCTCCACATCCAGGATGTCATCTCTGACCTGAAAGGCAAGGCCGATACATTTGGCGTAGTGGTCGAGACCGCGGACCTGCTCGGGCTCGGCATCCGCCGCCGCCAGGGTGCCCAGACGCACGCTGGCGCGGATCAGAGCGCCGGTTTTGTGGATATGCATAATTTCCAGCTGTGCCAGGCTTAACTCCTGTCCCACTGCCGCCAGGTCCAGCGCCTGCCCACCGGCCATTCCCCGGGAGCCGCTGGCAATCGCAAGGGCCGCAATCATCTCTATTCGCACCTCCGAGGAGAACGGCAGGGAAGGGGTCTGGGCGAGTATCTTGAAGGCCAGTGTCTGCAGGGCGTCGCCGGTGAGAATGGCAGTGGCCTCGTCAAAGGCCCGATGACAGGTGGGGACCCCGCGGCGCAGGTCGTCGTTATCCATTGCCGGCAGGTCATCGTGCACCAGTGAGTAGGTGTGGATCAATTCTACTGCGCAGGCGGGAATATCGAGCAACTCGGGGGCAAGCCCCAATGCCTCGCCGGCGGCGTAGACCAGCGTCGGCCTGACCCGTTTGCCGCCACCGCCCAGGGTGGCGTGGCGCATCGCCTTGTGCAGCTGTTCCGGCTGGGTTGTGGTGTGGGGGAGGAACTGCTCCAAGGCCGCTTCGACCCGTTCCTGGCATGCCTTGAGGTACTGCTCAAACACGACGTCAATTGCCGCTGTTGAAGGGTTCCAACTTGCCGTCTGCCTTCTTTTCAGACAGGATTTGAATTTTCTGTTCGGCCTGTTTCAGGGCCTCCTGACAGATGCGGGTCAGTTCTACGCCACGCTCAAAGGTTTCCAGGGAATCTTCGAGCGAGAGTTCACCCCGCTCCAGGCTGACCACCACAGACTCCAGCTCCGCCAGGGCGGCTTCGAAAGGCTGTGTTGCGGGGTTTTTTTTCGGCACCTTCAGGTTCACTCGAGTTAACACTGTGCGATCCTGCATAAAACTACCTCAGGCCATCGGTCCGGGTCAAACGGATTGTGAGGAAACCGGATGAAGTCGGTGTTTTCTCGCACCGAAAACTGCGGACGTGTACACTCTGCACCCAAAAACCAGAGAATCGCATCCACGTCTACCTGGAAGCTAAAAGGAATCGATGACCAGCAGTTCTTACGACGCCTCCGATATTGAGGTCCTCAGTGGCCTGGAGCCGGTGCGCAAACGCCCCGGCATGTACACAGATACCAGCCGACCCAATCACCTGGCCCAGGAGGTAATAGACAACAGCGTGGATGAGGCGATTGCGGGCCACGCCAGCCGGGTCGACGTGATGCTGTTCAAGGACGGTTCTCTGCAGGTGAAGGATGACGGGCGAGGCATGCCGGTGGATATTCACCCTAAACAGGGACTCCCCGGGGTGGAGGTGATTCTCACCAAGCTGCACGCCGGTGGCAAATTCTCCGGTAAGAATTACCGTTTCTCCGGTGGCCTGCACGGGGTGGGAGTGTCGGTGGTGAATGCCCTGTCACAGCACCTGGAAGTCTGGGTGAAGCGTGACGGCCAGGAGTACAACATGGCCTTCGCCGACGGCGGAAAGGTCTCGGATCTGGAGCTGGTTGGCAAGGTAGGGAAAAACAATACCGGCACCACCCTGCGATTCTGGCCCAACCCCAAGTATTTCGATTCCAATAAATTCTCGGTGCGCCAGCTGCTGCACGTAATGCGGGCCAAGGCGGTGCTGTGCCCCGGACTGGAGGTGCGTTTCAACGATGAAAACAGTGGCGAGGATTATCACTGGTGTTATGAGGACGGTCTAAGGGACTACCTTCTGGATTCATTGCAGGGGCTTCCCCTGGTACCCGAGGATCCCTTTGTCGGGGCCATGGAGGGCAATACCGAGGCAGCGGACTGGGCTGTGGCCTGGATGCCCGAAGGGGGGGAGGCGGTCACCGAGAGCTACGTGAATCTGATTCCGACGCCCTTGGGCGGCACCCATGTGAACGGTCTGCGCTCCGGTTTGACCGAGGCGGTCAGGGAGTTCTGCGAATTTCGAAATCTGTTGCCGCGGGGAGTGAAACTTACCCCGGACGATGTCTGGGGCCGATGCAGTTATGTCCTGTCGGTGAAGCTGGCCGATCCTCAGTTCTCCGGGCAGACCAAGGAGCGTTTATCCTCGCGCGAATGCGCCGCGTTTGTTTCCGGCGTGGTCAAGGATGGCCTCAGTCTCTGGCTTAATCAGCACACCGAGGCCGGGGAGAGAATCGCTGAACTTGCCATCAGCGCGGCTCAGACACGGCTGCGGGCAGGTCGCAAGGTCCAGCGGAAAAAGGTGACTCAGGGACCGGCGCTGCCGGGAAAGCTGGCCGATTGCAGCTCGGTGGACCCGCAACGCTCGGAACTCTTTCTGGTGGAGGGGGACTCGGCCGGGGGCTCCGCCAAACAGGCCCGGGATCGCGAGTTCCAGGCCATCATGCCGCTGCGGGGTAAAATCCTGAACACCTGGGAAGTGGACTCCAGCGAGGTGCTGGCCTCCCAGGAGGTGCACGATATTTCGGTGGCCATTGGAGTCGAGCCGGGATCAGACGACCTGAGTAAGCTGAGGTTCGGTAAGGTCTGTATCCTGGCGGATGCAGACTCTGACGGTGCCCATATCGCAACCCTGCTGTGCGCACTGTTTCTGCGCCACTTCCTTAACCTGGTGCGAGAAGGTCATGTCTACGTCGCCATGCCGCCGTTGTACCGGGTAGACGCGGGGAAGCAGGTCTTTTATGCCTTGGATGACGCGGAGAAGCAGGGGGTGCTTGATCGTATTGCGGCGGAAAAGATCAAGGGCAAGGTGAGCGTACAGCGCTTCAAGGGGTTGGGTGAGATGAACCCGGTTCAGTTGCGGGAGACCACTATCCACCCCGACACCCGTCGTCTGGTACAGTTGACTGTCGAGTCGGGGGATGAGACGCACCAGATCCTGGATATGCTGCTGGCAAAAAAGCGTTCCCCCGACCGCAAGGCCTGGTTACAGGAGAAGGGCGATCTGGCAGAAGTCTAGCGCCGGCGCTCCTCGCTTGTTAAGGGTACATTGAAAAGCGCGATTTCCGATCGCCTTCATTTTCATGCGCTTATGCGCACGAAAATAGTGGTGCGTCCCTGCGCCACACGAGCACCTCGAATTTTTTCGAGGTGCCCTTAAATTTACTTCTCTCCGGTGCCCGCTATGTATAGACACATCGGTTCAAAGCCTGTCGCGATTTTTCTGGTCTTCGCACTCTTCCTGATTGCCATGGGGGGGGAAGCAGCCCAACGTCGGCCCTACGATGAGCCCCACGACGCTCCGTTGAAAAACATCGAGGATGAGTGGGAAGAGGAAGCGACCGAGCTGCCTGGCTATCCCGAGGATGAAAACCTGTTGGAGTTTCGCGTGGATCAGCCGGGTTCGAAGTTTCGTTATTTTATTGACACCAAATCGATCAGCGTGGGTGAAAACGACGGGGCGGTTAGATATACCCTGATGATTCGTTCCCGAAGTGGCAGCCGGAATGTGATGTTCGAAGCCATGAACTGCACCCAAAGACAATACAAAACCTTCGCCTACGGAACCAGTAAAGGTGCGTTTCAGGCAGTGCGCAAGCCAAAGTGGCGGCCTATACGGGAGACCACCAATGTCCGCTATCGGCAGGATCTATGGGAGTTCTATCTGTGCGATTTCGAGACCAGAAAGACCCGAACGACGCAGCAGATAATCGATGCGATTCGTTACCCTCAAGAAAATCGGCGGGACACGGGTTTTTGAACCCTGAGCCGGTCGTTCGCGCCGCTTCATTGGGCGAGCCTCCCACGCTTTCGGTCTTACCTCTGGTGGTTGTCACGGGTCGTTATGGTGCCGTCCGCTGGCGCCGATCGCTTGGTCCGGCCCTTAGGCCGTTTCCCTTGTGACAAGTCCTGCTACTTTTCGTATCATCCCCTGCCGACAGGACCCGCCTCCGGGTTGCACTACATCCATCGGAATCCTATGACCCACGGAATCGATCAAAGTATGGAAGGCATCGAGCAGATGCCGTTGAAGATGTTTACCGAGAAAGCGTATCTGGATTATTCCATGTACGTGATACTCGATCGCGCCCTTCCTCACATCGGGGACGGCCTCAAACCGGTGCAACGGCGTATTGTCTACGCCATGTCGGAACTGGGCCTCTCCGCTGCCTCCAAACACAAGAAATCGGCCCGCACCGTGGGTGATGTGCTGGGTAAGTTCCACCCCCATGGCGACAGTGCCTGTTACGAGGCGATGGTGCTCATGGCCCAGCCGTTCTCTTATCGTTATCCCCTGATCGATGGCCAGGGCAACTGGGGTTCGCCGGACGACCCCAAGTCGTTCGCTGCCATGCGCTATACCGAGGCGAGACTTACCCCCTACGCCCAGGTGCTGCTTTCGGAACTGGGTCAGGGAACCGCGGACTGGAGCCCCAATTTTGACGGTACGCTGAAGGAGCCCCAGGTTCTACCGGCGCGCTTGCCCAATCTCCTGCTGAACGGTACCACCGGCATCGCCGTGGGTATGGCCACGGATGTCCCCCCCCACAATCTGCGGGAGGTGGCCGCTGCCTGTGTTCGCCTGCTGGAGAGCCCAAACAGCACGCTGGAAGAGTTGTATGAACTCCTCCCTGGCCCGGATTATCCCACCGAGGCGGAGATCATCACCCCGCGTGAGGATCTGATGAAGACCTACCGCACCGGTGGAGGTAGTGTCCGCATGCGGGCCCGTTACGAGCGGGAGCAGGGAGATATCGTCATCACGGCACTGCCGCATCAGGTGTCGGGTGCCCGTGTCCTGGAGCAGATTGCCCACCAGATGCAGACGAAAAAACTGCCGATGGTGGAGGATTTGCGGGATGAGTCAGACCATGAAAATCCGACCCGCCTGGTGATTGTGCCCCGTTCAAACCGAGTGGAGGTGGAGAGGTTGATGTCGCACCTGTTTGCCACTACCGACCTGGAGCGCAGCTATCGGGTCAACCTGAATGTGATCGGCCTCAATGGTCGACCCCAGGTAAAGAACCTGCGGGAATTGCTCAGCGAGTGGTTGGTCTTCCGCCAGGATACGGTGCGGCGTCGACTGGAATATCGGCTCGGCAAGGTACGGGATCGGCTGCATCTGTTGGATGGAATACTGATTGCCTTCCTCAACATTGATGAGGTGATCCGCATTATCCGCACCGAGGACGAACCGAAAGGGATATTGATGCGTTGGTTCGGCCTTAGCGGGGTGCAGGCCGACTATGTGCTGGATACCAAGCTGCGACAGCTGGCCCGCCTGGAGGAGATGAGGATCCGGGCCGAGCAGGCGGAGTTGACAAAAGAGCGGGATCAACTGGAGAAGGTCCTGGGTTCCAGACAGCGCATGAAGACCCTGATCCGCAAGGAGATCCAGGCCGATGCGGAGAAATACGGTGACCATCGCCGCTCCCCCATTGTATCGCGTGACGCCGCCGAGGCACTGGACGAGACGCAGCTCAGCCCGAGTGAACCAGTCACGGTAATCCTGTCAGAGAAGGGTTGGGTGCGGGCCGCTAAGGGTCACGAGATCGATCCCTCGGGCGTCAACTACAGATCAGGTGACAGATACCTGGATGCAGCGCGGCTGCGCAGCAATCAGGCAGTGGTGATCCTGGATTCCGAAGGGCGCAGCTATTCCATTCCCTCTCATACACTTCCATCTGCTCGCAGTCAGGGCGAGCCGCTCACCGGACGACTCTCTCCGCCCGCCGGTGCCAGCTTTGTCGCCGTGCTGGGGGGGGAGATGGATCAGTGGTATTTGATGGCGTCGGACGCCGGGTACGGATTTATTGTGCAGCTTAAGGACCTGTTCACCAAGAACAAGGCAGGCAAGGCACTGTTGACCCTGCCCAAGGGGGCCCGGGTATTGCCACCGGCCCCGGTCGGCGATCCTGATTCCAGCCAGGTGGTGGCCATCACCAACGAGGGTCGTATGTTGGCTTTTCCGGTGGCGGACCTGCCCGCTCTGACCCGGGGCAAGGGCAACAAGATTATCAATGTACCCCTCAAGCGGGTGCTGTCCCGGGAGGAGTTTGTGGTCGCTATCGCCTGTCTGCCGGCGGGCGGCAGACTGATTGCCTTTTCCGGCAAGCGGCACATCGCGTTGAAGGCCTCAGACCTGGAACACTATCAGGGGGAACGAGGACGCCGGGGGAATAAGCTGCCGCGCGGATTTCAACGGGTCGATGCGGTTCGGATTGAGCAATAACCAGTTGTCTTTACCTGGGTGGCATATTGCTGCTGCCCAGATGCTGATCCAGCGACTCGTCGATCAGGGCGGAGAGTTTCTCATCCAGCAGGCGGTTTAGTTCCCGCTCAATCTCTGACTCCAGGTTACGGGTGGCGTTCGCGATGACCGTGGTGACCACCTGTCGGGTGATTCGCCCCAGATCGTCTTCAAGCTGGGATTTGAGGTGTTCCCGCACTACCGCGAGAAGGATCTCATAATCCTGTTGCTCCGGGTTCGTCTCCGGGCCGGGCTCTGAATCTGCGGCTAGCGCTTCCCCCGGCCCAAGCGCGACCACCTCACTAAGTATTGGAATCCCGAGCGCATCTACCGGGAGTGCGTCTTGCGGTCCAGTGTCCGGCGTCTGGGAGGGGTTGGAAAACTCGTCGTCTTTCATCGGTCGATGTCGTGGGTCTGCAGGGGGTATCCCCGGTCGCGATAGAAACGGTAGCGTTCACGCCCGGCCTGGCGGACCGTCTGGTCCCGGTCAATGGGTTCCGCCACCCGCTGGAAACGACTGAAGAAGGGAGGTGTTTCGTGGGTCAGATTGATCAGTACGTCGTGTTCTTCCCCGGCTTCAGGCCCATGGCCGATGAGAATCGGATTTTGCCTGGTGTCGGCGCTGGCCACTAGCGCATGGGGCAGGAAACTCCCCTGCCGGAAGGTCCAGAGCAGCCGGTTCATCTGCTGGGCCTCCTGCTCTGAGCCGGTATGGAGATAGACCCGGTGGCCTTGCTGCCAGGCCTTTTCCGCCAACCGACAGGAGAGGTGGTAGCGATCGCCGGAGGCCCGATCGCTCAGGATATAGAAGTCGATTCGTGTCATTTACTGGCCATGCCGCAACGCTTGAGCAGAAACTGAGTGAGCAGCGGTACCGGACGCCCGGTGGCCCCCTTCTGGGCGCCGCTCTTCCAGGCAGTTCCCGCGATGTCCAGGTGCGCCCATTTGTACTTTTTGGTGTAGCGCGAGAGGAAACAGGCGGCGGTGATAGTGCCTGCCCCCTTGCCGCCGATATTCGCCATATCGGCGAAATTGCTGTCCAACTGACTCTGGTAGTCGTCCCACAGTGGCAGGCGCCAGGCCCGGTCGTTGCTGTGATCCCCCGCTGCCAGCACCTCTTCCGCCAGTTCATCGTTGTTGCTCAATAGGCCTGACGCATGCGCTCCGAGGGCGACGATGCAGGCGCCCGTCAGGGTGGCGATATCGATCACCGCCGCCGGTTGGTATCTCTCAGCGTAAGTGAGGGCGTCACATAGGATCAACCGCCCCTCCGCGTCCGTGTTGAGTATTTCGATGGTCTGTCCCGACATACTGGTGACGATATCACCCGGTTTGTTGGCATCCCCGTCTGGCAGGTTTTCCGATGAAGGAACGATACCGATCAGGTTGATGGGCAGTTCCAGCTCTGCGCAGGCCGCCATGGTTCCCAGTACGCTGGCACCACCGCACATGTCATACTTCATCTCGTCCATAGCCTCGGAAGGCTTGATCGAGATACCACCGGCATCGAAGGTGAGGCCTTTCCCCACCAGCACCACCGGTTGGCTGCCGGTTTTTCCCCCGCTGTATTCCATCAGAATCAGTTTGGCCGGCTGGCGGCTGCCCCGACTCACCGACAGGAGGGCTCCCATGCCCAACTCCTGCATCTGTTTTTCTTCCAGTATTCGAGTTCGCATTTTGCGGGACTTTCGGCCCATGGATCGGGCCTGGTCCGCAAGGTAGGATGGGGTGCAGACATTGCCGGGCAGGTTGGCCAGGTCTCGGGCCAGGGCGACGCCGGCGGCGATGGCCTTACCTTGTTTGATAGCGTCAGCGGCTGCCTTCGTGTGCCGCCGGCTGCCGACGAATAGCCCCAGTTTTTTCAGTGGCCTTTTGACGGGTTGCACCTGGCTCTTACACTGATCGAAACGGTAAAGGCTCTGTTCAGTGGTGATCACAGTCTCCCGCAGCACCCGGTACAGGTCTCCCTTTTCAGGCTCCAGCACGGTGAGGGTGGAGATGGCCTCCAGTGGATGAGCCTCGTTTAAGAGGCTGGCCATGCCGGCCACTGCCTTGCGGTAGGCCTCAAGGTTGAACCCCTTTTCCGGCCCCAGGCCGATCAGCAGAAGCCGTTCGCATTGGGTATTTGGAAGATCGTACAGCAGCAGGGACTGCCCGGCCGTTCCCTCGAAATCACCCTTTTTCAGGATGCGGGTGAGGGCGCCTCTGCTGGCTTTGTCCACCACCGCGGCCGGGTCGGTCAGCCGGCGTTTTTCGAAAACACCGACCACCAGGCAGCCGGTGCGCAGATTTGCCGGGTTGCCCGATTTCAGAAGGTAATCCATAGCTGCTCCTGGGTTTTGTTATAGATTATTCAGATGCCGTTCGCCGACAGATATCAATAGCGATCGAACCTGGACGGAATCGCCCATAGTCTACAAGAACTTTCGGCGTTTGCCAGAGGCTCAGGGAGCTGCGCCAGGCTTTTCGCAGGGGCTATCGCCCGGATCGTGAACTGGTCTTGCGCACCATCACCAGGCGCGTGCCGGACAGGCGATCGTGCCAGGCCAGTTGTTCGCGATCCACCAGCACCCATAGGAATCCGAGACCCAATGCCGCCCAGGAGAGCAGGGCGGTCAGGAAGCGCAACAGGGCAACTGTCAAGAAGACCGGGCTGCCATCGGAGGTTACCACCCGGATATGCCAGCTGCGCATGCCGAGGGTTTGCCCTCCCCGGCGCCAGAACCCGACAAAAAAAACCAGAGGTACTGATAGCAAGTAGGCAATATAGAAAGGATTGTGACGCAATTCTGCGGGATTGAATTGGTCCCATCCCTGGACCGAGCCCAGTCCCACGACCGCTAGGGCCATGGCCAGGAACAACAATCCGGTGACGAGCAGACTGTCATAAAGAATGGCCGCCAGCCTGCGCCATAAGCTGGGAGCCCTGGTTAAATCGACATCGATTGGAGCGTTGTTTTTCATCTATTTTCACCTCCAATCCCGGGAAAACCCCTAGTGTACAGCGCAATCACCCGGGTTTCTTTTATTTCCAGAAGCAACCAGAATTAAGAACACTAAAAAAATAAATAAATCTTTTGTGGTCTTGTGGTAAACGAACGGGCGGGACGCCTTTCCTGGTTTTTCCAGGCACCAAAGGAGAATCGAGGTTATGGAGCATCGCTGTTCTATACGCAAGTCGCTGACCCTGGACGTGGTGATTGACTACCGCGGCCTGGGGTTGGTGCGTGGTCGTACGCAGGACATAGGCATGGGTGGGGTGTTCGTGGATACCGGGTGCGTGCAGTTACCGGTAAATGCGATGGTAAACCTAGCGATGATGCTGGATGGGGTCAGGCGCCCGCTGCGGATTGGAGCCATTGTCGTCCATACGCAAGAATCAGGGGTTGGGCTGCTGTTCGAGGAGTTGGATCCCGAATGTCACGACACACTTCATCGATTGGTATATCCGCATGGGAAGCCGGCGGCGAAAGACCGGATTCTGCGGTTCGTTTCCTGATACCAACTATCTGTCTCTCCCGATTTCTTAGTTAAGATAACCTCGAAACGTTCGAGTTGCCGGTGTGAACCTCTATTTTCATGCGCGCAAGCGCACGAAATAGAAACCGGTCGGAATTCACGCTTTTCGATCGCCGTATCGCAAAATTCCCATCTGAGAGGTTTTTCGAAGTACCCTTAAAGCACTAACCAGCAGGGTCCCTGGTCTCTATCGTCCGGTTGCCTTAGGCCCTAATTAGTAACTGGCGGCTGGCGGCAATGCCATCCATAATACCGGGGAAATCAGCTCTGATCCGGATGCAACAATGCGCTCAGATCGGAAACTCAGTCGGGTGCCGGGACAGTACAGATTTTCCGGATATAGAGACTTTCCATCGTCATGTCGAATCTGTTTAGATCAAGGTCGGTGAATCCTTGGCGGCATATCTCCATCCCGCTGCTGTCGATTCTTATCGGCCTTGGCTGCGGCGTGATCGTGTGGCTGGTACTGGAACAGGTGCAACCACAGGCGCTGCGGGACATTTTTTCACAAGAGCTCGATACCAGGCTTAGGCAGCAGGCCCGTGAGACACTGATCCGGTTCGACAACTACGTGGCGGCGCACACTTCGACGACGCGTCTGCTGGCCAATCATAGGCGTCTGGCCAACTACCTGGAGCCCGTTTACTGGTACGACAGTGACCAAAGTCCGCCTCTGGACTATTTTCAGAATCCCCCCTGGCTGCCCACCGCCACACTCTGGGGGGCATTGGTCCGGCCCAGCCACATCCTGTTGATGGATCGTGAAGGGAGAACCCGCGAGATCTATCATGTCGGAAACAAGCTGCTTCCTCCGGAACTGATGGAGGTTGATGAGTTCTTCCTGGCCGAGAGTCAGGCCCAGGCCTTTTTGACTACGCTGGATGACAAACCCGTTCTTCTGACATCAGACTTGGTGGAGGACGCGACCGGTGCCAGCATGGGCTATCTTATGCTGGTGGTTCCGGTTGACGGTGAGTTCCTCGATGCATCGCAACAGGGGATATCCGCCAACGGTGTGGTGGTCAGCCTGTTGGATGCCGATGAACTGCGATTTCTTTCCAGTAGTGATCCTCAGCGGGTTCCCGATGGCTCCGGCGCGGGGCGGATTGCCGAGGACTATTTAGTAACGGCACAGGCCTTTTCCAATCAAGAGGGGTCTGACCTGAATATGCAGTTTGCCACCCTGGTGCCCAGGGCCAGTGTGGAAGCCACTCGAACCCGGGTGGCGGCCGTTGAGAAACAGCAGCGTGTGGTAGCGGCGGTTACCTTTATCACCGTGTTTACGCTGGTGTTCTATCTGTTGTCGGAACGATTGAATCGGATACTGCGCCGCATGTCGCGGTTTTCACGCCGTGCGCTTGGCCGGAAGCAGCCAGTCATAGAAGGGGGGAATCAGATTATTGTTCTGGAGGAGTGGATCAGGGAGTTTATGCGGCAGGTCCTGAAGTCCCGGGAGGAGATGAGACAACAGCACGAATCTGAGATGCAGGAATCCGAGGCGCTGAAACAGACGATCATGGAAGCAGCCCTGGACTCCATCATTACCATTGACGAAGGTGAACGGATCATTGAATTTAATTCCACCGCTGAGCGGATGTTCGGCTACCGACGAAAGGACGTGATAGGAAAAGACTTTTCCAAACTGATCATTGCGCTGCAAAGTCGTGGCAGGTTTCAGCAGATGTTGAGTCAGTTCGATGACAAACAGCAGATGCCGGAGATGGATGCACGCGAAGAGATGGAGGCGCTTCGAGCAGATCGCTCCCTGTTTCCCGTCGAGCTGGCAATCAAGCCCATCCTGTTGAAGCAGCAGCTGCTTTTTACCGTCTATGTGCATGATATTTCTAATCGCAAACGTGCCGAGCAGGAAATCAGCAGTCTGGCGAAGTTTCCCTCGGAAAGCCCGAGCCCGGTATTGCGGGTCAATCGCAGGGGGGTGATCATCTACGCAAATACGGCGAGTGCCCTGCTACTCGATTACTGGGGATGTGAACAGGGGCAGACGTTGCCGCTTTATTGGCGCAACCGTATGCGGGAGGTATTCGATCTGGGCAGGGACTGGGAAACGGAGGTAACTTGTGATGGCCGTATTTACTCGTTGCTGGTCACACCGGTGCTGGACTTGGACTATGTCAATATCTATGGCCGCGAAATCACAGCGGTAAGGGCGGCAGAGCGGCAGGCCAGGGAGCATCAGCAGGAACTGGTGCATGTCTGCCGCGTGAGCACCATGGGCGAGATGGCCACTGGACTCGCCCACGAGTTGAACCAACCGCTTGCTGCCATCGCCAATTTCGCCAACGGTTGCGTCCGTCGGTTGCGGTCCGATGAACAGGATACGAGTGGTCTCCTCTACGCCCTGGGTCAGATAAACAGTCAAGCGGGCCGGGCCGGAGAAATCATCCGGAGTCTCCGCGGTCTGGTGGTAAAACAGCCGCCTTTGCGCCGGGTGGCAAATCTTAATGAACTGGTGCAGGAGGTATGCTCCTTTGTCGAATTCGAGGCACGAAAAACCGCGGTCGTGATCGTGCAGGAGCTGTCGTTGGGAGAACTGCCGGTGCGGGTCGATGTGGTTCAGATCGAACAGGTATTGCTCAACTTGGTTCGCAATGCCCTGGATGCACTGCTGGACGTTCCCGAAGATGCCCGCGCGCTGGTGGTGCGCACCAGCCGCCGGCAGGACGGTCAGGTGATAACGGAGGTGCAGGATTCTGGTCCGGGGATAGAGCCGGAAGTGGTAACCCACCTGTTCGAGCCGTTTTTTACCACTAAGGAGAGCGGGATGGGTATGGGACTGGTTATCAGCCAGACCATTGCGGAGGATCACAATGGTAAAATCGAAGCCAGGTCGGTGGCAGAAGGGGGAAGCCTGTTCACCCTGGTCTTGCCAAGCTATTCGGCGTTGGAGGAAAAAGCAGCGATATGAGCAATCAACCTACCGTATTCGTGGTCGATGATGACCAGGCGATGAGAAACTCCCTCCAGTGGCTGATAGAGTCAGTGGGGATGAACGTGGAAATATATGCCTCGGCAGATGAGTTTATCCACAACTATTATCCCGGGCGGGCGGGCTGCCTGTTGCTGGATGTTCGGATGCCGGGGATGAGCGGGCTTGAGCTGCAGGAAACCTTCGTGGCGCAACAGATCAAGATACCGGTCATTATTATCACAGGCCATGGCGATGTTCCGATGGCAGTGCGGGCAATGAAGGCGGGGGCGGTGGATTTCATCGAAAAACCCTTCAACGATGAACTGTTGCTTGAGAGCATCCGTAATGCCTTGACCCTGGATGTCGAGCAGCGTGCCACTCAGGCCGAGCGGGCAGAAATCGCAGCGCGATTGGCCCATCTGACGCCACGGGAGCACGAGGTGATGGAGATGGTGACCAACGGCCGGGCCAACAAGGAGATTGCGCTGACACTGGGGGTCAGTGCAAAGACGGTGGAGGCCCACCGGGCGCGGGTGATGGAAAAGATGCAGGCCGCTTCCCTGGCTGAGTTGGTGAAGATGGCGATCGCTGCCGGGATTGCAAAACGCTAGTGCACCCAATCGGTTTATCAGCAGAAACCGCCGCTCGGCGGCGTTCGACTATTCCGCAACGGGGGCGATGGGGGATGTGGGGATCAATGCCACCTCGTCTCCATCGTCGATGCGTGTGAATGGCTCGGAGAACTGTTTATTCACTGTCAATTGGATGCTGCCCTCCTGCAACAGATGGGCGTTGTCCCGTTGCCGTTTACGCAACCACTCCAACAAGGTGTTGACGTCTATTACCGAGGCTGGGATTTCGACCTCTTCTGACTCCTTGCGGAGCTTTTTTACCAGGTAGGTGAAATAGAGCAGTTTGATCCTGCGCGGGCTGGCGTCGCCCGTTGGACCTGTCTTTCGCTGATAGCCAATTTCATTGAGTTTTTCCAGGTAATCCCGCCAGTTTTCCTCATGCCTCTCACCCAGTTCATAGAGGGTGTCCCAGGAGTAGATGCCGGTGTCGTGTCCGTCGTCAAACTCCAGTCGCACCGCGTACTGGCCCTGGGGTTCGATCCGGGTGATATTCACATCCTCCTTACCGGTGACCGGGGTGTCCAGGGTGCGGACTTCTTTTGCCCGGGAGAACACACGCAGGTACTCACAGGGAAGCTCAAACCGCCGTCCGTCAGAGAAGACGACGATCAGCAGTCGGGACTTGCTGTGCAGATTGATCTCTGTCGGGAATAAATCAGGAGGCTGTTCGCTCATGGTGCGTCTCTGCGTCTAACCGAAGGGGCGGGACCGGATGTTTACATAGCGGCCTCGAAGGATCAACCTCGCAGACTGGGGGTGGACTGATCTGGTTCCGCTTCATGACATCGGATTAGTTGCTGTGTGGGCAGACTGGTCAGAGCTGAGCATCTCGCCGATGGCATCGGTTTCCACCAGATCTACTCCCAGGCTGCGGTAGTGGGCTGCCTGGAGTGGATCGTTAACTACAAAAACGGCCCAACGGTTGCTGTGGTGTCGGATGGCGTGGGTTGCGTAGCGGACGATATCCGCGTGAGCGAATTGAAACTCGGGTTGCAGGGCAAGGGCCTGTCGCTGATCCATCTCATCCCACTTTTTCGTTATCCAACCGATAGGTATGCCGGAACGCGCCCGGGCATAGACCAGGCAGTCGGTGTGAAAGGAGATCAATATGCACTGTTCCAGCGCGGCTCCCAGGGCATGGAGCACGGTATCCACCGTCCTGCGCATGCCATGGTGAATGATGCTCTGGAGTTTAATCTCGACAAAGGCCTGTATTTCGCGCCAGGCGCAGAGTTGTCCGGCGAACTCTTCCAGAGTGAGGATGGGGGTGCCCGTATAACGTTCGGCAAAGCGACCGGGAAAGTGAGCGCTCAGGGAGCGTAGTGCCGATAGATCGGTTTCCAGCAGAGAGCCCGCAACCGCGCAACTGCGCTGCAGGTCCTGGTCATGATGCACAACCGGAACGCCATCTGTGCTGATCTGAACATCCAGTTCAAGCAAACGTGCCCCCGCATCGACCGCGGCGCGGAATCCGGCCAGGCTGTTCTCCGGGTAGCGGTTCGGGTAGCCTCGATGCGCTATCAGCCAGGGTTTGGTTTTCGACGTCATTTCATTTACCGCGCTGCACGAACACACTGATCAATGCCAGCGCACCGGAGACCAGCATCAGCAGCAGAGAGACCGCATTCAGCGCCGGGGTCGAGCCTTCCCGCAGGCGGTTGAACATTGTGATGGTGAGGGGAGAATCCGAACCTACCAGCATCAGCGTGGTGTTAAAGTTTTCGAACGACATCAGGAAGGAGACGATCCCGGCCCCCAGCAGGGCAGGTCGGAGATAGGGCAGGGTGACAGTGCGTATGGCAGTGAATCGGGTCGCCCCCAGGTTGCGTGCCGCATCTTCCAGGGAGCGGTCGAACTTCCGCAGGCGCGCGGAGATAATCAGCGTCGCGATGGTTGTGATGAAGGCGAACTGACCCAGCACCACCAGCACCAGTCCCGGGCGCAGGGTTTCCACTTCAAGGTTGAAAAGCTCTTCCATGCCGTTGGCCAGGGTGTTGGAGAACACCAGTATGGAGATGCCGAGGATTACTCCCGGGATTACCAACGGTGTCAACATCAGGAGGTAGAGAAAATTTTTCAGAGGAAACTGCTCGCGCTCGAACAGAAATGCGTTGCTGGTGGCCACCAGCAACGATAACAGGGTAACCCAAAGGGCAACCAGCAGGGAGATGCCGATACTCTCCAGCAGGGCGCTGTCGTTGAATATGCCACGTTTGCCGGTGAACCAGTCCAGAGTGAATCCGTTCCAGGGGAGTGAGGGAAACATTGAGTCGTTGAAGGCGAACACTCCGACCACCACCAGCGGTGCCGCCAGATAGACGAAGAACAACAGGACATAGACGAAGTAGACCCAGGTGAAGAGGCGCGGTTGGGGGATAGATGGAATCATCAGGGCTACCTGACCGTATCGGCCAGCGTCTGGTGAGTCAGCTTCAGCCCCAGCCAGACGATCAGCGAAGAGAGCAGCAGCAGCAGAAAGCCGAAGGCGGAGCCAGATTCCCAGTTGAAGCGGGTAATAAACTGGGTGTAGATCTGTTCGGTGAACCAGAGGCTGTCTTTACCGCCCAGCAGGTTGGGGGTCAGGTAGTTCCCCAGGGTGAGCATGAATACGATAATACAGCCAGAAACAATGCCTGGGATGGCATGGGGTATGACGATGTCGCGCAGGATATTCCAGCTGTTGCCACCGAGATCATAGGCGGCTTCAATCAGATTGTCGTCGAGGCTGTCCAGGACAGAGACCAGTGGCACCACCATGAACAGCAAAGAGGTGTAGACCAACCCGATCATGATTGCGGCGTCGTTGTAAAGCATTTCTACCGGTCCATCCACCCAGCCCAGCCACTGCAGGAAGCTGCTCACAACCCCGGTTTCACGCAGCAGGATCATCCAACCGAAGGTCCGCACCAGCTCCGATACCCAGAACGGGATCAGACAGAGCACGAACAGCAGGTTTTTTGGTCTCCCACGGAGTAGCTTGGCGATATAGTAGGCGATTGGAAAGGCTATCAGCAGGGTCAGCACCGTGGCGGAAATGGACATCAGGGCCGTGCGCAGGAAGGTGTTCCAATACAGTGGTTCGGAAAAGAAATCGATATAGTTGCCAAATCCCTTTGCGTACTGCCCCGGACCTCTCTTCTCATTCAGGCTGATCAGGAAAAGATCGCTATGGGGAAGAACGACAAGGAGCAGCAGCCACAGGGTAAAAGGCGCCAGCAACAGCAGTAACCCCAGGTTTAGTCTGCTGCTGCGGCTTTCCGCACTCACCCGCCGCCTTCTCCTGCCGGTTGCTGGCGATAGCATCTGACCTGCTCCGTCGGCCAGCTGATATGGAGTGGAGTATTGGCTCGCAAATCCGCATATTCGCCGGTTTGCGGCACCACTGCGGTGTACAGGGCGCTGTGGTTTTCCTCCCGCACCAGGACGCGGCTGTTGGCACCGTTGAACAGCAGGCTGTGGATGCTGCCGGAGAGTTGATTGACACCCGCACCGTCTTGGAGCGGTGACCGCGACAGCTTGATCGATTCGGGTCGTATAAAGATCTCTACCTGCTCGCCCGCTTTCAATCCACTGTTTGCCGCATCAATACCCTGCAGCCGCGTGCCGGTCAGGGTTTCCAGCACCAGTCTGCCGTTCTGGGCGGATCGGATACGGCCCTGTTGCCGGTTGCTGTCACCGACAAAGCCGGCGACGAAGGCCGATTGCGGTTCGAAGTAGAGAGTCGACGGTGCGCCTACCTGCTCGAATTTCCCGCGGTTCATTACGGCCACGCGGTCTGACATCAGCAGCGCCTCCGATTGATCATGGGTGATATAGACGAAGGTGGTGCCGAATTCGTGCTGTAGCTGTTTCAGCTCCACCTTCATGCGTTCCCGCAGTTTCAGGTCAAGTGCACTCAGGGGCTCATCCAGCAGCAGTACATCGGGCTCCATGATCAGGCAGCGGGCCAGTGCTACCCGTTGTTTCTGGCCACCGGATAGCTGATCGATGGATTTGTCCGTTTCGGCGGGCAGCCCCACCCGTTCGATCATCCGTTCTACCAGGCGGTTGAGCTCCGCGCGTTTTACCCCCTTTCGTCTGAGCCCATAGCCAACATTCTCCCTCACATTCATTGTGGGGAATAGAGCCAACTGCTGGAACACCATATTTACCGGGCGCTTGTTGGGTGGGACCCCCAGCATACTGCGTCCCTTGATCAGGATGTCGCCGCGGCTCGGTTCAAGAAAACCCGCGAACAGTCGCAACAGCGTTGTTTTGCCACAACCGCTGGGGCCGAGAATGGAGAAGAAGCTGCCTGGCTCTATGCCCAGGGAGATATTGTCGACGGCGGTAACACCGTCAAAGTCCCTGCTCAGTCCGTGGCACTCGAGGTCCAGCGGCGCCGCATTTACGACACTATGTTCCGACATGACACACCAGGCTGGGGCTTGCTGCAGAGGCCGCCAATGGCGGGCAGGCTGCGATCGAGTCGATGTCAGTTAGACCGGGTGGCTTTCACCCGATCCAATACCTTACCTTCCATCTCCTCCAGCCCGGCCGGCACGGGAGGATACCACTTGATGTTGTCGATAGCCGCTTGTGGGAAACTCATTTGAAACTGCTGTTTCAGCTTAGGATCTGCAAATTCATCAGCCCCTCTGGAGGCGGTGAAGTTTCCGGCCTCGGCGGTGATCATAGCTGCGATCCTGGGCTGCATCACGAAGTTGATCCATCGATAAGCTGCCGCGTCGTTTTTGCTTTTGCGCGGCAGTGCAAAGGTGTCGATCCAACCCAAGGCCCCTGATCGGGGGGCGATGAAGTTGATGTCCGGATTGTCGTTGTTCAACTTCCAGCCACCGGTATCCCAGGCCATGGCAGCTATTACCTCGCCGGAACGGATCAGATTCAGCAGTGCGTCTCCACCTGTCCAGTAGGTCTTTACGTTGGGTTTGCAGTGAATCAACTCTTCCTCGACCTTGTTCAGTATCTCCTGGTATTTGGCCGCGTCGCCATAGGCCGCAAAGGGGTCCAGACCCAGCGCGTAGGCGAATGCGATCAGGGTCGGCCGCTTCAGCCGATAGCTTACCCTGCCGGTCAGACTGGGTTTGCAAAGATCGGTGTAATCCTTAACGGCCTCGGTCTTGGCCTTGTTTATCACCAGGCCGCTGGTGCCCCAGATGTGGGGAACTGCGTATACATCGTCACCCACCCGGGTGTTGTCCAGCGTGGCCTGCCAGAGGGATTTAATGAACAAATCCTGGTTGATCTGTGTCAGATCGATGGGTTGGTAGATGTTGTGCTCCAGTTGAGCCCCGGTTATCCGGTCCTGGCTCGGTTGCACCAGATCGAAACCAGAGCCCCCGGTGGCCCGGAGTTTGGAGATCATGTCCTCGTTGTTCGATTTGGTAACTTTTACCTGGATACCGGTCTGCTCTTCGAACAGTTGGACTACCGCGTCGGGTGCGTACCCACCCCAAGTGAGAATTCGCAGTGTCTCGGCATTGGCGGATCCAGCCAATGCAAGTACCACCAGTGCGGCAATAGTGAGAATCTGGCTTTTCATGGAATCTCCTAGACGGTCATAGACGTAAAGAAACACTGCTGAATTGAGTATATTCGAACCATCTAGCCCAATCTACCGCCGCCGCCAATCGGAACAAATCCGTGCAGTGAACGGCTAGCGGGCATCAGCTGCCGGCGATGCGGTCGAAGTAGCGGGCTCGGAAGAGCAGGCGTTCGGTTTCACCGTTCTCGAAACCGCTGCGGGTATGCAGGACGTTGTTGCAGATCAGCCCCTGACCGGACTGCAGGGTGCCTTCGAAGCGATATAGGGAAGGAGCCTTCAGAATCTGTTTCAGTTCGGCCACTGCCTCCCGGGTAAGCGCATCGTCCCGCCACTCGATACTGCGGCTGCGGTCAGTGTATCGCATGTGGAGTTGGCCGCCGGGCAGGATCAGGAAAACTGGCCCGCTGCGCGCTGGGCGTATCACCTGGCCGTCGACTACATTGGCTGGGATAGTCATGGTTGAGGGGTGCATCAGGGCGCGGGTGAATTCAGGATTTCGGTCATGCAGCTGCATGAAGACCAGCTCGTGGTCCAGCAGCTGATTGGCGCCGCCCCGGGTTGCCGGTACCACGCAATGGAGCACCATTCCCAGGATCTGGTGTTCCAGATCGTTGTAGTAGCCGTCGGTGTGCCAGGCGATGGGCCGGTCGGTGTAAGGGATATACCCCTGATGCAGGGCGTCCGGCTGAATACTCAGTGAGCTGATGGCGTCGTCGTCGGCACCCATGTTGTGATCGAGCCGCTGCAGCCCGAACTGACGTCCCAGGCTACGGACCAACTCCTTGTCCGGGTCACTTCCCAGGGCGCTGACGTAAATTGCCATATTGCATTTGCGGATGCGCTGCAGAATGGCCTGTCGTTCGGCGGCGTTCAGGTTCTGCGGCTGTTCGATCTCTACCGTCAGCTGTTCCAGGCGATCGGGATAACCGTCGAGTTTGCTTTCGCGCCAGCGTTGGTAGGCCGTGTCGTTTCCGGGCAGAAAGGGATTCTCAGATTCCGGTAAGGGGGATGTCATTCAGCCCACCTTATCCGGTTCCCGTCGACGGAATTTTTCGTCGCACTCCCGGGTGAGCTCGTCGCAGGCGGAAGGGTCATCGATCGCATCGATGAGTTCGTCAATCCCCAGCCTGTGATATTCGAGTTAAGACGGTCGACGATGACGTAACTGAGCTGCTGTATTGCCACGGGGATGTCAGTCAACTGGCTTCGGTCAATAAGGGAAAACCGAATGATACTAGACCGTTGGTGCCAGTGGAAAGGGGTGAAAAGAGAATTTCGGCTCACAGTCCGGGCTGTGTCGCTTTGGGGCAACTCGAAAAACCGGGGGGTTACCCACGTGGCGCGGGGATACACTAGTGTAGGTTCGAGCGGGTAAGCCCATGAAAATGTGTCTGACCTGAAATCGCGCTTTTCGCAGCACCCTCATAGATTCAAACGGGTATGGATTCAGACGGGTATGGATTCAAACGGGATGGCGTCCCTGACTCAGTTCGTCACTGAGTTGGTGAGCGAGCTTTTTGAACAGACCAAAGCGCTGCTTGTCCAGCATAGTGGCATCGCTGCAGTCCCCGTAGAGCAGGCCAAATGGCTGCTTCTGGATAAACAGTGAGGTAATGAAAAAGCCATCCAGATTCAGGGAGTTGTGCAGGGACACGGGGATCATCGGCAGAAACTTCTCGCGGTTTCCGGTATGCAACCAGAAGCCCTGGGGTTTCGCCATTAACAGCGAGAAAAGGTGTGGTTTGTCCAGGTTCAGCTGGAATCGGCGAAGCGCAGAGGTCTGGTCGGCGCCAAGCACTAATCGCGGTCGCAACGCTTTTCTGTCCGGGGTCAGCATGGCGAACATCGTGCGGTCAATACCAACGCTTTCCTTTAACTCCCGCATGATCCGGTTGAACGCCTCCTGCAGTCGATTGGCCCCAGCCCGCGGTTTCCGTTGCTCCTTGTCTTTTTCAGATTGAGGCGGGGAAGTGGGGGTTCGTCTCTTTGTTTTGTTCTCCGGGACTGAGGTAGGGGTAGTCGCCATTTCGGCTGCCCCGGTTTCTTGAGTCTGTTGTACCAGGACGGCGGCGCTTGCGGGTAACGGCAGGCCCTGAAGGGCCCTGGCGGCATCTGCCGCCTGAGTGTGTATCTGGGCCATTGCGCGATCGACCGTTTGATTCAGGTACTCCGCCACCAGCTCGGTAAGATCTCTGGTTTTCTCGGATCGCCAATCTGCGGCAGAGGCCTGGGCCAGGGCAGAGGCCAGCATGACCCCGAGAGAGCGGGTTTCGAATGCGCCGAAGCTTGTCAGTGTTCTCGCCACCAGGGGGGGTAACCGCCAGCGTTCCGCCAGCGCCAGGCTGAGTTGATCAAGACTGAAACCGAGCACTGCCATTGCTGCATCTTTCCGATTCAGCCCCTGGGCGGTATGGCGTTGTATCTGCTCCATATCTGCGCGGGCATGGGCCCATAGGGACATTTCGCCGCATGCGCGGAGCAGGGCGGCGACGGCCATCTCCTCCGGGTTGGTATCCTTGCGAGCGAGACCCCACTGATAAGCGTACCAGGCGGCATGTCCGGCCCGGGAATAACAGGCGTGGAGCCCCTGCCAGGCCGTGCCGGCCGGTCTTTTCAGAACCGGCAGGCTTTTCGTTCCCTTGATCAACGGGCTAATACCGAGCAGCGCGATGGCGTGGGCCAGATTTCCGGCCGGTTCGCTTGGCGTATGGGCCGCCTTCTCGATACCGCGAAAGACGGCGAGCGCAAAGCCTGGGTCCTTGCCAACGACCCGCTGGTAGTCTGCGTTGATGGTGCTGGGACGCTCGATCAGCTGAGTGACGCGCTGGATGGTGAGGGCCATCGCGGGCAGGGCTTGATTCTCCAGGCGATCTGCCCAGTCGCTGAGACTGCTAGGCATAGTGTAGAACGCATCCTGACGATTCTTTAATTGGTTTTCATAGCGACTCAATGTCCGCTATCTTTATCTGTCTTATGGCAAGCCGGAATCAGAAATGAGTGCATTTTCCAGGAAAACCGGCGACGCTGAACCGGTGGTACTGGTACACGGGCTCTGGATGAATGGATTGGAGTTGCGTTGGCTCGGGCTTAAACTGGCGCGTTGCGGGTTTGCCTCGCGCTACTTTCATTACCGATCTCTTAAGCAAAGCCCGGCGACAAGCGCTCGTCAGTTGGCCGGTTTCATCGGGGGGCTTAAGTCTGAGCGACTGCATCTGGTGGCCCATAGTCTGGGCGGTATCCTGCTGCTGCATCTTTTCGATCAATTTCCGGAGTTGCCTCCGGGGCGGGTGGTGCTGCTTGGTTGCCCGGTCCTGGGCAGCGGAGTGGCGCGGGTTGCAGCAGAAAAACCCTGGCTTCGACCCCTGCTGGGAAGAAATCTGGAGCAGGGGTTGATGGGGGATGCGCCCCGCTGGAGGCATCGCCGGGAGTTGGGGGTTATCGCCGGTACCCGGGGGGTTGGAATCGGCAGAATTATCGGTGGCTTGACCGCCGCAGGTGACGGTACCGTCTCGCTGGAGGAGACCCGGCTACCCGGCGCTGCCGACTTCTGTTCGCTGAAGGTGAATCACATGGGGATGGTGCTGTCCTCAAAGGTAGCTCGGGAGACCTGTAACTTTCTCCACCATGGGCGGTTTGAGCAGGGGGAGGGGCCACTGAGCTAAAGGGTACTTCGAAAAATCCCTCCATGGAATTTTTCGATACGGCGATCGAAACGCGCGATTTCCGATCGCGCTCATTTTCATGCGCTTACGCGCAGGAAAATAGTGATGCATCCCTGCACCAACCGGGCACTTCGAATTTTTCGAGGAGCCCTGAAGTTTTGGGGATGAACAATGAGTGACACGCTCGTAATACGGAGGGCCGCCGGGTCTGTCGGCCAGGCAAATGATTGATAGAGAACACACCCGGGGCTGCTGTTTAGGTCAGGCGCGACGATTTTTCCGGCGCTAGATATATCTAGAGGCTACGCGGGAATGTTAAACTTTCGCTTGAAGTGACGATCTACGAGGAATTTTCATGGCTGGACACAGTAAGTGGGCCAATATCAAGCATAAAAAGGCGGCCAATGACAAGAAGCGGGGCAAAATCTGGAGCAAGCTTATCCGAGAGGTGACGGTGGCGGCCAGAGAGGGAGGAGGTGATCCCGATGCCAACCCGCGGCTGCGGCTGGCGGTGGATAAGGCGACCGCTGCCAATATGCCCAAAGACACGGTCAAGCGGGCCATTGAGCGTGGCTCTGGCGGTGGTGACGGGGAAAATTACGACGAAATTCGTTACGAAGGCTATGGCCCGGGTGGCACGGCGGTGATCGTCGACTGTATGACGGACAACCGTAACAGAACCGCCTCCGAGGTAAGACACGCCTTCAGTAAACACGGTGGAAATCTGGGTACCGACGGATCTGTCTCCTATCTATTCAGCAAACAGGGCATCATCAGTTACGCCCCCGGCACGGACGAAGACGCAGTGATGGAGGCGGCCCTGGAGGCGGGTGCCGAGGATGTGGTCAGTAACGACGACGGATCGATCGATGTGACCACCACCCCGGAGGCACTCTCCCAGGTGAAGGATGCCATGGTGCGGGGCGGTCTGGAGCCGGACAACGCGGAGGTAACCTTCAACGCTTCCACCAGCGCGGAATTGGATCAGGAGACTGCAGAGAAGCTGCTGCGGATGGTGGATACACTGGAGGACCTGGACGATGTGCAGGATGTATATTCCAATGCGGATATTTCCGACGAGATTCTGGATGCCATCGGCTGAATGCGTCGTATCCTCGGCATAGACCCGGGTTCCCGGGTGACGGGATTCGGCGTCATCGAAAGTGACGGGATTCGAAGCACCCATATCGCGAGCGGTTGTATTCGGGTCTCCGAGGGCGAGTTGAGCCAGCGTCTGGGAGAGATATTTCGAGAGGTCGCATCCATTGTGGCGACCTACTCGCCGGTCGAAATGGCGATCGAACAGGTTTTCGTGGCGAAGAATGCCGCGTCCGCCCTGAAGCTTGGGCAGGCGCGAGGCGCCGCCATCTGTGCCGGTGTCACGGCTGGACTGGCCGTATCAGAATACACTCCGCGCATGATCAAGCAGGCAGTGGTGGGAACCGGGACGGCAGACAAGGGACAGGTTCAGCACATGGTAAAGTGCATTCTTCAACTGGAGCAGAGACTGGTGGCGGATCAGGCAGATGCCCTGGCGGTGGCCCTGAGTCATGCCCACTCCCAGAGTACACTGCAGGCGGTGGCCAGGGCCGGCAGGAGATGGCGTAGATGATCGGCCGGCTGCGTGGGGAAATGGTCTACAAAAGACCACCGTTTCTGATGGTTGAAGTGAACGGGGTAGGCTACGAACTGGAGGCCCCCATGTCCACTTTCTATGACCTTCCGGACCAGGGTCAATCGGTGCTCCTGTTCACTCACCTGGCGGTGCGGGACGATGCCCACATTCTGTATGGATTTGGCAGCGAATCGGAGCGAGCGCTGTTCCGGACCCTGCTTCGCGTCAGCGGAGTGGGGGCGAA
>CAWGCA010000033.1:0-75227 GCA_963820955.1 uncultured Gammaproteobacteria bacterium | reverse complement strand
TGCGGACCGGCAGCCTGGTCTATCACCACTATCGCTTGAAACTGCTCCCCGGTAAAGACATAGACGACTATCAAGCCGACCTGAAAACGGCTTTTCCAGCCGCTAACTGGCGAGTGCGGGATTTTCGCAATGCCTCACCCACAGTAGAGCGCATGGTCGACCGCCTCACTCTGTTTCTAACCCTGGTCGGATTGACCGCATTGCTGGTCGGGGGCGTTGGCGTCAGCAACGCAGTAAAGGCCTATCTGGATACCAAGCTGGGCACCATCGCGATGCTCAAATGTGTGGGCGCACCAAACCGCACGGTTTTTCAGATATATATGCTCCAGATCCTGGTGCTGGCCGGCGCCGGTATCGGGGTGGGGCTGGTCCTGGGCGCTATGGTGCCGCCACTTGCGGCGCTGCTGCTGAAGGAAATGCTGCCATTTAATTTATCCCTCACCGCCCATCCAGGCCCGCTTCTGTTGTCGGCGCTGTTCGGCCTGCTGGTTACTATCGTCTTTTCTGTCTGGCCGCTGGCCCGAGTGCATCAGGTGCCGGCCGCTGCTCTGTTTCGGGATACCGTTTCGCACAGCGCGGTCTGGCCACGACCGGTTTATGTCGTGATGACCGTGATCAGCGCCATATTGCTTGCAGTGCTGGCGATCGGTACCGCGGACAATCTTCGATTCGCCGTCTGGTTCGTTGCCGGCGCCGCCATCACCATGCTGATCTTTCGGCTGGCTGCCTGGGCAATTCTACGAGCAACAGCATTATTGCGGCGGCCTCGTCACCCAGGATTGCGACTGGCCCTGGCCAATCTGCAACGCCCAGGCGCGTCGACCGCGAACGTCGTCTTGTCGCTGGGCTTGGGTCTGACCGTTTTGGTGGCCATCATCTCCATCGAGGGCAATATGTCGCGTCAGGTGCGGGAGAGTATTCCGGAGCAGGCGCCGGCCTTCTTTTTCATTGATATTCAATCGGAGCAGATCTCGTCCTTCGAACATGCCATGGAAGGCATCGATGGGGTTGAGGGCTTTGAAAAGGTACCGTACTTCCGGGGGCGTATTGTTTCCATCAAGGGGCTGCCACCGGAGGAGGCCTTGCTGGATCCCCAATATGAATGGATGATTCGCGGTGATCGGGGGTTGAGCTACGCGGCTCAAAAACCGGAGAATACCACCCTCGTCGAAGGTGAGTGGTGGGCCGATGACTACGCCGGTCCGCCTCTGATATCCATCCACCGGGACGTCAACAAGGGTTTCGGGGTCGGTGTTGGTGATAGCATCACATTGAATGTGCTGGGCCGGGATATCAAGGCCAGGATAGCCAATATCCGGGAACTGGATTGGACCAGTATGCAGATCAACTTCGCGATCATGTTTTCCCCTGAACCCTTGCGGAATGCACCGCATACCTATATTGCAACGATTGGTTCAACGGCGCCTGGGGAAGAGAAAGTGCAGCGCGAACTGACGCGTCGTTTCCCCAATATCACGGTGATTCGAATCAAGGATGCGCTGGATCGGGTCAACGATATCCTGGGCAAGATAGGTACCGCTGTCCGCTCGATAGCGAGTGTCACCTTGATCGCGGGTACCCTGGTCCTGGCCGGGGCAATTGCGGCCGGGCATCGACGACGGGTATACGACAGTGTCGTGTTGAAAGTGCTGGGCGCTACCCGGCGCGACATACTGCAGGCGTTTTTGTTGGAGTATGGCCTGCTTGGGTTGCTGACCGCCGCTATCGCAGCGTTAATCGGCAGCTTGACCGCCTGGGCGGTTGTAACCCGGGTCATGGAAGCCAGCTGGACTTTCGTTCCTTCAGCCGTGATTGCGACCGTTGTGTTGTGTACGGCGATTACCCTGGGTCTAGGTTTTCTCGGCACCTGGCGGGCACTGGGTCAGAAGGCGGCGCCACTATTGCGCAACGAGTGACGGGTTAGGAACGACGGTTAGCGAGTGCATGGTAAGAAGCGCGTGGTGAATTGACGAATTCCTGCTCGCTGGTCTGGGTGCAGGATCCCGCGTCTTTAACAGGTGGTGTATGTCAATGTTGAACAATATCCGAATCGTGCTGATTGGCACCACCCACCCTGGTAATATTGGGGCCGTCGCCCGGGCCATGAAAAATATGTGCCTGCAGGATTTATACTTGGTGGAACCTCAGGCCTATCCCAGTGCGGAGGCCACTGCCCGCGCCTCGGGTGCGGATGACCTGCTGGCTCGAGCCCGAGTCTGCGCTACTCTTGACGATGCCCTAGCAGGCTGTCGAATGGTCATAGGGGCGAGTGCGCGTTCTCGCAGTGTCGAGTGGCCCTGCCTGGCGCCTGCCGAATCTGCGCTTAGGTTACTGCAGGAGGCCACTGCCGGAGAGGTAGCACTGATTTTTGGTCGAGAGAGTTCTGGCTTGAGCAACGCCGAGCTCGATCGTTGTCACTATCTTGTCCAGATACCCGCCAATCCGGGATATGCTTCTTTGAATCTGGCGCAGGCGGTACAGGTGCTCAGCTACGAACTCTATTCCCATTATCTTCAGGGATCTGAGGGGCATGAAACCATGCCACCTGAGGTTTCCAGTTCCGAGCTGATGGAAGGTTTTTTTCAGCATCTGGCACAGGCGATGGAGGAACTCGGGTTTTCCGATCCGCGTCAATCCAAGAAGTTGCAGCGGCGGCTGCGACGGCTTTTTCTGCGGGCCCGGCCGGATTCGGTGGAATTGAATATTCTGCGTGGCATCCTTAGTGCCGCCCAGGGACGGAAATCCATGCGGCGTACCTGACCAGGTGTTTGCTATCGGCGTTGTGGTACTTTTTGGTGGCCATCGGCCGTAATAATCGAGTAGAATGGTCAGTCTTTTGCGAAGCAGCGTGGTGGGTTAGGAAGTTCTAATGTTTTCGCGACTGAGAGAAGATATCGGTTGCGTGTTTGAGCGGGATCCCGCGGCGCGCAATGCCTTCGAAGTGGTAACCACTTATCCCGGGGTGCATGCATTGATGATACACCGGGTATCCCACTGGCTATGGAAGATTGGGTTGCTCTGGCTGGCGCGGCTGTTATCGACGCTGGGGCGACTGCTGACCGGGATAGAGATCCATCCTGGGGCGAGTATCGGGGCAAGATTTTTCATCGACCACGGGATGGGTGTAGTGATTGGTGAAACCGCCATAATCGGTGACGATTGTACCCTTTATCATGGCGTTACGCTTGGGGGGACCAGCTGGCAGAAGGGAAAACGCCATCCCACCCTGGGTAATGACGTGGTGGTTGGAGCCGGGGCCAAGGTGCTTGGCCCGATTGAAATCAGTGATGGTGCTCGAATCGGCTCTAATGCGGTGGTGGTAAAATCGGTGCCCGCCAATACCACTGTGGTGGGTGTGCCGGGGCGTTTGGTGGAGACGACGAAGGTTGAAGATGACTCCCACCGGTCTCGGATAGCCACCAAGATGGGGTTTGACGCCTATGGCGCCACGAGTGATGCGCCGGATCCGGTGGCCCATGCCATCAACTGCATGCTCGACCACATGCATGTGGTTGACCAGCGTATGCAGGCCATGTGCGAAAGCCTGAAACAGGTCAGTAAGGAACAGCCGGATCTGGATCTTCCCCTGATCGAGTCGTGCGAGATTGCCTCTACCGCCGAGGAACTGCAAAAAATCCAATCCGAAGACAAATCGGTGGAACCTGAAGAGGAGGCGTGATTAATACTTGATTAAAATGCTCAAGTATTATAAATTACCCACCACTGTATTTCAGGAGCATCACGCGTGAGATTGACTACCAAGGGCCGATATGCGGTCACAGCCATGCTGGACCTGGCGTTTCACGATAGTGAAGGACCGATCACCCTGGCCGATATCGCCCAACGACAAGGCATCTCCCTCTCTTATCTGGAACAGCTTTTCTCCCGGTTGAGAAAACAGGCGCTGGTGAGCAGCGTTCGCGGCCCGGGTGGAGGTTATGTTCTGGAGCGTGGCGTCAACGACATTTGTGTGGCGGATGTGATTTCGGCGGTGGATGAGACAGTCGACAGTACCCGCTGCGGGGGATCGCACAATTGCCAAGACAATGAGCGCTGTCTTACCCATGATCTCTGGAACGATCTCAGTGATCGCATTCACGACTATCTCAGCAACATCAGCTTGCATGATCTGATGGAGCAACGAGGTGCTCAGAAGGTGGTGGAGCGGCAGAAAGACCGGCAGCAGGCAATGGAGGTGGGACTAAGCACCTTGTCGACGGCGAAGACCGGAAGCTGTGACCGCAACAATAGTAGCTATCCCCGGAGAGACAGATGAAGTTACCGATTTATATGGATTATTCGGCGACAACGCCGGTTGATCCTCGAGTTGCGGACAAGTTGTGCCGCTTTCTGACACCGGAAGGCACCTTTGGGAATCCCGCTTCGCGTTCACACCAGTTCGGCTGGCATGCCGACGATGCGGTGGAAGAGGCTCGAAACCAGGTGGCGGCGCTGATCAACGCAGATCACAGAGAGATCGCCTGGACCTCCGGCGCTACCGAATCGGACAACCTGGCGATCAAGGGTGTGGCCCATTTTTATCAGAAAAAGGGTAAACACATCATTACCTGCAAGACCGAGCACAAGGCGGTGCTGGATACCTGTCGCCAGCTGGAGCGTGAGGGATTCGATGTTACCTATCTCGAACCCGAGTCCAATGGACTGCTCGATCTGCGCAAGCTGGAGAACGCCATGCGTGACGACACCATTCTGGTTTCGATTATGCATGTGAACAATGAAATCGGGGTGATCCAGGATGTCGCGGAGATTGGTGAGCTGACCCGTTCCCGCAAGATTCTGCTCCATGTGGACGCCGCGCAGAGCGTGGGCAAGGTGCCGCTGGACATGGAGACGATGAAGATTGACCTGCTTTCCATGTCTGCCCACAAAATCTATGGCCCGAAGGGTATAGGTGCACTCTATGTGCGACGCAAGCCCCGCGTCCGACTGGAGGCGCAGATGCACGGAGGGGGACACGAGCGCGGAATGCGGTCCGGCACCTTGCCTACCCATCAGATTGTGGGGATGGGTGAGGCCTTCCGCATAGCGCGGGAGGAGATGGCCGGGGATAATGAACGCATTCTGGCCTTACGAAACCGCTTGTGGGACGGCATGAAGGACATGGAAGAGGTATATCTCAACGGTGACCTGGAGCACCGTGTGGCGGGTATTCTGAATGTGAGTTTCGCCTTTGTCGAGGGTGAATCCCTGATTATGGCGTTGAAAGATATCGCGGTATCTTCCGGCTCGGCCTGCACCTCGGCCAGCCTTGAACCCAGCTACGTGCTAAGGGCTTTGGGGCGAGAGGACGAGCTGGCCCACAGCTCTATCCGCTTTACCATCGGTCGCTTCACGACAGAAGAAGAAGTCGATTTCGTGATCGGGGTTATCCGGGAGCAGGTGACCCGGCTGCGGGGGCTCTCACCTCTGTGGGATATGTTCAAGGATGGTGTCGACTTGAAGTCGGTGCAATGGGCCGCACATTGAAACTCAGAATTGAGGAATCAGGCTCCAGCGGGATAATCAAATCCCGCAGGCTCTGACCCCTGACTCTTAACGGCAGTTAAAACAGATTGTTAGACGTCGCTGAACTTTCATGACCAGTCAACCCGGAGATCAAGAGATGGCATACAGTGACAAAGTCCTGGACCATTACGAAAACCCGCGCAACGTCGGAACCCTGAATAAGGATGACCTCAAGGTAGGCACCGGCATGGTAGGCGCGCCGGCCTGCGGTGATGTAATGCGGTTGCAGATACAGGTGAACGACGACGGTGTGATCGAGGACGCAAAATTCAAGACCTACGGTTGTGGCTCTGCCATTGCCTCAAGCAGCCTGCTGACCGAGTGGGTTAAAGGCAAGACCCTGGAGGAGGCGCAGCAGATTAAAAATTCGGAAATCGCCGAAGAGCTGGCTTTGCCCCCGGTCAAGGTTCACTGCTCAGTGCTGGCCGAGGATGCGATCAAGGCGGCGGTGCAGGATTACGCCGAAAAGCAGGCTCAGCAGGGCGCTTGATTCAGTTTATGTGTCTGGGCTAGGGGCGGTGGTTACCGCCACTCGTGCCGGCGGGACGGGAGTGAGAAATGTCGATTACCTTGACCGAAGCAGCCGCGAAACACGTGCTTGGCTTCATGCAGAACCGGGGTAAGGGGCTGGGTATACGTCTGGGGGTCCGCACCTCAGGTTGCTCTGGCATGGCCTATGTCCTGGAGTTTGCGGACGAGGCAGTAGAGGACGATGTAATGTTCGAAGACCACGGCGTGAAAGTGCTGGTCGATGCCAAGAGCCTGCTCTATCTGGACGGAACCGAGCTGGATTATACAAAAGAGGGGCTGAACGAGGGATTCAAGTTCAATAACCCAAATGTCAAGGATGCCTGCGGTTGTGGGGAAAGCTTCACGGTCTGATCTCCGCAGACAGCGGGAAACTCTGTCTGCACCCATCTAATTCCTCTAACAATAGAAGCTATCATGCTGGATTTCTCGAAGAATTTCTTTGAGCTGTTTGGCCTGCCTGTCGGTTATATCATCGATACCGACCAGCTGGCGGCGCGTTATCGCGAATTACAGCGGGTGGTCCATCCGGATCGTTATGCCAGCGCGTCCGGTCAGGAGCGGCGTATCTCCATGCAGGGGGCCGCCCAGGTCAACGAGGCCTATCAGACACTCAAGGACCCCATACGCCGGGCAGGTTATCTTCTTTCCCTCAAGGGGATAGATATGGATCTGCAGAAGGAGACCACCCGGGATGGAGAGTTTCTGATGGAACAGCTGGAGCTGAGAGAAGAACTGGAGCAGGCGCGCGAGAAGCCGGATCCCTACAAGGTCATTGCCAGCCTGGTGGCAGATATCAACCGGCGTATCACCGCCCTGGTGGGGCAGATGGCGGTGCAGTTGGAGACCGCCTCGCCCGATCAGCTGGAAGCGGCACGAGAGATATTGCGCAAGATGCAGTTTCTGCAAAAATTCCGGTACGATGCGGAGTCTCTCGAGGCCGAGTTGGACGAGATGGTATAAGACACTGCGCTAGATAGAAGGTTAAACTGGAATCAATGGCCCTGCTTCAACTCTCAGAACCCGGACAGTCCACTGCTCCACACCAACATCGGCTGGCAGCGGGAATAGATCTCGGAACCACCAACTCTCTGGTGGCAACGGTCCGCAGCGGACAGGTGGAAACCCTGGTGGACTCCCAGGGTCGAAATCTTCTCCCCTCGGTAGTGCGTTATACCACCGAAGGGGTGGTGGTGGGCCACGAGGCCAGGTCCCAGGCGGTGGAAGATCCCCTGAATACGATCTCTTCGGTCAAACGCCTGATCGGTCGCGGTCTGGATGATGTAAAAACCCTCGGAGGTCGACTGCCATATCAATTCCGGCAGGAGCAGGCTGCCGTTCCCCGTATTCAGACGATAGTGGGTGAGGTAACTCCGATTGAGGTCTCTGCCGAGATCCTCAGGGCCCTGGTCCAACGGGCGGAAACGGCGCTTGGCGGGGATCTTGCCGGGGTAGTCATCACCGTGCCGGCCTACTTCGATGAAGCCCAGCGCCAGGCCACCAAGGATGCGGCCAAGCTTGCAGACCTGCAGGTGCTGCGGCTGTTGAACGAACCCACGGCAGCAGCGGTGGCTTACGGGCTGGACAGCGGCTCGGATGGGGTCCACGCCATCTACGACCTGGGTGGAGGCACCTTCGATATCTCCATCCTGCGCCTCAACCGAGGGGTATTTGAAGTACTCTCAACCGGGGGTGATTCCGCCCTAGGCGGCGATGATTTTGACCGCTCGGTGGCAGAGTGGATCATGCAGCAGGCCGGTATACAGGAGCATAGCGGTCACGCCATGTTGCGGCGTTTGATGCGGGATGCCTGTGCTGCCAAGGAGGCCCTGACCGATTCGGCCGTAGCTGATTTCGATGTGGAGTTGGAGGATGGCTCCCACTGGCAGGGGCAGCTGACTCGGGCGCAGTTCAATGAGCTAGTGGATCCCCTGATTCGAAAGACATTGATACCATGCCGTCGCGCCCTGCGGGACGCTGACCTGACGCCGCAAGAGATCGAGGATGTGGTCATGGTCGGCGGATCTACGCGAATACCCAGAGTGCGCGAACTGGTGGGTGAGTTTTTTAGCACGCCCCCACTGGTGGACATAGATCCCGATCGGGTGGTGGCCATAGGAGCTGCCCTGCAGGCGGACATCCTGATCGGTAACAAGCCGGACGACCAGATGCTGCTTTTGGATGTCAACCCACTGTCGTTGGGTATTGAGACCATGGGCGGACTGGTAGAGAAGATCATTCCGCGTAATACCACCATACCGGTGGCCCGGGCTCAGGAATTCACCACCTTCAAGGACGGGCAGACAGCAATGGCTGTGCACGTGCTCCAAGGGGAGCGAGAGCTGGTAAAGGATTGCCGCTCCCTGGCCCGGTTCGAACTGCGGGACATCCCGCCGATGGTGGCAGGGGCGGCCCGGATACAGGTTACCTTCGCGGTCGATGCAGACGGTCTGCTGAGTGTGGAGGCGCGGGAACAGAGCAGCGGGGTGAAGGCCAGGGTTGAGGTCAAGCCCTCCTATGGCCTGACAGACTCAGAGATCGAGGGGATGTTACGTGACTCCATCGAGTACGCTCGGGACGATCTGGAGGCGCGTCATCTGCGGGAACAGCAGGTTGAGGCTGACCGGGTAATTGAGGCGCTCACCGCAGCGCTGGAGCGAGACGGTGACGAACTGCTGAGCGCGGAAGAACGCGCGCGGGTGGAGTCGGCACTCTCCGAACTGGTCAAGATCGCCCATGGAGAAGATCAGCGGGCAATTAAAAAGGGTATAGAGGCGCTGGAGAATCGGTGCGAATTCTATGTGGAGCGGCGTATGAATAGCAGTGTGAGCAAGGCCATGTCCGGCCGCAGTGTCGAAGATTTCGAGTAGGTAGTAGGGAGAGTCCATGACCCAGATTATTTTTCTGCCACATGAAGAGGTCTGCCCAGAAGGGGCTGTGATCGAGGTGGAGCCCGGAATTACCCTCTGTGATGCAGCCCTGCAGAATGGGATCGAAATCGAACACGCCTGCGAAAAATCCTGCGCCTGCACCACCTGCCATGTGATCCTGCGTGAGGGATTTGATTCCCTGATGGAGGCGGAGGAGGAGGAGGAAGATATGCTGGACAAGGCCTGGGGTCTGGAGCCGGAGTCGCGCCTGAGTTGCCAGGCGCTGGTAGGGGAGGAGGATCTGGTGGTAGAGATCCCGAAATACACCATCAACATGGTCTCTGAGAGTCACTGAAGCTGAGGAGGGGAAGCAGATGAGCCTGAAATGGACCGATGTTCTCGATATCGCCATTGAACTGGATGAGGTTCATCCGGAGGTGGATCCCCTGCATATCAATTTTGTAGACCTGCGCAACTGGGTGCTGGCCCTGCCGGAGTTCGACGATGACCCCGAACATTCGGGAGAGAAAATTCTGGAGGCGATCCAGATGGCCTGGATCGGGGAACGGGACTAGCTACTCCGTCAAGGTAATAAATTAGTATTCAGAGCCACCCCAATGGGCCAAGACAAGGCGCAGTCCGAAGGGAATGGCATGCCCTTTTCAAGGACTGCAACGCAGGATTGGCCCATTGGGGCGGCTCCCAACTGGCTGCATGCTATCTTATTGCCTTGACGGACTACTAAACCCGGAGCAATGCCATAGGGATGTTTTGCGGTCTGCTATTGAACATACCGGCGATACGGCATTCTGAGCACACTGTCGATCATCCGATCAAAATATCTTTTTTTCAGACTATTTGAGTCGAGACAACCGGCACTTACAGGGCAGGCGAAGCCTGGCCGGGGAGCGTCTGAATCCCCGGTGTGTGCAGTAAAGAATTCCAGTGAAACGCCGTTATATTTAGCCAGACAACGGTTTTTCTACAGAGCTTCGTGCCGATTCCAAGCGGTAACACATCATCGAGCGCTATTCATGGACATCACCCAACAGAGCCAAATCCGGGATCCGCAACTAGAAGAGCAGGCCGGAGAGCACATGCTAGAGCTCAGTCGAAGGCTGGACCTGACCATTTATTGCATGGCGTCACTGGCAGAGGCGCGCGATCGCAGCACAGTAAATCATGTTAGGCGAATACAGAATTACGTTCGTATTTTGGCTGACAAGCTGCAGTGCAATCCGAAGTTCAGCCCCAGCCTGTCAGCGGAGGCGATCGAACTGCTGTATCGCGCGGCACCCCTGCACGATATTGGGAAGATCGCTATACCGGAACGTATTCTGTTGAAGCAGGGACCGCTGAACAGGAGTGAGTGGGAGGAAATGAAGCGCCACACCATCTATGGGCGAGACGCCCTGGTTCGTACTGAACAGGAATTTGGTCCTGAGCCTTTTCTGGAAATCGCGCGGGACATCGCCTATACCCACCATGAACGATGGGATGGGCAGGGATATCCCGAGGGTTTGGTGGGCGAGGAGATTCCAATTGCCGGGAGGCTGATGGCGCTGGCTGATGTCTATGACGCACTGATATCACAACGGGTCTACAAAAGCGCTTATCCCCACAATGAGGCGGTTGAAAAGATACGCAAGGAGCGCGGCACCCACTTCGATCCGGAGGTGGTGGATGCGTTTGTGGATAAAGAAAGTGCCTTTTTCGAGGTGGCGAGCCGCTTTGGCGATGAATACACCAGTGTTTAGGGCTTTATATCCAATTGCATGTAGCAGCGCGATGCGCTATCATCCCGGCAGTTTACAGGTACAGTAGCCCAGCGGGGGCGAGCCCCTGGTTCTGGTGTCTGCAGAGAGTTTCGAGAGAAACCCCGGTTACGGGGTTTTTTATTGGGCGGGCCATGAAATCAAACCCGTCTTAATCGGTAGAGAATCCCTTTTATTTGAGGGGGTTTTTTGAAGTGGGCCTCTGGCCCATTTTTTATTTACAGTCGCATATGGGAATTGAATCGGCCAGCTTGAACACGTTGATCGGGGCAACCGTAGAGTCCCTTGGGTACGAATTTGTGGGATTGGAATATCAGGGGCAGGGCGGATCCGGCGGGTTGCTGCGAGTCTATATCGATCATGCCGATGGCATCGATGTTGATGATTGCGCTGCAGTCAGTCATCAGGTTAGTGGTGTACTTGATGTGGAAGATCCGATCGGGGGCCACTACACCCTGGAGGTTTCCTCGCCCGGACTCGATCGGCCGCTTTTCTCAAAGCATCATTTTGAGCAGTTTAAGGGCAGTCGGGTCAGCATCAAACTGCGAGTGAAACTGCAGGAACGACGCCGGTTTGAGGGTTTGCTGCAAGGTGTTCGAGAGGGAGACGTAGTGCTGGAAGTGGATGGGGATGAGTTCAGACTGCCGCTGGATCAGATTGAAAAAGCGCGGCTTGTACCGGAATTCTGATTGGGTAAGAGACGATGAATAAAGAGATTCTGCTGGTCGTAGATGCCGTTTCTAACGAGAAGGATGTAGATAAAGAAATCATTTTCGAGGCCATAGAAGCCGCGCTCGCATCGGCCACCCGAAAAAAGCACGGGGGTGAAATCGATGTCCGGGTCGAGATCGATCGCGAAACGGGCGGTTATATCAGCTTTCGGCGTTGGGAGGTGATTGAGGAGCCTGATGAAGAGGAGGGCTTGCGCACGGAACGGCAGATTCTGCTCGAGGAGGCGCGCCAGCAGCACCCAGATATTCTGGCAGGTGAGTTCATCGAAGAGCCTATGGAGTCCATTGTCTTCGGACGCATAGCAGCCCAGACGGCCAAGCAGGTTATCGTGCAGAAAGTACGTGAAGCGGAACGGGCCAAAGTAGTAGAGGCCTATCAGGACCGGGTGGGTGAACTGGTGACCGGGGTAGTGAAGCGGATCGACCGGGGCAACGTAATGCTTGATCTTGGAGCAAATGCGGAGGCTACGATCCTGCGGGAGGAGATGATTGCCAGGGAGTCTGTTCGGTCTGGTGATCGGATACGCGGCTACCTTTACGAGGTGAGGGCCGAATTGCGCGGTCCTCAACTGTTCGTCAGCCGAACCCGGCCGCAACTGCTGATGGAGTTGTTCAAACTGGAAGTGCCTGAGGTAGGTGAAGGACTGATCGAGATCATCGGTGCGGCCAGAGATCCAGGGCTGCGGGCCAAGATAGCCGTTAAGAGCAGAGACCAGAGAATCGATCCCGTAGGGGCGTGTGTCGGTATGCGCGGCTCTCGGGTTCAGGCGGTATCAAACGAACTCAACGGCGAGCGGGTGGATATCATCCTCTGGAACGAAAATCCGGCCCAGTTCGTGATCAACGCCATGTCGCCAGCTGATGTGGTCTCCATTATCGTGGATGAGGACAGCAACAGCATGACTGTCGCAGTGAGCGAAGAAAATCTCTCCCAGGCAATTGGTCGCGGTGGCCAGAATGTGCGCCTGGCCAGTGAACTGACCGGCTGGGAACTGAACGTGATGAACGAGGACGAGGCCGCTGCGCAAAGCGAGAACGAGATGCGCGAACTGGTCCAGAGTTTCATGGAGAAGCTGGATGTTGACGAAGAGGTGGCTTCTATTCTGGTGCAGGAGGGTTTCTCCTCGCTGGATGAGGTTGCTTATGTGCCCATCAGTGAGATGCTGGAGATCGAAGAATTCGATACAGAGATCGTAGAGGCGTTGCGCAGTCGGGCCAAAGACGTATTGCTTACCCGCGCTATCGCCAACGAAGAGGCCGTGTCTAGCGACGAACCCGCTGACGATTTGCTTAACATGGAGGGTATGGAGAGGGAGCTCGCATACCAGTTGGCGGGGCAGGGGGTGGTTAGTATGGAGGATCTGGCCGAGCTGTCAGTGGATGAACTGATGGAGATCGATGGTATGGATCAAGAGCGGGCGGGACAGCTGATCATGACGGCCCGGGCCCCGTGGTTTGCGGACGAGCAACAGGGTTAGGGCTATTTTGGGAGGTCCTTTCGATGACTGATGTAACAGTAAAGCAGCTTGCCGAGGATGTTGGCATTCCGGCTGATCTTCTGCTCTCACAACTGGTAGAGGCCGGGCTGAGCAAGGCCGGCGCGGACGATCTTGTAAGCGAGCCCGAGAAGCTGCAGCTTCTGACTCACTTGCGCGAGAGCCATGGTAAGACGGCGGAGGGTGGATCGGACGGCCCGAAGAAGATCACCCTGAGGCGCAAGAAAGTAAGCGAACTGCGTCAACCAGGAACGGGTACCCGCACTCCCGGGCGCGGTGCACCGGTGCGTGGTGGCAAGACGATCAGCGTTGAGGTACGGCGGAAACGCACCTACGTCAAGCGTGGTGAGGTGGTGGAGGATAAGCAAAAGCTGCAGGTTGCGGAAGAGGCCAAAAAGGCGTTGGAGGAACAGGGAGAGAAGATACGCCTGATCGAAGCAGAGGATACAGCCCGTCGTGAGGCCGAAGCAGCCCGTCGCGAAGCTGAACAGAAGGCGGCGCAGGTGGAGCAGGAGGCCGAGCTCCAACGGCAGCAAGAGGAGATGCGTCTTGCGCAGGAAGCGGAAGAGCGGGCACGCCAGGAAGAGGCGGAACGCCAGCGTCATCAGGAGAAGGAGCGTGATATCCGGACAGATGCCAAGGTGGTACCACCAGCCCCGGAAAAAGCAGCTAAAAAGAGCCCGCGCAAAGAGGAGCGCAGCCGTGACAAAGGGAAAGCGCGAGGTCGCAGTGAACTTCACGTTGCGGCGGAGAAGCGAGGACGCCGTAAAGGGAAGCCGGCCAGGCACAAAGCGGTTGCCAGGCAGGAACCGGAGCACGCCTTCGTGAGACCGACAGCGCCGGTTGTGCATGAGGTGGAGGTGCCGGAAAACATCACCGTGGCCGATCTGGCACAGAAGATGTCCGTCAAGGCGGCCGAAGTGATTAGGGAGTTGATGAAGATGGGAATGATGGTGACTATCAATCAGCCCCTGGATCGCGACAGTGCCATGCTAGTGGTAGAGGAGATGGGGCACCGGCCGGTCATGCAGAAGGAGGAGGATGTCGAAACCCAGGTGATGACCGCCTTCGAACAGGACATTCAGGGTGAGAAGATTCATCGAGCACCGGTAGTCACCATTATGGGGCATGTCGACCATGGTAAGACATCGTTGCTGGACTACATCCGCAGTACCCGGGTGGCGGATGGGGAGGCTGGCGGTATCACCCAGCATATCGGCGCCTACCATGTGGAAACCGACAAGGGGACGATCTCCTTCCTGGATACCCCAGGACATGCGGCTTTCTCCGCTATGAGGGCGCGTGGTGCCAAGGCAACGGACATCGTTATCCTGGTGGTGGCTGCTGATGATGGAGTTAAGCCCCAGACCATCGAGGCCATTCATCACTCCAAGGCGGCCCAGGTTCCACTCATCGTAGCCGTCAACAAGATTGACAAGCCGGATGCAAATCTCGATCGGGTAATGCAGGAACTCTCCCAGCAGGAGGTAATCCCGGAAGCCTGGGGTGGCGACACCATTTTCGTTCCTGTGTCGGCTAAGACCGGAGAGGGGATCGACGATCTGTTGGATGCCATTCTGCTGCAGGCCGAAGTGCTTGAACTGCAGGCCGTGGTAGATGGGTCAGCTCGCGGGATTATCGTAGAGTCGGCCCTGGACAAGGGACGTGGACCGGTAGCGACGGTGCTGGTGCAGTCCGGTACCCTTAAGCGGGGCGATATGCTGGTCAGCGGCCAGGAGTTCGGGCGGGTGCGGGCGATGTTCGACGAAAACCGTCAACAGGTCGATAGCGCGGGTCCCTCGATTCCGGTGGAGGTGCTCGGACTCTCGGGCGTGCCCAATGCCGGTGACGATACCCTGGTGGTGCCTGATGAGCGTAAGGCGCGGGAACTAGCGGAACTGCGACAGACCAAGAGCCGCGACAGTCGCCTGGCAGCCCAGAAGGCGGCGAAGTTGGATGAGTTCTTCGCGCAGATGGCCGATGGCGAGACTAACAGCGTCAACCTGATTATCAAGGCGGATGTTCAGGGCAGTGTGGAGGCACTCAAGGACTCACTGGTCAAGCTATCGACTGATGAAGTAAAGGTGAAGGTAGTCGCCTCAGCAGTGGGCGGGATCAACGAATCCGATGTCAACCTGGCATTGACCTCAGCTGCTTTTATCATCGGCTTCAATGTCCGGGCCGATACCACTGCCCGCCGGGTCGGAGAAGAGCAGGGGGTGGATATCCGCTACTACAGCATCATCTATGAGGTGATCGATGACGTGAAGATGGCCCTCTCCGGTCTGTTGTCGCCTGAGGTCCGGGAAGAGATCCTCGGATTGGCTGAGGTGCGCGACGTGTTCCGCTCTTCCAAGCTCGGGGCGATCGCCGGTTGTATGGTGGCGGACGGAGTGGTCAGGCGCAACAATCCGATCCGGGTTCTGCGTGACAATGTGGTGATTTATGAAGGTGAACTCGATTCTTTGCGACGGCACAAGGATGATGTCAATGAAGTGAAAGCGGGTACTGAATGCGGTATCGGCGTTAAAAACTACAATGATGTCAGGGTGGGTGACCAGATCGAGGTCTTCGAGCGGATTGAAGTGGCGCGCGAGATCTGATCCGGGATGGCACAGGAGTTCAGCAGAACCGACCGTGTCGGTTCGCAGATTCAGCGGGAGTTGGCCGGGCTCGTTCATGGTGAACTGGATGATCCCCGACTCGGGATGGTCACCATACAGGCGGTAAAGGTGGTGCGTGATTTTTCCCATGCCAAGATTTTTTTTACTTTTCTGGGTGGTCAGCTGAATGCCCGTGAAACGGCCCGCATTCTAAACGACGCTTCGCCCTACTTTCGTCATGAACTGGGTCAACGGATAAAGTTGCGATCGGTTCCCGAATTACATTTCGTCCACGATGAATCCATCGATCGGGGTGAGAAGCTCTCCTCTTTGATTGATCAGGCGGTGGCATCGGATGCGGCCAAACATAAACCTGACTCCGACGATTGATCGCTCGGCGTAACGAAACAGCACAAAGGATGTACATCTGAAATGGGCAGGCGCCGACAGAAGGGGCGTAGCGTGCAGGGCATTCTACTGCTGGACAAACCGCTGGGGGATACCTCCAACGCTGCCTTGCAGAAGGTGAAACGACTCTATCACGCCAGCAAGGCGGGGCATACCGGCAGCCTGGACCCCCTGGCCGATGGTCTGTTGCCGATCTGTTTTGGTGCTGCCACCAAGATTTCTGCCTTTTTGCTGGATGCTGACAAGCGCTACTGGGTCAGGGTGCAATTGGGGGTGACTACCACCACGGGGGATGCAGAAGGGGAGGTCATCGAGACCCAGCCTGTTGTCGGGATCTCGGAATCGGATATCCATACCGTGCTGGAGCGATTCAGGGGAGAGATCCAGCAGATTCCCCCCATGTATTCGGCGCTCAAACACAAGGGCGAACGGCTCTACAAACTTGCAAGGGAAGGTATCGAGGTGGAGCGGAAGCCTCGCACCGTGCATATTCACAGCATCAATCTGGTCGCTTGTGATCTACCAGAATTCGAGCTGGATGTGAGCTGCTCAAAGGGCACCTATGTCCGCACCCTGGCTGAAGATGTTGGCCAGGCATTAGGATGTGGCGGCCATGTCACGGCGCTGCGGCGGACAGGGGTCGGACCTTATACTGAGGCGGAACTGGTCGATATGGAGACCCTTGAGAGTGAGGCAGAGCGAGGATTCGAGGCGCTGGATGCGATGCTGCTGCCGGTGGAGTCGGCCCTTGATGACTGGCCCGAGGTCAGGCTCTCCCCGGACAGCGCCTATTATCTGGGCAAGGGCCAGCCTGTCCTGGTGCCCAATGCACCGACCTCGGGTCGTGTCCGCCTGTACGATCAACAGCATCGGTTTCTTGGCGTGGGGGAAATTCTGGATGACGGTCGCGTAGCCCCCAAACGTCTGATTTGAACAAGGCCGGAAAAATCATCATAATGCCCCTTCACTGATCCCGGACGGCTCTGCCAGCTGACCGGCGTATCGCAACAAAGGCCCCCCATAGGTCATATCCTGGGTGCTATCGGTCGTTGTCCTGAACTCATTGTCGGGGAGCGACCGCTGTCATTTTTCAATGAGGAGTAAACTCCATGGCAATGAACGCAGAACAGAAAAAATCGATTGTGGATGAGTATGGTCGTGGCACCAACGACACCGGTTCGCCAGAAGTGCAGGTTGCTTTACTGACCGCGCGCATCAATCAGCTCACCGAGCATTTTTCCGCACACAAGCATGATCACCACTCCCGCCGGGGACTGGTGCGCATGGTCAACTCCCGCCGCAAGCTGCTGGACTATCTCAAGTCCAAGGATGTAGAGCGTTACCGCTCTCTGATTTCCCGACTTGGCCTGCGTCGCTAATCCGGTCTCGACCCACTTTTGAGGACACAATATCGTGAGCTCGATAACGAAAGAGTTTCAGTACGGCGACCATAAAGTCATCATAGAGACTGGCGAAATTGCCCGTCAGGCCGATGGCGCGGTCATGATCAACATGAACGATACCGTGGTGCAGTGCACCGTGGTGGCCGAAAAGCATGCCATGGAAGGACGGGATTTCTTCCCCATGACCGTGGATTACCAGGAAAAGACCTATGCCGCGGGGCAGATTCCCGGAGGTTTTTTTCGGCGTGAAGGTCGTCCTGCGGAGAAGGAGATTCTAACCTGCCGTCTGATCGATCGGCCTATCCGCCCCCTGTTTCCGAAGGGCTATACCAATGAGACGCAGATCATCTGTACGGTGATGTCCCTCAATCCTGAGGTGGATCCGGAGATACCTTCTCTGATCGGCGTGTCGGCGGCGCTGGCAATATCCGGGCTGCCATTCCAGGGTCCGGTGGGGGCCGCCCGCGTAGGCTATAAGGATGGCAAGTATCTGCTCAACGCGCCTGGCACCGGGCTGAGCGAAAACAGCGATCTGGACCTTATCGTTGCCGGTACCGAGCACGCTGTGTTGATGGTGGAGTCCGAGGCCAACGGATTGTCGGAAGAAGTGATGCTGGGGGCCGTGCTGTTTGGTCACGAACAGATGCAGGTTGCCATTAAAGCGATCAAGGAACTGGCTGCAGAAGTCGGCAAGGATGTGATCCAGGTTGCCGAGCCGAAACAAGATGTGGAATTGATTGAGGCGGTGACCGCCGCCGCCTGGGACACCCTGAGTGACGCCTATACCATCGCCGACAAGATGGACCGCTATAGCGCATCGACGGAGTGACCGCCGATGTAGTGGACCGACTCTGTGCCAACGACCAGCCGAAGTGGAGCGAGGGCGAGGTCCGGGGAGCGATCGACAAGCTGAAGAAGAAGATCGTTAGAGGGCGTATTCTGGCGGGAGAATCCCGCATCGACGGTCGCGACACCAAGACCGTGCGCCCGATCCGGGTTCGCACCGGCGTACTGCCGCGCACCCATGGTTCTGCCCTCTTTACCCGGGGTGAAACCCAGGCGCTGGTGGTGACCACGCTGGGTACCGAACGCGACGCCCAGATCATCGATGCCCTGGAAGGATCCTATCGCGAGCCCTTTATGCTGCACTACAATTTCCCCCCCTTCTGCGTCGGTGAAACCGGGCGTGTCGGCAGCCCCAAACGCCGTGAGATCGGCCATGGCCGTCTGGCCAAGCGGGGTGTTCTGGCCTGTATGCCTGCCATGACTGATTTCCCTTACTCCATCCGGGTGGTTTCGGAGATCACCGAATCCAACGGCTCCAGTTCCATGGCCTCGGTGTGCGGCACCAGCCTTTCTCTAATGGACGCCGGCGTGCCGATCAAGGCACCCGTGGCCGGAGTGGCCATGGGTCTGATCAAGGAAGGGGATGACTTTGCCGTGTTGACCGATATCCTGGGGGACGAGGACCATCTTGGCGACATGGACTTCAAGGTGGCCGGCACCGCCGAGGGTATCAATGCCCTGCAAATGGATATCAAAATCGACGGTATTACCCGGGAGATTATGGAAATCGCTCTGGGACAGGCCAAAGACGGTCGGCTGCACATCCTGGGCGAGATGAACAAGGCGATCCAGGCGCCCCGTGAAGAGATGTCCGAACATGCCCCGCGTATTGTCTCTTTCAAGATTGACCCGGACAAGATTCGCGATGTCATCGGTAAGGGCGGTACCACCATCCGTTCCATCACAGAAGAGACAGGTGCCACGGTAGACGTAACCGACGACGGGATGATCAAGATCTTTTCCGTTGACAAGGCTGCGGGTGAAGAGGCCCGCAAACGCATCGAACTGATCACCGCCGACGTCGAGGTGGGTAGGGTGTATGAAGGCAAGGTTGCCCGACTGATGGACTTCGGCGCCTTTGTCACCATCCTGCCGGGCCGGGACGGCCTGGTGCATATTTCGCAGATCTGCGAGGAGCGGGTCGAAAAGGTAAGCGACAAGCTGTCCGAGGGCGATGTGATCAAGGTGAAGGTGTTGGAAGTGGACAAGCAGGGACGGGTTCGGCTCAGCATGAAGGCAGTGGAACAGGAGAAAACTGAGGCCTGATCCCTTATGCCAGCAGGGCAGAGGAGTTGGCCTGCGCCAACTCCCGCCCTACGGCTTGTCCGGGTCGCAGTTGTCTTTACCAAGCCAACGAATAATACCCTGCCGTCAAAACCGACTCGTTCGCCGCTTGCGCCAGCAATCTCTATTGGTGGTCCTGTCGTCCGTAGAGAGAGGCATAGAGCCCTTTGTTACGAATCAGTTCATCGTGACTTCCCTGCTCGACAATCCTTCCATCCTCGAATACCAGGGCCCGATCGGCCTGTTTTACTGCGCTCAGGCGGTGGGCGATAATGAGGGTGGTACGCCCCCTTAGGAATCCCTGCAGGGCCTGATGCAACCGCTTTTCTATGGCGGTGTCCAGGGCTGAGGTGGCCTCATCCAGGATCACCACCTTGGGTTCGGTGAGTACCATGCGAGCCACGGCCAGCCGTTGACGTTGACCACCGGACAGCCGGATGCCGTTGCGGCCGACCAGGGTGTTCAACCCGTCGTCCAGTTCCCGGACAACACCATCCAGTTGGGCAACCTCAAGCGCCCGCCAAAGATTCTGGTCGGGGACTTCTCGACCCAGGGTTAGATTGGTTCGCACACTGTCGTTGAACAGCGCCGGATGCTGCAATACGGTGGCCACGTTGCTGCGAACCACCTCCATGCCGATCTCGGAGACTGCCACCTCGTCGAAATAGACCTGTCCCGATGCCGGTGGGTAAAGACCCAGGACTACTTGAACAAGGGTTGTCTTGCCCCCGCCGCTGGCACCCACCAAGGCCACTTTTTCGCCGGGCCGCACGGTCAAAGATACGTCGTCGAGCACCAACGGACCATCACCGTAGCGGAAGCAGATGTGTTCCAACCGAAGACCGGTAGTGGCCTTGCCGGCGAAAGGATCCTTTAGATGGGGAAAGGAGGGTTCCAGTCCAATCTCCATGAGCCGGTTGATCCGCTCCAGTGCCGCGCGTGCGCCGTTGAAGGCATACTGGATCGACAGCACTTCCTGCACCGGGCCCATCATGAACCAGAGATAGGCGTAGACCGCCAGCATCTGCCCGATACTGAGTCCCGAGTAGAGGACCATCAGCATGCTCAGGGCGCGGAAGATATCGAAGCCGAATAGAAACACGGTGAAGGAGAGTCGCTGGGCGGCGTCGCTTTTCCAGGTGAAGGCAGCGGAGTGGCGGCGAATGTTGTCTGCTTTGCCAATGATACGGGCGATATAGTGATGCTCGCGGTTGCTGGCGCGGATCTGCTGGATCGCATCCAGGGTTTCGGACAGCGCTTCCTGGAATAGCTGATAAGCGCTGTTCTCGCGCTTTTTCAGCTCTTTCACCTTGCGCCCAAACACCGTAGTGACCCAGATCACTAGAGGATTGAGCAGCAGGATAAACAGGGCCAGTTGCCAGTGCATCCAAAGCAGAACCAATGCCGTGCCGAGAATGCTGAGAATCGCCACCAGAAATTTGCTGGTTGCAACGCCAATGAATGTATCCACGGCGTCCAGGTCGGTCACCAGATGGGAAGCGACGGTACCGCTGCCGAGGGTCTCGTATTCGGCCATGGAAACCCTTTCCAGACGCTGCAAAACGCGCCTGCGGATGCGGAAGATGACGTCCTTGGAGATGATGGTGAACTGGCGTGTCTGCCAGACACCCGCCACCAGCGACAGCAGCCGCATGAACAGGGTCAGAAACAGAATAACCAGAATGTAGAGCACAGGCCTGTGCCAGGCCTCCGGAAAGAGGCTGTTCATGGTGGCCACCGCTAGCCCCGGTTTATGCAGCAGTACCTCGTCTACCAGTAGAGGAATCAGCAGGGGAATTGGCACGCTGACCACAGCACCCAGGATGGCGATGAGATTGGCCTTGGTCAGCTCCCGTCGATGCGCTAACACCATGTTGGTAACCTCCCGCCAGCTGTAGGCTAAGCTGCGGATAGGTTGGTCGGCTGCGTCGGTGTTAGGGGATGTCACCTGTAATACTGGGTCCTGTACATGGTTTTTGGAAATGAGCGGATATCTGGGTGCTGCCCACTATGGGTCCAGATCGATTATTCCATGTTTTCTCGCGCATGAATATTTTCAACCAGGGCTCATGTCGACTGGTAGTTGCTGGTAATATAGCCCGTTGTTTAGCTTAATGGGATTAGATTTGCGCATGAAACAGATGCAAAAAGTCCTCGCTTTGGTGAGCGGTCTGTTTGGCATAGCGATTTTGCCGACGTTGCTCGCTGACACAGGCCTGCAGGGACCAATGGTCCAAGGTGGATTGGTGCAGGGTAAGGCAGCCCCTGGTTCCCAGGTCGAAATGGACGGTGAGCGGGTGCGGGTGTCAGATGAAGGTGTCTTTCTGATAGCCTTCGGCAGAGATCACGCAGCAGCGAGTCGGCTACGGGTGATCCAACCGGATGGAAAGGTCGAGGAGCGGGTACTGAAGGTGATGCCCAGAGAGTATGACATTCAACGTATCGACGGGCTGCCAAAACGCAAGGTAAGCCCTCAGAAAATGGATCTTGAACGCATCCGTCGTGAGTCGGCTCAGGCGAAGGCGGCGCGCAAGCGGGATGATCCCCGGACGGATTTTCTGAGTGGATGGATCTGGCCGGTGCAGGGTCCCATTTCCGGCGTTTACGGCAGCCAGCGGATTCTGAATGGTGAGCCGAGGAGGCCCCACTTCGGCGTGGATATCGCAGTGCCGGAAGGCACTCCGGTAAGGGCGCCGGCAGACGGTGTAGTAACGCTGGCTCACCCCGGCATGTTCTTCTCGGGTATCACGCTGATTATTGACCATGGACACAATCTCTCCTCGTCATTTCTGCATTTGAGTCGGGTACTGGTTAAGGAAGGAGACCGGGTCCGGCAGGGCGATCTTATCGCCGAGGTTGGAAAGACCGGACGGGTCACCGGCGCTCACCTGGACTGGCGGATGAACTATCATAGCGCGCGGATAGACCCGCAACTGCTGGTGCCGCCAATGGAAGGCAATGTTACAGGTGAGTAATCCAATCTCGGAAATCCCCGGCAACACAGATATACTTTCCTTCGGGACAGCTCTTCATCTGTCAGTAAAAAGCGAGAATTCATGAAAAAAAGTTTTTTATCCGTCGTGGTCTTTTCTCTCCTCCAGGGATCGCCGGCCGCCGCTGAGGATCTGATAGAGGTCTACAAGCTGGCACGGGACAACGATGCGCAGCTAAGGCAGGCAGCGGCCGTTCGGGATTCGGTCTATGAATCCAGACCCCAGGCCTTGGCACGCCTGCTTCCAACCCTCTCAGCATCGTCGGAAAAGCGCTGGTTTCACATCAATCCTCAGAACTCTTCTCGGAATCTGGACTCCACCAATCCGAAGCGGTTCAATCTGTCTTTAGATCTGTCCCAGCCGATCTACCACCGGGAGTTTTGGATCCAGCTGGAGCAGTCGGATCTGCAGATCGCTCAGGCGGAGGCGGAGTACACAGCTCAGGAACAGGATCTCATGATCCGGACCGCCCAGGCCTATTTCGATATCCTGTCCGCAAAAGATGAACTCGAGTTCGCCCAGGCTGAGAACCAGTCAATCGGTCGCCAGCTGGAGCAGTCCAAGCAGCGTTTCGAGGTGGGGTTGATCGCGATTACTGATGTGTATGAGTCCCAGGCCGCCTTCGATCAATCCCGCGCCGACCTGATTGTGGCCGAGAACAATGTATTTCAGGCATGGCAGGTGCTCTATGAGATTATCCTTGAAAACGTGGAGCAGATTTCCCCTCTGGCCGAGGAACTTCCGCTGGATCCGCCCAACCCGCAGGATATCGACGCCTGGAATGAGACAGCGCTGCAGCAAAATCTTTCCATTCAGGCGGCGGACTACGGTCGTAATATCGCCCAACAGGAGATAGATGTTCAGCGTTCAGGACATTTCCCCACCTTGGATCTGGTTGGTTCCCACTCAGTGGATCGGGGCTCGAAATCCTATGCCCTGGAGGCAGATACCTCGCAGATCGGGGTGCAATTGAATCTCCCCCTGTTTACCGGCGGTGCCGTCAACTCCCGTACCCGCCAGGCACAGCACGATTTCCAGGCGTCCCTGGCGGAACTGGATAAACAGCGGCGCGCGGTAAGGCGCCAGGTGCGTGATGCCTACCGGGGCGTGATGGATACTATAACCGCGGTGCAGGCGTTTCAGGCGGGTGTGGTCTCATCGGAGAGTTCACTGGAGGCGACCAAAGCCGGTTTCGACGTGGGTACCCGAACCGCCATCGACGTATTGGGTGCCGAGCGGGACCTGTTCCTCGCCCGCAGCAAATATTCAGCGAGCCGCTATGCGTATATTCTGCAGGGATTGAAGCTGAAGCAGGCGGCAGGCAGCATCTCGGAGCAGGATTTGATGAGCGTAAATACGCTGCTGCAATAGGGGGTACTCCGCTAAGCCCGGAGCATAAACCCCGCCTTAACCTTGGATATAGATCTGCATGTCTGGAAATAGCATCGGAAAACTCTTTACCGTCACCTCCTTCGGAGAGAGCCATGGACCGGCCATCGGTTGCATTGTCGATGGTTGTCCCCCGGGGATGGCCCTTTCCGAGCCCGATCTGCAGGGGGATCTGGATCGCCGTAAGCCCGGCACCTCCCGCCATACCACGCAGCGGCGGGAAGCGGACCAGGTGCAGATCCTGTCCGGGGTGTTCGAAGGGAAGACTACGGGAGCACCGATCGCACTAGTGATTCACAATACCGATCAGCGTTCCAAGGATTATTCCAAAATCATGGATCGTTTTCGGCCGGGCCATGCCGACTACACCTATACCCAAAAATACGGTATTCGGGACTATCGAGGCGGGGGCCGGTCTTCTGCCCGTGAAACGGCCATGCGGGTGGCGGCGGGTGGCATCGCAAAAAAATATCTACGGGAGCGCTACGGTATCGAAATCCGTGGTTATCTGGCCCAGCTTGGACCCATCAAGGTGGAAAAACTGGAGTGGGATCAGGTGGCGAAGAACCCTTTCTTCTGCCCCGACCCTGACAAGGTAACGGAGATGGAGTCCTACATGGATGCCCTGCGAAAGGAGGGCAATTCCATCGGTGCGCGTATCAACCTGGTGGCCAGCGGTCTGCCCCCGGGACTGGGTGAACCGATTTTCGATCGCCTGGATGCCGATATCGCCCACGCCTTGATGAGTATCAATGCCGTTAAGGGTGTGGAGATAGGCGCTGGTTTTGACAGCGTGACCCAGAAAGGTACGACCCATCGGGACGAGATGACGCCCGGGGGATTCGTGACCAACCAGGCAGGTGGGGTACTCGGTGGAATCTCCAGCGGCCAGGATATCCTGGCCAGCATCGCCCTCAAACCGACGTCCAGCCTGCGGCTCCCCGGGCGGAGTGTGAATCTTGCGGGAGAGTCTGTGGAGGTTGTGACCGAGGGTCGGCACGACCCCTGCGTGGGCATCCGGGCCACACCCATCGCCGAGGCGATGCTGGCGATCGTAGTGATGGATCACCTGCTGCGCCATCGGGCTCAGAACGCGGATGTGCGGACCGGAACCCCGGTCATTCCGGCTTCTGCAGGTTAAGTTGCACGAAAGGCGGTGTTACGCCCATCGCCGCTAAATATTCTAACCCCTGAGATCACCATTACATGCCTTATTGGCGTTTGTCCGGTTTCTATTTTTTCTATTTTGCAGCACTGGGTGCCTTAATCCCCTTCTGGGGACTCTATCTGCGACAGCTTGGCTTTGACGCGGTCGCCATCGGGGAGCTGATGGCCATTCCCATGGCCACCAAGTTTATTGCTCCCTACGTTTGGGGTTGGCTGGGAGACCATCTTGGCCACCGTATGGCCATCGTCCGTCTCGGGTCGCTGTTGACCAGCGTGATCTTTTTGGCCGTTTTCTGGCTGACCGGTTTCTGGGGACTGGGATTGGTCATGGCCCTGTTCAGCTTTTTCTGGAATGCGGTTCTGCCTCAGTTCGAGGCTGTTACACTGCGTTATCTGGGCGACCGGGTCGCCCACTATGCCCGTATCCGGGTCTGGGGTTCGATCGGTTTTATCCTGGTTGTGGTGTTACTCGGGATAGCGGTGGATGAACGGGGTGCATCTATTGTGCTCCCCGTGCTGTTCGGGATCTATCTCTCCATCTGGTTGTCGAGTCTCCTGATTAAAGACCCGAACATCCAGCCCCGAACGGGGGAGCAGCCTTCCATCTTTTCGATCCTCAGGCGGCCTCCGGTAATCGCATTTTTCCTGGTCTGTTTTCTGTTGCAGGTAGGCCATGGCGCCTATTATACGTTCTACTCCATCTACATGGCCGAGGAGGGCCACTCCAAGACCTTGATTGGGCAGCTTTGGGCCCTGGGTGTGATAGCGGAAGTAATTGTGTTTTTGTTCATGCACCAGCTGCTGCAGCGATTCGGTGCCCGCAATGTCCTTATGGTCAGTCTCTTGCTGGCTGCTGTCCGCTGGCTGTTGATTGGCAATTTCCCGCAGTCAATGCCGCTTTTGCTCTTTGCTCAGACGCTGCATGCCGCCAGTTTCGGTACTTTCCATGCCGCCGCCATACATCTTGTGCATCACTACTTTACCGGCAGTCATCAGGGGAGGGGGCAGGCCCTCTACAGCAGCCTGAGTTTTGGTGCGGGCGGTGCAATCGGCAGCCTTTATAGCGGGTATCTCTGGTCCGGCGCCGGACCAGCCATTACCTATGGCGTATCAGCCGCAGTCACGCTACTAGCTCTTGTTGTTGCCTGGCGCTGGGTGGTAAATGATCTGTACGCTGGAGAATACCCTCCCTAAAAAGCAGAAAGCCGCTCCTAAGAGCGGCTTTCTGACGGTTCGGATTTAGGCTTAGGCTCGAAGACCTTGGGCGGGTCTTAATTTCCCCAGCTACCCAGAAGCCCCTGCTCCTCTGAAGAGGAAACCTCGCTCATTCCACCCAGACCACCACCGCCGCCTCCGCGGGATGCATTGGAGGAATTCGAACTGGATGAATCGTTGCTAGACTGGCTGCCGCTACTGTTGCTATTACCGCTGCCGTTGCCGTCATCATCGTCGTCATCGTCATCGTCGCCGTCTACATCGCCATCTTCGTCGCTGTCTTCGCCGTCATCTTCGCCGTCGTCATCATCGTCATCGTCGTCATCGTCGTCATCGTCATCATCGTCATCGTCGTCATCGTCGTCATCGTCGTCATCGTCATCGTCATCGTCGTCGTCGTCGTCATCGTCGTCGTCGTCATCGTCGTCATCGTCGTCGTCATCTCCCCCATCATCGTCATCATCGTCGTCGCCATCGGCCATGGCTTGGACTGGGATGAAGGAGTGGGTTTCCATGTCATACTTGACAGGGATGATAGTCAGAACGAGCAGAAGCAAGGCTGCTACAATAGAGAGCAATTTCGGGCGGAAGAAGAGATTAAGGGTGCTCTCGCTTTCCTGGACAACACCGAAAGATAGATCTTGTTTGTCGTTGACAGGGGTACTCATGATCGGTTTTACTCCGTTTCGTAGTTTGTAACTTAGCCTCATGTGTATAATAACGTTCCGCCCGCTGGTTTTCTTCCATTCAATTTCACAAGGTTATGCCACCTCTCGGGCGGACCCGCCATGGCCTCCATTATATAGCGGCCCCTCTACAGGCCAGATTCTCCCTGCTCTGATGATTTGGATGATAGCAAATGGAATAAAATTAAGGGGGAAAACGTTGTGAAGGATATGAAGAGGGGTATTCAGAGGAAAAAGGATGGCTAGTTGAAGCCTGATATTTATCACGAAGTGGTGCAATTGCTTCCCAAGCTGAGGCGATATGCTATTGGTTTGGCCGGTTCCGTTGAAATGGCGGACGACTTGGTACAGGAGGCGTGTGCGCGCCTGCTGGACAGTGACAAGAGCCAGGAGCCGTACCTCGATCGCTGGATGTACCGAACCATTCGCAATCTACACGTGGATCACGTACGGGGATGTATCGTGGCGGATCGGTATCGTCACCGCCTGCACGATGGCAGAACCCATACGGATGGAGACGCGGAACTGGAGGCATCCCTGGCACTGGAACATGTAAGGGGATTGGTGGCCGATTTACCAGAAGAGCAGCGGAGTGTACTGCTGCTGGTCGGGGCCGAAGGATTTTCCTATCGTGAGGCGGCAGATATTCTTGAAGTGCCGATCGGGACGGTTACCAGTCGCCTGGCGAGGGCACGCCGGCAGATACTGGATAGGGTTCAACGAGAGAAAAATCCAGAATTAAATTCGTTATCGGAGGCAAGAGATGCAGAACGGACAGGAACCTGATCAGATTGGCGGTATCGATGAAGGGCTACTGAACGCCTACATCGACGGTGAGCTTGATCAGAAAGAGCGGGGCGAGATCGAGCGGCAGCTGGAATCGGATCCAGTCGCCGCGCGTTACGTAAAACAGATCGGCAACATGGACCGATTGGTGCGCTCAGCGCTGGATGAGGCGGTGGCACAGCCTCTTTCCAGGTCATTGTTGAGATCGGTTGACGCCCTGAACACCCGGTCTGAACAGAACAGGTCTCCGGTCCGTTGGCAGCAGCCCTCCGTGGCCCTCGCTGCCAGCCTGTTGCTACTGGCGCTGGGGTTTGGCGCCGGCCTGTTTACCGCCGAGCGGCAGTTTTCCCTGCAACTGGCAATGGCGGAAAATATCCGAAGCCAGGCCCTGGAGGAGGTAGGGAAGACGTTGAATCAGGTGCTGGAGCACAGCCCCAGCGGTCAGGCCGTAGATTGGCAAAGTGAGCAGTATGATGTCTCTGCCCAGCTGATCCCGGTCCGTACCCTGAAGACCGCCGATCAGCGCTATTGCCGGGAATACCGAGAGATACTGATCATCGACGGCCAACGCGAAGAGCGTCACGGTCTTTCCTGCAGAACGGGAAAGGAGAACTGGGAGACCCGCCTGCTGGTGCCGGAAGGTGGCAAGGCTATTTTTTGATCCCATCCGCGGTCGAGGCCCTTGCTCTGGATTGATATTGTGAAAACACCCCGGACAGGGGTAGAAGAAAAACGCTAAAATTAAGCAAATTTATTTTTGGGAGTGACAGCATGCAGGAACCAGCCGGGAAGAGAAGGGAGGGGCGTTTTCTATTGGGCTTCTGTTTGATGCCGTTGTTGGGAATCGGTGGCTGCGTCAGCGTCGGCGATCTGCCGGAGAATCCACCGGTAATGGGTATGGCCCCTGCCGAGTTGCCGCAACCAACGCTGGGAGATCAGAGTTATTACACCGGTGGTCGCAGCGAGCGGGTAACCGCCGTGGAGGGACAGACGGTGTCCTGGTACCGGTCAGGAGGGAAACACTTTCAGGGATCGGCCGATTTTACACTCCCGGAGGAGTTGCAGGAGTCTTCGACAAAACGGGTTAGCAATGAACTCATTGGAGATCCGAACAGTATCTGGCCCGTGAATCTGGGCAAGAATGTAAAATTCTCGGTAAAGCGTGTTTCTACCAGAAAGTCTTCGGGGGTGAGCGGGGATCCTGCCGAGCGCTTCTGGCGATGCGAAGTCAATTCCAGCGAATCACTCTCTGTGGCCGCCGGCGATTTTGACGTCTATCGAATCGATTGCACCCGCAGCGCCGCCAATACCCGTTTCCGCCAACGGGTGGTCTGGTACTATGCTCCGTCCATTGAAAAACCGGTTCTTCGACTGAATTTCCGCCGTTATGGAAAGAAGAATCGGCTTGAGCTGATGGCTTTTGATCCAGCGCTGCCAGGTTTGTCGCAGCAGGATCAGCAGCGCTTCCAGCAGCGCTTCCAGCAAGCCATGGAAAAGACGCCTTCCGGTGAAACGGTTAACTGGAGCAAGGGGGCGGGCAAACAGATCGCTATCACACCGATAAAAACCCTGAGCTGGCGGGATGGCACTTTCTGCCGAAATTATCGGACACAGGTGAAATTGGGGAGCTACGCTCGGCAGGGGGCTGGACTGGTGTGCCGAACCGAAACCGGCGAATGGAAGGTTCCTGCAAAAATCAGTAACAAACGGGGTGTCCGTTTTTAATGAAAGCAGGACGTTTGAGGCGCGCATTGTCACATTGGGCGCAAGCCCTGATTATGTCTATGTTTCTGCCGTTGGCGGCGCTGGCGGGCGAAGAGATCGGGGTAGCCGAAAGGGCGGCGATGGCCGCGAACCATTTGCTGCACTCCCAGCTCAGCAGTGGATTTTTTTCCTATGAGCATGATTTTCTAACCGGCACCGATTCGTCCAAAGACAATATCGTTCGCCAGGCAGGCACTGCCTACTCACTGGCGGAGTACCAGGCCTTGTTCCCGAACAGCAGTATAAACGGCGCACTCAGGAAGGCGTTGCAGGGATTTCAGGCAGCCTCCGTCGAATGGCAGGGGGGGCGGTTGTTGACGTTCAATGGTTCTCTAAAAAAGGCAAAAGCGGGGGCCACCGCGTTGGCCCTGTTGTCAGCCTTGATAGCCTCCGAGGATAAGGTTGGTGACGATTTCAGTCAGATCTCAAAGGATTGGGTAAAGGGGCTGCTTGCGTTGCAGATGCCAGACGGAGGCTTTGCCAGTGGCCCCGGCAGCGAGCAGCAATCACCCTATTCCAACGGCGAAATTTGGCTGTCGCTTGCGCTCTACCAGCGGGAGTTCCCAGATGATACGCGAGTGGTGCAAGCCCTGCAGCGGGCGGATCGGTTTATGATCGCGAACTACGCTGACCCGCCCGACATTGGATTTTTCCATTGGGGCGTGATGGCGGCAGCGGCCCGTCATCAGACCAGCCGGCAGCGGCGGTTCGCAGAGTTTATTGCTCTGCAGGTAAGGTCATTCATCGAAGAGCTCAGACCTGAGGTGAAATATCGAGCCAACAGCTGCTATTCGGTGGAGGGATTACTGGAAGGGGCGGCCGTGCTGAAAGAGTATCCGGAGTACCAGGAACTCCACCGGAGGGTAATCGCCCGGGTAAAAAAAGAGATGCAGAAGAACCGGCTGCTTCAGATACTACCGGGCCAGAAGCGCATTCAGTTTTCAGAACAGCGTTTTCTCAGTGCACCGGAGATACCGTCGTATGCCGGGGCCTTTCTGAATGGGCGCTATCGTCCCCAGGTACGTATAGACGCGACTCAGCACTGCCTCTCGGCCATGACCAAAGAGATAAAGTACGCGGTCGATTGAGAATCGATCAACGGCCGCAGATTTCGATCATCTCCTGCGCCGCGTTTGAAAGGGTTCGGCGACGGTGGGTAACTATACCCAGCGAACGGTTGAGCCGGATCCGTCGGATATCCAATACCACCAGATCGCCATCCTTGGTCATAGTCTCCGGCAACAGACTCCATCCAAGACCGATACTCGCCAGCATCTTCAGTGTCTCCAGGTAATTGGTTGCCATGCTGATCTGAATGGCGAGATTCATCGGTTGCACCGCCTGCTCCAGAATCTCCCGGGTGTAGGTCCCACGGGCCGCCAGCACGGCAGGGTATTCGGCTATCTGCTCCAGACTGGGAGACACGACCTTAACAAGAGGGTGGCCCCTCCCCACAACGAAACAGAGCGGGTCCCTCCAAATCTCCTGCAGCGCCAGATGTCCGGATGGATTTGGTGGCAAGGTGACTACTGCGAGTTCAAGATCACCCTGTTCCACCGCTGAGCAGGCGGACTCCGAGTCCATAAAACGGATGTCCAGCTTTACCTGCGGAAAACGCTGACTGTATTCCTGGAGCATGGGGGGGAGTCGACGAAGTCCGATATGATGACTGGTCCCCATGCAGAGCAGACCTCCGACTTCGCCACTCAGATTGGAAATACTGCGACGGATATCCGCCACTTCCTGCAACATCTGCCGTGCGCGGGGAAGCAGCTGATGGCCCGCTTCCGTCAGACGTGTGCTGCGACCAATCCGGTCGAACAGGCGGGTGCCAAGCTCATGTTCCAGGGTCGCCACTCGTTTGCTCACTGCAGGCTGGGTCAGATGTAGCTGCTCGGCGGCTTGGGAGAAAGATGCTGCATTTGCTACTGCGACAAAGGCATTTAAAGTGTTGAAATCCAAGAATGGGCTCCGTTCAGTGGCGTCATTCGGACGTATCCTTTATTGAGATAATATATTCCATATTAGAATATAAAATATAAAAAAGATGAATTTGTTTTATGTTTTTTTCCGTCCTATGCTGTTGTTTCCGCAACCCGAGAGTTAAGGAATCATGAGCAAGCAAACCCTCTACGATAAGATTTGGGAAGAGCATCTGGTGCGTACCGACGAGGACGGCACGGCGCTGCTTTATATCGACCGACAACTGGTGCATGAGGTGACCTCGCCACAGGCCTTTGAAGGATTGCGGCTGGCAGGGCGAAAGCCCTGGCGAGCCAGTGCCAGCATCGCGACTCCGGATCACAATGTGCCGACCCGGGAGCGAGATCGGGGAATCGAAGATCCCATCGCCCGCCTGCAGGTGGAGACCCTCAACCGCAACTGCCAGGAGTTCGGCATCACCGAATTCGGTATGGGTGACATCCGGCAGGGCATAGTTCACGTGATGGGGGCGGAGCAGGGGCTTATTCTACCTGGCATGACGGTGGTCTGCGGCGATTCCCATACGGCTACCCATGGCGCCTTTGGTGCATTGGCTTTCGGTATTGGTACATCGGAGGTGGAGCATGTACTGGCCACCCAGTGCCTGATCCAGAAGAAGTCCAAATCCATGTTAGTGAGCGTGGAGGGTGAACTTGGGTCCCGGTATTACCGCCAAGGATATAGTACTGGCGATTATCGGAATATTGGGCACCGCTGGCGGTACTGGCTATGTGATCGAATTTTCCGGCAATGCTATCCGGGGCCTTATCCATGGAGGGCCGTTTGACCGTGTGCAACATGGCCATCGAGGCCGGGGCCCGTGCCGGGCTGGTGGCGGTAGACGACACCACCATCGAATTTCTCAAAGGGCTGCCCTATGCACCAACAGGTGAACTATGGACCCGGGCGGAGGCGGCCTGGCGTAAACTCTGTAGCGACGAAGATGCACAGTTTGACCGGGTGGTTATGATCGATGCAGCGGAGATCGAGCCACAGGTGACCTGGGGTACTTCGCCCGAGATGGTGCTGCCGGTGGGTGGCAGGATTCCCGATCCAGCCACCGAGACTGATGCCACCAGGGCGGATGGCTTGCGTCGAGCGCTCGAGTACATGGGACTCGAGCCAGGAGTCCCGATCTCCGATATTCGGCCCGACCATGTGTTTATCGGTTCCTGCACCAATGGTCGGATCGAGGATCTTCGCGCTGCAGCCGAGGTTGTCAAGGGGCGCAAGGTTGCCGTCGGTATCGTTCAGGCCTTAGTGGTTCCGGGCTCCGGCCTGGTCAAACAGCAGGCGGAGGCCGAGGGACTGGATCAGATTTTTGTCGAAGCGGGTTTCGAATGGCGGGAACCCGGGTGTTCCATGTGCCTGGCTATGAACGCTGATCGCCTCAAACCCGGCGAACGCTGTGCCTCCACCTCCAATCGGAACTTTGAGGGGCGCCAGGGTCAGGGCGGCCGCACTCATCTGGTGAGTCCCGCTATGGCCGCCGCCGCCGCGGTGACGGGCCATTTCACAGATGTGCGGGATTTATAGGATTCGATACAATGAAAAAATTCACTGTTTTTACAGGGGTTGTGGCCCCGCTGGATCGCGCCAACGTGGATACGGACGCGATCATTCCCAAGCAGTTCCTGAAATCCATTAATCGTACGGGCTTTGGTCCTTATCTCTTTGACGAATGGCGTTATCTGGATCAAGGCGAACCGGGGATGGATTGCAGTAATCGCCCGCGTAACCCGGATTTCGTGCTGAACGACCCTCGCTATCAGGATGCGAAGGTACTGTTGGCGAGAGACAATTTTGGTTGCGGCTCGTCGCGCGAACACGCCCCCTGGGCGCTGGAGGATTTCGGGTTTCGGGTCATTATTGCCCCGAGTTATGCCGATATATTTTTTAGTAATTGCTTTAAAAATGGATTATTACCAATTGTATTAAAAGAAGAATTGATAGATGAACTATTTCAGAAAGCGATGCAGAGCGAGGTATTGAACCTGACGGTGGATCTCCCATCGCAGGAACTCCGCTCCGAGGACGGTGATGTGATCCCGTTTCAAGTGGACCCCTTCCGTAAACACTGTCTGCTGGAGGGGCTGGATGACATTGGACTATCGCTTCAGCACGGCGACGAGATCCGTGCCTTTGAGGAGAAACGTCGGATAGAGGCCCCATGGGTCTTTTCAGGCGGAACAGACAGGACAGGCGCATGAGTAAAAACATTCTGGTTTTACCTGGTGACGGTATTGGTCCCGAGATCGTCGATGAGGCGGTCAGGGTGCTGAACTGCCTGCGGGATGATTTCGGGTTAGACATAGAGATGGATGAGGCGCTGGTGGGCGGAGCCGCCTATGATGCTGCCGGCCATCCGTTGCCGGAAGCGACTTTGGATCTGGCCAGGGAGGCCGATGCGGTACTCCTGGGCGCCGTCGGAGGGGCCAAATGGGAGCCGCTGGATATATCGGTGCGACCGGAGAAAGGGTTGCTGGGGCTTCGCTCTGAACTGGGGCTGTTTGCCAATCTGCGGCCCGCCATCCTTTACCCGCAACTGGCAGACGCCTCCACCCTCAAGCCGGAAGTAGTATCCGGCCTTGATCTCATGATCGTAAGGGAGTTGACCGGCGGCATATACTTCGGTCAGCCTCGAGGGGTACGAATTCTCGAAAATGGAGAAAAAGAGGGATACAACACACTGATATACAGAGAATCAGAGGTTGAGCGGATAACCCGTGTAGCGATGGATATAGCCCTCAAGCGCAACCGCAGGGTCTGTTCCGTGGACAAGGCCAATGTACTTGAATGCACGGAACTCTGGCGTCAAGTGGCGACTCGGGTCGGAGCGGACTATCCAGAGATCGAGCTTTCTCACATGTATGTGGACAATGCCGCGATGCAACTGGTGCGTGCGCCCAAACAGTTCGACGTGATGGTCACCACCAATATGTTCGGTGACATCTTGTCCGATTGCGCTGCAATGTTGACCGGCTCGATCGGTATGCTGCCTTCCGCCTCACTGGATGAAAATGGGAAGGGTATGTACGAGCCGATTCACGGATCCGCCCCCGATATAGCCGGTAAGGGCGTAGCCAATCCCCTTGCCACTATCCTCTCAGTTGCCATGCTGTTGCGTTATTCCCTCGATGAGTCGGAGATGGCGGGGCGGGTGGAATCGGCGGTCAACGACGTTCTGGACCAGGGTCTACGGACGATGGATATCCACTCTCCGGGAACCCGTCAGGTAGGGACCGCGGAGATGGGGAGCGCCGTGGTGGCGGCGATGCGCGCAGGTTAGAAAATCAGGTTCGCTTGTCAAACTTCCACGTCGATCAGGGTTGGGAGTCGTTGATCTGGCATGCCAATGTGATGGCTGCCAACGGATAGAGTATGGGGTAAAAGACAACTGCGGTTCAGGTGTTCTTTGAATCCGCTGTGCTATCTTTTAAATAAAATTAATATTTTGGTGCAACATGATGAAAAAAATAGGATTTGTTGGTTGGAGAGGAATGGTCGGATCAGTGCTGATGGAACGCATGAGGACCGCGCATGACTTTGATCTGATTGACCAGCCAGTCTTTTTTACCACCTCTCAGCTGGGGCAGGCAGGACCGGATGTAGGTAAGGAGACGCCTCCGCTGAAGGATGCCCGGGATATCAAGTCGCTCGCCGCAATGGATGCCATCGTCTCCTGCCAGGGGGGCGGTTACACTCAGTCGGTTTTCAGCGAACTGCGTCGGTCTGGATGGAAAGGCTATTGGATCGATGCTGCGTCTACCTTGAGAATGGATCCGGACAGTGTCATCGTCCTTGACCCTGTCAATCTATCCGTGATCACAGACGGCCTGCACAGAGGCGTGAGAAACTTCATCGGTGGCAATTGCACCGTGAGCCTTATGCTGATGGCCCTGGGTGGACTGTTTCGCGAGGGCCTGGTGGAGTGGGTGACGGCCATGACATATCAGGCCGCCTCCGGGGCGGGGGCAAAAAACATGAGGGAACTGCTGCAGCAGATGGGCGCCGCAGCCCAATCGGCCAAGTCGTTGCTGGAAGATCCGTCCTCGGCGATCCTGGATATCGATCGACTGGTGGCCGACAGCCTGCGCAGTGAATCCTTTCCTACGGAGAATTTCGGGGTTCCGCTGGCCGGCAGCTTGATTCCATGGATCGACACACAAATGGAGAACGGGCAGAGTCGCGAAGAGTGGAAAGGGGGAGTCGAAAGCAACAAGATATTGGGGCAGGAGAAAAATCCGGTACCTATCGATGGTATCTGTGTACGGGTTGGGGCGATGCGTTCCCACAGTCAGGCTTTGACTATAAAGTTAATTCGCAATGTGCCGATAGATGAGATCGAAGGGATTCTGGCATCCGCCAACGAATGGGTGAAGGTGATACCCAATGATCGCGAGCTGAGCATCAAGGAGTTGACGCCGGCCGTGGTAACGGGAACCCTGTCGGTTCCTGTAGGTCGCCTGCGTAAGCTGTCTATGGGCGACGAGTACTTATCAGCCTTCACCGTAGGTGATCAGTTGCTCTGGGGGGCGGCCGAGCCGCTGCGACGCATGCTTCGCATCCTTCTGGAGCAGTAAGGAGATTCTGGGAGAGTCCCAGGCTCAAATACCAGAAATCCTGGGAACGACGCTTTTATTCGTTTCCTGGACTTTTGCTAACAATCACCTATCAATATAGAGTTAGCGGATAAAGACAACGTTCATTCTATATTCGGTGTCCCAGTCGTTTTGGATACTGAGATGGAAGTCACATTTTTGGAGAGCCTTCAGCTCGGTAGCGGAACCGACTGAAGCAGGAAGGGGGAGTGCATGGTTCGTAAATTATCCCTGGCAATAGCCATCGCGTTGGGTGTCACACCGTGGAGCGTGAATGCCCTTGGTCTGGGTGATATTCATACAAAATCGGCGCTGAATCAGTACTTCAAGGCCGATATCGAGCTGTTATCAGTCGCCAAGGACGAGTTAGAGGACGTGACAGTCGAGTTGGCGTCTGTAACGGCCTTCAAGAAAGCAGGGGTTGAGCGGCCTTACTTCCTGTCGAAGCTCAACTTTTCTCCGATGCAGTTGCCGGACGGGTCTACCATCATCCGGGTCTCGAGCAGCGACCCGATTCGCGAACCCTTCCTCGATTTTGTGATCGAAGTTAACTGGCCAAAGGGACGCCTGCTTCGGGAGTATACGGTGTTGCTGGATCCGCCAGTCACCTTGGAAAGGAGGCCAGCGCCTATTCAACAAGCGGGTACCCAGGCAACCCGTTCTGCGCGGTCGGAAAGCTCGTCACCTGTCGCTGGAGTTCCGGTAGCGGGAGCCAGAGATTATTCCTGGGCCGAGGAGGGCTCCGCAAGCGAGTATGGACCAACTCGCCGCAACGACACGCTCTGGGGTATCGCGGAACAAGTGCGGTATCGGGGAATTACCCAGGAGCAGATGATGATGTCGCTGTTCCGAGAAAATCCCCACGCCTTTGTTGCCAACAACGTGAACAATCTCAGAAAAGGAGAGATCCTTCGAGTGCCCTCCAGGGATCAGGTAATGAAGCTGGATGCGCGCGAGGCACGAACCGCGTTTTGGAATCAAATGAACGTGTGGCGTGCAGATCAGAGCGAGGCATCGGCCGCGCCGCCGCAGACAGCAGCAATTGGAGAGGGAGTTGAGGGTCAAAGTGCTACGGCAGATACAGAAGCGGGAACGATTCGGCCTGAAGCCGAGTTAAAGATCGCTACAGCACGACCCGAAGGTATCGGCGAGGCAGGGCCAGGCGAGAGCAATGAGCCGACCCAGATAGTCAGTAAGTTACAGCAGGATCTGGTCGCCGCAGAGGAGGCACGGGAGAGTGCCATAACAGAGGGCAAAGAGCTTCAGTCCCGGGTACAGGATCTGGAGTCTCAGCTCGAAGATCTACAGCGGCTTCTCACGTTAAAGAGCGAGCAGCTGGCCAGGCTGCAAGTAGCTGCCGCCTCCGATGAGGAAACGGTCGCCGCCTCCGATGAGGAAACGGTCGCCGCCTCCGATGAGGAAACGGTCGCCGCCTCCGACGAGGAAACGGTCGCCGCCTCCGACGAGGAAACGGTCGCCGCCTCCGACGAGGAAACGGTCGCCGTTATCGAAGAGGAGTTGGTCACTCTAGAGGAAGGTGAACAAATCGGCGAAGCAGAGCCGATGGCACTGCAGGAGGATACCCTTCTCGAGGAGACCACAGAACAACCGGGTCTGAGCGATGAAACAGGCCTGACCGGGGTGGAGACGACCGAAAGTGAAGAACTTCTGGTTGCCACGGAGGAGACGGTTGCCGAAGACCCGACTGAGACTGAGATGGTTGCGGAGTCCGAAGTTGCTGACGCGACGGAACAGGCTGCAACAGAAACGACCGAGATGGAAGCGACCGAACCGGTCAGCGAGGAACTTCCGGTAGCGACGGCTAAGCCGGCAACTCCGGAAAAGAGGAATTTCCTACAGATGCTGGCAACCGATACCACGATGATGGGTATCGCGGTGGCGGTGGTTGTGGTTCTGCTGGCATTGATGTGGGCCGTGGTTAGCCGACGTAAGTCTGCAAGCGCCGAATTTCAGGAGAGTATTCTGGTCAATACGATGGACCGGGAGGATTCAGAGCAGGCAATGGAGGGAACGGAGCCTGTCTCGCAGACCACAGAGGAAACCTCGTTCCTGAGCGACTTCTCGCCCAGCGACATCGATTCGCTGCAGGATGAAACGGGCGAAGTCGATCCGGTGGCAGAGGCCGATGTCTATATAGCCTATGGTCGCTATAACCAGGCGGAAGAGTTGATTCGCCAGGCCTTGGAGAAGGACCCACAACGTTCGGAACTGAAACAGAAACTGTTTGAGATCATGTTTGCCACCAAGGATGCCGAGGGTTACACCGCGCTGGCTGAGGAGGCCGCCGGAGACGGAATGCAACAGAAGGATCCTGTCGGCTGGGAAAAGGTGATTTCCATGGGTATGAAACTTGCCCCCACAGCGGCCCTGTTTACCGCCGCTGCAGTCGGCGAGACCCAAGGATCGACCGCGATGGAGGATGATATCACCGAGATGGAGCAAGAGTTGAGTGAGGTTGGGGAACTCGATCTGGAAGATCTGGCGGGTGGCTTGGAGGGCGAAGATGAAGCGATGGCGTCGCTCGATGAGCTGGATAACCTTGATTTAGGCGATCTCTCAGCGGAAGAGGAAGCTCAGGAACTGGGCAACGGCGGACTGGATTTCGATCTGGATCTAGGGCTGGCAGAGACAGAAAGTTCGCTGACCGACAGTACGGAAGATGAGCAGGACGAAGACACGGTTCTGGATCTGGAATCTCTGGGCGAAGATCTCGAGGGTGAGGAGTTGGTCTTGGACATGGAAGGCGCGACAGCCGACGGGGATAACGCAGAATCGATTACGGGGGATGCCTCGGAGTCTGAAGTGACCAATGAACTGGAACTGCCGGCGATGGACGAGACTATCGGTGAGAAGTTGGAACTGCCGGTACTCGATTTCGATGCAGACGAGTCTGAATCCGACGCGGACGGGCTTGAGTTGTCTATCGGCAAGGAAACAAACCTGGAACTGGGAGCAGAAATCGATGAAATGATGGAGGAGTCCGAGCTCGTCGCTTCCCTCAGCGAAGGGGACGCCGGGTCTAACGATTTGATGGGAGACGAGGTCAACACCAAGCTTGACCTGGCCCGGGCTTACGTGGATATGGGTGATTCGGAAGGTGCCCGCAGTATACTGGACGAGGTTCTGGGCGAGGGCAGTGAGGGACAGAAGGAGGAGGCACAGCAGTTGCTGCAGGCACTTCCCTGATCCTTAATCGATTGTTTACAATGTTAGAGAGGCGCACTTAGGTGCGCCTCTTGTCGTTATGTTGGGGGAGGGTATAGCAGGTGCGGCTGGCGATGGGTGTGGAGTATGACGGAACCTCTTTCCACGGCTGGCAGATCCAGGACGGCGTAGAAACGGTGCAGCAACGGCTGGAACAGGCGATCGCCAAGGTGGCCGATCACCCCGTTTCGGTCCAGTGCGCCGGCCGAACCGATGCCGGCGTTCACGGTCTCGGTCAGGTGGTTCATTTCAACAGCGAAGCGATTCGTCCGCCACGGGGATGGATATTGGGCACCAACGTTAATCTGCCCCAGGATATCAATGTGAACTGGGTAGAGAGGGTGCCAGCGGAGTTTCACGCACGCTTTTCCGCCATCCATCGCAGCTACCGCTATATCATATTAAACAGGCCGACACGCTCCGCCATCTGGCGAAACCGCACGGTCTGGATCCACTCCCCTCTGAACGAGGTACGCATGCACGAGGCGGCTCAGCAACTGATCGGTACCCATGATTTCTCCTCCTATCGCGCTCTGGGGTGCCAGGCAAAAAGCCCGGTGCGCACGATTACCCGGCTGCAGGTTACAAGGGACCTCGACCGCGTAATCATCGAGGTTTGCGCCAACGCCTTTCTGCATCATATGGTGCGCAATATCGCCGGGGTGCTGATAGCGATTGGAAAGGGCGAGCGGCCGGTCAATTGGGCGGGAGAGGTCCTGGCCTATCACGATCGCACCTTGGGAGGAGTAACTGCCCCGCCACAAGGCCTCTATTTGACTCATGTGGGTTATCCCGAGGTCTTTGATCTGACCTTTAATTCTCCCCGGTAGATCAGGTCTGATTGTCACCGCAGAGGGCGTGAACTTCTGGGTACTTCGAAAAACGCAGTTTTCGATCGCGCTCATTTTCAAGCGCTTAAGCGCTCGAAAATAGTCGTGCGTCCCTGCACCACGAGGGCAGCTCGAATTTTTCGAGGTGCCCTTCTGTTTTTCGACGGTATTGCCTGCGCGACCTGTCCCTGTCCGCTCGGTGATCCATCCATGCCGGTTGGCCGTAACAGACTGCAGATGCGGCTGCGGGGTAGCGACCCACTTTCTCTGCCCGTTGCTATCCTGTATCTTTGTTCACCGAATGAGAACTCGTGTGAAAATTTGCGGCATCACCCGCCCGGTGGATGCTCAAGAGGCTGCAGCGCAGGGCGCAGACGCTATCGGTCTGGTTTTCTATCCGCCCAGCCCGCGGGCTGTTACCGCGGTGCAGGCAGTGCAGGTCGTAAAGACGTTGCCACCTTTCGTTACCGTGGTGGGGCTGTTTGTGAATGCTACCCGGGAGGAGATTAGAGTGGTACTGTCCCAGACCCGTATCGATATGCTCCAGTTTCACGGAGATGAAAAACCGGCCGATTGCTCTGGCCACGGACGTCCCTATATCAAGGCGTTGCGAATGCGTCCGGGATTGGATCTTCACTCCATGTCCGAACAGTATGCAGAGGCAGATGGGCTGCTGTTGGATAGCTACAAGAGGGGCAAGCCCGGAGGAACCGGAGAGACCTTCCAATGGGACCAAATCCCCACCGACATGAGGAAGTCCATCGTGTTGGCAGGCGGGTTGAATCCTGAAAATGTGGAACAGGCCATTCATCAGGTGAGGCCTTTTGCGGTGGATGTCAGTGGCGGCGTAGAGCGAGACAAAGGAATCAAGGATGGATCGAAAATCGCCGCTTTTATGCGAGGAGTAGAGCATGCCGATGAGTAACCAGATGGATTTCACCAGTATGCCGGACGGACGCGGCCACTTCGGTCACTACGGTGGCCTATTCGTGGCAGAGACCCTGATGGAACCGCTGGAAGAACTTCGCCAGGCCTATGAAAAATACATGCAGGACGGACAGTTCCTGAAGGAACTGGATGCGGACCTGGCCAATTATGTGGGGCGTCCGTCGCCGCTTTACCATGCGCAGCGGCTGAGCCGTGACCTGGGCGGCGCCCAGATTTACCTCAAGCGCGAGGACCTCAATCACACCGGTGCCCACAAGATCAACAACACGATTGGCCAGGCACTGCTTGCCAAAAGGCTCGGCAAGCGTCGTATTATTGCCGAAACAGGCGCGGGTCAGCATGGTGTGGCGACCGCTACCGTTGCGGCCCGCCTGGGGCTGGAGTGTGTGGTTTATATGGGCGCAGTGGATATAGCCCGCCAGGAGGCCAATGTCTACCGCATGCGGTTGCTCGGCGCCAGAGTGGAGGCAGTGGAATCCGGCTCCAGGACGCTCAAGGATGCGTTGAATGAGGCTATGCGGGACTGGGTCACCAACGTGGATGACACCTTTTACATTATAGGGACCGTAGCCGGGCCGCACCCTTATCCTGCCATGGTGAGAGATTTTCAGGCGGTCATAGGCCGCGAGGCACGGCAGCAGATTCAGAGCTCAGACAGGACGGCTGCCCGATGCACTGGTTGCCTGCGTCGGCGGTGGTTCCAATGCCATCGGTCTGTTTTATCCCTTTCTCGACGATGACGGAGTAGCTATTTATGGGGTCGAAGCGGCGGGACAGGGACTTGAAAGCGGACGCCATGCAGCACCCCTGTGTGCCGGGCAATCCAGGTGTGCTGCATGGAAATCGCACCTACCTGATGGAGGATGAGAACGGTCAGATCATCGAGACCCATTCCATCTCTGCCGGCCTGGACTATCCCGGGGTGGGGCCGGAACATGCCTGGCTAAAGGACAGTGGCCGCGCTCGATACGCGGCAGTAACTGACGATGAGGCCCTGCAGGCATTTCACGACTCTGACCCGTACCGAAGGTATCATTCCGGCACTGGAATCCAGTCATGCCCTGGCCTATGCTACGCAAGCTGGCCCCGACATGGACAAGAACAGAGACCATTCTGATCAATCTCTCCGGTCGTGGTGACAAAGATATGCATACCGTTGCTGCGCTTGAAGGAATCAAGATATGAGTCGTATCGCCAGCTGTTTCGAGCAATCTGCAGCAGCAGGGCCGAACAGCCCTGATTCCTTATGTCACGGCAGGTGATCCCAACCATCAGTGACGGTTCCATTGATGCATACCATGGTGCAGGCCGGGGCCGATATTATCGAACTGGGTGTGCCCTTTTCCGATCCCATGGCCGATGGGCCCGTCATCCAGCGTGCCAGTGAACGGGCACTTGAACACAACACCAGTCTGCATGATGTGCTGGCTATGGTTGCGGGTTTCCGCCAACAAGACGCGGACACGCCGGTGGTGCTGATGGGATATCTGAATCCGATCGAGGTCATGGGTTACGGGACTTTGCCAGGGCCGCTGCCGCTGCCGGTGTCGATGGTGTACTTGACTGTGGATCTGCCGCCGGAAGAAGCAGCACGAGCTGGTTGCCAGTCTGCTCCGAGCAGTATCGATCCCATCTTTCTGCTGGCACCGACCAGTACCGACGACGCGTATCGAACGGATCTGCGATGCCGCCAGCGGTTTTGTTTATTATGTCTCGGTCAAGGGGATCACCGGGGCGGCCCATCTGGAGATGCGATCGGTGTACGACAAGCTCGCCGAGATTCGCAGCACTACCGATCTGCCCGGTGGGTGTCGGTTTTGGTATCAAGGATGCGGAAACGGCCAGGGCCGTATCGCACAGTTCGCCGATGCGGTGGTTGTAGGCAGCGCTTGGTCAAGAGATGCGAGCAGTTGGCGTTGATCAGCCAGAGGCTGATAGCGCCGGCTGTGCCGCGCTGATCTGCGCCATGCGGGCTGCGATGGACCAGGCCTGAACGAGTTCATATGGGTTATCGTGTGGTAGTGACAACTTTAGGATGCATGTATCCATGAGCTGGTTTGAAAAACTGATGCCTTGCCGCATCCGGACCGAAAGCGGGACAAACGCACGGTGCCCGGAAGGTTTGTGGGCCAAGTGCCCCGGTGCTGCGCTGTTCTGTATCGGGCCGAGCTGGAACGTAACCTGGATGTGTGTCCCAAGTGCGATCATCATAACCGGATCGATGCCCGTCGGCGACTGGATCTGTTTCTGGATCCGGAACCGCAGGAGGAAATCGGCGCAGAACTTGGCCCGGCCGACCCACTGAAATTCAAGGACAGCAAGAAATACAAGGACCGTCTTACCCAGGCCCAGAAAAGACCGACGAAACGGACGCGCTGGTTGTGATGCGGGGCAAGCTCAAGGGGCTGGATGCTGGTGGCTGCGGCCTTTGAGTTCGGATTTATGGGTGGTTCCATGGGGTCGGTGGTAGGGGAGCGTTTCGTGCGCGGAGTCAACGTCAGCCTCGAACAGGACATCCCTATGGTCTGTTTTTCCGCCAGTGGTGGTGCACGCATGCAGGAGTCTCTGTTTTCGCTGATGCAGATGGCCAAAACCAGCGCCGCCCTGGGCAGCATGGCGCAGCGCGGAATTCCTTTTATATCCGTTCTGACCGACCCCACCATGGGGGGTGTATCGGCGAGTTTTGCCATGCTGGGCGACGTAAACCTGGCCGAACCCAATGCACTGATCGGTTTTGCCGGTCCCCGAGTGATCGAGCAAACGGTGCGGGAGACTCTGCCGGAGGGTTTTCAGCGCAGCGAATTCCTGTTGGAGCATGGTACAGTCGACAGAATTGTCGATCGGCGCGAGATACGCGATCAGCTGGCCACTCTGATAAGCATCCTTACCCATCAACCCCAGCCTGGCTAACTCCGGCCATAGGAGATTGATTAGGGTCAGCTGCAGAGGCAAAGAACGGCATAAATGGTGGCCTGGCGGTTATCTCATATTCTCGGTGTGCTCCGTGGTTCGATGAAGATTCGATCAGTTGAGATACTTAGTTGTTGGCCGCAATGGTTGAGTATCCAGGACAAATCGAATAGGTGTATTCCATTTGCTAAGGCTGGACCCCTGGTGAGAAGCGGGGCAACGCCTGACGTCTCTTGTCTCAGATGCGTTTCCAGACGCTAGAACAATGGTTGGAGTGGCAGTCCAGCCTGAATCCCCGGGAGATCCAGCTCGGGCTGGATCGAGTGGCGCGAGTCTGGGAGCAGATGCATTCTCAACCTTTTGCCTGCCCGGTGATCAGTGTCGCCGGGACTAACGGCAAGGGTTCATGCGTCGCTTTTCTGGAGGCCATTCTTGGCGCCGCCGGTTACCGGACCGGCTGCTATACATCCCCCCATCTGGTGCAATACAACGAGCGTATTCGGATAGATGGGGCAGCGCTGCCAGATCAGCGTATCTGCCAGGCCTTTGAACGGGTTGACCGGGCTCGGCAGGGGATAAAACTCACCTATTTCGAGTTCGGAACCCTGGCTGCCCTTGACATCTTCCTGGACCAAAGTCTGGACGTGGTTATTCTGGAGGTGGGTCTCGGGGGGCGCCTGGATGCGGTCAACATCATCGATTGTGATATCGCCCTGATAACCAATGTCGATATTGACCATACTGACTGGCTGGGTGAAACGCGTGAGCAGATCGGGAGGGAGAAGGCGGGCATCATGCGACCGGAAAGACCCGCTGTCTTTGGGACAACTGATCCGCCCGAATCTCTGATTTCTCAGGCCGATGAGAAGGGTACCCCCCTGTTTGTAGCAGGCCGTGACTTCAGCTACCGTCTGTCTGATGGCGGTTGGGATTGGCAGTCTGGACAATTGCATCGTTATGCCCTGCCAATACCTCACCTTAGGGGCAGCTTTCAACTGCAGAATGCCTCCGCGGTATTGATGGTCCTAGCGCTTCTGCAGGATCGGCTGCCAGTCGATAAGAAGGCCCTGCGGACAGGTCTCCTGGAGGCGGTGGTTGACGGTCGTTTCCAGGTTATCCCGGGTCCCCCCTCGATTATTCTGGATGTGGCCCACAACCCCCAGGCTGCAAGGGCCCTGGTCGCCAATCTGAAGGCCATGTACTGCAGTGGGAGAACTCTGGCCATATTCGCCATGCTGGCTGACAAGGAAATTACCGAGGTGGTGCGAATCACCTCCCCGTTGATCGATCACTGGTGCCTGGCGGAGTTGAAAGAGGGCCGAGGCCTGGCGGCAGACATGCTTGCCTCCCGCTTGCGAGAGGCTGGGATCAGCAGTCAGTCCATCAGCTACCATGAAAACCCGCTTGATGCCCTGCAGGCAGCAGGGGCGGCGGCGACGGAAGCTGACCGCCTGCTGGTGTTCGGGTCTTTCCACACCGTTGGAGAGGTGTTGAGACAAGGCCGGAGCAGGGAGTCACTCCTGTTATACTAGCCTCACGGTTTTCCACTTGCTGAGGATTGATAAGGTGGACGAGGGTCTAAAAAAACGCCTGGTTGGTGCTGCGGTGCTGGCTTCTCTAGTGGTTATTTTCGTCCCCATGTTGCTGGATCGCCAGCCGATTCTAGAGCAAGGACTTCAACAGTCGAATATCCCCCCCCGGCCTGAAAGAGAGTTCTCGTCGCGGGTGTTGCCGTCGGAGAGCGATGTCCTATCCAGGCCCCCTTCAGATATTGTCCCCGCCCAGTCCGGTGCGGCATCACCGCCGATGGCGGAGAAAGCCGCTCCTCCACCCAGCCAACCGCAGGGATCGCCTGAAGCGGCGATTCAAGCGCCGGAATTGGTCCCTGAGCTTGAATCCGCGCCGCCTCCCCAACGGACCGCGCTGTCTTCCTGGGTGATCCAGGTGGCCAGTTTCTCCAGCCGGGAGAATGCGGACAATCTGGTGAAGATGCTTCGGGCGGAGAAGTTCGATTCCTTCGTGGAGCCGGCGCAGGTAAAGGGGAAAAAGGTCTACCGGGTGCGGGTCGGGCCTGAGATAGATCGTCGACAGGCGGATGAGACCCTGCTGCAGATCAATCGTTTAATCAGGTCGCAGAAACTGAAAGCGACCCTGACAACCTACCCTTGAGTATAAGTATGCTGACAGTCGCTTCTTCTGTGCGGCAGCTTTTGGTAGAATTCAAAACTTGTCTCAATAAAAATTTCAGAACGGAGGCCGGCATGGTTTCGGCAACCGATGCAGCAGCTGAATGATCTGGGTTGACTACGTCATTATTGGCATCATCGGGCTGTCTGCCGTAATCAGTCTGATTCGCGGCTTCGTTCAGGAGGCCCTCTCCCTGGCGGTCTGGGTGCTCGCATTCTGGGTATCCTGGACCTTCTTTCGCGATCTCGCGACGCAGCTCGACTGGTTCACCGTACCTTCGGTTCAGCTGGGTGTCTCCTTTGCGATTCTTTTCATTGCGACCCTGATGGTGGGGGCGTTGGTCAACTTTCTGGTCGGTCAACTGGTGGAGAAGACCGGCTTGAGTGGAACCGACCGACTAATCGGTGTCTTTTTTGGCGCGGCGCGCGGCGCGCTGCTGGTGGCCGTGCTGGTACTGCTGGCAGGGCTGACCCCTTTCCCCAACGACCCCTGGTGGCAGGAGTCGCTGTTGATTGGGTATTTCCAAGAACTGGCGCTCTGGCTGAAGTCACTGCTGCCCGCCGATATAGGTGACAAATTCCAGTTTGTCTGATGGTTAAGGGTATTGCACCCTTGTCCGATACAACCTGCAGCGTTCAGGTTTTTCCTGACCGATCAGGATGCTGGGGAGACGCTTGATTATGTGCGGTATCGTCGGAATCTTCGGGCAGAGCCCGGTAAATCAGGCCCTCTACGATGCCCTTCTGGTACTGCAGCATCGGGGCCAGGATTCGGCCGGGATTGTCACCCTGGAAGATCGACATCTCCACCTGCGCAAGGACAATGGTTTGGCGCGTGATGTCTTTCGCACCCGGCACATGATCGATCTCAAGGGCAATATCGGTATCGGCCACGTGCGATACCCCACCGCGGGCTGCTCTTCATCCGCCGAGGCCCAACCGTTCTACGTCAACTCGCCCTACGGCATTACCCTGGCGCACAATGGCAACCTGACCAATGCCGATGAGTTGAAACAGGATCTGTACCGGGAAGACCTGCGCCACATTAACACCTCCTCTGACTCGGAGATCCTGCTCAACGTATTTGCCCACGAATTGCAGTCGCTGAGAAAGATGCGCATCGTTTCTCAGGACGTTTTCCAGGCGGTAGCGGCGGTGCATCGGCGCTGCCGTGGCGGCTACGCAGCCGTTGCTATGATCACCGGCTATGGTCTGCTGGGCTTCCGCGACCCCTTCGGGATTCGCCCCATTGTCTTTGGCCGGCGCGAGGCGACACGGGGGACCGAGTATATGATAGCGTCCGAAAGTGTCGCGCTGGCTGCGCAGGGATTCGAGCGAATTCGGGATCTGGAACCCGGCGAGGCAGTATTCATCGACATGGAGGGGAAGCTGTACACTTTTCAGTGTGCCGCCAACCCGATCCGCTCCCCCTGCATTTTCGAGTTCGTATATTTTGCCCGTCCAGACTCGGTTATTGACGACATATTCGTCCACAAGGCCCGGTCGCGTATGGGGGACAGGCTGGCCCGGAAAATTCAGCGGGTCTGGCCCGATCATGACATAGAAGTAGTGGTGCCCATACCGGATACCAGCCGAACGGCGGCCCTGGAACTGGCCAACTGCCTCGGATTGAAGTATGCGGAGGGTTTTATCAAGAACCGCTATATCGGACGAACCTTCATTATGCCCGGGCAGCAGGTGCGAAAAAAATCGGTTCGACAGAAACTCAATGCGATCGATTCCGAGTTCCGTGGTAAAAATGTCCTGCTGGTGGACGATTCCATCGTGCGGGGCACGACCTCCCAGCAGATTGTCCAGATGGCTCGAGACGCAGGTGCTCGCAAGGTCTATTTTGCTTCGGCCGCGCCGCCTGTGCGCTACCCCAATGTCTATGGTATCGATATGCCATCGGCCAGTGAGTTGGTTGCTCACGGCAGAACGGAGAAGGAGGTGCAGGAGATCATCGGTTCCGACCGGTTGATTTTTCAGGACCTGGAGGATCTGATCGATGCGGTCAGGAAAAAGGGGAAATCGAGTGTTGAGCGATTCGATACCTCAGTCTTTGACGGTGAGTATGTGACCGGTGATGTCAGCCACCAGTACCTGGAGCAGCTGGAACTGCTGCGCTGTGATTCCGCCAAACAGCTTCAGGATGACAGCCCCCAATCCATCATAGGACTGCACAACAATCCCTGAACGGTGGAATTGGGTCTGATCTGCTAGTATATTAAGCGGGTAAAGCGCCGATTTGTCCCAGATTGCGGGCGCTATAGAAATGTCGCTAAAGCGGGGGATCCTGCTTTGGCCCGTCCAAGCGGGTTTTTTATTGTCCGCGCTGCTGACGGCGGAGCCCCCATGACCAGAAACCGATGGAACGATGCTATGAATCAAAAGTATAAACAATGGGGGCTGGCAACCCAGGCAATCCGGGTGGGACATGAGCGAACCGCCGAAGGGGAGCACTGCGAACCCATCTTCACTACCTCCAGTTTTGTTTTTGCCAGCGCCGCCGAGGCCGCCGCACGGTTTGCCGGCGATGAGCCAGGAAATATTTATTCCCGTTTCACCAACCCGACGGTACGGGCCTTTGAACAAAGGTTGGCAGCGATGGAGGGAGCCGACTCCTGTGTGGCCACCGCGTCAGGCATGTCGGCCATTCTCGCCGTCTGCATGGGCTTGTTGCAGAGCGGAGATCATGTGGTATCGTCCCGCAGTGTATTTGGCACCACTTCCGTTCTGTTCAACAAGTACCTGTCGCGTTTTGGCATCGAAACGAGTTTCGTCCCGTTAACGGATCCGGCCGCCTGGAAACAGGCCGTACGCGCTGAAACCAGGCTTCTGTTCCTGGAAACACCCTCGAATCCCCTGACCGAGATCGCCGACATCGGGGAAATGGCCGATCTGGCCCATAGTCATGGTTGCCTGCTGGTGGTGGACAACTGTTTCTGCACCCCGGCCCTGCAACGGCCGTTGAGTCTGGGTGCCGATATCGTGGTTCATTCCGCCACCAAGTTTCTGGATGGTCAGGGGCGTTGTATGGGTGGTGCGGTTGTCGGTGACACCAGTCGGGTGGGAGAGGAAGTGTTCGGTGTCCTGCGGACCGCCGGAGCCACCATGAGTCCATTCAATGCCTGGATCTTTCTCAAGGGATTGGAAACGCTGGAACTGCGGATGCGTGCCCATTCCGAAAACGCGCTGCAGCTTGCCCGCTGGCTGCAGGATCAGGCGCGGGTGACGCGCGTCTTTTATCCGGGGCTGGAGAGTCACCCGCAGTATCGGCTGGCACAAGGGCAGCAGCTGGCGTCGGGGGGTATCCTTTCGTTCGAGGTGCAGGGTGGGCAGGAGGCCGCATGGCGGGTCATCGATACCACCCGATTGCTGTCGATCACGGCTAATCTGGGAGATACCAAGAGCACCATCACCCATCCAGCCAGCACGACCCATGGCCGGTTGTCGGCCGAAGAGAGGGCCGCCGCGGGCATCAGTGACGGACTGATCCGGATCGCCGTGGGATTGGAAGAGGTGAAAGATATTTGTGCCGACCTGGAAACGGCCCTGGCGGGATGAGTTCCACTGATCAGGAACTGCGGCAGAAATGGGATCGCCGCCACACCGAGGCGGAGGATCTGGGCCGGGTGGCTGCGGTGTTGGAGCAGAATCTCCATCTCCTGCCAGCGTCTGGCCAGGCGCTCGACCTCGCCTGTGGTCGCGGCGCCAACGCCCTTCGACTGGCGGAGGCGGGACTGCGTGTATTCGCCTGGGATCTTTCGCCGGTGGCGATCGATCGACTGGATCGCGCCGCAGCCGAGCGGGGTCTGGGCATTGAGACCGAGGTGAGAGATGTTATCGTCAGGCCACCGGCTGCCGATAGTTTTGACCTGATCCTGGTGAGCTATTTTCTGGAGCGTTCCCTGGTACCCTGCTTGACCGCTGCCCTTCGACCGGGTGGGCTGCTGTTCTATCAGACCTTCAGTCGGAATTCGGCCACCGACTGCGGGCCATCGAATCAGGCTTTTCGGCTGGCGGACAACGAACTCCTGGAGATGTTTCGAACCCTAAGGGTGCGTTTTTACCGGGAAGACGGGCAACTCGGTGATCTCAACCGAGGTGAGCGCGATATCGCCCTGCTCGTGGCTGAAAAGAGCGACTGAATCAGGCTGCCCGGAGATTCCGGGTTCGGCCCCAGGCCAGCCACCGATCAGTCAAACTCGAAGACGTTGCGCGCCGCCTTGTAGGCCAGTCTGCGCTCCGCGTCATCACCCCGGAACGCCTCCCGAAAGAAGGTGCGGATGCGTGGATTCTTTTCCACCGTCTCACCTTCGAAATAGGCATGGGAGGTGTCAACACCCTTGGCGCCGGTAAAGTTCACATAGACTGCCCGCCCTGACTCCAGGTCATTGATGCTGTGACCCAGGCGCGCCAGTTGTTCGTCCCCGGACTTCGCGCGGGACACTGCCAGCGCGTGATCCCGCTCGTTGATGGTGACGATGACGCGCCTTCGCGCCCGGATTCTATCCACCCAGGAGCGGTGATCTTTGTTGTTGGTGTCCGCGGCGACCAGCACCACATTATCGAACAGCAGTTGCGTACCCTCCGAGGCCAGCGATTTCATCACCTGTTTCAGCAAATAGTTGCCCATGCTGTGGGCCATCATATTGATGGTGACCGGGCACTGTTTTTCCATCAGTTCGGTATACAGGGCGTTGCGGCGTTCCCCATCGTCCGGGTGTTTCTCCTCCGCCTGTCGCCAGAGATTCTCTCGGGCCAGTTCGGTAATGTTTTTCAGATGATCCTGCATGATGCCAAGGGTTCGGTCCAAGGCGCCCTTGGAGGCGAAGGCATCCCGTTTGTCGCTGCGGTAGCTGGTCACGCCCTTTAATCCGCCACCGTTGGCCGGCCAGGAGAAGGGGACGACGATCAAGCCGTATCGTTTCTCCAGGGCCGCGGCGCGATCAAGTACGCTTGCCACGTCGTTGTTGAATCCGTGAACGAAGAACAGGATATGTTTATTCTTATCCCGCGCACGTTTCACTGTTTCCAGGGCAGCCAGGTGGCTGGCGTAGTAATTCCTGCCAATGGGTAGTTTCCATTGGATTTTCTCCTCCCGAGTGAGTTCATCCGGGAGCAGTTCCAATTTCCAGCGACGCGCCACCCGCCGTGCCCGCAGGATGCGAAGTTCGTTAGGGCCTTTGTGGTTTGGACGTTCCCCTAGCAGCTCCACAGTATCCGTTTTTCCGACGATTTCCCGATTGGTAACCAGATACATTTTTCTCCTCCCGTCCCGGTCTTTTTTTCGAATTGCCTAGTGACCAAGCATAGTCGTTGTATTCGGTTGTGAGAATCCTGTTCTCTCTGCTTCCGTTACTCGATCCAGCCTTCCTCTATACCATGACAGGCTACCAGGGTGCCCTCGTCGACAGGCAGAGGGCTGGGTATCTCCTGTTCACATCGTTGCTTGGCATGAGGACAGCGTTTGTGGAAGACACAGCCGGTTGGAAGATTGATGGGGGTCGGTACTTCACCCTTGAGTCGGATATGACCAGAATCCTTTCGATCAAGTCTCGGGATGGCACTTAGCAGGGCCTGGGTATATGGATGGCGCGGGGAAGCGAACAGCCGTCGGGTCTCCGCCAACTCGCACAGGGTTCCCAGGTACATGACGGCGACCCGGCTGCCGAAATGTTCCACGACCGACAGGTCGTGGGTGATAAAGAGATAGGTCAGTCCCCGCTGCTGCTGTGCATCCATCAGCAGGTTCAGTACTTGGGCCTGGATGGAGACGTCCAGCGCGGAGATGGGTTCATCGGCAACGATAAACTCAGGGTTCATGGTCAGCGCACGGGCGATGGAGATGCGCTGACGTTGACCGCCGGAAAACTCGTGGGGAAAGCGTTCCGCCCAGGAGGGGTCGACACCCACACTCTTCATCACCTCCGCCACTTGTGTCCGGACATCGTCGCCCGAGAATGATGGGTGGTGGAAGCGCACCGGTTCTTCCAGGGTCTGCCGGACGGTCATGCGAGGATTCAGCGAGGCGTATGGATTCTGGAAAATCATCTGCATGCGGCGGCGAAACGGCAGCATCCGGCCGGTGGAGAGATTGTCGATCCGCTGACCCTCGAAACGGATCTCTCCGGATGTGGGTTCCAGCAGCCCCATCACCACCCGCGCCAGGGTTGACTTGCCACAGCCACTTTCACCGACCACGCACAGTGCCTCTCCCTGCCGGATGTCCAGTGAAACCCCGTTGAGTGCCTTGACACTCTCCCTTTTACGGACCAGGCGTCCTCTTTCGAATTTGAGCTGCTCCAGCAGACCGCTGACCAGGGGGAATTCCTTCCACACATCCCGAATTTCGAGCAGCGGGGCATCGAGTGCGGTGCCGGGTTGCGGGTTCGCGCCACTCATGTGGTTGTTTCCCGCTGGGCGACGTAGTGGCAGGCGACGCGGTTGCCATCCGCAACTGAATAGTCAGGAAGCTCCGAGCGGCAAATCGGCAGGACATGCTCGCATCGGGGGTGAAAGGCGCAGCCGGAGGGGATGCTGGTCAGCGGTGGCATCACCCCGGGGATCTGATTGAGCCGCTGTCCGGGTCGGGTGCGCTCGGGCAGGGCGTTGATCAGACCCTGGGTGTAGGGGTGTCTGGCGTTGTTGATGATCTCGCTGGTCGGCCCTTCTTCGACGATGTGACCGGCGTACATCACGATGGTGCGCTGAGTGGTCTGAGCCACCACACCCAAGTCATGAGTGATCAGGATCAACGCCAGGTTCTCCTGCTCACAGAGTTCCAACAGCAACTCCATGATCTCGGCCTGAATGGTTACATCCAGCGCGGTGGTCGGTTCGTCGGCAATGATCACGGCAGGGTGGGTGAGCAGGGCGATGGCGATTACCACCCGCTGACGCATACCGCCGGAGAGTTCATGGGGATACTGCTGCAACCGGGCCTCGGGGGAGGGTATGTGCACCTGGCGCAGCTTCTCCACCGCTATCTCCCGTGCCTCTCTGGCACCAATTTTCTGGTGGGCGTGCAGACACTCGACCATCTGTTCGCCGATGGTGAGTACCGGATTGAGGGTCATCATCGGGTCCTGGAAGATCATGCTGATCCGGTTGCCCCTAATCTGCTGCATCTCCCGATCGCTGCAGCGGGCGAGATCCCTCCCCTCAAACCGGACCTCTCCCGCGGCGATATACCCTGGTTTGCCGATCAGCTTGAGAATAGTGAAGGCGGCCACTGACTTGCCGGCCCCGCTTTCCCCTACGATACCCAGGCGTTCGCCCTGGTTCAGGGTGAAGGAGACGTCATTGAGGGCGGTGAGTTCCCCCTGACGCAGCGGGAATCGAACCTCGAGATTTTTAACCTCCAGCAGCGCCATGGGTCACTCCTTGTACAGCTTGGGATTCAGCACATCCCGCAGCCAGTCACCCAGCAGATTGGTTACCAGCACCAGCACCACCAGTACCAGGGCGGGAAAGGCGGTGATCCACCAGGAGCCACTGAGAATGAACTCAAACCCGCTGTTGATCAGCGAACCGAGCGACGGTTTGTTCACCGGCATCCCCAGACCGAGGAACGACAGTGCCGCCTCGCTCATGATGGCATTGGCGACCTGTACGGTGGAGATGACCAGGATGGGGGAGAGGGTGTTGGGCAGCACATGGCGAAACATGATGCGTCGTTTGCCGAGTCCGATGACCCTTGCCGCATCCACGTACTCCTTCTTCTTTTCGGCCAGTACCGAGGCGCGAACCGTGCGGGCGTATTGCGGCCACTCGGCGATACCGATCACCATGATCAGCATGAAGATGGCCAGGTCGTTATAGAGCTCGGTGCCGAATGCCGCCTGAAACAGGGCCAGTACCACGATGGCCACCATCAGGGTGGAGAAGGAGAGCTGGATGTCGGCCAGTCGCATCAGAAAGGCGTCGATGCGGCCGCCGAGGTAACCGGCGATCAGCCCCAGGGTGATCCCCAGAACGGACTGGAGCAGCACCGCGAACAGGCCGATGGTAAGCGAGATGCGGGTACCGTACAGGATGGTGCTGAGCATGTCACGGCCCTGGGCATCTGTGCCCAGGGGAAAACGTTGATCGCCGGCTTCCAGCCACAGTGGCGGCGTCTCGGAATCCATGATGTCGATCTGGCTTGGGTCGTAGGGATCGAACGGGGCGATGAGCGGGGCGGAGAAACTGACCGCCACCAGGATCAGCAGCAGCGAGAAGCTGACCAGGGCGACCCGGTCTCTATGAAACCGGTAGAGGAAGTCCGATGCCAGAAACAGACGCCAGTAACGGTTCATCTCTGCCCCCCCGCCAGCCGCACGGTAGGGTTGACCAGCCCGTAGATCAGATCAACCAAGGTGTTGGTGATGACGAAGATCAGACCGACGACGATCAAATAGGCGATGATCAGCGGGGTATCCACCCGGTTGACCGCCTCCAGAAAAAGGAAACCCATGCCCGGCCACTGGAAGACTGTCTCAGTGAGGATGGTGTAGGCGATCATGGTGCCGATCTGTACACCGCCTACTGTGATCACCGGCAAAAGCGTGTTTTTCAGGGCATGCAGGAACCAGACCCGTTTGGGCGCCAGCCCCTTGGCCCAGGCGAAGCGGATGTATTCCTGCTCCAGCACCTCCATCATCTCTGATCGGATCAGGCGGATAAACAGAGGCAGCATAATCGATGACAGGGCGACAGAGGGCAGCAGCAGATGTGCCAGGCCGTCCCGGGTGAACATCCCAGACTGCCAGAAGCCCAGAACCACGGTGGTTTCACCCCGTCCATAGGAGGGGAGCCAGGCCAGCTCCACCGAGAAGAGGTAGATCAGCAGGATGGCGGTGAGAAATACCGGAATGGAGATGCCAACGATACTGAGGCCCATCATGGCGCGGGAAAACCAGCTCTTCGGTCGTATCGCGCAGTAAACACCGATGGGCACCGACAGAAAAAGAATGATCAAGGTAGCGCCAAATACAAGCTCCATGGTGGCGGGAAATTTCTCCAGAATCACCTCCAGCGCCGGCCGCTTGAAGAAATAGGAGTTCCCCAGGTCGCCCTGGACCGCCTTTTTCAGAAATCGCCAGTACTGGACTAGAAAGGGGTCGTTCAGCCCCATCCGCTCGCGCAACAGATCCCGCTCCGACTCGGAGACCGATTGCCCCAGCAGCTCCCTCAACGGATCGCCCAGGTTGTCCTGGATAGAAAAACTGACCAGGCTGATGACCAGCATTACCACCATGGCCTGACCCAGCCGGCGGACGAGAAAGGCGATCATAGGAGTGGTGGTAGCGGTTGGTTGGGGACTGCCCGTGGGCACCCCAGGGTTATTTTATCCAGGGCGTGATTGCCCCCGTCCGCATTTCCTGCATGCGGAGCAGGGGGCAAACCCAAGTGACAGCAGGGCACCGCGCTCAGTCGATCACCAGATCGCCCAGGTAGGGAAAATTCATGACGTTGACCACACGGTCGATATGCACGCCACTGCGTGCCGCCCAGGCCAGATCCTGCCAGTGCAGAGGCACGAAGGCCGCGTCGTCATACAGCATCTGCTCTACCTTCTGGAGCATTTCTCCCCGTTTTTTGGAATCGGTTTCACCCTGGCTGGCCAGTACGATCTGATCGATCTCCGGGTTGCAGTAGTTGCCGCTGTTGTACTGGCCGTATCCGCTCTCCTTGTCCGGACACATAACCAGAAACTCGCTGAAGTTTGCCGAGTCCTCGGTATCGGAATGCCAGCCGATCATCATGATGTCGGCGGCGCGCTCATCGAACTTGGGCCAGTACTGGGCCTTGGGCATGGTCTTGAGGTCCACCTGGATGTTGATCTTGGAGAGCATGGAACTCACCGCCTGGGCGATCTTGGCATCGTTCACATAGCGGTTGTTGGGCGCCATCATGGTGACACTGAAGCCCTTTTCATGACCGGCCTCCTTCATCAGCTGTTTGGCCTTGTCCAGGTCATAGCGGGGTTTCAGGGACTCCACGTGACCGGTGTAACCCGTGGGGCTCTGCTGTGCGGCCACGCTGGCGAAATCCTTCATGATCTTCTTCACGATACCTGTGTTATTGATCGCATGGATGATGGCCTGTCTGACCCGTTTGTCCTTGAACTCCGCGCGGCGTTCCTGATTGAGCTGAAAGGTGATGATGCGAGTGCCGCCCATGGTTACCAGGTCTACCCCGGGATGCTTCAGGATGCGGGCCATATCGGTCGGGGGCACCGGGGCAATGAAGTCCACGTCACCGGAGAGCAGGGCGGCCACCCGGGTCGGGGCCTCTTTGATCGGCGTCAGCACGATGTTGTTGACGTTGCCGGGGGAGCCCGTGTCCCAGTAATCGGCAAACCGCTCGAACTCCACCTTAACCCCCTGCTGCCGGCTGGTCACGATATAGGGGCCGGTGCCGGAGGCCTGTTTGGAAGCGAAGGTATCACCATGTTTCTTCAGCATCCCTTTGGGGTTGCCTTGTTCGTCATTGCCGCTATAGAACTTGCTGTCCATGGGGAAGATATAAGTCGCCATGTTCAGTACCAGCGGGTAGGGTTTGGTGGTGGTCAGATCGATGGTGTAATCATCCACCACACGCAGGGACTTGAAGGGTTCAAACAGACCCTTGAAGTCCGGGCTCTCCTTGATGCGCTCGAAGGTCCAGGCCACATCCTTGGCCGTAAATGGGTTGCCGCTGTGGAATTTCACTCCTTTGCGCAGGTGAAAACGGACGGTGTGTGCGTCTACACGCTCCCAGCTCTCCGCCAGCCGGGGTTCGAAATCGTGTGCCTTGTTCCAGCGTACCAGCGGATCGAAAATCATGTGGGAGAGCTGTACGGTGCCGCCGGAGAGCTGCTCCTGGGGATCCAGCGAGACTGGATCGGCGTCATAGGCCATGCGCAGTGTTTTGGCCTGGGCCGAGAAGGCCAGGCCAATGCCCAGCAGGGCGAATGCCATCGTTCGTAGGATTTTTTTCATATCGGAACGCTCCAGTGGTAGATCAGAGAAGGTCGCTTTGAAATTTATGGGCCGGTGGACAGCCGCTGTACAGGGAGTCTACTACCGGAGGGGGTGAATGCAAGAGCGGGTGGCAGGTCTAGCCGCAGGGAATTCCGCCCCGATCGCCAACCCTGGGGCGAGGAGGGGCCCCCTAACCGCTCGCCGATCACCGTAATGGTTAGTACAATAGGCCTTGTTGGGTTCAAAGGAAGTCGTTACAGAATGCCACGATACCCCCGGTTACTGACGCCTGCTCTGGTGATGCTCCTGCTGGTCGCCTGCTTCGGCGATCCCGCCAGCGGTCCGCGGGACGTGAACTGGGAGCAGGAGACCTGCGAGCGCTGTCGAATGGTGCTCAGTGACCGGGATCATGCCGCCCAGGTGCGCTATTTCGAGGCAGAGCAGGGTTTCAGGATAGCGGTTTTTGACGATGTTGGCTGTGCCCTGTTGTGGCTGGAGAAGCAGCCCTGGAAGCAGGATCCCCGCACCGAGATCTGGGTTACCGATCATCGCAACGGAAACTGGATCGACGCCAGAAAAGCGGTCTATGTAACGGGTGGGGAGAGCCCCATGGGATATGGTCTTGGCGCACAGTCAGATCCGATGCCTGGGGCCCTGGATTTCGTGCGCGCTAAGTGGCAGATCTTCGCAATCGAGGCAAGTTACGAAAGTCATGCCGCTCACCTGAAAGAGCGGTTGCAGGATCAGGCCGCAAAGCGGAAAGCGGACAGCAGGCCATAGCGGACAGAGGTGTATCGTGAACAGATCGAGTAGAGTGCTTTGGATGGTTGCAGGCCTGTTGTTTCTCGGTCTGGCCGGTGTGGCGATTTACCGGGTTCTGCCCCTGTTGAACCCTGAAGTCTCGATGCTGGCACCCCTGGATCCGGACTGCGATCTGCGGGCAGGCCCCTGTAGGGGCGATTTCCCTGATGGCGGACGAGTGGTGTTCGGTATCCAGCCGGACAGCATTCCCTTGCTCGAACCCCTGCAGTTCGAGGTGCGGGTGGTGGGTCTTGAAGCCGAGGGTGTGGAAGTAGATCTCCAGGGTTTGAGCATGAACATGGGGTTCAATCGACCTAAACTGTCCCCATTGGGGCAAGGTCGCTTCAGCGGCGAGGGGATGCTGCCGGTCTGTGTGCGCGACGCCATGGAATGGGAGGCAAAGGTACTGATCCACACCGACGACGGTCTGCGGGCCGCGCCGTTCCGCTTTATTACGGTCAAAGATGGTGCTTCCCCCGCCGTGCAATAGCCAGGCTGCTGAGGGTTGAGCAGTTCTTGGGCGTAGCGCATCCAGCTATCGTTCATTAATAAATTGGAGCTTTCCAAATTATTAGAAGGTTCCAAGCAGCGGAATGTTCGTAAGCGCTCCACTATCAACCTCCTGTATTCGACGGGATGATCGTGCTAAGCGAGTCAGGATAGCAATTCCTATCGAAGGCTTGTCGCTCCTCAAAACTCATCCGCCTGAAAATCAATGACTTCGGCTTCGTTCGGACTTCTTGTTAAGGTGCCAGCGCACGCTTGAAATTATTAGGACAGGACGGCACACTCGGAAGCCATGGCACGCCTCATGGTCTTCGTCCTCTAATTTCTCGTCCGCGTCCTGAGAGTGATTGTCCGCTCGCACGCTAACCTGATTAACCCCGCAATATCTGCTGCGATACATCAGTCCCGGGACAGGCCGCCGTAGTCGATACCCGTCAGATCCGCCATGTCCCGATCCCAGGTGGCCAGGTCGTCAATGCTGAACTTGTTCAGATGATCATGGCCACAGGCCCGGGCCATCACCTGCATCAGCTCGGTAGAGGCGCGGAAGAAGTTGTTGAGTTGCTCTGCGCCCTTTTCGATCTTCAGGCGATTGCGCAGATGAGGCTTCTGGGTGGCGATACCCACGGGGCAGTTGTTGGTATGGCAGGCACGCATACCCAGGCAGCCGATCGCCTGAATCGCCGAGTTAGAAACCGCGATGGCGTCGGCGCCCAATGCCAGTGCCTTGATAAAATCGGCAGGCAACCGCAGCCCGCCGGTGATCACCAGTGACACGTCCTTGCAGCCCTTTTTGTCCAGATAACGGCGGGCACGTGCCAGGGCTGGAATAGTAGGCACCGAGATATTGTCGCGGAAGATGAGCGGTGCAGCACCGGTACCGCCGCCGCGACCATCGAGAATAATGTAGTCGACACCGATTTGTAGTGCTGCCTCTATATCCCGTTCTATGTGTTGGGCGGAAAGCTTCACGCCAATGGGAATGCCGCCGGTCGCTTCGCGTACTTCCAGCGCAAAACGCCGATAGTCATCTACCGTCTCCCAGTCGGGAAAACGTGACGGTGAAATAGCCGCTTCGCCTTCTTTGAGCCCGCGCACCTCCGCGATCTTGCCTTTTACCTTGTTGCCTGGAAGGTGGCCACCAGTGCCGGTCTTGGCGCCCTGGCCACACTTGAAATGAAAGGCCTGGCATTTTTGCACCTTATCCATGGAGTAGCCGAAACGGGCAGAGGCCAGTTCGTACAGATAGCGGGAATTCGCGGCCTGCTCTTCACTCAACATGCCACCCTCGCCGGAACAGATGCCGGTACCAGCCATCTCTGCACCCATTGCCAGTGACACCTTGGCCTCCTCAGAAAGGGCGCCAAAGCTCATGTCCGAGACGAACAACGGGCGCTCCAGTAGCAGTGGCTTTTTGGCCTTTGGACCTATGATGACCTCGGTTTCGACGGGGTGTTCGTCAAGCAATGGGACTTTGTGCAGTTGGGCGGTTAAGAGCTGGATCTGTTCCCACTTTGGCAATGTATCCCTGGGCACGCCCATGGCGTTGACCCGACCGTGGTGACCGACCTCGGACAGGCCGTGTTCAGCCAGATGCTGAATATACTGGGTGTGCGGCTCTTCCGGCCCACCGTGGATATCCTTGTACAAACCCTGGTAGGTGTCCCGGTCATAGGGCTGGGGATTGTCCATGGCCCAGACCCTGATCTCATCCTCATCGACCCAGACCTTGCCGTCCTCTACCCAGGAATTGAATCGCTGTAGACGTTCCGAAGGATTGTAGGAGCTTACGCCGGATTTGTAGCAATAGTCCCAGTTATGCAAGCCGCACACCAGGTTTTCTCCTTCTATATGGCCATCCGCCATCAACGCGCCACGGTGCAAACAGCGTCCATAGAGCACAGAAACCTTTTCTTCTTCGTCCATACGAATCACAACAAGATCGACATCAGCGACCAAGGCATATTTGGGTTTTAACGTTTCCAGCTCAGAGAGGGCGGTAATAGCGGTTTTGTACATGGTGACGCTCCTGTTCTAAAGTTCGTTGTTGTTAAAGCTGAATTTACTCTCCTTCATCACCCTATCCTTGACGTTGATCGCCGATACGGGGATTGTCGTTACCATAACAAACTTTCTGGGAAAAAAGTGATGCGTCCCTGCGCCACATGGACACCTCGAATTTTTTCCAGGAGCCCTTAAAGTAAACAAGCAAGTTACTGGATCCCGGCCCGCGTCGGGATGACGGAGTAGGAATAGATCAGCGGTTACTTAAGCTAGTCGAAAAAATTCACAACAATTTTCGCTCCAGCTTAGCTGTGTGTCACTTAAAACTAATCTCGCCCTTGTACAAGAAAGTGGAGATAATAGCGTTGATCGGTCACGCCGAAGCAGTATATGCAGTATCAGGCTTGTTGTATGTCGGAACCTGCTAGGCCGGATAGCAACCAGCCACCCGCGAGGAGTAGACCTTTCCCGATGCTCGTACGCGGCATACTGTGGACAGTTGAATGATTACAACCTGGTTTTATTTTCTGCTATGTGTTGCAACCATCGGGATTGCGGGTGCCAAACTCACGCACTATGGAGATGCGATCGCGGATAAAACCGGCATCGGCGGTTCCTGGATTGGTGTGCTGCTGCTTGCCACGGTAACCTCGCTACCGGAATTGGCCACTGGAATCAGTTCAGTTACCCTGGCAAATGTCCCGAATGTGGCGGCAGGAGATGTATTCGGCAGTTGTGCATACAATCTGCTGATTCTGGTCTTTCTCGACTATCTCGATCGCGATACGCCTTTTTTCAGGTATGCAGGTCGTGGACACATTCTGTCAGCTGGTTTCGGTATTGTACTGCTTGGTTTTGTCTGCTGGAATCTGGTGCTGGCACAGTTGGGACTGCAGTGGTCATTCTGGAGCATCGGGCTCTATAGTCCGATTATCCTGCTGATCTATGTCCTTGCGATGCGTATTATTTTTATGTACGAGAAGGTTCAAACTGCTGAGTACGCTAATAAGGAAGCTGACAAGTATCCAGATCAATCATTGCGGGAACTTGTGATACGTTACGGCATTGCAGCAGCGTTCGTAGTTGCAGCCGGTATCTGGCTGCCATACATCGCTGCCGACATCGCAGCATTGATGGGCTGGTCACACAGCTTCGTGGGGACAATGTTTGCTGCGCTGGTGACTTCCTTGCCGGAACTGGTTGTGACCTACACTGCAGTGCGCATCGGTGCTGTCGATATGGCGATTGGTGACCTGTTTGGCAGTAATCTGTTCAACATTCTCATCCTGGCAATCGATGACCTCTTTTATCGCAGCGGAGATCTGTTTTCATCGATTTCATCAATCCACCTAATATCCGCCATCTCTGCGATCACCATGACCGGTGTGGCGATTGTCGGTCTTTACTTTCGTTCCAGTCGCCAGATTTTCAACCGCCTCGGATGGAGCAGTATTTTCTTGTTAATTATTTATCTGGCTAATGCGAGCATACTCTACATCCATTCCCAACCTGGCGACAATGGTGATGGAATTGGAACGGGTCCAGCCGTTCACTGGTCTCCGCGGCCGACAAGCGCGGCATCCTGATATGCAAGAACGGCCGCTAAAACCTGGTCAAACCTCGGAGAGGTGATCAAGCTCCCCGGTGCTGAATCTCGGGCAGCATAGACACAACCACGCCACGTAGGGCGTAAGATCGGGAGATCAAAGGTACGTTTTATTCGACGATGGAGAGGAGAGGCATCCCTTCACAATGGCGATCCACAGAGAGAAACGAATGCTACCGTTCAGTGCTGATCAGATCTTTGATCTCGTTGCGGACGTGGAGCGTTATCCGGATTTTTTGCCTTTGTGGCATCATGCTAATACCAGTCGCTCGGAAGATAACTCGGATCTTTACTTTACTCGACAGACGCTGCAGCTGGGGCCACTGCGTAAAACCTTTCGCACTGAAACTCGCATGCAGCGGCCCGGTCGGATTCGCATCACTTCCAATGACCCCCTGTTCGACAAATTTCTCATTCAGTGGCTGTTGGAAGCCCGATCTACGCACTCCTGTATGGTCGATTTTGCACTCCGTTGTGAAGCGGCGTCGTTGTTACTACGACCCGTCTTCGAGGTGGTCCTCGGAGAAGCAGCACAAGGCATTGTCAGGGCCTTCGAACAGCGCGCGTATTCGTTGTACACTCATTGACAAAGGATGGCTCTATCAGATGCTGGCAAAGACAATACAGAGGTCACTATCGCTGTATCACGACCTTCTGGTAGAGACCACCAAAGTAAGTCGTCTTTTCAATGGAGCGAAGCGGTGTGTCGGCTGCCACCCAGTCTTCGATTTCGGCTCTCCAGAGATCCAGCGCAAATGGCTCGAGAGTCTTGAAAATCAAGGGCATGAGATAGCGCAGTGGGTGCTGTTTCACCGGACGATGGTAATCCATTAAAATCAGTTTCCCGCCTGGTTTGAGAACGCGCAATGCTTCCCTGATCGCCTTTTTTCTCGTTTCCATTGGCAGTTCGTGCAGCAGAAAGAAAACCAGGACTTGATCGAAAGATGCCGCTTCGAATTTAAGTTCGGCTGCATCCTGGCAGTCGAGGAATATATTGTCTCCGTTCAGTTTGCTCGACAGATTCTCAAGTTGGATGAGTGCCGCATCTACCACATCGAGGCGCGCGTTGGGGCGAAGCCGCTCCGCTAGCTTCGGTGTCAGGTTACCGTAGACGCAGGCAACCTGGAGTGTCCGGCCGGTGATGTTCTCCCCCAACTCTCTCAGCGTGGTGTCCCTGAGGCGGGTATAATTTCCCCAGAGTATACTGTTGATTACCCATTGCTGTTCAAAGAACCGCAGGCTTTTTGGATGTAGATAGGCCCACCAGTAGTTCTTCTCCAGATAGTCCGGGACGTCGTAGGTCTGCACGAATTTGTCAACATATCCGTCAATCACTGACTCAGCAGTTCGATAGCCAGTCTCTTTCTGCACCATACCCCCTCTGTTTCTTGCTATTTCGGTTCTAGTTGCATGATGGGAAATTCAACAGCGTGCATGAATTACCTGCTTATGCGGATATGCAGAAAACTTAGTGCCATAAGGCTAAGCAGCGCTCATTTAGCGCACGTAACTCTAAATATCGGCCTTGTTATATATGGCCAGGTTTGAGATCAATCCTATCTGCTTGCGATTTCATTATTTATTATGTCTAACCTAGCTTATAACTTCTAACACTTTTGTCAAAATCGAACAAATATTTTGCGCGTGGTTGAGTTAATATACCAAGTACAGACAAGCAGCTGGTTCGACAGTTAAGTATTAACCACAAGAAAAATGATGGTGGCGTGCTTGATGCTCGCAACCGTGACCGATTCCACATCGGCTGGAATTTAAGCGGGTCTGATAGATTGGTCGAACCGACCGGCGTTTCATATCTAAATTAAAGCCGGGGGGCGGTATATATTCGGCAAGCGCTGGTCTAATGATAGCTGAAGAATGTAAGGAGGGTGGATGGAAATAATAGAGGCTGATATAGCCATCGTCGGCGCGGGGGGGGCGGGTCTCAGGGCGGCGATCGCCGTTGCAGAGAGCAATCCCGGTCTCAAGGTTGCGCTGATTTCGAAAGTCTATCCAATGCGCAGCCATACAGTGGCGGCGGAAGGCGGTGCTGCAGGCGTTATCAAACCGGAAGACAGCCTGGATCACCATTTTCACGATACAGTGTCCGGTGGCGATTGGCTTTGTGACCAGGATGCGGTCGAACTGTTTATCAACCAGGCACCGAAAGAGTTGATCCAGTTGGAGCACTGGGGCTGCCCCTGGAGTCGTGAAGCAGATGGGCATGTCGCAGTTCGCCCTTTCGGTGGCATGAAGATTGAGCGCACCTGGTATGCGGCAGACAAAAGCGGTTTTCATATTTTGCACACCCTGTTTCAAACGTCGCTGCAATTTCCCTCCATAAACCGTTTCGATGAATACTACTGTACGGATCTGATCGTAGACGAGGGCCGCTGCCGCGGCGTCACCGCCATCGAGATGCGTACTGGATTGATGAAACTGTTCCAGGCCAAAGCGGTGATCATAGCAACCGGAGGGGCCGGCTGGATGTTCCCATTCACCACCAATGGGGCAATTAAGACTGCTGACGGTCTGGCGATGGCCTACCGAGCGGGTGTCCCCCTCAAGGATATGGAGTTTGTCCAGTATCACCCGACGGGGCTGCCCGGTACGGGAATACTGCTCACCGAAGGTTGTCGTGGAGAGGGCGGTATTCTGGTCAACAAGGATGGGTATCGTTACCTGCAGGACTACAATTTGGGCCCCCCAGACCCCTGGCCGCGCAAGAAGGCTATGGAACTCGGCCCGCGAGATCGATTGAGTCAGGCATTCTGGCATGAACAGAAGCAGGGAAGGACCATCAGCACCCGGTGGGGGGATGTGGTGCATCTCGATATGCGGCATCTGGGCGAGAAGAAGATCGACGAGCGATTACCCATGGTACGGGATCTGGCCAAGAGCTATGTGGGCGCGGATCCTGTGCATGAACTGGTCCCGGTGCGGCCGGTGGTGCACTACATGATGGGTGGCATCCACACCGACATTGAAGCCGCGACACCAATGCCAGGCTTATACGCTGCGGGGGAGTGCGCCTGCGTCAGCATCAACGGCGCAAATCGTCTTGGGTCGAATTCGCTCACCGAACTCCTGGTATTTGGGGGGCGTGCAGGTCGGCACGCCGCCGAATATGCGCAGCAGGTTGAGGAAGGAAAGCAGAATAAGTCTCTGTTGCAAAAAGGGGAAAAGACGAGGCAACGGATTACCGACCTTTTTCTCAGACAGGAGAGCGACGAGTCGGTCGCTGGTTTGCGCAAAGAGATGAACGACACCACGGAGTCCGGGGCTGGAATCTACCGTACGGAGGTTGCGTTGCAAGAGACCTGCGACAAGCTTTCCGCGCTGCGTGAGCGTTATGGCCGGATCCATCTCGAAGACAAGAGTAACGTATTCAATACTCACTTGATCTATGCCATGGAATTGGGCTCCATGCTGGAAGCGGCCCATGCCATGGCCCACTCCGCGCTGGAGCGGAAGGAGTCCAGGGGCTCCCATCAGCGTCTGGACTATACCGAACGGGATGACGAGAATTACCTGAAGCACACCCTTGCGTATTTTGAAGCCGGTGGTGCTCCCCGCATCGAATACCAGGATGTGGTGATCACTCGCTCGCAACCTGCGGAACGGAGGTACGGAGGAGTGGAATCATGAGCTACAAGACAGTCGAGCTGGAGGTTCTTCGCTATCGCCCCGAGGACGACAACGAACCCTGGTTTCAGTCCTACCGGGTGCCTTGCGAGGAAGACTGGGTGGTGCTGGATGCCCTCAATTACGTCAAGGATTACATGGACAGCTCTCTCAGCTTTCGCTGGTCCTGTCACATGGCGGTCTGCGGCAGTTGCGGAATGATGATCGACGGCGAGCCCGCGCTCGCCTGCAAGACCTTCATCAGAGATCTTCCAAAGCGAGCGCTACGCATTGAACCTCTGACCAACTTTCCCATCGAGCGTGACCTGGTTGTGGTGATGGATGACTTCATAGAGAAGCTTGAACGAGTCAAGCCTTACGTCATCCGCAAAGACCGGAAGCCGCTCTCTGAAGGAGAGCATCTGCAGACACCGGCGCAGCTTAAAAAGTTCAAACAGTACACGCTCTGTATCAACTGCCTGTGCTGTTACGCCGCATGTCCTCAGTATGCCCTCATTCCTGAGTTTATCGGTCCCGCAGCCCTCACGCTGGCGCACCGCTACAATCAGGATTCCCGCGACCAGGGGCAGGAAGAGCGAGAGGATGTCGTGGCAGCAAATGAAGGAATCTGGGACTGCGCCTTTGGCGATGCCTGCTCCATCGTCTGCCCCAAGCAGGTGGATCCGGCGAGCGCGATTCAGCAAACGAAGATAGCCAGCACCCTGCGCTGGTATAAAAATCTCGTAGGCCTTGGAGGGAAGAAGACGTGAATGGCAAACCCTATATCAGGGAGATTCCCGTTTTCAGCTGGTATCTGGGCAGGAAACGGGATATCCACCACATGCTGAATGAGGTCAGCAGCCTTTTCATAGGGAGCTATGCACTGCTCCTCTTGTGGGGACTCAAGGCACTTTCCGAAGGTGAAGCGGCCTATAGTCTCTTTCTGCAGGGACTGACTTCACCAGTATCCATCGGGCTTCATTGGCTGATGCTGGCCTTCACTTTGTTGCATTCGATTTCCTGGTTCAGCGTGACACCCAAGGCTATGCCGGTGCAGATTGGCGAGAACTTCCTGCCGGGCTATTTCATTGCCGCCGGACACTATGTTGCCTGGTTCTGTATCTCCCTCTTCATACTCTATATTGGTGGGGTGTTCAGCTATGGCTAGGTCCAATAAACCGCTGGTCTGGAGCCTTTTCGCCGCGGGAGGAACCGTTGCTGCGTTGGTGGTTCCGGCACTGGTGATCATTACGCTGAGTGCCGGTTATGGTCATCCCCCGTCCTCCCTGGGTTACCAGACGATCCACGCCTTTGCCGCAGGTTGGCTAGGCAAAGTCATACTGTTCGGAATCATTGCCCTTTGTCTCTGGCATGCAGCTCATCGTATGCGAACTGCCCTGCACGGTCTCGGGTTGAGGGCGGACAAATTGGTTGCGCTGGTCGGCTATAGTGTTGCCGGAATCGGTACTCTGCTAACCATCTTCTATCTGCTTCGGGTCTAGTACTCCTTCAAGATGATATTGCCCTATTAAGAGCTCAGCCACGACTACCAGACAGGCGATAGCGGTTAGTTCTTGCGGTATCGTCTGTTTCCAGTCGAATACAGTTTGTTCGAATATATTCTGGTTAATGCAGTTCTGGTCACTACAATTGCAAACGGCTGTTCTTAAACTGTACTGGCTGGGGTAAAAATTCCGTTCTAACATCGCATATCTCTATGCCGTGCGATCAGGGTTCAGGAACAGACTTACTGTTTAGTTCGCCATCATTGATAGGACTGGCAAGCAGCAAATAATGCATCGATCGCTTCCTGATTCTTGGAAAAAGGACAATCAACTTCGCGGTTTTGTTCAAAATACTTGCCGGTACATTGCCCTCCCACTTCACTGATTGCCAACCACACTGGCGTTTCTGCCCCGTCGCTTGGTGACTGGTGCCCTCCGAAACCCAGATTCTTGCTCAGGGTGGATTTTACATCGCCAGGATGACAAGCGTTTACGGCAACGCCATATGGTTGCAGCCGTTTGGCGAAGGCCACGGTTAACATTCTGTCGGCCTGTTTGGATTGTCGATAGGCGGTATCGTTATTGTAGCGTCGTTTCTTGAACTCGAGATCCTGGAGATCGAGGCCGCCCGCCCAATAACTGGCTACATTAATGATCCGCGCCGCAGACCCGTGTTTGATATATTGAGTAAACGCTTCGATCATCCAGAAGTACCCAAGTGTATTAGTCGCAAACTGGAGTTCGATGCCTTCGGGCGTGTGCTGGAGATCGCGCGGTGTTACAGCGGCATTGTTGATCAGGACATCGAGAGGCCCTTTCCAGTTCTGTGCCAATACCTTAATTGAGCTTCGTCGAGATAGGTCAGCAAGCGCATAACTGATATGTGGATTTCCGGTATTGCGCGAAATGCCCTGGACGCAATGGGCCGCCTTTTCCTCGTTTCGACACACGAGCACGACTTCATAGCCAGGGACGGCAGCAATTTGGCGGGCGATTTCCATGCCGATAGCTCCGCTAGCACCGGTAACCGCTGCGACGCGTCTCGGACTTTCTTCTTTCAGCATCGTTGAATTGTAACTCGATTAGCGACTGAAGACAGAGCAAGGATCGCTAGAACTTGGGGTATTAGATTACCTGATTACCGACGAGGCTCAGCTACTGAGTCTGTGCGCTCGGCATAATGGAACCTGCTGAATCCAGGAGGGTTTCCATCGTGAAGAAGAATGCAATACAGTTTCAAACAGGCCTTGGTTTGCACGAATTCATGGACAAATACGGCAGCGAAACACAATGCGCCAATGCATTGTACCAACTCCGTTGGCCAAACGGATTCGTCTGTCCGGAATGTGGAAACACCACCGGCTGTAAACTTAAGACCCGCAAAATATACCAATGCCACAAGTGCCACCATCAGTGCTCGCTGACGGCGGGTACCGTATTCCATGGTACGAAACTGCCGCTGAGGAAATGGTTCCTGGCCATCTACCTGCTGACCCAGCGTAAGAAGAGCACCTCGGCCCTGCAACTGTCGCGTGAGATCGGCGTAAACTACGATACGGCCTGGAAACTCAAGCACAAACTGATGCAGGTAATGATGGAGCGCCAGCGCGAGAAGAAGTTGTCTGGCCGTATCGAGATCGATGACGCCTATATCGGAGGAGAGAAGCCGGGTAAACGCGGACGTGGTTCCAGCAACAAAATCCCTTTCGTGGCAGCCGTTGAAACGACGCAGGACGGCAGGCCATTGCAGATGCATCTGCGTCGAGTCCGTGGTTTTCGTCATACGGAAATTTCACACTATGCCAAATCCAGCTTGGCAAGGGGTAGTACGGTAGTCTCCGACGGGCTCTACTGTTTCAGCGCAGTGCAGGATGCGCGCTGCAGCCATATCGCTATCGTCACGGGCGGTGGGCGGAAAAGTGCGCAGATCTCGACCTTCAAATGGGTCAATACCATGCTGGGTAACGTCAAGAACTCCTTGCGTGGGACTTTTCATGCGATTAGTAGAAAGCATGTGCCTCGTTATCTTGCCGAATTCGAATACCGATTCAATCGCCGGTTTCATCTTCCGGCTATGATTGAGCGGTTGCTCTTTGTTGCTTTGCGTACACCACCGATGCCCTATCGCTTCCTGAAGATGGCTGAGGTTTATAGGTAATCAGGTTAGATTATGTGACCGACAAAGATAAAGAGCATCTGGAGATTGTTCATTAATCGAGCAATCCCTTTCTACTCAAACGCGGAATCCAGAAGAGACTTCGGGTGATTTTCCAGCATGTGAGGGTCGCATTAAATTTAAGGCCTCGTATCTAAGCCTCAAATCGCCATTGTGACCTTTTTCAATGAGTCAGCGCTTTAGATTCTTTGAGGGGCGTTGTTTTATTTATCACCCCTTATTCCGGGAAAGGATCAGTGAACTGTGCGCATGGGCAGGCTCTGGCCTTTGCCGACTGCTCTCTTCAACCAGCCCAGAAAATCTTGGATCAATGCTGAACAGGCTTCGACCCTGAGCCGTTTAGCCTCACTGATATAAAAGTCTATGTCCGGATTCCCGAATTCATTCAGTTTGATATCAGAATCATATTTCTGCCTCATTACAATACTCCAATAATTTCAACAATATATTTTTGTTATCGGGGAATAAGAAAAGTAGATTAACTACTTAATTGTTTACCGAAACTTTTTGTAAATAAGATACTTACCTATCATTTGGTATGCTATATTAGCGGCTGAAATTGATTAAATTAAGAGATTGTTTTTCACCTTATAAGTGAAAATATTTCATCAATAAGAGGTTCATCATTAGAAAACTTCCGCCCCTCAAATCTCTGCGTAGCTTTGAAGCGGCTGCTAGGCTGGGAAGTTTCAACCGGGCCGCAGAAGAGTTGTATGTGACCCCATCGGCAGTCAGCCATCAGATCAAGACCTTGGAGGAGTTTCTGGGTGTTCCTCTGTTTCGGAGGGAAGGCCGCAGAGTGATTCTTACTGCGAGTGGAGAGAAGTACCAGAGTGCGATCGAGCACGCTCTGGACGAGATTGACATCGCCACCCGCCGACTTGCCGCTTCACCGAATGCGAGTTCGGTGAACCTCAGTGTGGTTCCTGGATTTCTGACCCGCTGGCTGGTGCCTAGAATCCGGGACTTCCAGGTGCAGTATCCGGATGTGGAACTAAGGCTGAGCGCGTCTACCAGTATGGTCGATTTTCAGCATTCTGATATCGATATGGCAATCTATTTCGGCAACGGTAAGTGGAACGATGTGCAATCTTTTTTTCTGCATAGCGTCACTTTGGTGCCCGTCTGCAGCCCGAAACTGCTGGATGGACCCAATCCTTTAAATAGTCCCCAGGATCTGCGGCAACATACCCTTCTCAGGGTCTCGAGCCGTCAGGATGAGTGGAAAATGATACTGGACAAGGCGGAAATATCCCGCTCTACGATGGTCAAGAGTATGACCTTTTCGAGTACCGCACTTGCTTTGAGTGCGGCGATGGAGGGGGCAGGGGTGGCCCTGACCGATAGCGTCCTGGTGGATCGTGAACTGGAGTATGGCCAATTGATTGTACCTTTCGAGCTGAGACTCAAAACTCAAAACGCTTTCTATCTTACGCATAGACTGGGGCGTCAGTTGACGTACGGTATGCGGTCCTTTCACGACTGGATATTAGGCGCCATGAAGATCGCTAGTTAACAATTAGGAATCTTTTTTGCCTGAGAGTGTGGTGAAGCGGGAGGTAAAAACTCCAAGCTCATTATTCTGAGTTAACTATAAAAGTTCGTCATATTTCCAATCTATATCAAATAATAAATATATTAATCAATAAGATATGTAATATAATTATAGTGTATTATCGAGTATGATTTGCGGAAAAATCTACAGAATCTCTGCCGTTCTTGTGCCTAACACTGTTTGACGACGCCACAGCCAAAAAGCAAAAAACCAACTTTCGCTAGTTGATCCAGGCTGTAACAACCGGACTGGTCGTATTGAACTTTCACGAACTGGTTTGGATTTACATGCTACCTATAACAGCACATCCCAACTCAAGTTTTTTTCCAGCGAGGCGAAAGACCCTTAATGGGCATAGATTAGGGTTGAAAAGGAGCTTCCAGGATTTTTTGTGGCATTACCGGGATTCATTTTTAACTCGTCTAAAAGGGCAGGGAGTTTCTTTTCTAACCAGCTGCCATTAACTGTTGCCTTTATTGTCTGGTTTTGGGTAACAGTTGTTGTGGCAGGGGGGGGCGGTCTCAGTGCTGAGGTGATCGAGTGGATCAAGAACGAGTATGGCCATACCGGTGTCGACAGGCTTTACGCGTGGCAAAGATTGATTGCGAAGAACCAGGACAAAAGCGAACAGGAAAAACTGAATCTGGTAAACGATTTTTTTAACATGCTGACCTACAGTACAGATAAACGCCTCTGGGGAAAGAGCGACTACTGGGCTACACCGGTCGAGGCTTTGGGGAAGGGCGGTGCGGATTGCGAGGACTACTCTATTGCCAAATACTTCACTCTGCAGGAGATGGGGATTCCGGAAGAGAAAATGCGCATCACTTATGTTAAAGCCTTGAAACTGAATGAGCACCACATGGTATTGACTTACTACCCGGCACCAGATGCGGTCCCTCTGGTGCTGGACAACCTCAATGGTGACATTCTCTCTGCCTCCGAGCGAAATGATCTTACGCCAATATACAGTTTCAACGGTGACGGATTGTGGCTGGCAAAATCCCGTGAGAGTGGTCAGCGCATGGGCAGTTCTAACCGTATCAAACTGTGGCAGGATTTAACCACCAGGATGAAAAAAGGGGTGGCAAAATAATGTACGGGCCGGAAATAAATCAAACGGGAGGATACCTGCCATGACCCTGTCGCGCCAATTGATTGCGCTGGTACTGGTCCTGTTGCTGCTGGTATTCGTGGGCACTTTTTTTATCAGTGTACAGAATACGAGAACCTACCTCGAAGCCCAACTGCAGTCACATGCCCAGGATACTGCGACTTCCTTGGGGCTCTCCATTTCGACCCATTTGGCGGAGAGGGATATTGCGTCAGTCACTTCAATGACAAACGCTATCTTCGACCGAGGCAATTACCGCCAGGTGCGGGTAGAGGATATTCGCGGGAAACCCTTAGTGGACCGGATTCTACCAGTACAGGTCGAAGGTATACCCGATTGGTTTATAACATTCCTTCCCCTGGAGACGCCCGAGGGAGAAGCTATTGTAATGGCAGGCTGGAACCAGGCGGGGCGTGTACGAGTGAAGAGCAGCCCCGGTTATGCCTACCTCCAACTATGGGACAATGCAAGCCACACCGCAGGCTGGTTTCTGGTCAGCACCGTGTTTGTCCTGTTGGTCGGTATGATGCTTTTACGCTGGGTGTTGCGGCCACTCAAACAGGTGGAGTGGCAGGCGAACTCTATTTGTAACCGTGAATTTCCTGTCCAGGAGCAACTTCCGCGCACTCGTGACTTACGTCGCATTGTAGAAGCGATGAACCGCTTGTCCCAAAAGGTCCAACGCATGCTTTCAGATCTGGACGAACTGGTGGATCGTTTACGGGAACAGGCCTACAAGAATCCGGTTACCGGGCTGGTGAACAAGCGTCGTTTTATGGATATTGCCTCTGACCGAATATGGTCGAGAGAAGTTTTTTCCCAGGGGGCGCTTTGTCTCGTTGCACTGAAGGGATTCAAGGCTTTCAATGATAAGCACGGCTATCAAGCCGGTGATGAACTGTTACAGGAAGTAGCCCGCGGACTTGGACAAGTGGCGGATGGGATTTCTCATCATACATTGGCTCATCTTGCCGGTGCGGATTTTGCCCTTCTGGTAGAAGATTATTCAGTGCACGAGGCGGAAAAACTCGGACAACGGCTCTCCGCCACCCTTGCGGGGATATATGCGGCAGGTAAAACCGATTCATCGGATGTGGGTCACGTTGGGATAGCCTATTTTGACGGTCGGCAGAACCTCAAAGAATTGCTTTTCTTAGCAGATATGGCGTTACGTTCCGCTCAGACGAAAGAGGCAAATGGCTGGCATCTTTGTCTTCCGGAAGAAATGATTGAACAGTCTGTACGTGGCGCGATGGAGTGGCGCACATTTATAAAGGAAGCATTGGAGCAGGGTAGAATCGTGCTTCATTACCAGCCAGTGGTTTCCTGCCCCTCCCAAGAGCTTCTTCACGAGGAGGTTCTGGTAAGAGTTGCGGAAAACGACGGTAACTTGGTGTCAGCCGGGCTCTTTCTTCCGATGGCCGAAAGTGTGGGGGTTATGACCGATATTGACCGTGCAGTTATCAACAAGGCGTTGGAGGAACTTAACGACAACACCAAGAGAACATCCAGGCTTGCGATCAATCTTTCTCCCCAGTCGGTAGAAGCTCCGGCCTTTCTTGACTGGCTGGAATGGTTACTCCCGGAACAGTTGGATATAGCTGGCCGCCTTATATTCGAGATGCCCGAATATGGTGCAGTTGCCAGGCTGGAGCAGGTAAAGACTTTTATCGAGCGGATAGCGCGGTTTGGAGTTGGTTTTGGTTTCGATCATTTCGGGTACAACTTCAGTTCCCTGGCTTATCTCCGTTCCCTAAATATTGAGTACCTGAAATTGGATGGAAGCTATCTTCGCACCCTGGATGAAAACAGCGACCATCAATTTTATGTCCAGGCGTTAGCAGATATCGCTCACGGGCTGGATATACAGGTGATTGCTGAATCTGTGGAGTCGGAACAGGTATGGAACCTTCTACCGGGGTTTCACCTGGATGGTGCTCAGGGCTATTTTATCGGTAGGCCAGAATAAGTCGAATTCCAGAAATACGGGACGGATGCTATCCTCCCGGTGCATAAATAAGCCCCGCCTTTATCGCTGCTAGGGGTTGTAATCAGTAATTAACAACCCTTCTATGTGTCTGAAAACCCCCCAAAAGGAATTTAACTCTTAAACCAGGTGTGAATTTTCACTCATTTGGGTGATGTCGATATTCTTAAAAAAGACCAAACTTTCTACAAGAATTCGATAGTTATGCCGTTAAAAAATAATGACTTATTACAGCTGGGCAAGAATTAATCTATTCCCGGCCTGGATTATATAGAGTTCGGATAGTGCTTTAAGAATTGAAGAATAGTCTTCAACGGAGACCAAAATGGCGGACAAGAGCAGCGATCAAACAGACGTCAAAGAAGTAAATCAGGACAATCCTGGTAACGAAGGCGTTGAATATATTCTCGACGTTGCGGATCAGCAGCAGCTGGAAAGACTTGAATTTCTGCAGACAGAAGAAAATCCCGCTGATTTAACCGTCGTTGCTCCCAGCGGATCCATAACGATTTTCCCAGGCTATATAGCCTTGGGTCAATTGGGCCTGCCGCCGGCGCTAACCCTAGCTGACGGAACGGTTATTCCGGGTGAGGAAGTCCTGAGTTTCATTGTGGATCTCGACCTTGAGAAGCTAGAGCCTAGTGCCGGTCTGGAGGGGCCGAATGCTACTGGATCTCGTGCCGCTTTTTCCATCTACCTTAGCGAAGGTCTGGGTGACAACCTGGATCACGGTCCATATGTTGGTGGTTATAGTGATTTGGGTGGTACAGAGCGCGAGCCTTTGGTACCGGGAGACGATGTTGCCGACACAGTCACCGATTCATCTACCTTTGAAGTAAACGATGAACCGGTTCTGGACTTGGATGGCAGTGCGGTGGGCTTCGACTATGCGACGAACTTCACCAAAGGCGATAGTCCGGTGGCAGTGGTGGATACGGACATCAGTATCACGGATGTTGACGACGCGAATATAGAAAGTGCGACGATTGAACTTACCAATGCCCAGGCCGATGACGAACTGACGGCGGGTTCGATGCCGACGGGCATCGCAGCGAGCGTATCCGGCAACGTGGTGACATTGACAGGTTCGGCAAGCCTGGCCGAATACCAGACGGCGATTCAGGCTATCACCTTCAACAATACCAGCGAAAACCCGGACAATACGACTCGCATCGTCACAGTGGTAGTAAACGATGGCGATAATAACTCCAACACAGCGACCACAAATATCTTTCTGAATCCACCG
>CAWGCA010000032.1:0-102356 GCA_963820955.1 uncultured Gammaproteobacteria bacterium | reverse complement strand
TCTGGTTCTGCATCCTTGCTTCAACTCTCAGTTGCGTGTTGCTCAGGGCCTCCAGGTCGCCCTTGTCCCACTGAATAACGCTGCGACCGGCCATGGCGGCGTTTTCGATCGGCACCAGCCGGGAAAGCGCCCCCCGGGAGATCACAAATCCCCCCACATGCTGGGAGAGGTGGCGGGGGGTATGAAGCAGTTCCGTCACCAGGCTGATCAGCTGCCGAATCCGGGGGTTGGCGGGGTCAAAACCCGCCTCCCGCAGGCGATCATCCGCCACTGACTGCCCATCCCACCAACTGATGTTCCCGGCCAGTCGGCTCACCTGATCCTGGTCCAGCCCCAGTGCCTTCCCCACATCGCGAATTGCGCTCCGGGGTCGATAGCTGATCACCGTCGCGGCCAGCGCCGCCCGTTCCCGACCGTATTTGCCATAGATATACTGGATCACCTCTTCCCGCCGTTGATGCTCGAAATCGATATCGATATCCGGCGGCTCGCCCCGCTCTTTGGAGATGAAGCGTTCGAACAGCATCTCCATCCGGGCCGGGTCCACCTCGGTGATCCCGAGGCAATAACAGACGGCGGAGTTGGCGGCGGAGCCCCGCCCCTGGCAAAGGATGCCCCGGGAGCGGGCAAAGCGGACGATGTCGTAAACGGTGAGAAAATAGGGCTCGTAGCCAAGTTCGGCGATCAGGCCCAGCTCATGCTCCAGCAGCCGCCTGACCTTCAGCGACACCCCCTCCGGCCAGCGCCGCCGGCTTCCCTCCAGGGTGAGCCGGCGCAACTGGTCGGCCGGTGTCACTCCGTCCGGTACCAGCTCATCCGGGTACTCATAGCGCAGCTCAGCCAGGGAGAAGCGGCAGCGCTCCGCCAACCGCATGGACTCTACCAGCAAGGGGACGGGGTAGAAGCGGGCCAGCTGACGCAGCGGGCGCAGGTACCGTTCGCCGTTGGGCTGCAATGCGAAACCCACCTCGGCCAGAGGCCTTTTCAGACGGATCGCGGTCAGGGTATCCAGCAGCGGCCTTCGCTCCCGCACATGCATGCGCACTCCACCAACGGCCGTCAACGGCAGGCCCGTGGTCTGAGACAGGCGTTGCAGTTCCGCCAACCGGGCCAGGTCACCACCGCGGCGGTGCATCTCCAGACCGATCCAGGTCCGGCCGGAAAAGTGTTCGGCCAGCCAGCCGGCCGCCCCCTCATCGGCGGGGGTCGACGCTAACAGCAGGGCCAGACAGCCAGGCATCCCCTGCTCCAGATCACGGCGCTCCAGCCAATAGTCCCCCTTATCCGCCCGTCGCCGCCCCCGGGTAATCAGCTGTGAGAGATTGCCGTAGCCCTCCCGATCCATGGCCAGCAGCACCAGACGCATGCCGTCCAGCAACCGGAACGTGGAGCCAATAATCAGAGGCAGACCGCAGACCCCTGCCTCGGTATGTGCCCGCACCACACCTGCCAGGGAGCATTCGTCAGTGATTGCCAGGGCGCGATAACCCAGCTCAGACGCCCGTCGCACCAGTTCCTCCGGGTGGGAGGCGCCTTGCAGAAAACTGAAATTGGAGCGGCAGTACAGTTCCGCGTAACTGAGATCGGATGGTTCGGGCACAGGCACACCCTATACTGTTTATTTATACAGTATAGGGTGTGCCGAAAAAATTGTCAGGGCTGTGTTCAGACTGACCAGGAAAGAGTGGATTCAGCCCCCTGGTAAATCACGGGCCAAGTGCTGGAAAGGCGCGCAAGGCACGCCCTTCCAGTAGAAAGAGAGATTTCCCGCCTGCTCAGAACTCCCCGGTCGCGCCTGCGACCATGATATCCAGCATCTGCTGGTTGACCTTGATGGCAGTATCCACCACCGCTGGCGGCAGCAGTTCGCTGTTGATGAGCATATCCAGGTTCAACATCATCAGCCATGTCTTGCCGTTCGGGTCCTCCACCATCGAGATCCGACAGGGCATGTAACTGGCGAAGATCGGATTGCTGATCACCATCAACCTGGCATCCATGGGATTACAGAACTGGAAGATACTGAGATAGGGGGATTCAACGCCCCGAGCCTCCAGCTCCTTGGACACATCCTGACGTCCCACCAACTTCAGATTGAGCTCAACCGCCTTGGACAGCATCGCCTCGATAGCATCTTCCCTGCTGACACCTGGTTTCAACTCCATCTGGGCAACCGTCTGGGTAATGTCGGTGATCCGCAGTCCGGACGAAGGCGTCTTTGGTTTGTGCGACGGCACCGATGCTGGCGAACGCTTGGCGGGCGGCGGCGCAGAGGCCATCAACCGCGGCGGCACAAACCGCTCTCCGCGCACGATATTTTTGTCGTCCAGGGTAGTGGCGAAGGAGATCATATCGAGCAGTTCATTGTCACTGTAGTCCTCGAAGGTCTCATCTTCCGGGTCGTCGGCATGCTCCCGTACCTTACCCTGAAACATCTTGATGGATTGAAACAGGTATTCGCCGTGCTGACCGGCCAGTGGAGGGGAGCCTTTCTTTTTCTTACCACGACCGTCCTTGGCATGGCAGGTCTTACAGTCGTCCATGTAGAGTTCTTCTCCCTGCTCAGGATTACCCGGCATGCGCTGAGCTATGTCGAAGCGCATATCCCGGCCGATATCGAGACTGGAAAGATAGGCCACCACATCCTCTATATCCGTTTGCGACATCTCGCCCAGACCGGACGTCATCATCATGGTCGGGTTGATCCGCTTGCCATCCTTGTAATCCTGGATGGATTTACTCAGATAGTACTCGGGCAGCCCCGCAAGACGGGGCGACAGGCGCCCGGTTGCACCTTGGCCAAAGATACCGTGGCAGAGGGCACAGTTTCGATTGATTCGTTCTCCGTTGGCAAGATCCGCAGTCTGCGCCGCCAGTGGGAAAAGCAGACAAATAAGCAACAACAGATGGATTTTCATTTTATTTCTTTCCCCTTTCGATAGAGTGATTCAACGACGCTGGCAGCCGGCCAATGGCAGGCCTCAGCCAACCGCTTTTCAGGTCTGGCTCAACCTAAAGCAGGGAAATTTAACACAAGGGGATTGGCGGTACTATATTCCCCTCAGGGTCTTTATTTTTTGGTTCGCTCTGGGATGAGAACCGGCAGAATAACCGGCGTCACTGCTCCCGACCGACCTCCGAGAGATAGGAGACCAGATAGCGAAAACGGACTTGATCCGGTTTCTCGAACACCGGGTCGTCGTGCCTCGGAACATTCGCTTCTATCTTCTTCCAGTCTGCCTTGGTCAGGACCTTCTCCAGCAACGGAAAGACCTCATTTTCCTCCAGGTCCAGGTGCTGTCGCTGCAGCGCGACGTACTCCCTGCCCTCCACCTCCAGTTCTTCCCGCATCATGACGCCGTCCTGAAGGATACTCTCCAGGGACTGCCGGAACTTGCGGGTCAGTCGGGTCAGACTCTCGTGCTGGGAACTGAGCCGTTCCAGCAATTCCTGCTTGTCACCAACCCGCTTGCTGGCAACATCGTAAATCAGGTTCTCCAACGGATGATGACCCTGATCAGCATAGGTCTCCAGATACTCCAGCAACTCGATCTTCAGGTCGAAATTGGATTCCCGGCCAGCCGAAAAATTATCCAGCTGGGTGCAGAGCAGACTCAGGATCTGCTCCAGGTTCCGATGATCCTTTTTCAACTTCTCCAGTAACGGGTGCATAGCAGCCTCCACTTTCAGCAGCGTGGTAATTCTAGTGCATGCCTAACCCGGAAATAGCACCGGGTCATTCGATTATAATATAACCGTTTATTTTTAAATGAAATTCCAGCTCTATTAGGCAGGTAACGAAGTATAACTCCGGCTAGCGCATGGATATGGCCAATATTACGCCATCTTCCCGCTTCTGCGTCGGGAAGAGAAACGACCGATAGGGTGGATCCTAGGGCAGAAAGAACCAGCCGTCTACCCAAACTGAACTACCGCCTGGGTCAATCCGGGGGAGCTTCGGCGCAAAGAAACTCAATGATCCGCCGCAACCTTGCCGTTGGCACCCTTGCGAGAGAGCCAGCGCCAAAACCACCCCTGAGGTCTGGCTTGGCCGGTTAGAATGTAGCTCAGGGCATGATCGTTCTGCAGCGTCCATTCCATCCGCCCGAGGGCCGCAAATGAGCCGCAGACCAGCAACCGGTCACCCTGTTTTAGCTGGGTATCCTCCGGCGGCATGGTGGTCCGGGTGCTACCCCGCAGCAGCAACAGCGGGATACAGGGCAGCAAACGATCCCGTTCCCGGGGATCGGAAATCAGATTCGACAGGGTTATCACCCGTCCCCTATCCAGGGCGCCGCTGATCGCGTAGGTGGTATCGGCAGAGATTTTCAGCTCCCAAATCTCCGGCACTTCGGTATTGACCAGGGCGGTGATCCGGCTGATCAGCTCACAGGCCCAATCGTCGTCGTTGTACACGCTGAGGCTCAGGAACTCATGCAGCAACGGAGTCCCCAGCAGCACCCGGATCTTGTTGGCGATAATGGAACTGGGATGCATCACCACATCCGCCTGCACCGCATCGAACAGACGCAGATTTTCATCCATGTTCTGCCGGGCCACGACAAACAGGTCCGGTTTCATCTCCCTGGCGGTCATGATGATGGAGAGGTTGTTGGCATCATCGTCGGTCCCTGCCACCAGACCCACCGCCGAATGAATACCCGCCTCCTCAAGCGTCACCGCCTCTGTGCCACGCCCCCGCACCGACTCGCCACTCGGCAGACCGGTCTTCTCCGGCGTTGCCTCGATCACCACCGGCTCTATACCCTCTTCCTTCAGGCGACGATAGACCGCCTGGCCGAAACGCCCGTAGCCACAGACGATCCAGAGCCCCTCCCGCGGTGGGAAGATCGGTGGCTTCAACTGTTGATAGCGTATCCCGGTGATCCATTCAGCGAGCAGATAGAGCCCGGGTGTCTGCAGGGCAGTGGCCAGATGGTTGGCAAAGGAGTCGTAGGGGTCGATGATGTAATTGGTGCCGAAGGAGCCCATGTTGGCCTCCACATCATGGGAATCAGCACGGCAGATAACCTTGATGTCTGGATGCAACAGCTTACTGGTGATCGCCACCTTGAGGTTTACCTCGTTAAAATTGGTCACCGCCACCACCCCTTCGCACAGCGGGTGCTCCAGACCCGCCTCCAGGAGATGAATCGGCCGGGCCGCGTCACCGCACAAGGCCGGGACATACTGACGCAGATTCTCAAGCTTGAGCATACTGACCCGTTCGGGGTTGATGTCGATAACCACCACGTGTTGATGCCGATCGGTGAGGGCCCGTACCAGGGCACTGCCGGTCTCGCCATAGCCGCAGACCAGAATGAATGACTGGCGCTGGCGCTGGATGAGCCGGGCGAAACGCCTCTCTGTCACTGCCTGCTGGAAGGCGCGATCCTGAATCAATCGCAGCAGATTACCAATGGCGTAGATCCAGACCACCACCGTGGAATAGATTGAGATGATTACCCAGAGGCGCTGGCCATCGGTAAACTCGTAGGGGATCTCACCGAAACCGATGGTGGTGGCAGTAAAACTGATGAAGTAGAAGGCATGGAAGAAGTCCATATGCCAGGGGTTGCCGGCGGCGTCTACCCCCGGGATCAGCACCAGACCCAGCACCGTGATCGAGTAGGTCGACAGCAGGATCAGCAGGGGCCGGCGCATACGCCGGAAGACCAGGAAGATGATGTTTTCCATGGCGGAGCGGGCTTTTTAGCGGCGCAGCATCACCGTTTCGCTCACCAGCAGTACCACCGAGACCACATTGGCCAGCAGTGCCCCGCCCGAGAGGGAAACGATACTGGCGGTCACCACGGGGGTAAGGCCCACCCCGCTGACATGTTCGGCAACACCCCACACCAGGGCAGCGGCAAACAACTGCAGTACCGCCACCAGGCTGGTAGACAACAGAACTGCCCCCATCTGGGTCCGGTCACCGAACTTGAGTACGGTGGCGATCAGGTTCACTACGATCACGGCGAACAGTTCATAGACATGGTGATGGTCAGGATTGTCCAGTTCACCGACAAAAAAACCGAAATTGAGAGTAAATGCCAGAACGATGAAAAAACCGAAGGCAACCTTTTCCAGATTCATTCCCAGCTCCTCTGCCACCCATTGCTGATAGTTAGGGCCTGTTAACACAGTGCGGATGCCCAGCGTTGACCCTAAGCCTATATACCCCACGCTCTGGAATAATACGCCATCCGCCAGATTTCGACAGCTGAAAGCCTTCAAAGGAAAGAAAAAAGCCCCCTGGGAAGGGGGCTAAATAGGGAGGGAAGAGGAACTTTAAAACCGTTGTGCCAGGTCAGGTCAAATGAACACGACCTCCGTAGCTGTATAGGGTGTGCAAATTCTTACCCATGCGCTGCTCCCGTCTTGCATCCGCCGACGAATCATCACCTGCTCTCTGGAGCGAATCGAGGCTACCGCAAACCGCCTTTACTACCCGTGAATAACCCTCGTGGGAAGCGTGCTGAATTATCTCTGCGCAGGCATCACAGACTTGATAGGCGCCTCCATGCAGGGAAGATTGGAGGGGCAACTCACAGTGACAGGCCAAACAATGGGAACCGGTGCTCTGTTTCATAGCAATACAGCCTCACTGCATCGATGTCTCCGAATATTGGTCTTCCAGGAAATGCTCCGCCTCCTGAAGACTGGAAAAGGGACCCGCCTCACCTTCCCGGGTTTCAATAAACCAACCTTTGCTCATGACGCAGAAGAACCGTTCGTGGGTGTAAGCCTCATACCACCGGTCGATGATTCCGATTTCAGACCGCGGCGCCTCTCGATTGGAAACCTGATTGCGCATGACCCTCGTCTTTCCCCGCTCTGCCTGTTCGTTAATAACAACTCTATGACAGAGGTATTGCTATCTGATTTCCTCTGGATATCAGTGTGTTTCAGATTGTTTCAGATTGTTTCGGGTTGCGCGGCCCGGCGCCAGGATGGGTGCGGTAGAGGGGATGTAACCGATAGTAACAACTGGTAGGCTTTAGCCATGGCCAGACAACCAGATTCAGATCAGCAGAAAGAGCATACACTCCTGCTCAGCCTATTTGCCCTGTTCCTGTTCGCCTCCCCGTTCACCGTCTGGTGGGCATCGGATCACCAACCCTGGTTTCTTCCATACCTGCTGTGGCTGCTGATCATCCTGCTCTGTTTCTGGCTCAGCATACGCTATCGCCACCATGACCTATGAACTGGAGGTCCTGTTCGGGGCCAGCCTGCTCTATCTGCTGGTCCTGTTCCTGGTGGCCTATGTCACCGACAGTGGACTGATTCCGGAGAAATGGACCAGCAACTCCTTCGTCTATGTCCTCTCACTCGGGGTCTATGCCACTTCCTGGAGCTACTACGGCAGCGTCGGGTTTGCCGACCAGGAGGGTTTTCAGTTTCTGACCATCTATCTCGGGGTGACCATCGCCTTCCTGCTCACCCCTCTGCTGCTGCAGCCGATTCTGCGCATGACCCGGGACTATCAATTCAGTTCACTGGCCGACCTGTTTGCCTTCCGTTTCCGCAGTCAGCTGGCCGGCGCGCTGGTTACCCTGTTCATGCTGGTGGGTTCCCTGCCCTATATCGCCCTGCAGATACGCGCGGTTACTTCTTCACTTCGGGTGCTGACCCAGGAAGTCACGCCCCAATTCCTGGCCCTGGGATTCTGCATCATGCTGATCCTGTTCGCGATCATGTTCGGCGCCCGCCATATCTCTCCGCGGGAGAAACACACGGGTCTGGTAGCCGCCATCGCCTTTGAATCACTGATCAAACTCGCCGCCCTGCTGCTGGTCGGACTGTTTGCTGTGTTCGAGGTTTTCTCCGGTCCCGTCGAACTCTCCCGCTGGCTGACCAGCCACCCGGAGGCTACCGAGGCCCTCTATCAGCCGATGCGGGAAGGCCCCTGGATCACACTGCTGTTTCTCTCCTTCTGTGCCGCCTTTCTGCTGCCCCGGCAGTTTCATATGATCTTTGCGGAAAACCGCTCCTTTCGTTCGCTGGGAACCGCGAGCTGGGCCTTCCCCCTGTTCCTGCTGTTACTGAATCTGGCCATTCCACCCATTCTGTGGGCCGGCAATCACTTGGGGCTGGAGATGGATGCCGACTACTATGTGCTGGGAATTACCCTGGTCAAAGGGCCGGAATGGCTACCGGTGCTGGCCTTCATCGGCGGCGTGTCGGCCGCCAGCGCCATGGTGATTGTGACCACCCTTGCACTCTCCTCAATGAGCCTGAATCACTTGCTGCTGCCAGCCAGCTACCCGGACCCGAAGGTGGATCTCTATCGCTGGCTGCTGTGGGGAAGACGTCTGCTGATCTGCATCATCATCATGGCGGGATTCGGTTTCTACGAGTTGCTGGAGCACAATCAAGGGCTGGTGCAGATGGGATTGATCTCCTTCGTAGCCGTTGCCCAGTTCCTGCCCGGAATCATCGGGGTGCTCTACTGGCCCCGGGCCACCCGACTGGGATTCATCGCCGGGCTGCTGGGGGGTATAGCAGTCTGGTCCGTGAGCCTGCTGCTGCCGCTGCTGGAACAATCCGGATTCATGGAATCCGGCATCGACCTGCAGAACCTGCACCAGAGTTCGGGATTGGGCCAGTGGCCGTTCGCCACCTTCTGGTCGCTGGCCTGCAACGGGTTGTTATTCGTAGCAGTATCACTGCTCACCCGACAGTCGGCGGAGGAGCGGGAGGCCGCCCTGGCCTGCCACAGCGACTCAACCCTCTCCACTCCACTGGAAGGGGTGGTGACCGCCACCTCCCCCCACCAGTTCGAGGAGGGGCTCGCTCAGATCGTGGGCAGAGAGACCGCCGAGATGGAGGTAACCCAAGCCCTGCACGACCTGGGTATGTCTGCAGATGAATCCCGCCCCCGGGAATTACGGCACCTGCGTGAACAGATCGAGCGCAACCTTTCCGGCCTGATCGGGCCTCAGATGGCCCATATGATCATCAACCGACGGCTGGGAATGGACAGTCAGGCTAAGATCGCACTGGCCGATTCAATTCGCCATATGGAGGAGCGGCTGGAGGAATCGCGCAGCCGTCTGCAGGGAGTGAGCGCCGACCTGGACACCCTGCGCCGCTATCACCGGCAGATCCTGCTCGACCTGCCCCTTGGCGTCTGCGCCGTAACCCCAGACCACAGGGTAGTGCTCTGGAATCTGGCCCTGGAAGTGATGAGCGGGGTATCCGCAAATCAGGCAGTGGGGCGTAAACTCAGCGCCCTGCCGCAACCTTGGGCGCAACTGCTGGCCGGTTTTGCCCTGGCCCAGGACGAACACATTCCCCACATGGAGATCCAGGTAGACGAACGCCCCCGCTGGTACAACCTGCACAAGGCCACCATCCCAGAGCCAGATCTGACCCAACCGAAAGACAGCTCTCGCACCGGCCTGGTGATGTTGCTGGAAGACCTGACCGACCTGGAGAACCTGGAAGCCGAACTGGCCCACAGCGATCGGCTCGCCACCATCGGCCGACTGGCTGCCGGCGTGGCCCATGAGATCGGCAACCCGGTGACAGGGATTGCCTCCCTGGCGCAGAATCTGCGGGAAGAACAGGATCCAGTGATCATTGAGGAGAGTATCGAGGCCATACTCGAACAGACCCGCCGCATCTCCAGCATCGTCCAGGGGCTGATGAACTTCAGCCGCAGCGGCAGCGGCAGCGGCAGCGCAGGAACAGACTATCAAACCTTTGCCTTGAAGGAGATCGTGGAAGACGCCATCCGCCTGGTCCAATTGACCCGCAAGGGCAGACAGGTGGAATGCAGTAATCGCTGCCCCCCCCATCTGCAGCTGGTCGGTAACCGACAACGCCTGTCGCAGGTATTGCTCAATCTGTTGACCAATGCCTGTGATGCCTCCCGGCCGGGAGATGAGGTGGAGATCTTCGCGTTTGAGAAGCAAAATCAAATCCAGCTGGAAGTGATGGACCAGGGCCAGGGGATCCCGGAGCAGGTTCAGGAGTCCATATTTGAACCCTTCTTTACCACCAAAAAACCGGGCGAGGGGACTGGACTCGGCCTCTCCCTGGTGCATAAAATTATCCAGGAACACAATGGACAGATCGACGTCGATTCCGTTTCTGGCGTCGGTACCCGCGTGGTGATTCGGCTGCCAAGCCAGGCACCACCGTCCGACGCCGCACCCCACACCCCAGGGGATCATCTATGAACCCATACCCAGATACAACCCGGGACAGCAGCTGGACTGCGGATTCATCTGAAGGGTACTTCGAAAAGCACGATTTCCGATCGTCGTCATTTTTATGCGCTTATGCGCACGAAAATAGTGGTGCGGCCCTGCTTACCTCGAATTTTTCGAGGTGCATCTGAAATGGCAATCCGATACGCGCAGCGACCGAGACACCATATAAGGTGCCATATCAGAGGTTGTACGCCCACCTTCTGCTATCCTGTCTTGCCGGCAACCAGTGGCCAGTGGCCGCCCGTATAAACCATGTCTCAAATACTGATCATCGAAGACGAAAGTGTCATCCGCGGTGCCGTGCGCCGGCTGTTGGAACGCAACGGCTACCAGATAACCGAAGCCGACTCAGTGGAACAGGCGGAAAGGGAGTACGATCTCCAGAGCTTCAGTCTGATCCTGAGCGATCTGCGACTGCCGGGCCTTCCCGGGACGGACATAATCGCCAAGGCCGAAGGCGTCCCGGTGCTGATCATGACCAGCTATGCCAGCGTCCGCTCGGCTGTAGATTCGATGAAACAGGGGGCGATTGACTATATCGCCAAACCCTTCGATCACGACGAACTGCTGATTCTGGTAAAGCGGACCCTGAAACAGGGTCAACTGGAACGGCGCAGCGAAGCGCTGAAATCCGACCTCGACAAGGCTTATCCGGTTGACGGCATGGTGGGCCACTGTCCGGCGATGCATGAGGTGTGCCGTCAAATCAACCGGGTGGCTCCCACCGACACGACGGTGCTGATACTGGGGGAATCGGGTACCGGCAAAGAACTGGTGGCCCGGGCCCTGCATGAACAGAGCAACCGCAAAGAGGCGCCAATCGTTACCGTCAACTGCGCGGCCATCCCGGAGACCCTGATCGAGTCGGAGTTGTTTGGCCATGTCAAAGGGGCCTTCACCAGCGCGGCCTCGAGCCGCACCGGACTGGTGGAATCAGCGGATGGAGGCAGCCTGTTTCTGGATGAGATTGGAGAACTCTCCCTCGCGGCCCAGGCCCGGCTGCTGCGCGTATTGCAGAACGGAGAAATCAGGCGCCTGGGCTCGGAACAGTCCCGGCAGGTGGATATCCGTCTGATCGCAGCCACCCACCGGGATTTGAAGCAGCTGGTCCAGGAGGGCCGCTTCCGCAGTGACCTTTTCTTTCGTCTGCGGGTGGTCGAGTTGAATCTGCCACCACTGAGAGAGCGGGGAGGCGATCTGCTCAAACTGGCCCGGTTTCTGCTCGAAAAGACACGCAAGCAACTGAACCGCGCAGCGATGGAATTAACCCCTGATGCACTGAAGACTATTGCTGCCTATAGCTGGCCCGGTAACGTCCGGGAACTGGAAAACGCGCTGGAACGCGCGGTCATCCTCTGCGATGACCAGAAAATCACCCCTGACCTGCTGGCGATCGAGACGGCCAAGGAGAGGCAAAGCCCCTTGTCCGAAGAGGATTTTATAGGCAACCCCAACCTCTCACTGGAGGCGTATTTTCGCCGTTTCGTACTGGAAAACCAGGAACGAATGACTGAAACCGAGCTGGCGAAAAGGCTGGGGATCAGCCGGAAGGCCCTGTGGGAGCGGCGACAGCGATTTGCCATCCCCCGGGCAAAGAAAAAAACCGGAGAGTGACTTACCGGGCGGGCTGATTCTGGCTTGCGATTTCTACAATTATGTTACCTAAAGAAACGAATATGTATAGAAAGGTAACGGTCTACAGGTAACACTCTTTCCCTATTCTCACCCAAGCTGCTGATACCAATAACAATCAATTTCTGGCACGATTTTCGCAGCATTTATCCCTGGTTTTTGGCATGCCGACGGCATACCAGAAAACAAAGAATCCAACGGTTAAAAACCGTTAATCAATCAAATGAATTAAATTTTGAGGGGGAATACGACCAATGGACCCGAAAGTAGTCTGGTTGTTTGTATTCGTTGCTGTGTATTGGGCCTACTGCATCTTTTGGGGTATTAAAGGTGCATTGTCGGCCAAGACCGCCAGCGATTACTTTGTAGCCGGTCGCCAGATTTCGCTGTGGGTGTTTATCCTCGCGGCAACGGCGACTTCTTTCTCGGGCTGGACCTTCATGGGCCACCCGGGACTCGTCTACCGTGATGGATTCCAATACGCCTACGCGTCTTTCTATGCCATCACTATCCCGTTTACCGGGGTGCTGTTCCTGAAACGCCAGTGGATGCTGGGCAAACGTTTCGGCTTCATCACCCCCGGTGAGATGATGGCCTACTATTTCAAGTCTGACGCCGTCCGCATTCTGGTAGTCCTGGTGGCCCTCATCTTCTCCGTGCCCTATCTGGGCATTCAGCTGCGCGCCTCCGGCTTTCTGTTCAACGTGCTGACCGATGGCATGCTGGGTGTTGAGGTTGGTATGTGGCTGCTCTCCATTGTGGTTATCATCTACGTCGCCTCCGGCGGCCTGCGAGCGGTGGCCTACGTCGACTCGGCCCAGGCCATCCTGCTGGCAGGCGGCATCGTGATGATCGGAGTGATCGCCTACCAGAGTCTGCCAGAGGGCAAGACCTGGGCCGATCTGCTCGGCGCCCTCAGCGCCATAAACCCAGAAACAGGTAAGGCCTTCTTCGGCAAGACCACCCCGGACGGCTACAGTTCATACATCGCCATTCCCGGTGTAATCCAGTACGGCATGGGCCTGGGTACGGATTCCGCCCCGGTCGGCGGCGCCTGGACAGGCGTCATGGTGCTGACCTATATGTTCGCGCTGATGGGTATCCAGTCCGCGCCCGCCTTCTCCATGTGGGCCTTCGGCAACAAGAGCCCGGCCCCCTTCGCACCCCAGCAGGTGTGGGCCTCCTCCCTCGGCATCGGTTTTATCCTGATGGTGTTCACCGCCATGCAGGGCCTGGGCTCCCACTTCCTGGGTGCCGACACCGCCTTCCTGGCCGCTCACCCCGAGCTGGTGAACGACGTCATGGGTGCCGGCCTCGGTGGCAAAGACATCATGGAGTCCGCCGGTAAGCAGGGCATGCTGGTCCCGCAGCTGATCTACCTGCTGACCGATACCGCCCCCTGGCTGGTCGGCCTGTTGTCGGTCTGTGCCCTGGCGGCGATGCAGTCTACTGGTGCCGCCTATATGTCTACCGCCGGCGGCATGCTGACCCGCGACCTGCTGAAGCGGTTCGTTATGACCAATGCCTCCCACAGCCAGCAGAAATTCTGGGGTAGGGTTGGCGTCGTCATCATCGTGCTGGCCGCCCTGGTTGTAGCCACCACCGCCACCGACGCCCTGGTGCTGCTGGGCGGACTGGCCGTGGCCTACGGTTTCCAGATGTGGCCGGCCCTGATCGCCGTCTGCTGGTGGCCCTTCCTGACCCGTCAGGGCATAGTGATCGGCCTGATTGCGGGTCTGGTCGGGGTCACCCTGACCGAGCAGATCGGCGCCCAGTTCATGCCCTGGGGCCGCTGGCCGATGACCTTGCACTCCGCCTTCTGGGGTATCTTCTTCAACCTCGGTCTGGCCATCATCATCTCCGCCGTGACCCAGAATACGGCAGAGCGTGAGCATCGCATGACCTTCCACAACTTCCTGCGGGAGCACGCCTCCCTGACAGCTAGTAAGCGGGGCCTGGTTCCGGTTGCCTGGATCATCACCCTGGTATGGTTCTTCTTCGGTATCGGTCCTGGCGCCGTGATCGGCAACTGGATCTTCGGTGACCCCACCAACTCAGCCACCTGGATGTTCGGTATCCCGTCCATCTGGACCTGGCAGCTGCTGTGGTGGGCGCTCGGTGTGTTCATGATGTGGTTCCTGGCCTATAAGATGGAGCTCTCGAAGGTTCCGACCAAAGAGGTTGAAGCACTGCACGAAGACATCGGCGACATCCAGATGGATGTCGACCGTCCATCCTGACGGTTTAGTCTGTGACTTGGGGGGGAGGCAATGCCTCCCCCCGTTTTTTTTTTTGAATAAATTTTGAGTTGTTAGTGGCGAGTCGCTGAGCGATGATTTAGCAGACTGCTTGGCAATATCTATCTTCGATCACAGCGGCTGGCTACTGGTCTCTCTATCCGACAAATGAATCTCTATTTCTATCTCTCCGTCGCAGCGCTTGCGGTACTGCTCTTTTTCCCGGTCAGCAAGATAATCTGGGTGCTGAGCGTAAGGCGGGCACAGCGCAAACTCGATCGCGAACTCAGCGCGCAGGAAATCAACGGGCAGCAATCGCGGGCCAGGTTCATCGCGGTGCTGCTGGTCACCCTCTTCTCCTGGTTCTTCAACCTGCAACTGCAAAATACACTTCATGGATGAGCGATGGTACAAACTGCTGATGCGGGTCGCGATCGTGCTGACCATTGCCTGGGTTGGCTGGAGTCTGTATGACTCTGGCCTGAATGAAACCACCCCGGAGGCCCGGGACGTGGCAGCGGCCCAAAAACTCCTGGAGGATGGGCAGTTCGGCGACGCCCTGCTGAGCTACGAAAAACTGCTCGACACCAATCCCGATAATCTAGGCGCCCTGCGCGGTAAGGCCCAGGCACTGATGCAGCTGGGGGCGCAGGAGGCCTTGGAATCCTACCAACAGCGCCAGCAGGGCCGGGGGCGGGAGGCGGATTCTCTGGCTATGGGCTCGGAGCGACGTTACCGGGAAGCGCTCGATGCCTATGATGAGGCGATACGGCGGGAAGAGGGAAAAGGCGTCACCGGGCAGAACCTGCCGATCCTGGGCGTATCCTATGCCAATCGAGGCATTCTGAAAGATCGCATGGGAGACTTCCCCGGCGCCCTTTCTGACTACCAGAGATCTATTGAACTTCATCCGGAAGTAGCTGAAGGCCCGGGTTTTCTAACCCGATTCATGCGCAATCAGGCAGAAAAACCGCCGACTATCGCCGATCGTGCCCGCTATCTGGAGCAACAGCTGAGCAGACCCGAATCCGAGCAAGTGTTGCGGTCGCCGGAACAGGATGCCACCCAGCGCCCGTATAAGATGGACTAAAAAATCTTCAGTATATCGACCAGCAGAACCCGCATGAAAAACAAAAGTGCGATAGAGCCAAACAGCAGGTGTCCGATATCGTTCTCCCCATCCTCATTGCGGTGGTTTATTGCGTGATAGGCGATAACACCGGTCACCAGCAGAAAAATCCAGTCGATCACGAATTGGCCTTTTGGTCGCTATGCGGTCAATAACAGGGGGGAAAATAGCAGTTTTCGGCGAGCTGTACCAAATCTTCGTAATACAGTGCCGCCAGCAACATCAAAAAACAGATCGACATCAGGGCAGCGACCAACAGCCCTCCCCGCCGCCGCATTACCCTGCTGGGTCGGGCGCGGCGTATTCCGTAATCGGCTGCCCGCAGAGTTCCCTCCCGGGCGCGCCCGAGGATTTCTCTGGTAAAATGGTGTACCCAGTGGGGTACGATGGAGTGAAACATATAATTGGCAAAATAGCGCTCCATGGCCTGGGCAGCCGACCGGCGGCCGAACCAGCGCCAATAAGCGATTGTAAATACCCTGAATTCGGTAATATCCAGCAGCGAAGCCACCTCCAGGACTTCATTTTCACCATTTTCTGCAGGTATATTTCTGCTCATGATCGACTGTTTTCGGCCTGATAAAAAACTTGCTGATCAAGGCATGATATTGAACCCATATCCGCATAATATAAAAGGGCAATCTGGCAGGGTTGTTGAGGCAGCTGGGAATAACCCGCCAGAACGGTTGAATGCGTCACTATCTGCCGGCACGCCCTGCCCTTCTGAAAACTGGTTGAGTCCTGGCGTCTACCCAGAAAAAACTTTGCTCATCCCCACCTCAAGTATAAAACACTGTTGGCAGATCATTCGATGGACATAAAGCGCTCAACCACCCAGCCCACACTGGAACAGATCCTGGCTGAAACTCCCAGCTTCAAAGGAGTATCACCCGAAACCATCAAGCTGTTGGTGGATAAATCGAATCTCCGCGTGCTTGCGGCGAGCGGCACCCTGTTCCGACCCGGCGACGTTTATAAGCAGGCGGTGTATGTGCTGGTCGATGGGGCCATCTCTATACAACGACCCTCAGGCTATCAGGAGCAGGCACAACCGGGGGATTTTATCGGCCTGGCCAATTATCTCGACAACAACAACTACAGCTCGACAGTGCAGGCCACTACCCAGTCCACCCTGATGGAGATCGAGGCGTCCGCCTTCCAGGAACTGGAACAATCTCGGCCGGATCTGTTCAACGCCCTTAACAGGGTGATCGCCACCAAGCTGCGTGAACGCAGCCCGGACCGGAGCATCACCACGGGGGCCCTGGCCCAGCCTGTCACCCGGGTGATGAAATCACCGGTCTCCTCCTGTGGCCCGGAGACCAACCTGCTGGGGGCCTTCGAGCTGATGCAGGAGCGCAAAATCGGCAGCCTGGTGGTCAAGGACGATGAGGACAAACTACTGGGGGTACTCACCTTTGCCGGCCTGGCAGAAGCGGTATTGTTGAGCAACTCGGCGCCAGAAGACAGCATCATGTCCGCCGCCTGCGAGGTTGCCCGGGTAATCGATCCGGATACCCCCTTGTGGGAAGCAGAAGAGCTGATGAAGCGTTACGTCGTAAAATATCTGATCGTGGTCGAGGGCCAGATCCCAATCGGCATCGTCTCTCAGAGCGACATCCTGCGGATCCTGATCTCGCGGCCCACCACCATAAACAACCGTATCCTGGAGGCGTCCAACCTGAAGGAGCTGGCTCTTCTCAGCAGCCAGATGACGGATGTGGCGGCTTATGCCCAGGAGACCAACCATCGCCCAAGCGACGCGGCGCGGCTGTTGAGCGAGGCCCATCTATCGATCCAGCAGCAGGCTATTAAACTGACAATCAAGTGGATGGAAGGCAAGGGCTATGGCCCACCACCCATCGGTTTTGCCGTCCTGATCATGGGCTCTGGCGGTCGGAAAGAGATGCTGCTCAACCCCGACCAGGATAACGGCATCATCATCGACGACCCGCCTAAGGCTGATACTGAGGCGGTGGAGGAGTGGTTCGAGCGCTTCTGCAAACGGATGAACCGAAACCTGGATCGGGTTGGCTACGTGCTCTGCCCCGGTGAAATCATGGCCCGCAACCCGATGTACCGGAAGACCCTGTCCGAGTGGAAAAAACAGATCAGTCACGTCTGTAAAAAACCCACCGAGAAGGCGGCCCGCTGGGCCAATGTGATGTTCGACTTCGATACCCTGTATGGGGACGATGCCCTGACCTCGGAACTGCGCCGCCACGCACTCAAGGAACTAAAAGAGCACCCCCGCCTGCTGAAGATGATGGCGGATCACGACTCCGAAGGAAAACCGGCGATCGGGTTCTTCAATCAACTGATCACCACCACCAAGGATGAACAGGGGGAACGAATCGATATCAAGCGCAACGGTCTACGCATCATTGCCGACGCCGCCCGTATCTTCGCCCTGCAGAACGGAGTGGCGGTCCAGAACACCACCGACCGCCTCAATGCCCTGGTGCGAGTAGGCAAACTGTCCGATGACTTCAAGGATTCAGTACAGGAATCCTATGAAGAGCTGCTCGACCTGCTGTTGACCCATCAAATCGGCCAGGCGCGCAGTGGTAAAAAGCTGGATAAGCTGATCGACCCGGTAAAACTGACACCTCAGTCGCGGGGTACCCTGCGCATGGCCATGCGGGCGATAAAACGATTCCAGGAACGGCTGCAGGACGATTACGCAACTGATATTTTTTAAGGATCATAAGCGGTGAACATCGAAATTTTCCACGGCAACAACGCCAAGACACCGGCATGCGTGCAACAAGAGGCGCCTGTGCCCGATGCCGCGTCTGGCAGGTCCAACGTTGTCAGCCATCAAGGAAATAGAGCGCGGTGGCCAGCGAACAGTTAGGCGAGCTCTTCGGGCGCATCCACGCGGGCCTCAGGCGCACCTTGAAAAAAGGCGCCCTGCTGGCCGATCCGTCCATGGTCGCACTTCATGATCGGCTGCTGGCGCTCGACCCGAAGAAACTGACCCGGCAGTCATTGGAAAATACCCGCTTCGTGGTCATAGATACCGAGACCACTGGACTGCGGGCCTATGCCGGAGACGAGATCTGCTCCATCTCTCTGATCGAAATCCAGGGTATGGAGATCACCGGTAGAGAGTTAAACACGCTGATCAATCCTGGCCGGGACATTCCACCGGAATCTACCGAGATCCATCACATCACCAACGAGGATGTGGCGGATGCCCCGGTGATGGAGGAGATGCTGCTGGAGGTCGCCGATTTTGTCGGTGAAAGCGTACTGGTGGGTCACCATATCGGTTTCGACATCCGCTTTCTCAACAAAATACTGCGTAAAGAACTACTCTGCCATCTGAAGCATCCCTGGCTGGACACCATGCTGCTCTATCTGGTCAATAGCGGCCGGGTCGGTCACTATACCCTGGAGGAGGTAGCTGAATTTTCCCAGGTTGAGGTCCACGGCCGGCACACCTCCCACGGCGATGCGATGACGGCTGCGCAGGTCTTCATCAAACTGACGGCCCGCCTGACTGAGTTTAACAACCCGGTGCAGAAACTGATCAATCGACAATACGAATTAGGGCATTTTTAGCCCATAATGCATAACCTATGGACATATCACAGTTAAAAACCCTGCTGACACACCCATTGACCCGCCGGGTCTACTGGGTAATCTACGCCGTTCTCTTTTACCAGGCAGGACTGGCGTTTACCACCTGGCTGTTGCAGCCGGAGAGCTTTGCCGGCGGAGGGGACTGGTTCTGGCTGGCACTTTTTCCCCTACTGCTCCCGGGTTTTTTTATCGTGAACCGCCACCTGGGCTGTGCAACGGGTACCTGCACTTCGGGCAGCCGGTGCCGAATCGAAACCGATGACCCGGAACAAGAAGAGCGCTACCGCGGGCGCATGCCCGGAATGTAACAAAGGAGTTTTCAACAGAAAGGGAATGGACGCCGGGTGGAGCGAGCAGTCAGCGTACAGGCTATTCTCCCCACCTGCCGTCAACAGCAACAAACGAAAAAATATAGTCTGTAGGGTGCGCCATGCGCATCATGAATCAGCGATTTGCATGTTGTTCCCGGTGCGCATGGCGCACCCTACATTGGTTCGTTGAATAAATCGGAGTTTCCTTAGAACATAATCTCAACGCACTGCCATTGACACCAAAGGAGATAAACCATGTCTGACGAAAAGGTCTACCCCGTTCCCGCAGAGTTTAAAACCGGGGCGCATATCGATGCCGCCAAATACGAACAAATGTACCGCCGCTCGATTGACGATCCAGACGGATTCTGGGCGGATGCGGCGGATGAGTTCGTCTCCTGGTCCAGGAAATGGGACAAAGTAATGGACTACAGCTTCAACAGCGCTGATCTCCACATTAAATGGTTCGAGGGCGGCAAGCTGAACGTGGCTTACAACTGCCTGGATCGCCACCTGGAGACCCGCGGCGATCAGACCGCGTTGATCTGGGAAGCAGATGATCCCACAGTGGACAAGAAGATCACCTACCGGGAACTCCACGAACAGGTGTGCAAGCTCGGCAATGTGCTTAAATCCCGTGGAGTAAAAAAGGGGGACAGGGTCTGTATCTATATGCCGATGATTCTGGAGGCCGCCGCCGCCATGCTGGCCTGCGCCCGCATTGGCGCTGTCCACTCCATCGTTTTCGGCGGATTTTCTCCTGATTCACTGCGCGATCGTATCCTCGATTCGGACTGTCAAACCGTGATCACGGCCGACCAGGGCGTGCGCGGCGGCAAGGCAGTACCGCTGAAGGCCAATGCCGACACCGCGCTCAAGGAGTGCCCCAACGTACACACCTGCCTCGTGGTGCGGCATACTGGTGGTGATGTCGACTGGAACCCCGCTCGCGACATCTGGTATCAGGAGGCCATGGCCGATGCCGCCAGTGACTGCCCGCCGGAGGAGATGGACGCGGAGGACCCGCTGTTCATCCTCTACACCTCCGGCTCCACCGGCAAACCGAAAGGGGTACTCCACACCACCGGCGGTTACCTGGTGTTTGCGGCCATGACCCATAAATACACCTTCGACTACAAAGACGGCGAAGTCTATTGGTGTACTGCTGACGTGGGCTGGGTAACCGGTCACACCTATATCGTATATGGCCCACTGGCCAACGGTGCCATCAGCCTGATGTTCGAGGGTATCCCCAACTATCCTGACGTCTCCCGCTTCTGGCAGGTAGTGGACAAGCACGATGTCTCCATCTTCTATACCGCCCCCACCGCTATCCGCGCCCTGATGCGGGCCGGCGAGGAGCCAGTCAAAAAGACCTCACGCAAATCCCTGCGGCTGTTGGGTTCCGTCGGGGAACCCATCAATCCGGAAGCCTGGGAGTGGTACTACCGCGTGGTGGGTGACGAACGCTGTCCCATCGTCGATACCTGGTGGCAGACCGAAACCGGAGGGCACCTGATCACGCCGCTGCCCGGTGCCACCGACATGAAGCCGGGTTCTGCCTCAAAACCCTTCTTCGGCGTTACCCCGGCGATTGTCGATCCGGCCGACGGCACTGTCCTGGATGGCGCCTGCTCTGGCGCCCTGGTCATCACCCAGCCCTGGCCGGCCATGATGCGCACCCTTTACGGTGACCATCAACGCTTCTTCGATACCTACTTCTCCCAGTACAAGGGCTACTACTTCACCGGCGACGGTTGCCGCCGAGATGAAGACGGCTACTACTGGATCACCGGCCGGATCGATGACGTACTGAATGTCTCCGGACATCGCCTTGGCACCGCTGAGATAGAGTCAGCCCTGGTACTCCATGGAAAGGTCGCTGAGGCAGCCGTGGTGGGTTATCCCCACGATATCAAAGGACAGGGGATCTATGCCTATGTCACCCTGATGGCTGGCGAGGAGTATACCGATGAGCTGAAGACGGAACTGGTGAAACTGGTCCGCAGCGAAATCGGCCCGATCGCAACCATCGACATCATTCAGTGGGCCCCCGGTCTGCCCAAGACCCGTTCCGGCAAAATCATGCGCCGCATCCTGCGCAAGGTTGCCTGCAACGAGATCGACTCGCTGGGCGACACCTCCACCCTGGCCGACCCGTCGGTGGTAAATGATCTGATCGACAACCGGGCAAACAAATAACCGACGTCAGATCATAGCCGGCTCCCACCCAGTTATGGGAGCCGGCCTGCAACGCAGCACACCGGCTGGGCATTCCGTTTGCGGGGTTCGAGGTTTCAAACAGTTGAGTAATCTGAAAGTTGGCGTGTTCGTGGACGCCGAGAACATTAAATTCAACGGCGGTTATCAACTGCGGTACGATATCCTGCGCCGTTTTGCCGCACGGGACAGCGGTACGCTGTTGCGCCTGAACACCTACCTTGCATTTGATCAGGAACGTGGGCGGGAAGATCCAGATTACCTGAAGAAGTCGCGCAGCTACCAGCAGATGGTGCGTGACTACGGCTGGAAGATCATCGTCAAGCATGTTCGCCGTTTTGTTGACGACGAGGGGAATATCAGTACCAAGGCGAATGCCGACCTGGACTTGGCCGTGGACGCCATGCTGCAGGTGGAGAATCTGGACCTGGTGCTGCTAGTCACGGGAGACGGGGATTTCCTGCAGGTGGTCACCGCACTTCAAAACCGCGGCTGCCGGGTGGAACTACTGGGGTTCAAAAATGTGTCCAAGCAGTTGCAGCGGCAGGTGGATGCATTTTACCAGGGTTATCTTATTCCCGACCTGCTCCCTTTTTCCCACGAACTACGCAACGAGTGGGGTAAACCCGGCTCCTGTGTCCGTGGTATCTGCACCAAATGGTTCTCCGACAAGCGATATGGATTTCTCCGGTTCGTACGGGAAATATCGCCCAATCTATGGATTACCGATCCGCGTGATCCTGAATCCCCTTACGAAAGTGTCTTTTGCCACGCTAACGAGCTGGCCGACAATGTCTCTGTCGATGAAATGATGAACCGCGGAAGCATTGTAGAATTCTATCTGCAGGAGAGCGAAGTGGACGAAGGACTTATCGCTACCAATGTACGGCTGGTCTACTCGGCCAACTAGTACTCCGTCAAGGCAATAAATTAGGATTCAGAGCCAACTCCCGGCATCCTGACTCCCGTGGAGTTTGTACATCTACAAAAGAATTGTTCGATAGCTTCTGGGTGATTCAGATACCCGCTCCAGGGTTCCCGCACGCATCCTGAAGTCGCCGACATCCTGATCCTGGAAGTAGAACTTCAGGGTTTCACTCACCACCTGAAACGCCAACCGATCCCACGGCAGTTCCTCTCGAGAGAAGAGCCTGACTTCCAGACTCTCCTCCCCCGGACCGAAATCCAGATCCAGCAGTTGGCCACGAAACAGCATATAGATCTGATCAATCCGAGGCAGGTTGAAAAGGGTATACAACTCGGCAACCTCAACCCGGGCATTGGCCTCTTCCAGGGTCTCCCGGGCAGCACCCTCGTGGCTGGATTCACCGTTTTCCATAAACCCCGCCGGCAGCGTCCACAAACCGTATCTGGGTTCAATGGCGCGGCGGCAGAGCAACACCCTGCCCTGCCACTCAGGAATACAGCCGGTAACTACCTTGGGGTTCTGGTAATGAATCGTGCCACAACAGGCGCACACATGCCGCTGCCGATTGTCGCCCTCGGGAATTTCTAGCGCGATACGGCCACCACATTGACTGCAGAATTTCATAAACGATCTCAAACCTAAAAACCAAAAGCAGCAAGCGATGATTCGTCTGTGCCCTAGTGACCAAAAATAGATTGAACTCCAGTAGACGCCCGGGGCAAATTTCCACCCACCAGAGTGCAACCTCGCCTGTCAGATGGGAAATACTATCTCCGTCTGCTGCATTCTAACAGCCTGGTTAAAACTGGCGTATAGAGAAGGCCGGCCACTATCCCGAAAAAGACCGGTATTAGGGCTACATCAACAGCAACTCCCTGGGCCACTCAATCGATACTATCGCGGAACTGATGGCCGCCAACAGCTTCCTTGGCGCATACGGAGAAAGTATACATATGGGATGTGTTAGGGCCTATTTTTACGCATCCACACTGCCAGCTGCCTGCTCCTTTCACCGCCCGCGACAAAGCTGATTACTGCTTATTTCTCTCCTACTTGTGCCCCCCTCTGAAGCGCTTTGTGGTAACTTATCCAAAGATGAAGATCGTCGTATAACGCTGTTCCTAACAGTACTGATCGAACTGGCGGTTTGATCAGTTTTTGGAGGCACCTGTCCCAGACACAGAACGTCTATGGATCTTAACGCATTCAATGAGGCGTTTCTGTCCGAGTACAAGGGCAGAAACGTCAGCAAAATCGTCCAACTGGTAACCCGTTTCCGTAACCAAGAGGGGTTCTCGGAGCTCTGCCGCCAGTTGGTCGTGGAAGGCAAGGTACGATCTACATCCAGCAGGATCGAGGAGATAGTCGAAGCACTGGCGGCAAAAGCAGAACAGGAACTCCAGTCTGGCGGCGCACTCAGTGTTGAAGCGAATTATTTCGAAATCGGAGAACAGCTCAAACGCAAGTTTAATCCTGAATTGGCTGAGATTTTTCTGAGCACCAAGATGCCCAGCGATTTCCTGTCACAAGTCCGGATTGATTCCGGTCATGGCGATGCCAGTCAGATTTCCGATGCGCTTGTCGAAGAATACAAGAATGAAATGATTCGGGTTGAAAACGGCAGACGGACAATCGTTGACACACTGCAGCCGTTCAGCAACTTCCCGATCAAGAACATTGTCGCGCTCAATGCACTCTTCCCACAGCTCTACCTGAAACTGAGAGCGGGTTACAAGTATATTTCTGTAAAACCCTATCTGCTGAACTGTTTTGACACGCAATCTGGGAAGGATTCTAAATCAGACGAGGAGCTTGACATCGAGCAGCTTTCCCTATTCCAGCACTATCTGGAAACAGGTGAAGAACCGCCCCTGATTCAGCAAATCCTGTTTCATATTGCGATAGACCGGCTATTCCAATTCATACAAAAACAGGCCCTGCTTTCAACCACGGAATGGGAGCATTTCTGGAACCCCGTATCCACTGTTTTAAGTTATCAGGCCTCTTCGGATATTTCTCTCAAGGGAAGAAAAATACTGGAAGAACTTCTGATCCAGGTCAATCATGACAAGTCGGCAATGCTGAAAAGACTGGCAAAAACCTTCGTCGAGGAGTATTTGTGCGCCGAAGAAATGATGCGGATTCGACACCGGATCATCCGAACTGACCTGGCATGCACCAAGGAATATCTGAAACACCTTGCTCCCAACGTGCAGAAGCTAAGTGACGAGGATCAGGAAAAGGCCCGACTCGCCCTGGAAAAACTGGTCTGTCTGAAAGAGATCTTTACCATATCCCAGCGCCAGCAGGAGGCCGCCTCTAAGAAATCGTTTTCCGAACTGGAGCGATCGGCACTGGATATCTCCGCGGCCGTAAGCCCCGCTCTTCTAACCAACTGGATCAAGATCTATTCCATCATCTTTTCCAATTCCCAGTTTCTCGCCTACAGCGAACAGAAGCTGGACCTTCCTGTGATGCGGGATTTGATCTCCGACCTCACCACCTCCCATCTGATTCAGAATATCGCCCAGCTCAAAATCGTAGTGGACCGCAGTCTGGATACTAATGAGGCGAAAAAGTCGGTACAGTTCAAACAATTCAATGATGCGCTTAAAATCAAACTGCAGGGATTGATGGGCACCGGAAAACAGGAAGAAAAATCCCTTGGCGAAATGATCCGTGAGTTGGTATTCCTGCAGAACGAGTCGGCGCAATTCGTCATCGCTGAGACCTTCAAGGGATTTCAGGCCATCGTCGACGCCTTCAATTCCACTGCCAATGACTATTTCGTCCGCGACCGGGAGGCACTGCTGAAGGAGTCCCGGGCACTGTACGATCAAATCTGCAGCAAGTGTCTGAAAGGATTCGTAAATCAGCCTCTCGAACAGCTGGTTAAAAAGACCCCGGAAACGACCGGGCGGAGGCGCTCCTGGCTCGGCCGGCTGTTCTCCTCCTGACGGAACTCCTTCGAATCAACCCGGTTTTCACCCACCATCACAGCCCCAGCCCCCACCCGGCGCGGAAAAGCTTGCGTCACAGCAGGGACGTGCTGTTGCGCTTAAAGTTCCGCTCATTCCTGACCGCTAAAATACTGAATGGCCGTATCAGATAGCCTGTCTTTGTCATAAAGGATAGATCTATGGGAAATTTTGTCGCATGGTCGGAGCAGCTCAGTGTCGGAATCGAAGAGATCGATGAACAACACAAGGTGCTGGTAAGCCTGGTAAACCGGATGCATGAGGCCATTCAGGAACACCACGGAAGTGACGCCGTCCAGGGCATTCTGGCAGAACTGGCCGACTACACCCGCATACACTTCGCGGTGGAAGAGAGCCTGATGCGAATTCTCAACTATCCGGGTTATGAGGAGCATAGGGAAATACACGAGGAACTGCTGCAGCATGTGGTTGAACTCAAAGAGAAGGTTGCCGCGGGGAAAAAAGCCATCAGCTTCGAACTGATGCACTTCCTCAAGACCTGGCTCACCAAGCATATCCTGGAAGAGGACATGAACTACAGCGGCTTTTTTCTGGCCGCCGGTGTCAGCCCGCATCTGGAAAAAAAGTCCTGGATCAAAAGGCTTTGGCGGCGTTGAGCCACGCTTTTTTCGCCTGCTATCCCAACTTCCGGTCCGGTTAGTATCGTGATCTGATGGTCTATCGGACTCACCGCCATCGGCAGCGATATCCGCCTTACTCCTGATCGTACACAAAGCGATGGTAAACTATGGCCGTTGGGCGCTACCCTGCCGGCAGCGAACCGACTCAGTGTAGATGTATCGACTGGTTGGGCACCTTGCACGTGCCGGAGTGAGTATCGTGACTATCCTGTTTAAAGGCCTGACGACAATGATCGAGGTTTTGTTGCTGGCCTCTCGGAGTTTGTATGACCGCATTTGCCGCTCTCTGGTGACTGCAACCCATGAATCAAGCGGATAGCCCTGTTGAAAGAAAACCTCGTCTCGCAACGCTATGCCGTGCAAGCAAGGCAGCTCCGATGGCTTGTGATCATGGCTTCCCTGCTGCTGTGTGTGGGGCTGATATCGCCCATCGTCACACTGGAAAAGTTCGTGATCGTTGAAAGCACCTTCTCTGTGACCTCAGGCATCCTTCAACTGCTGCAGGAAGGTCAGTGGTTTCTGTTTTTCATCATCACCGGATTCAGTGTGATATTGCCCATTCTCAAACTGCATGTGCTCTACCGCCTCCTCAGCCGAGGTGCAACCGGAAGTGCGCGGCAGCGACGGTATCTGCATTGGATGCATCTCTATGGAAAATGGTCCATGCTGGATGTGTTTGTGGTGGCCGTCCTGGTTGTCGCGGTCAAACTGGGTGCTATCGCAAACGTGGAAATGCGATATGGCCTTTATGCCTTCGCGCTGTCGATTCTTCTAACTATGTTCATTACGGCGCGTGTCGTCGTCCTGACCTCCGACCCGGAGAAGTGATCCAGGGATGAGAGTCATCAGAAGATATACGACCATGGTGCTGTTCGTTGCCGCCTTTCTCCTGGGTATCCAGATTCCTGGCTTTATTGCGCAATACAGTCACAGGATCAGCGCCCATCATGCAGAGGCGGTATTGCATATCAAAGGCTTCCAGGAGATCGCGGACAGGTATCTGAACGGTAACCTGGAAGCGCTGATCGAGAGACATAAACGCAGCAGTGACCCGGTATTTCGGGCGGAGGCCAGACTGATCGAAAACGCCCACGTCAGAATTCAGCGATTTTCACAGGAGCTGGCCGCGCTGGACGCCAATCTCTTCTACCAGATATTCCATGTGACGCTGCATGCCGACCCAGAAGTGCTGAAGGAGTCGATATCCGGATATTCTGCTACCGCACCCCTTGAGGCAGAGACCGCTATCTGCGGTATGGGGCTGGGCATCCTGACCGCCGCAGGATTCAATCTGCTGTTCTCCCTGACTGGACTGATGATCGGCAGCGGGCGGCGCAGACGTCTGCGTGAAGGTGACCGAAGCGCCTGAGGCGCACCACCTGTTCAGAAAAAGCCATGGAGATACCATCGCCGGCCAGCACCCAGTTCACGGTATATCCAGAGCCTTTCCCCGCTGTGACTAACGGCTACGAAATAGTCCCTGGCCACCTCCCCGCCGTCCCACCACCCGGTCTCAATTCGCTCACGCTCCGCACCCAGCTCCAACCGACCGCCATACCAGGGACGACCATTGCGCACCTCCAGCAGCACTGGCTCGGCAAGCAGCCAGAGGGGGCGTCCGGTCGGGCTCTGCTCTTTCCTTCCCTCTCCCGGCGGATATCCTGATGCCGCCTCGTCCGGGGCGCATCGGCGCCAGGCCCGTTCGGGTCGATGATCCGGGACCCACCGTATGCTGCTCACCACCTCACCCCCTAACCGCGCCTGCAACCGCTCCAGCAGGTGCTGACCGGCTTCACGTCCCTCCTGCTCGGCTGTGAACAGGTTCAAGGGACGTCCGGTCAGCGGCTGGATATCCCTCACCGTCAGACCAACCTCCCATACCGGCGCCGCCAATTCTAGCCGCTCCAGTCGCTCCCGCAGCAGTTGCTGGAACCGCGCCGGCTCCCGCTCAGGGGTCCTCAGACCGAGCCGAAAGCGATACATCTCCCCACCTTCATAAACCAGCAGCCAGTCGAGACGCTGGGTACCGGCCTGCCGGGCCAGGAGAAAGCCGCTTAGTTCCAGAATCAGCCGGCGGGCGGCAAACCGCAAGGCCTTGGTCGACCGTACCTCGGCAGGCAGTTCCAGCCGGCGCTGGAACCAGGCGGGCGGTTCAAACAGGCGTTGAGGATCCGGTGCCTGACCGAGGATCCGTTCCAGGTAATGCAGGAACTCCTGCCCCAGGCGGCGGCCAAGACCGGCTGCAGGCAGGGCCAGCAGATCACCGAGCCGCTGCAGTCCCATACCGTAGAGGGCATCACGTTTCCCCCGCTCGAGTGGAATACGATGCAGGGGAAGGGAGGCAAGCGCCCGACGTAATCCCGCTATATCCCGGATCACCCCTTCCCGGCCATCCCCGGCCAGCAGCAGGGCACCACCGGGCGTTGGCGCCAGGCAGAGCAGGGCCTGATAACCGAATCCGCGAAGCCCGGAGCGAATCTGCAGCAACAGCGAACGAATCCCACCAAACAGGCGCAGACTGCCGCCCAATTCGAGCAGCAATCCCCGGGGTGGTGCCAGGGATACCTGGGAAGTGAAGCCGCCGGCCCAGAGCGCCAGGCCTTCCAGAGCGGAAAGCTCCCGTCCCCGGTCACGCTCCAGGACACACAGGCTCTCCGACACCGCCCGAGCGGCAGCAGTATTCATTCCGACCCTGATGCCATCGGCCACCGCCGCCTCGTCACACAAGACGATACGGCGACATGAACCCCGCCGTTCACTGACCGCCAGCGACGACCTGCTGTCATCACTCGAGGCCAGTACCTCCAGGGGCAGGCGGGGAAGATATATCGCCAGCCAGTGCATCCGGATTCATTCAGTTTGCGCTTATTCTCACCCCACCGAGCGGCCAGCTACCCCGTCTTTTGAGGATCTCCAGCTCGACCTCCTCGCCGGCTGGCCTCACCCGCAGGCGCAGGGCAACCGGCGACGACTCCTGCGCCACCTGTACCGGTCGAAACAGGAAGCCACCGCTCTTGCCCACCGCGGCTGCCAGCTGCAGACGACGCAGGGCGCCAGCGCTCACCCTCCCCAGCCAACCGAGAACGGCACTGCAGGCATCCGAACGCAACGCCTGTTCCAACGCCCAGAGCCGCTCCTGCTGCCCCCTGGGATACAGCAGCAGCAGACGGGAAATATCCACACCACGGGCCACGAGACCGGGAGCGTAGGGGATGAGAGGCGGCCCCACCAGGACGATCCAGCGGGCTTCTCTGCTGAGCGCTGCCAGGGATGGCACGACCAGTCCCAACCCGCCACGACCCTCTCGATCATCGGTCAGGATTTCCGTAACAGCCCCCCGTGGCCAGCCACTGCCGACCAGCTGTTGATCGAGAAAATCGAAGCCAGTAGGCATACCGGGTTGTACGACGGGGGAATAATCAGCCCCACGCCAGAGATCCCCACGCTGCTGCAGCAGGTTCACCAGACTCATGACACCACCAAGGGAAAACCCAGATCACCGCGCAGCAGCCCAACCCCCAGCCCCTCGATTACCAGCTGCTGGAATCTCAGATCGACTTCGATAGGCTGGAAACCGGGATTTTCCGGCAGCAGCCGCACCCGGTGCCTCCAGCGACCGTGGCGGCGGAGCCGCTTCACCGTCACCTCGTCCTCCAGCCTGACCACCACAATCTGACCGTTTTCGGCCTGAGGAGTGGCATGGACTGCCAGCAGATCCCCATCCATGATACCCGCATCCCGCATACTCATGCCCTGCACCCGCAACAGATAATCCGCCCGGGGATGGAACAGGACGGGATCAACGGCATAGTGGTCCTCCACACACTCTTCCGCCAGAATCGGGCTGCCCGCCGCTACCCGTCCCACCACCGGCAGACCCTCCGGCACTGCCGGTTGCAGCAGGCGGATCCCACGGGAAGTGCCCTTCCGCAGTTCGATTGCACCCTTGCGGGCCAATGCCCTCAGATGCTCCTCCGCCGCATTGGCGGAACGGAAACCGAGCAGATCGGCGATCTCTGCCCGGGTGGGGGGAAATCCCGTTTTGTGTACCTGTGTTCGGATCAGTTCGAGAATCTGGTGCTGCCGGGGAGTCAGGTTCATCTCTATTTTTCCTGAACGTCAAAGATCGTTGCCACAAGACCACCTCCGCTACCCGCTGCAAAGGGCCTGTTTGGCACGGTATTTATAATAAAGCCGTATTCCGCGCGGCCAGGATCATTTCGCCACATCCAAAATACTGTTTATATATACAGTATATAAAACCCCGGCGTTAATGCAATCAGGAAAATTCACCCCTCCTCCGACCGAGGCGGTTATCTGTCGCCAGCAACCGAATGATAGACTGTGGGCTCCATCCCCTTGTCACTGCACAACAGATCTGCTGTATGAATAAAGAGAAGCGCCGGGAGATTTTCCAACGCCTGCGGGCTGCCGATCCAAATCCCACCACCGAACTGAACTACGCGACCCCCTTCCAGCTGCTGGTAGCGGTGATTCTATCCGCCCAGGCCACCGACAAGGGGGTCAACAGGGCGACCTCAAAACTGTTTCCTATAGCCGCTACACCACAGGCAATACTGGACCTGGGCGAGGAGGGGTTAAAACGCCACATCCGCACCATCGGCCTGTATAACAGCAAAGCGGCCAATATTCTGAAGACCTGCGCCATTCTGGTGGAGCAATATGCCGCGGAGGTGCCGCCCAACCGCGAGGCGCTGGAGACCCTGCCGGGAGTTGGCCGCAAGACCGCTAACGTGGTGCTCAATACCGCCTTCGGCCAGCCCACCATGGCGGTGGACACCCACATCTTTCGAGTCGCCAACCGCACTCGCATCGCTCCGGGAAAAACCGTCCTTGAGGTGGAGAAAAAGCTGCTGCGCCATATCCCGACAGAGTTTCTGCAGGATGCCCACCACTGGCTGATTCTGCACGGCCGCTACACTTGTGTGGCGCGCAAACCTCGCTGCGGTTCCTGTATCATAGAGGACCTCTGCAAATACCGGCACAAAACCGCTGACTGAAGCATGTTTGGAAACGACAGAGCCGGAATGCGGCGCATCTTCACCGAGGCGTGGCGCAAACTGCGCGAAAACGAGCCATTGGATCCCCTGGAGCAGTTGATCGTCCGGATTGTTCACCAGCATCCGGAGTATCATGTGCTGCTGGAGACTGAAGAGGCCGCCCTCGACCGCGACTACCGGCCGGAAGACGGGGAGAGCAACCCGTTTCTCCACCTGGGAATGCACATCAGCCTGCATGAGCAGATCGACACCGACCGACCGGCCGGCATCACTGCCCTCTATCGGGAGATGATGCTGAAAATCGGCGACCCTCACCAGGTCGAACACCAACTGATGGAATGTCTCGGGAGGATGCTGTGGGAGGCCCAGCGGGCGCAGCGACTGCCGGACGAGCAGGCCTATCTCGAATGCGTCAGATCGCTACTGCGTTGAGCACACTCACCCCCTGCCGGCATCAACAGTTCAATCCCCTGCGAGCAGAAACTCGATCGCCTCGACAATCACCGAAGCGGGCGTGGCGTGAGGAAAGATGAAACGCAGGGTCCCCTCTGGGGTTATCAGATAGGTGACCGAGGAATGGTTCACTGAATAGCCGAAGGCCGAGCCCTCCATCTCCACTTCGTAGTATTGCGCGCCATAGAGTTGAGCCACCTCGGCAACCTCCAACTCCGTCCCGGTTACCCCGATCAGATTCGGATGAAAGTAACCGACATACCGCGCCAGCACTTCCGGGGTATCGCGCTTGGGATCCACACTTATAAAAATTGCCTGGATCTCTTTCAACTCATCTTCACTCAACTCGTTCAGGGCCTGGGTCACCAACGATAACGAGGTGGGACAGACGTCTGGACAACTGGTATAGCCAAAATAGAGCAGTACCAACTTGCCGCGAAAGTCCTGCAGCGAGACGGGGCCAGCGACTGACTGGAGGGTGAAATCTCCCCCCGGAGGGGCTTTTCTGATGGCAGGAATCCCGGAGACCCAGCCTTCCTGCCTATCATCCACCGCCAGAGCGGCTGAAGGTAAGGACAAAACTATCGCCAAAACACTGAATACTACCTTATACAACATGGAAAACTCCCGGGTTAATTTTTATCATTCTACCCTATGAAAAGGGGGAATTGGGGTCCATCATAGCTTACGCACAAGCGGTGCCATCTATCAATCTCAATGGGCACCCGATCTGGCATCTCCGGAATCGGCCTCCGCTTTTTATCCTACACTGCCGAAACTTGAGATCGTAAAGGGGATGGAATGGTTCCTTCCCCCGAATGAAAAAAAGCCTGCAGACGCCTCTCAACACGAACGTCGAGCGTTACCCCACCTCTTTCCCCTATAATGTTAAGTGAGTAGAGTGAGAGGGGCGTCAGAGACAATCGCTGCTGAGTTTGCGGCAGTTCGAAATCAGAAGAAGGGGGTTATCATGAGTGCAATCTGGGTGGTCGTTGCCGATTCAAGCCGCGCAAGAATCTTCTCTGCCGAGAAACCGGCCAGTCCGCTGGTGGAGATTCAGACACTCGCCCACCCCCAGGCCCGACTGCATGAAGGTGATCTGGTCTCCGACAAAGCCGGGCGGGATAGAAACCCCGGTGCCACCAGCCATGACATGGGAAATGAATCGGACACCAAACACGAAGAGTCTGTCCGATTCGCGAGCCAGGTTTGCGGTACCCTGGAGGCAGGACGCACCAGTGGTCAGTTCGATAAACTCTATGTAATAGCGGCCCCGAGTTTTCTCGGTATTTTGAGAAAACACCAGTCCAGCGCGCTGGAGAAACTGGTAACGGCGGAGGTCTCGAAAAATCTGGCCGGCCATCATCCGTCGGAGATCCGGAAGAATCTGCCAGAATATCTCTAGCTAAAGAAAGACTGAAGCAAACCAGCTGACACCTCAAAACTCCCTGGCGGGGATAAACCCGCTTCCGGTGGACAAGGGGGTAAACCGCCCTCAGACGCCCGCAACAAAACGAATCCCCGCGAGTTAATCGATCCCATGACATGAAGAAAAACTACGACTGTATCGTAATCGGCAGTGGCCCCGGCGGCGAGGGGGCCGCCATGAAACTCACCAAATCGGGCCACAGGGTAGCCGTCATCGAAAGGCACGATCAGGTGGGCGGTGGCTCTACCCACTGGGGCACCATTCCCAGCAAGGCCCTGCGCCACAGCATCCAGATGCTGGTGGACTACAAGCGAAATCCACTGTTCGCTCATACCCGGCAACAGATCAATCTCGACTACCCCCAACTGCTGATGGCGGCGGATACGGTGATTCAGGAGCAGGTGAGCACCCGTTACCGTTACTACGCCCGTAATCAGGTGGATCTGATCCATGGCGAAGCCCGCTTCATCGCGCCTGACGCTGTTGAAGTTGCGCTCGGTGAGCAGGGCCGGGAAACATTGCGCGCGGACCACCTGGTGATCGCCACCGGGTCCAGTCCCTACCACCCCGCAGATATCGATTTCAGTCACTCCAGGATCCATGACAGCGACTCTCTGCTCTCGTTGGAACACACCCCTCAGTCCCTGACAATCTATGGAGCTGGCGTCATCGGCTGCGAATATGCTTCTATCTTCTGCAATCTGGACGTCAAAGTAAACCTGGTCAATACCCGTGACCGTCTGCTCTCCTTCCTGGATGACGAGATCACGGACGCCCTCGGCTACCATCTCCGTCACCAGGGAGTGATCATCCGGAACAATGAGGAGTATTCGCGGATAGAGGCCTTGGAGGATGGGGTGGTGCTGCATTGCCAGTCCGGCAAGAAGTTCAAGTCCGACATTCTACTCTGGGCCAACGGTCGCTCCGGAAACACGACCGGCATGGGGCTGGAGGAGATCGGCATCGAAGTGAATCATCGCGGTCAGATCGAGGTCGGAAAGGACTACCGCACCGCACTGCCACACATCTACGCGGTGGGCGACGTGGTCGGCTCACCGGGGCTGGCCAGTGCCAGCTACGATCAGGGACGCTTCGTCGGTACCCTGGTCGCAGACGGAAAGAGCGACTGGAGCCTGATCGAGGAATTCCCGAGCGGCATCTACACTAATCCTGAAATCAGCTCTCTCGGCCGCACAGAACGGGAACTGACCGAGCAGCAGATCCCCTACGAAGTAGGCCAGGCCATGTTCAAGAGCATCGCCCGGGCCCAGATCACCGGACACACCGTGGGCATGCTGAAGATACTCTTCCATCGGGAGACCCTGGAAATCCTCGGTATTCACTGCTTCGGAGAGACCGCAGCAGAGATCATTCACATCGGACAGGCCATCATGGGTCGGAAGGGGGAGGCAAACAGCCTGCGCTACTTCGTCGAGACCACCTTCAACTACCCCACCATGGCCGAGGCCTACCGGGTCGCCGCATTAAACGGTTTGAATCGGATTTTCTAGACTGGCTCGGCGGTCAAAACGGAAGAGCATAAGCCTTCGTCGAGATCAAATCCCATGCGGCAGATCACACACGGCAGGGTATTTGACACACTGCAACAGGGTGTGAAATCCGTGTTCAATCGAATTCACAGCACTGTTGTGAAATAGTGGTGGTGCATTCGGTTGTGTCCGTTCAGGCCCACCAGCCGGGTCCCAGCAGCGACCCAGATTATTGTGAAACCGGGCCCGCAATCAGATCCTGTTTCTGATAATATTTGTTGATAAATACTTTGGAGCAGTATCCCGATGGCCACATTTAGATCAGTCACACTCCTCCTGTCTGTCCTGCTTTTGCCGGTGCAGACCTTAGCCCAGCACTGGACTGGCAGTCTGGACTCTGGGGACGTCGTGCGTATCGATCCAAACACCAACCGGGCCACCGTTTATTCCAACGATGGCGCCGCTCAGTTGTGGGACGGCACCCACGAATTGCAGGATGGCTCGGTGATCATCATAGAGGACGGGGTAGTAACCAGCGGCGGAGGCCAGCCGTCCGTTACATGGGAGACCCCGGCGACACCCTTACCGGCGACCCCAATGGCGGAGAATACAGAAGACCCGATAAGCGCCCGACCCAGTTCCCCCTGCGTGGATCTGGCAATCAAAGTGTGCGGCTTCAACGGCGAGTGCGCCGAAAATCCTGTCTGCTCCCCCGCGCGTCAGCTAATCCAACTGGAGCGGGACGAAGCCTGGCAGCGGCGCGGCACGGGGCCCAATCAGACCACAGCCGAGTGCCGCAAAGGGCTGGATGACGACAAACTCTTCCCCCGCTGCGCCAGCAAAAAGGCCCCTAATGCCCCCACCGCCTGCCAGCAGTTGGTCTCCCACGTCTGCGGCGCCCACGACGAATGCCCCGAAAACCCGGCCTGTTCCCCCGCCCAACAGCTACTGACCATGGAGAACAGGGAACGCGAGGCGAGCCGCGAAGTGGATCGAATTACCTACACGACGAAGAAATGCGCCGAAGCACTGCGGGAATCGGATTTTTTCAAGGCCTGCCAGGAGACCGATCCTCAGCCGGAGACGCCGCCCGATGCCGATGAGCATCAGGAGACTACAAAGGCAGAGGCAGAGACAGAAGAGACCCCTCGATTTCGCCCGTTTCGAGGCCCCATGCGCCGCTAAGTGCGCGCCAACCCTGGTAGACAGGCCTTCCCCTCCTATCGGCGGCGCTTGGCCGCAACCCGCAGACGCAGGGCGTTTAGCTTGATGAAACCCTCGGCATCTTTCTGATCGTAGGCTCCGGCATCGTCCTCGAAGGTGGCGATGGATTCATCGAACAGGCTGTCGGTATCCGACTTTCGGCCTGCCACCATGACGTTACCCTTGTAAAGTTTCAACCGCACCAGCCCGTTTACCACCCCCTGGGTCTGGTCGATGGCGGCCTGCAGCATCTCCCGTTCCGGGCTCCACCAATACCCGTTGTAGACCAGGCTGGCGTAACGCGGCATCAGTTCGTCCTTCAGATGGGCGGCCTCGCGGTCCAGGGTGAGGGACTCCATGGCCCGGTGGGCCTTCAGCATAATGGTGCCCCCCGGAGTCTCGTAACAGCCGCGGGACTTCATGCCAACGTATCGATTCTCCACAATGTCATCGCGACCGATTCCATTCTCCCCTCCCAGCCGATTGAGGGTCTCCAGCACTAGCGCCGGGCTCATTTCCTCGCCATCGATGGCCACAATGTCGCCCTGCTGAAAGGTGAGTTCTATATAGGCCGGGTGGTCTGGCGCAGCCTCGGGGGAGCGAGTCCAGCGCCACATCTCCTCTCCCGGTTCGACCCAGGGGTCTTCCAGGTCATATCCCTCGTACGAGATATGCAGCAGGTTGGCATCCATGGAGTAGGGCGATTTACTGCCTGCCCGCTTCATCTCCACCGGGATTCCATGCGCCTCTGCATAGGCCATCAGTTTTTCCCGCGACAGCAGATCCCACTGCCGCCAGGGGGCGATGATCTTCACGTCCGGCTTCAACGCATAGGCACCCAGTTCGAAACGAACCTGATCGTTACCCTTTCCCGTGGCGCCGTGGGAGATGGCATCAGCCCCTGTCTCGTTGGCGATCTCGATCAGCCGTTTGGCGATCAAGGGGCGGGCAATGGAGGTACCCAGCAGATACTCCCCTTCATAGACGGCGTTGGCACGAAACATGGGATAGACATAGTCGCGGACAAACTCCTCGCGCAGATCCTCGACGTAGATCTCTTTTACCCCGGCCGCCTGGGCCTTTGCCCGGGCCGGTTCCACCTCCTCCCCTTGGCCGATGTCCGCTGTGAAGGTCACCACCTCACAGCCGTACTCCTGTTCCAGCCACTTGAGAATGATGGAGGTATCCAGGCCGCCGGAATAGGCGAGCACCACTTTTTTTACACCAAACGCTGACATGCGGGTTGCTCCAGACAGATGCCCGCAGTGGACGGGCGCTGCACCGTTGATTAATCGGAAAGCGCCGGATTATAGCAAGGGCCGGGGGGTGAGAGCCAAGACAAGAGCAGCGGGGCAGCAGCCCCTCATCTCCGCTGCCGGCGCCAGGAGTCGACGATGGCATCCACGTCGAGTTCCTCCGGGCCGTCCTTCCACTGGCCATAGAAATCGATGTCACCGCTGTTGGGTATAGGATCGGGCGGATAGAACTGGAACCGGGTAGGGATCGGAACGGATTCGCCCATTACCATGGCCTCACCGCGGCCGAGTGTAGAGAGGATATTCACCAGGCCGGCCTCGGCGTCCGGTACCAGGTCGCGGATGTACTGCTGGTCGTCAGGGTTTGTCACCCGCAGGCAGATAAAGTTGCCGCACTGGGCAAGTACCGTCTCCGACAGTTCATGGGGGCGCTGGCTGACCACCGCCAGACCAACCCCGTACTTGCGACCCTCCTTGGCAATGCGCTCCATGGAGCGACGGGTTCCCTCGTACTGAGTGCCTGATTCCCGCGGAATATAGGCGTGGGCCTCCTCACACATCAAGAGGATCGGAAACTCCCGCGACCTGGGATTCCAGTAGTTGAACTCAAAGGCCAGCCGGCCGATCTGGGCGGAAACGGTGGGCCGGACATCGAATGGCACCGGACTGAAGTCAATAACGGTGATCTGCCGCTTGGGATTCCGCAAGCCGACGAAATCGCGCAACAAATCGGACAGCGTGTCGGAAGAATTTCGCCGCGTCGGCTTGAACAGAAAATCGTAACGGACGTCGTTGAAACGGGCCTGCATCTTGATCAGAAACTCGTCGAACTGGCCGTGGAGCGGACCTTTTACCTTACCAAAATCGGTCACTTGTTCATTGGCTCGCTTGAACTGATGGAACAACTCTGCCAGAGAGAAATAGACCGGCGAGTCGATGGTGATGTGGACCCCTTCCATTTCCTGGTTCGCGTTCTTGCGCAGGGCGAGCAGGACCTCGCGGAGAAAGGCCATCTGTATCGATGCCTTGTCATCGGAGCGGTCGATCAGCAGATCCACCAGTTCCGCATAGGTGAGGAGCCAGTATGGAATCTCCAGTTCTCGCGCATCCACATAACGATAGGTCTCCTCCGGGAACGCTGAATGGCGGGTGCCATCGAGATCGGTCCAGACATACTCACCGTGCAGGTCGAGCAGGATGATGTGGGCGTTGGGCATGATCTCGACCGCACGCTGGAGCAGACTCGCTACGCTCCAGGACTTGCCGGAACCGGATTGGCCGAGAATTGCCAGGTGGCGGCCGAACAGGGGCGACGGATCAAGGCAGATATCGACCGAAGGAAGCGACGGGAGATAACCCAGCCGATATCCCATAGAGCGGTATTTCTCGAACAGCGAATCCACCTCCGCCTCCACCACCGCATGCACCTCGGCCCCCGGTGTCGGATAGTTGATAACCCCGCGTTGAAAATCGAGGTTGGCATCCAACTCACCCAAAGGCACCAGCGTCAGCAACCCCCGGTTGACCGACCTTCGAACCGAGCCATCGCCCTTCTCTCCCAGGGAGACGCGCAGAGCGCGCTCCTCCTGATAGGCCCGGGTGACCATTGCGATCACCTGAACGCCCCTCTGTCGAACCACCAGGTAAGATCCAATTTCCCCCACGCTCACTTCACGGCCCTCGATATCGATGACCGGGAAGCTGCCGGAATCGTCCCAGGTCAGCATCGCTGTCATGCTGATTTCCTGTACATCGGTGAGGGTACCGATACGGGTATTCTCTTTTGCTGTCATTGGCTCAAATCCATGCTAATTCTCAGTTTTGTATCGCCCGGCACCGTCAAAACTGAACCTCGAACGGCCGCTAGAAGCTGACGGAAAGGGGCAGATCGAAAGCAAGCCGAATCAATCTGGGATAGCCGCCAGAAAGACACTGAGGGCCGCCTGAAAGCTACTCGGTTGATCCGTGTAGACCCAGTGACCCGCCCCGGCGATGGCCCGCAGCCGAGCATAAGGAAACAGCGCCCGTATCGGCTGATGATAGGCGGTCTGGAGATAATTGGATTCAGTGCCATAGACGAACAGCGCTGGACCCGGATAAACCTTGCCAGCAGCCACTGGCGGAAAGCCGACAATGGCATCCATCTCCTCCGCCAGCACCTCTAGATTGAGCCGCCAGGCCCAGGAATCCCCCTTTCGTACCAGGTTCTGGAGCAGATATTGGCGCAATTCCCCATCATCCAGGTAGCGAGCCAAGGTTGCTTGCGCCTCTCCCCGGTTGGCAATTCTGTCAAGATCCACAGCCTGCAATGCCTGGAAAATGTCGCCGAATCCATGCGCATAGGATACCGGCGCGATATCCACCACTACCAGGGCATCGACCTGACCCGGGCGTTCCAACGCAAACCACATGGCCACCTTGCCACCCATACTGTGTCCGACCAGCATGGCGGAATCCAGGCCATGCTCTTCCATCAACTCCGCGACATCGTCGCCCAGCGCGGGATAATCCATGCGGTCATTGTGTCCGGAGCGCCCGTGGTTACGCAGATCGGGCACCACAACGTGGTAGTCCACAGCCAGCGCCCGGGCCAGGCTGTGCCAATTGGCGGCAGAGCCCAGTAGGCCATGGAGCAGCACCAGGCTTGGACGATCTCCGGTATAGGTGCCATATTCGCGGAAATGGAGTTTCATAATCGAGCCAGAACCCGCCGAGCAATAACCACTGGGAACCGGGCGCGCAGATCGCTCTCTGCTGCTAAAGAGCACCTTCAGGATCGGATCGATCCCGCCTACTTTCGTTTCTTCGGTGGCATCAGATCGGTAATCGTACCGTCGGCCATCTCGGCGGCGAAACAGATGGTCTCGTTGAGTGTTGGATGGGGGTGAATGGTCAAACTGATATCCTCCGCATCGGCCCCCATCTCCAGCGCAAGCACCGTCTCACCGATCAATTCACCGGCACTTACTCCCACGATACCGGCACCCAGAAGGCGCCCGCTGTCCGGATCGAACAACAGTTTGGTCATTCCCTCATCTCGCCCGGTACCCAGCGCGCGGCCGGATGCAGCCCAGGGAAATACCCCCTTCTCGTAGGCTATCCCCTGCGATTTTGCCTCCACCTCGGTGAGTCCCATCCAGGCCACTTCTGGATCGGTATAGGCGACAGACGGAATGGTCAAAGGATCGAACAGAGAGGGAAGCCCGGCGATCACCTCGGCGGCCACTTTCGCCTCATGGGTCGCCTTGTGCGCCAGCATCGGATTGCCTACCACGTCCCCGATGGCATAGATACCGGGTACATTGGTGCGCATATGGGCGATCAACCGGGATGAATCCGCGTTCATCCACCTGGATACCCGCGTTCTCCGCGCCGATCTTCCTGCCATTGGGAATGCGGCCAACGGCGACCAGTACCTTGTCGTACATTCTGGCCTTTTCCGGCGCATTCTTGCCCTCGAACGACACCTTGAGACCGTTTTTCTGGGCCTTGACTTCAGTAACCTTGGTCGCCAGTATGATCTGGTTGAGTTTTTTATCCAACCTTTTCTTCAGCGGGCGGACCAGATCGGGATCGCAGCCCGGAATCAAGCCCTCCTGCAATTCCACCACATCGATAGCGCTTCCCAGGGCCGAATAGACGGTGGCCATCTCCAGGCCAATGATGCCGCCGCCAACCACCAGCATCTTAGCCGGGATATCCGCCAGTGCCAGGGCGCCAGTGGAGTCGATCAGCCGGGCGTCGCCATTGGGAAAGCCCGGGATCTCCACCGGCCGGGAGCCACAGGCAATAATAGCGTTGTCGAACTGGATAGAGACAAGGCCGTTGCCCGTCTCAACCCCGATACGATTAGGAGACTCGAAGGTGCCCCAACCCTGAACTACCTGAACACCGCGTTGCTTGGCCAGTGCCGCCAGTCCCTGAGTGAGGCGCTTGACCACCTTGTCCTTACCGGAACGCAGCTTCTCCACATCGATCTGCGGTGCACCGAAACTGATTCCCATCCGTTCCATCTCGGCGGCTTCATTGATGATGTCTGCCGCATGCAGCAACGCCTTGGAGGGAATGCATCCAACGTTGAGACAGACACCGCCTAGGGCTGAATAGTGCTCAATCAGCAGTGTCTTCTTGCCAAGATCAGCCGCACGAAAGGCCGCGGTATAACCACCGGGTCCCGCCCCCAGCACTACTACCTCCACCTGCAGGTCGGCAGGCCCCCTGACCGCATCCGTTCCCGCAACGACGCCAGGTTCCTGCGGAGCTTGAGTCACCCCACCCTCTGTTTGTTCCATGGTCAGGATCAGCCCTCCTTTGGAAATGCTGTCACCCACCGCGACCCTCAATTCCTTAACTCTGCCGGCAAAAGGTGCGGGTATGCTCATGGTGGCCTTGTCGCTCTCCAGCGTAATGAGCGGATCCTCGACCTCTATTTCATCTCCCGGGGCGACCAGAACCTCGATAATATCCACCGAATCGAAATCACCGATATCGGGCAGGGTGACCTCAACAAGATTGCTCATGATCTATCCTTTTGGCGAGAAACGGAACGGGCAGCAACATTTCTCCCGCCACTGGCGTAACGGAAGACACAGACACTTATATGGAGAGGGCAGGCAATCGAGCCGGAATAGGGGCTGGGTCGTTTGCCGTGATCTCCGTGGTTGTTTTTCAAGATCCCAATTGTAGGACAATACGGCCAGATTATCCTGTCCCTGGACAAACCCTTTTTTCTGTAATCCGTTGAGCGCTATGGTAACAGGATCTACAACAGCAATCGTCTGATATCCGAGAGCAACCCGGCAAGCAAGGTGGTGAACCGAGCCGCCTGGGCACCGTCGATCACCCTGTGGTCGTAGGAAAGTGAAAGGGGCAGCATCAGCCGGGGCTGAAACGCTTCACCATCCCATACTGGCTTCATGACCGATCGGGATACCCCGAGGATCGCCACCTCCGGCGCATTGACGATAGGGGTAAACGCGGTCCCGCCAACCCCGCCGAGACTGGAGATCGAGAAACAGCCACCCTGCAGATCCGCCGGCAGCAGTTTACCCTCCCGTGCCCTGGCACTCAGCGCCATCAACTCCCTGGCCAGTTCGAACACCCCCTTGCCATCCACACCACGGATAACCGGGACCATCAGACCGTTGGGCGTGTCTACGGCAACCCCGATATTGAAATACTGCTTGTAGACCAGGCTTTCGCCATCGGGGGTCAGGGAGCTGTTGAAATCCGGCATCTCACGCAAGGCGCCGACACAGGCCTTCATCAGAAACGGCAGAAAGGTGAGCCGAATATCCTGTTGCGCGGCTACCCCCTTCTGCTCCCGGCGGAAGGCCTCCAGCGCAGTGATATCCGCCTCATCAAACTGGGTTACATGGGGTATGTTGAGCCAGCAGGCGGTCAGGTGAGCACCGCTGATCTTCTTGATCCGGCTGAGCGGACGCTCATCCACTTGGCCGAAGTTCGAAAAATCCACCTCGGGGATTGCCGGCAACTGCAGCGGCCCAGCCGGGGCGGCGGCACCGCCACTCAGCGCCTTCTTGATGAAACCCTGCACGTCGTCCCGGCTGATCCGTCCCTTGGGGCCGCTTCCCGAAACCCGCACCAGATCCACCCCGAGTTCCCGTGCGAAACGACGCACCGACGGACTGGCATGGGCCTTGGGGGCCGGGGCGTCAGACGGACGAACCTTCACCGGGGGTGGCGCCGCCGCCTTTTCTCCAGGCAGCCTCTGTCTGCTTTTCCGTTGGTCCGGCGCCGGGGCCTGCACCGTTTCCGACTCTTCGGCAGAAGGCGATGGTGGTTGAGATTCACTGCCCTGCTCCTGCTGCGATTCCGCTGCGGCAGACTCATCCACCTCCATCACCAGCAGCAGCCCTCCCTTCTCCACCTTGTCTCCGACCCGGATTGCCACCTCTTTCGCCACCCCGGCATAAGGTGACGGGATCTCCATCGAGGCCTTGTCACTCTCCAGGGTGATCAACGAGTCTTCCACCTCGATCCGGTCGCCGACAGCAACCATGACCTCGATCACCTCTACTCCGGAAAAATCACCGATATCCGGCACTAAGACTTTCGTTTCGGTACTCACTTTGCGATTCTCTGCGTACTATTTAAGTGCTCTAACGGGATACCCCGACAGCGCCTGTTCAGACCGTCACCGGGTTTGGCTTCTCCGGGTCGATACGGTATTTCTTGATCGCCTTGGCGACCTCCGACTGCTCGACCTTCCCCTCATCCGCCAACGCCTTGAGCGCGGCCAGGACGATGTAATACCGACTCACCTCAAAAAATTTGCGCAGTTGGGAACGCATATCACTCCGACCGAACCCGTCAGTGCCCAGTACCCTATAGCTCCCAGGTATGAAGGAACGGATCTGATCGGCGTAGGATCGCATGTAATCGGTGGCAGCGACCACCGGGCCTTGGCGCCCGGCGAGTGTCTGTTCAACATAACTGACACGCGGTTTCTCTTCCGGGTGGAGCATGTTCCAGCGCTCCACGTCCAGACCCTCTCTCCTCAGCTCGTTGAAACTGGTTACACTCCAGACATCGGCCGATATATTGAAATCCTGTTCCAACAGCTCTGCCGCAGCGATCACCTCCCGCAGGATGGTCCCGCTGCCCATCAACTGAAGCCGCTCGCCGCTGCCCTCACCCTCCTGGTAAAGATAAATCCCCTTGATGATAGCCTCCTCCACCCCTTCGGGCAGGGCAGGCTGAGGATAGTTCTCGTTCATGACGGTGATGTAATAAAAGATGTTTTCCTGTTCCTGAAACATGCGGCGCAGACCGTCCTGCACGATCACCGTCAGTTCATAGGCAAAGGTCGGATCATAGGAGACACAGTTGGCGATGGTGGCCGCCTGCAGATGGCTGTGGCCATCCTGGTGCTGCAACCCCTCGCCAGCAAGGGTGGTGCGTCCGGCGGTGCCGCCGATCAGAAAACCCCGCGCCTGCATGTCACCGGCGGCCCAGGCGAGATCTCCCACCCGTTGGAATCCAAACATGGAGTAGTAGATGTAGAAGGGAATCATACTGACGCCATGGTTGCTGTAGGAGGTAGCCGCCGCAATCCAGGAAGACATGGCGCCCGCCTCGTTGATCCCCTCCTGCAGAACCTGTCCCTTTTGATCCTCGCGGTAGTACATCACCTGGTCGGCATCCACCGGCTGATAGAGCTGGCCAACCGAGGAGTAGATGCCCAGTTGCCGGAACATCCCCTCCATACCAAAGGTTCGAGCCTCATCCGGTACAATGGGCACCACGTAACGGCCAACCTTCTTATCCCGGATCAAGATCGTCAGCAGACGCACGAAGGCCATGGTAGTGGACATCTCGCGGTCGCCGCCGCCCTCCAGCAGCGGCTTGAAAAACTCGAGCCCCGGCACCTCCAGCTTCGGTGCATTGCTATAGCGAATCGGCAGGTAACCGCCCAGCGCCTCGCGCCGCTCTTTCAGGTATTGGAGTTCCGTGCTGTCCGCCGGCGGTTTGTAGAAGGGCATTGCATTGAGCTGTTCATCCGGAATCGGAATATTGAAACGGTCGCGAAACGCCTTAAGCGCCACCTCACCCATCTTTTTCTGGGAATGCGTAATGTTCTGGCCCTCGCCAGCAACACCCATGCCATAACCTTTCACCGTCTTTGCCAGCACCACCGTCGGCTGACCGGTGTGATTGACCGCGTCGGCATAGGCGGCATAGACCTTGTGCGGATCATGACCACCACGGTTAAGGCGCCATATATCCTCGTCGGTCATATTCACCACCATTTCGGCCAACTCCGGATACTTGCCGAAGAAATGTTCGCGGGTGTATGCCCCTCCCTTGGCCTTGTAGGCCTGGTAGTCGCCGTCCACGCACTCTTCCATCCGCTTCAGCAGCAACCCATTCTTGTCCCGGGCCAGCAGTGGATCCCAATATCCGCCCCATACCACCTTAATGACGTTCCAGCCGGAGCCACGGAAAACGGCCTCCAGCTCCTGTATGATCTTGCCGTTACCGCGCACCGGGCCGTCCAGACGCTGCAGATTGCAGTTGACCACGAATACCAGATTGTCCAGACGTTCCCGCCCGGCCAGTGAAATAGCCCCCAGCGCCTCCGGCTCGTCCATCTCACCATCACCCATGAAGGCCCATACCTTGCGACCTTTCGTACCCATGATCTCGCGATCATTGATGTAGCGCATAAAACGTGCCTGATAGATGGCCATCAGCGGCCCCAGTCCCATAGAGACGGTTGGAAACTGCCAGAAGCCAGGCATCAACCACGGATGGGGATAGGAGGAGAGACCGTTGCCATCCGCCTCCTGGCGAAAACCATACAGCTGCTCCTCACTGAGACGCCCTTCCAGGTAGGCCCGGGCGTAGATACCGGGTGCCGAATGTCCCTGAAAAAAGACCAGATCACCGTCCCGGGATTCGCTTCTGGCCCGGAAGAAGTGGTTGAAACCCACATCGAACAGCGTGGCCGCGGAGGCAAAGCTGGAGATATGACCGCCCAATTCTGAAGAGAGCCGATTGGCTTGGACCACCATTGCCATCGCGTTCCAGCGGATGAAGGATCGAATCCGCCGTTCCATGGCGCGATCACCAGGAAAACGCTGCTGCTTGGTGACAGGTATGGTATTCAAATAGGCCGTGTTGGCACTGTAAGGCAGATAGGCACCCGACCGGCGGGCCTTGTCGATCAGCCGCTCGAGCAGATAGTGGGCCCGCTCCACTCCTTCGTTTTCGAGCACGCCCTCAAGGGCGTCCAGCCATTCCTGAGTTTCCTGCGGATCAATGTCTGGCTTCATTTCTACAAACTCTCTCCCGGAATACGTTGCCAACCGCGTACACCCTACCCCTTACCGGCTTGGTTGTTGAGGAATATTTGAGGGTAGCAGTACTTAATATTGATATAAACAATGCTTTGTATTGGTAGGCGCAATATACCGGATTTCTTATCTTTACGCCATGAACAGACACAGAAAAAGCGCCTGCGAAGTCTATACCCCGCAGACGCCTTTACCGGTTTTACCAGGCCCTAGCTGTCAGATCTCGTGACGGACACGACGATCCCCACTGGCCTTGCGCATGGTAGCGCGCTGCGCTTCGGAGACCTTGCGCTGAGCCTCAACCCGCTTCATCATTTCGTCGCGGCGATCCTGCATCTGCTTGCGTACCGCTTCTTGCCGGCTATCTCTGGCCGCGGAATCGGTATCGAAAGGACGCTGGGACACGATCTGCTTGCGCCGGCTCTCCATCTGCTTGAGGATCTCTTCATGACGGCTCTCCATATCCTGGAAACTGGTCTCAAAGGGGCGTGCAAGGGGAGCGAACTCCTCACCAAACGGCGTACCAAAAGGGGCAAACTCATCGCCAAAAGGAGTGCCGAACTGCTCCGGGTTAGCGGCAATCTGCTCGGCATGCTCGCGCTGTGCCTCCATCGCCTGCTGGAAAGCCTTGGCTTGCTGCTCGGCGATCACCTGCTGCTGTTCTGCCACCACGGCCTGCTGCTCCTCGGTCAGCGGAGCCATCGGCGCTACCGGATAACCATAGTAAGGGTAGTCGTAATAGCGGCCCCAGCCATTTCCGCGCCCGTGGGCACTCATGCTGAAACTGAACCCGACATCACCCCAGCCATTGCCGGACCAATCATCGCCCCAGCCACCGGGGCCACCCCACCAGGCGCTGGCCGTCATGGAAGCGGTGGCAAGCGCCGCGGCGACAAACACTTTAGAAATCGTCTTCATCTCAATATAACCTCGATTGTAGTCAAAGGCCCTGAACGGCCCTGCCTTGAAACTCTGCTGCCCACACTTCCCTGTGCCGAACAGCCACTCCCCTGGCTTACTCAATATGACAGCAACGAAAATGGATTTATTTGGCCTCAGGAGCAGGCGCCTGAGGGGCAACCGGAGCGGCATACGGATAACCACCGCCATAAGGAGCGCCATACCCGTAAGGAGCGCCATAACCATAAGGAGCACCGTAGCCACCATACGGATAGCCGTAACCATAGCCACGGCCATAGCCACGGCCATAGCCGGAACCGGAGCCACGGGCGCTGAAGTTCATGTCCATGTCACCCCAACCGTCACCAAGCCAGCTGTTGTCGCCGCCACCGTAACCGGGACCGCCACCCCAAGGACCCCACCATGCGGAAGCGGAAGCGGAAGCACCAATAAGAGCGGCAATAGCGGCGACCTTAACGATAGTATTCATGTATAAATCTCCAAAAAAGTTAGCTTTAGTATTGAACAAGTACTGCGAGCATCAGAAGGCCGGTTACCACTTGTGCCTTCTTGGTGATATAGAATATTAGTATTTACTTAATTTCTCTAATATATTTTTTCTATATGTGAATAAATTGTATGGATAATCTGGCCTCCAGGGGATGGAGGGGCACAGAGGGGATGACCAAGGCCGGAAGATTGCGCTCAGTGCGAAGATTCTTCGTCTAGTTCCTGATCAAACGACTCGTCGAATTCTTCGTCAAACTCTTCATCAAAGGGTTCAGGGGGAGGATTGCCATCATAGACATCGTGGTGCCGCTTCTGCAGGTAGGCATCCCGCATGAATTGGTAGGGATCGAGCGCCGCCTCCTCCATCACCCGGCTGGCCCCCAGCAAACTCGCACGCTTGTCAACCAGCCGCAACGCCACCAACCCGTAGCGCAAACGATTGCGCCTGATGTAACGAACGGGATCGGTAAACCAGCCGGCAACCACACCGACAGTATCCCGTGTGCTGCTTGGACCAAGCAGGGGCAAAACGATATAGGGGCCGGGGCCGAAGCCCCAGACACCCAGAGTCTGGCCAAAATCTTCCCCATATTTCGGCAGGTTCATATTGCTGGCAACATCGATAAAGCCAAGCAAGCCGATGGTGGTATTGAATGCCACCCGGCCTACATCGCTTGCGGCGCGCTGCAGCTTGAACTGAAGCAGGTTGTTGATGGCGGAGGTAACGTCTGCAAGGTTACCGAAAAAATTGCTTATCCCCCGATTGAGAGGGGCGGGGGTAATCGTGTTGTACCCTCTGGCCAGAGGCTTCATCAAGGCACGGTCCAGGGTATCATTAACCTGGTACATAACCCGATTGTACCCCTCCAGGGGGTCCCTTGGGTCTCGGTAATCTCCAGTCGAGGCACAGCCGGACAGCAACGCAAGGAGCAACGCTATGCATCCGTACCGCCTCCGACACCCACGGCTGGTTCCCACCATTCCTCTCGATTCTCCCCTTGTTTTCTTTTTGTTGCAGGACAATTCTGCGGGGTTCGGCCTGCAAGGCCTTGAAATCTAGCATACTACGGTCGGTGAAACATCCCTTCTACCCAACCACGGACGACTCTCCTGGTGAGATGCCTCCTTAGTAGACCCGCTCTACCCGGTACCCATTCTGTTGCAGAAGATTCAGCATACCCTTCTGTCCCGGAAGATGAAGCGCCCCCACGGCAGCAAAAACGCTCCCCTTTTCCAGATAAGGTAACAACCGGGCCAGCATTCTGCGGTTCCGGTCAAACACCAAAAACTCCTGAAAACGGGCCACTGCATCCGAATGGCTGCCCTCGAAAATGCGGCCGCTCAATTCCACCAGTGCGCCCAGGTCCCTTCTCAGATAAGACTCAAGCAGCTCAATGTAGAGTGTCGGCATCTGATCCAGGTTATTTAACGTGTCTTCCAGAAACGTTATTTGATCCTGCTCTGACAACCGATCGAAGGTCCCCAACTGCTCTGCCGCAGTCTCCAGTCCGGCTATTTGTTTTCCCGTCTCTAATGCGTTCTGATAGAGCACCAGATCGAGAAACTGGCCGGTTTCCATGGGTGGCAGACTGAGCATGGTGGCGATCGCCCAGGGTTTGTAACGCTGCAGGGCCATGTCCGGAATACCTCTTTTCTCCGCCGCCTCCAGACAGCGGCGGTACAGGGAATCACCGAGGACGGAGCGCAGGTCCCGTCCGTCGGTCAACAACATAGCAGTCATGGAAACGATCAGAGCCTCGGCATCCATCTGCACCTCGAGCACCACCTGATGGCTGCTGTCGAATACTTGCTGGACTTCGGTGGGCAACGCGACCACCCGTGGGTCTTCGGAATGCATAGTGCCAAACAGGTAACTGTCAGCTACCCCGGGGCGGTGCAGGCGGAACAACAGTCCCTCCGAAAAGAGGTCCTGTCCGCAGGCTGTCACTGGCAGCAATAACAGCCACAGGCAGATGAGGAGGGAGCGCACCCTATTGCTGTCTCCGCCAAAAAACATCACACCCCCTTATCGAAGATTGCGCGCGGTCAGCGCCCACCCTTTCACTGGAGTTGAAATGGAGATGGGCCTGTGACCAAACGGCGATGCTGTTTATTCTGCCCCTGCACACCAACTCTGTGTCTACGCCGAGGTTCCAATGACATCCCCTAATACATTAAGCTGTAGCACCATGAATGAGGTCAAGTACAACAAGGCGATTGCCGAGCGTTTTCGGGGATTCCTGCCAGTAGTAGTAGACGTGGAGACCGGTGGATTCAATGCCAGCAGCGATGCCCTGCTGGAGTTAGCTGCGGTCACTATCCGCATGGATGAGAAGGGGCTTCTGCATCCGGCGGAAACCCATGCCTGTCACGTCGAGCCTTTCCCCGGAGCCAACCTCGACCCCAAGGCCCTCGCCTTCAATGGTATAGACCCAGGCCATCCCTTCCGAATGGCACTACCGGAAAAGGAAGCGCTGCAGAAAATCTCCCTCCCCATCCGCAAGGCGATTAAAGCCAGTGGCTGCAACCGCGCCATTCTGGTCGGTCACAACGCCTTTTTTGACCTGGGTTTCATTAATGCAGCGGCAGAGCGCACCGGATTCAAGCGCAACCCGTTTCACCCGTTCAGCACCTTCGACACCGTCTCCCTGGCGGGATTGGCCTATGGCCAGACAGTCCTGGCCAGAGCGGTACAGACAGCGAACCTGGCATGGAACAATGACGAGGCCCACTCAGCAATCTACGACACCGAAAAAACCGCCGAACTGTTCTGCACCATCGTCAACCAATGGTACCAGTGCTGCCCTGACCACCCCTGGCTGACCACCCCTGCGGCTTAGGCCACTATTTCTGGTCTTTGGGGGTCCCCTGCGCAGTTGCGTCAGCGGTCATCTTCTGCAGCTCACCATTGGCATGCAGTTCCAGGGTGATGTCACACCCCCCCACCAGTTCGCCGTTAATGTAGAGCTGAGGAAAGGTGGGCCAGTCCGCATAGCGGGGTAGATTCTCAAATATCTCCGCATCCGCCAGCACATTCACATATGCAAACTTGGCACCGCAGTCCTGCAGTGCAGCGGCAGCTCGGGAAGAAAATCCGCACTGGGGAAACTGGGGTGTCCCTTTCATATAAAGCACGATGGAATTGCCCTCTACCTGCTCCCTGATCCGGTCCAATACGTCCATCTCTACACCTCTCTAGTTACTGTCCAAGATGGGTGCCGAGATGGGGCCTTCCGTTTCCGAATTCAAGCTCTGACTGTTTACCAGGGCCTGTTAACACTATGCGGATATCCATCGACGGACGCCATTTTTTCGCCGGACAAGGCGCACTGAGCATCGTGTACCTGCCGTAAATTAAGTGAAGGTGCAACGCAGTCATGGGGGGAAAACGGCCCCGTCCCTGCGGGTTGTTGTCAAAACCCGCAGAGGCACCTAAGCGGCAAACACAGGCCGACGCTCTATATTTACTTTATAGAGGTAAAACCTCAGTGGCAGCTGAAACCCGATGGCGGGGTACTGGCCCCCTCCTCCCCCGAAGAACCACCGGCCCGATAGGATGCCTTCATCAGGGCGATACGAAGTGCGCCGGTCAGGCTGGAGCCCAATCCCATGCGAGTAGCCACCGCAGGCAGCAGGATCAGCGATGCTAACGCAAGCCCCGTGCCCAGCAGCAGGGCGTTACTATTGGCTTTTGAATTGGTTTTTGTTTCTTCTATTGTGCTCATTGCTCTCTCCCCACTAACTGCATTTCTTATTCTGAGCTTACATTAACAGGGAGAAACTCAAGGTTTTCAAAGGATTATTAATCTGTCCCCAGCACCATAAATTTTGCAACTGATTGTAATAAAAAAGAATAATCTGCGATCTACGTCTTACTATTCTTTTTTTCACCGGGAAAAATCAAAAAATGGGTGATATGCCACACATTTTTGTGTGATATCCCTTGAAAAAAGCCTCTGGGGATACGAAGAAATCCAACTCTTTGCTACCAATCGGCGGTGAAAATCAGACCTAAAATAACCTCAGGGTAGGAGCTTTTTGGCGTCCTTGATCAATTTCTTACGATAGATAAACAAATGGGCCGCGACAAACCAAATGAAAACCTTCCCGGCTCGTCTATGGAGCCTGCGTGAACCGGTGAAGGCCAGACCCAACGAGGCCAGCATACCCATGTTAATGGTGCCGGTAAGGCTTACATCCAAGAGATGGCCATCGACGACGATAGGGCCCGAGGACGGCCTTATATTCCTGGTGTTGACTACCCCCAGCACCCGGGCCTTCATCTGTTTCAGTTCGACCTGCGCCGGGTCGTAATGGATCAGAATACTCCCGGCCTGGGCGTTGGGTGCGACACTGGTCACCCCTTCCAGCCCCTGCAGCCTGTTCACCGCCCTTTCCAAGCGATCGGATTTCCGCCACAGTGGGTAACGGATTCGAATGCGTCCTTCGACTGCGCTCAGCATCTGATTACTCCTCCAGCGCTCCGTCATCCAGCCGCTGCAGCAACGCCTGGCTCACCTGATCAAAGGTGAGTATCTGCTCTCCCTGATGGTCTTTCATAAACTCCTCTGCGTCCTCCTGGCTGGCCAGAGGAATCAACTCATGCCCCATGGGACCGGTGACATCGGAGCCGATGACAAATCTGGCCTGTCGCGCATCAATCATGGTCAATCCGTAGTATTCGGTCACACCAATCCCAGAAATATCTTCGTAACTGTGTCCCGGCGCATATTTATCCAGATCAAACAGGTACTTGAACATGTCCTTTGCACCATCGAAGTGATCACTGTGACCATCCCCGTAGAGGACCGTCGCTAACCATTCCGGGTACTTGCTCACAAACATCCCGCAGACCGAACAGGTATCGCCCTTATCCGGTGCCGGCAGGTCCACCAGCAACCCGTTTGCGGCTGCAAATGACGACCAGAACCATGCAGCAACCAGCTGCGGCAAGAGTAGATATTGGATCAACCTATTCAAGTATCTTCAGCCCCGAGTATTATCAGGATATCTTGTCCGGAAGCAGCCAGAACAGGGCCGACCGGCGGCCGCTTTGCCGCCGGTCCAGGGACTCGCTGTCCGTATCCTCTGTGCCTTCGGTTGAACCCGTCACTGCTGGTGATGTTTCTTTGCCTGCATCCGGGCTCGTCGCTCGGCGCGCCGTTTGCGGATCATACGGGTATCCTTGGCCATATCCAGATAGGCCTCCGTCAGCGCATCTTCGAAACCGACGATCTCGCCGCCTTCCTCAGCCTTCACCGCTTTCGCCCTGCCTTCGTCAGCGAAAGCCATCTTACTGTGCCCGCTCATGGTGCCTTTCAGCTTGGAGCCAACCAGATAGTGCACATCCTCGTCGACGTTGATCAGGGGTTTTATTTCTGCACTGGATCCAAAATCCGGTGCATATATTGCCTTGGGGCCGCGGTCGATGTTGAGACTGAGACTGATGGCCGCGCAATGTATGGAGCAGGTGCCATCGACCAGGTCGTCGTCATACACGATGAGATGGCGTGAGTGATTGAACTTGTGCCTGCTCATACCGCAATAGGGGCATTTCGGATACTTCTCCAGCTCGGACTCCAGAGGATTCTTATCCGGCGCCGTCTTGGGCATGAACTGCAGCGGCGTTCCGTCGCTACTCTGGTCTTTAGACTCAACTGCCGAGGTCAAGCCAAAGGCTCCAGTGGCCGCCAGGGTCTTCAAAAAAATTCGTCTTTTCATTTTATTGTTACCTCACTTCTTCTGGAACTCACTAACAACAGATACCAGCAGACCGGATAGCGGCAATAGGACCTTCCCTGCCCATCACCAGTTGGCCAGGCCCTGCATGGCATCAAAGAACAACAGGCCCTGATAAAGGGTACTGACTCCCATCACGATAACAATCGCGGCGGCCCCCTTGACCATATAGCCGCGCATTCTGGTACTCAGCTTGCCGAAGGCAACACTGACAAACATCATCGACGGCAGTGTGCCTGCGCCGAAGGCCAGCATCAGCAATCCTCCGTCCACCGGACTGCTTGTGGTGGTGGCTTTGACCGCCATAGCCAGGGTAAGCGGACAGGGCATAAAGCCGTTTACCATCCCGGCCAGCCCGGCACCGATGACACTGCCCGTGCTGCTTGCCTGCCTGAAACCCCGGTTCAGCAGACGTTGGGGCAGAAAACTGATGGAAAAGCGCCAACGCAGAAGACCGAACATGTTCAATGCAATCAAGATTACCAGGATACCGACGATTATCTGCAGAATGCCCTGAATCTTACCCATCAGGCCAGTGGAGACCAGCGCCACCCCCAGCAGGGCAGCCAGGACGCCCACCAGCGCATAGACCGAAATCCTAGCCCCATGGTAGGCGACATAAGTAAAACTGTTGCTATTAGATTGCCCCAGCTTCATGAAAAAGCTTGAGGCCAGGGCCCCGCACATACCAATACAATGGGCGCTGCCCAGAATACCGGCCATAAAAGCCAGGGAGTAATCCAACTCGGCACTCATGTATCCTCCCGCCCCCTGGCACCGGCTTGTCCCGAACCAACGGCGACACGGCCCTTGAGTGAACGACGCTGAATCCGCAGCGAGTTGGCGACTACAGAGACTGAACTCAGGGCCATGGCAGCGGATGCAATCATCGGCGTGAGTTTACCAATGGCTGCCACTGGAATAGCGATGGTGTTGTAACCCAGCGCCCAGAACAAATTCTGCTTGATGATACGCATGGTCTGGGCACTGATATCCACCAGTTCGGTGATCTTGGTGATATCACCGCTTACCAACACCATATCTGCCGCCTCGATGGCGATATCGGTACCGGTACCCACGGCGAAACTGACGTTGGCGGCGGTCAGCGCCGGGGCATCATTGATGCCATCCCCGATCATACCAACCTTTGCCCCTTTGGCCTGGAGCTCGCGAATGATGCTCAGTTTCTGCTCAGGTGTCGCCTGAGCGACGACCTCTGTGATACCGACCTCCCGGGCGATATAGCGAGCCGTGGTCTCGGTATCACCGGTGAGCATCAGGGTCTCAATACCCAACGCATGCAGATGCTCGATGGCCTTGCGGATCCCTTCTCTCGGTTGATCGGCAATCCCGAACAGCGCAGCCGCCGCCCCGTCAACTCCCAGCAGCACAGGCGTCTTGCCGGAACAGGCGTACTCCTCTGCCTTTAACATCAGTGGCCGGGTCTCAATACCCCGCTCACCAAGCCAGGCACTGTTGCCCAGAGTCACCCGGCGGCCATCCACCCGGGCCTCGATTCCCCAGCCCGGCCTAGTATGAAAGTCATCCGCCTTCAGCAGTGACAGTTTCTGCTCGCGGGCCAGGGTGACAATCGCCTGGCCGAGAAAATGTTCGGAGTCCAGTTCGGCCGAGGCGGCCAATAGCAGCACTTCGCTCTCCTCCAAGTCGGAGAGGTTGAACAGATCGACCACTCGGGGCCGCCCCTCGGTGACCGTCCCGGTCTTGTCGAACGCGATGGTCGTCAAATGCCGGGTCGCCTCCAGACTCTCACCGTTGCGGATATAGATCCCCTGCCGCGCCGCCTGCCCGGTACCCACCATAACCGCGATGGGGGTGGCCAGACCCACGGCGCAGGGGCATGCGATAAGCAGCACCGCAATGCTGTTTCCCAGCGCCTGAGTGAAACGCCCACCGGCACCAAGCCAGGCAACAAAGGTCAATCCCGCCAAGGCCATCACACCAGGCACGAAAACTGAGGCGATGCGATCGGCCAGCTTCTGCAGCGGGAGTTTTGTCGCTTGGGCCTGTTCCACCATGCGGATGATACCTGCCAGCAGGGTGTCGCCTCCGACCGCCGTAGCCCGCATGCGCAGTGCACCGCTGCCATTGATGCAGCCGCCGAACAATTTTTGCCCTGGCTCCTTGATCACCGGTATGCTCTCACCTGTGATCATGGAGTCATCTACGCTGGATACCCCTTCGATCACTTCGCCATCGGTGGGGACACGCTCCCCCGGTCGTATCAGCAGCAGATCTCCCACGGCGATCTGCTCGGCATCGACAACCACCTCTTCACCATCTCGCAACAAGGTGGCTTTTCTCGGCTGCAGTTGGATCAGTCCGCGAATCGCCTCATTGGCCTTACCCTTGGAGCGCTCCTCCAGATAGCGGCCCAGCAACACAAAGCTGATAATAGCCGCCGAAGCTTCGAAATAAAGATTGTGGCGACGACCGAACAGGGCGACGATGCTGTAACCGTATGCCGCACCTGTACCCAGGGCGATGAGGGTATCCATATTGGTCGCCCGCTGGCGGGCGAGTTTCCAGGCCTTATCGAAAAATGGACGACCTGCCCACAGCACCACCGGTGTACTGAGCAGGAATTCCAGCCAGTGGAGGAAGCGCAGACGCGGCATGGCCATGCCGATCAACATCACCGGCAGGCTCAGCAGCCCAGCCCAGAGTGCGCGCCGTTTAGAGGCCTCCAGGCGTGCCCGTTCGCGCTCTATCAACAGCCGTCGCTGGGCCAGGGTATCCATGGGGCGCGGGCCATAACCCAGCTTCTGGATACTTTGGAATAACGCCTCCTGTGACAGCCAGCCCTTGACGCTGGCGGTCTCAGCAGCAAAATTGATCCTCGCCTGCTTTACCCCGGGATTACGCTCCAGGGTCATCTCCAGAAGCAGGGCACAGGATGCGCAGGTCATGCCCTCGATGGCCAGACTAAACTGTTGATCTGGCCCCTCCGGTTGTTTCTCATGGACCGGGCGAGCACCGGATGCTCTATGCCCGATGTTCTCCAGGACGCGATCCAGCATCAGGTAGAGGTTGGTTCTGGGCAGGCGCCGGGGATTGAAATGGATCACCACCGAACCGATCGCCGGGACGGCGCGTACCCGGCTGATCCCCGGATGCTTGCGCAGCAGGATTTCAAATATATAGGCGCGCTCCGGGTCTTTTGTCAGCGCGGGGGCAAGCATGCGTATGCGCCGCCTGAGCACATGTACCAATCGGAAATTGACGGCTTCGCTAGCCGCCGGCGGGTCCTGAACGGCAATATCCACTAGTAATCCTGATCGTTCTCGACGTTACCTGGATCCAAGAAAAACACCACTCCTGCCTTGATTTGTTGCCGCTAGATACAGCACTAATCCTTGCTGTGCCGCCAACGCACCCAGAGGTAAGTCATATAGATCACCGCCAGCCATTCATAACGATGGCGTAGCGGGTTGGGGAGCCACTCGTGGACGATACGCTGCCAATGGCTCTTGATGAGATAGAATACCAGTACGTCGTTGGCGAACTCGAAGGCTGCGTTCTCCGGATTCTGCAGAAAGGCAGGGGCATTCTTTCCACCCCCTCTTTTTGCCAGCACCTTGAGTGCCGTAACCGTCTCTCTTCCCTCCTGAATCTTGCCACGGAGCCAATCGGTCAGCCGAGACTGCTTGATCTTCCGCCGTGGCCGATGCCTTTTGGGCCGAGCCTTCGAGGAGGACGCGGTCGCGTCGGTTTTAGCGGCGTGTTTCCGGACCACCCCTTCCTCTATCAGCTCGCCCAGGATCTGGTACATCTGTTTCAACACCTGGGAAGCATCGGTTGCCGTGTCAAAAAAACGGATGGATAGTTTGCACTGGCGACGGTAAAGGGTCACCCGGTAGACACCTTCGATGCGATGCAACTCACCCTGCAGTGCCTCGGCCGATCCGCCGGCACAGATGTCCGCCGGCAGTTGAAACCGAAGATGGTTGGCGGAGCGGTAACGCAGAAAAATCTGTTTTTGTATGGACATGGCGGCTACTGACAAACGACCAGCTTTAAAAAGTCAAGATCACGGGGTCATGAAAAACGTCAAACAGCAATTGCAGCATCGACCGGATGATCTGGTCCAAGCAGGCAGTCAAACGTCGACATAAAACCCGCACTCAAAACAAACGAATGTCCGGCCCCAAGGCCAAACTTTACTCTTTAGCGGTGTCCTCTTCAGCGTCCTCCTGCGCCTCCGCTACCAGGTCCTCAAGGCTCTCTTTCTGCTGTAGAACGAAGTCCTTTCCGACCTCTGAGTACTTGGTCCCGGCGGCGATGATCTCCTTACGGTATTTGTGAGCGTAAAACCCGGCGACAGCACCGATGCTAAGCAACACCAGCGGACGTTTAAAAAAATTGCTCATCATTCCCCTCCCGGTATGAGTACATGCAGCAGCGGCCCCTGCCGCCGCCGCTGTTGATGCCAGACCATGACCACCGTGGTGATCGTGGCCGCCGCCGCTTCCCCCTGAGCCATGTGATCCGTGTGAATGGGCCATATTTAACTCCGCCTCGTCTGGTGTCAATGCATCTTCAAGTTGATGGGGTGTTTATTCTCATTATCAATAATGCGGCTGCCGGTCTATTGGTGATCTCAGCCGCTGCTTCCACCCGGTTCAACCGATCCGTATCCAGAATATACCTGTATTGTCTCTGCTTGTCCCCGTCAATTGGGTTCTTTCGTTCTGTTCTCGTCCATCACCTGATCCTCGTGCAGCATCTGATAAATGCCCTTGCAGCCGTCACAACAGAAGTGTTTGGCCTGCTTGGTGACGGTATACAGGGTATAGGTTGCCGCCCCTACCGGCAGGCCGCAAAGATCACACGCACTGTTGTTCTGCATAGGCTCTTTCACCTTGGCTGCTGGTCAGAGCAGTTCCGTAGTCGCACGAGTGAAAGTCTCCACCTCGGATTCCCCCAGAATCTTACGCTGCACCTTACCGTCGCGATCAACGAAGAAAGTAGTGGGCAATCCGATGACCCCGTAACTGCGGGCGGCCACCGACTCTTCATCAAGTCCAATAGTGTAGCTGGTGTTCAGTTTGTCCACGAAGCGCTGCGCCACGTTCCTGCTCTGACCGACGTTGATAGCGATCACCTCCATACCCCGGTCCCTGTATTGCTGGTAAACGGGTTCGATATCGTTCATTTCATCTTTACAGAAACGGCACCAGTCAGCCCAGAAACGCACCGCCACCACCTTGCCTTTAAGGTCGGCGGGAAAGTCCAACAGACGTCCATCCAGGGTCTCGATCTTAAACTGCGGTGCCGGGTCACCGGCCTGCAGTCGCGGCGCGGGTTCGCCGCAGGCCGCCAACAACAATACCAGCAGGCCGGTCACGGCCAGGAGTCTCAGATCAGGGATGATTGCCGTTGTTTTCATGCTCCGATCAACCTCAGATTAGAATTCCAGATCGCCAGGATAGTCCACAAAGTAAAAAACAGAAACAGCGCCAGGGCAGCCAGCCCCAGGCGCCTGGCCATGACCGGCGCGACCTCACGCAGACTCGCTACTTGCTTAAAAGGTTGAATGACGCCAACCCCCAAACCCAGGGCGGTAGCCGCAAACAGGGGGATATAAAGCAGGTAACCCTGAAAGTGGTACTCCCCCTGGAGGACACAGAACGGGCAGTGGTGATGGGGATGTTCGTAGATATAGAGCGAGAGGAACGACACTATCGCCACGATCGAGGCGGCGAATCCCAGCGCACTCATTCCGGCCAGCAGATAGCCGCCGGTGCGCCGGCGCTGATACCAGAGCGCCGAGGCGATGGTAAGCCCTATTATGATGTAGAAACCAAACATGGCGGGCAATGGGGGAAGCCCGGCAAGCTCTGTGGCCAGGGTCTCCCGCTCACCGCCAAACAGACTGCCGCAGCAGGAGGTGATCACATCGGCATCCAGTCCCAGGAAATACTGCAGCTGCAGATAGGCCTCCAGCGCGACGAACGGTGTTATGGCAAGCAGCAGACGGTATTTGTGGCGGGTCAGGGGATAATCGTAACCGCGGGTATCCAGCTGGTTGATTACCAGCCAGATCGCGGCCAGGAAGAAAACCACTATCTTGATCAGCAGCGTGGGCATGCCGTAGGGATTGACATTCAGGGTTCCAACGGCGCACATGGCGCCAACAAACAGGGACGACATCTGCTCTGCGTTAAAGATAAACAGCAGCAGACTGATCGCCTGGACGGCAAAGACGAAGCTCAACAGGGTAGAGACCAGGTAGGTACGCCGCTCAAGAATTAACTGGCCCTCGCTGCCGCTGCGAATATCCCAGTTGCGCAATACCTGCCAACCGAACAGGGAAGACCAGCCGATCATCAGCAGGGACACCAGCGAGGCGATCAGCAGGGCGATAATGGCGGGGTTGAGCAGCACTAAACTAATCTTCCATCACGCATCTCAACCACCCGGTCCACTACCGCCGATTCACAGACCAGGGGGTCGTGGCTGGTCAACAGCAGGGTTTTGCCCCGCTCGCGCAGCCGTTCCGCGATCTCCAGAAACCGCTTTGACAGATGGGTGTCGAGGTTTGCGGTAGGTTCATCCGCAATAATGACCTGTGGATCGTTGATCAGCGCCCTGGCGATGGCGGCCCGTTGTGCCTCCCCCCCGGAAAGCCACTCTACCGGGGCCGAGGCCCGGTGGCCGAGCTGCATCTGTTCGAGCAGTGCCAGGGCCCGCTGCCGCAGCTCCGCATAGTCCAGGCCCAGCGGATAGGCCGGGGTCATGACGTTTTCCAGTACACTGATGCCTTTGATCAGATTGAACTGCTGAAACACGAAGCCAAAGGTGTGACGCCGGATATCGGTCAGAAAACGCTCACTGAATCCGGAGATGTCCCGTTGTTGCAGGCTGACACGGCCACTAGTCGGACGGGACAGACAGCCGATGATGCTGAGCAGGGTGGTCTTTCCCGAGCCACTGGGTCCACGCAGCACCGTCACCTGATTCTCACCGATGCTGAGATCCACGTCGTGGAGGGCACAGAACTCGTTGTGCCTGCCCTGATTGAACACCTTGCGGATAGCGCGCAGTTCGATCATGGTCTCAACGCATCACCGTATCCGGATCGCTGATAGCAGCACGCCAGATAGGTACCACCGTGGCAGCGGCATAGGGAAAGACCGTAAGAAACAGCAGCGTTGCGATCTGTAGTCCATCAACATAGGGCACCAGGGCGAAACTTGGATAGAGCACGGCCCAGCCCTTGAGCACCTGAGCAAACAGGGCCGAGGAGAAGAAAAAGATGTGGCCATAGGCCAGCAGATACCCGCACAGAAAAGCGGTGAGCGAAATCAGGAAACCCTCCCAGAATTTCATTCTTATAATGTCCGATGTCTCCCAGCCCACCGCCTTTAGAATACCGATCTCCCGCCGCTCCTCGGCGCTCAGTCCGGAGGCCTTCTCCCAGGCAAAGATGACAAAGGCCAGCACACCGCCGACCAGCAGTACCAGGATCATCCCCTCGCGCCAGTTGAATATGGATTCGTAGGTGCGCAGAATTTCATCCCGCATGATGGGGCGTGTATCGGGCAGGGCCAGGGCCACCTTTTCCGCCACCTTGCGCACCTCCCGCGCGTTGCGCACAGTGAGTGCTATATCAGTAAACTGACCGTCCGCAATGCCAAAAAAACCCCGGAAATCCTGCTCGTTCAGCAGCACCAGATCGGCACTCACCAGTCCTGAATCGTGACTCAGCGTGTGGTCGATGGTAAAGGAGAACAGCTGGCCGTTGTAACCTCGAAACGAGAGCACGTCACCTCGACTGGCGCCACGAGTCCTGGCGATAGCGTCGCCGACTACAATGTACCCTGCCGGCAGTTGCTCATCGCTTTGGACCATGAAGGTATAGTTGGCTGAAACGACCGGATCAAAAAAGTAACCCCATAACCGGCCTTCTATCCTCTGGACCCCGCGTATCTGTCCCAGCTTCTCTACGTAAGCCGCCGGCACGAGATCATGGCGACCTGCCACCATACGCTGTACCACCAGTTCGGGGGCCGCCTGCAGTAGATGACTTGCCTCCTGCTTTATGGAGTGGCTGAACAGCATTACCGACACCAGAAGAAAGACCACCAGGGTATAGACCGCCAGCAGACTCAGATTTTTTCCCTTGCGGCGAAGCAGCGCGGCAAGCGTGTAATCGATCAGATAACGCTGCTTAAGGAACCAGTTTTTCATACTTTCGCTTTAAAAGTTGAGGCGGCGCCAGCAGGGACCCCGACGGGAAGTGCTCCAGTGACATGGGGTGATCCTGAAAAGCGGTGTGCAGATCTGCCTGGGACAAATGACGTGTATAACGGGCCTCGGTGAAGAGACAAAGGTCGGTCAGCCCAAGTTTTCGAACCAAGGCCTGTTTCATATCCAGCGCCGACTTTGAATGCAGACGCCCATAATAGGCATGGCCCTGGGTTGCAACCACCAGGAGTATCAATAGAGCGATAAGGACGAAAGCGATATCGGATTTCCTTAGTAAATATCTGGGATTCAGTGGCCGCTGCATGGGACGGATTGTAGTCACCCCCTCTCATCATTTCCAATCAGCGTGATGGAGGCAGTCGCAGCGCAACAGACAACAGTGACCGATAAAGCGGAATTGGAGTAAACGAAATTCGCAGCAAAGCAAACAGCATAAAAAGCAGGGTAGAAACAGACAGGCGCGTCAAAACGGCCTTGCTACCCCCAGCAGTGCAGTGCCCAGACCGAGAATCAAGTTGATGCCAATGAGGCGACGGATAAGTGCCATCCGGGCACCGGCCACCGGCAGATCTCCCGACTTTAAGGCCGTTCCCATCCGGCGGTAGGGCACAAAATAGATGAAACAGAAAATAGCCACCATCAACAGGCCGGTACCCTGCATCAGATGGACATGCAGCGCCGCCTGACCGCCAAGGATTCCTAGAAAGATCCAGTAGCCACTGCCCAGGATGAGCACAATGGAGATCCAGACCCAGGGGAAGAATCGGCCCAGGACCCCGTGCAGCAGGGGCAGCCGCTGAGGCGGCTCGAGCAGCTGGCTGGCAGCCGGCCGCAGCGCCATATGGGCGAAAAACATTCCCCCCACCCAGACGATGGTTGCAAACAGATGCAGGGTGATGGCAACAGACATCATGGTACAGCACTCCTGTGTACGAAAAGGTTCATTGGATAGCAGCAAGCTCAAGCAGGAGTATAGGCGACAGGGTCTACATTTCTCTGCAACCAGAACTCCAGCAGCGTCAGGTGCCAGAGCTTGCTTCCCTGCAGCCGGGTGTGATGCATCTCCGGGGCTGCGAGCAGCATATCGACATAGGCCCGGGAGTAGATGCCCCGTTCGCGGCAGGCGCTGGATTCCAGCACCCCCCGCATGAAGTCTAAAAAGGGTCCGCGGACATACTTCAGGGCAGGCATCGGGAAGTAACCCTTGGGGCGGTCGATGACCGAGTCCGGCAGCAGCCCCCGGGCCATCGCCTTGAGGGGATACTTTCCACCGTCCCGCAGTTTCAATTCGGGCGGGCAACGGGCGGCCAGTTCTACCAGCTGGTGATCCAGAAACGGGACCCTTGCCTCCAGCCCCCAGGCCATGGTCATGTTATCCACCCGTTTAACCGGATCGTCCACGATCAGGGTAGTGACATCCATCCGCAACACCGCATCCATGAAGCTGTCGGCCTCCGGCTGCGCGAGCAATTCGGCTACCCTGCGTGAGCTGTGATCTTCCCCCCGATAAGCAGGCGCGACCGTATGCAGAAACTCCTCGTGATCCCGATCGAAATAATGCCTGGCAAAACGTTCCACCGGTGTGCCCTCAGTCTCCGCCATCATGCGTGGATACCAGAAGTAACCTCCGAACACCTCATCCGCCCCCTGACCGGACTGCACCACTTTGATCTTCCGGGAGACCTGTTCACCCAGCAGGTAAAAGGCCACCGCGTCCTGGCCAAACATGGGCTCTGCCATGGCGTCCACCGCCTCCGGCAGGCGCCCCAGCACCTCGTCGTTGGGGATCAGAAATTTGTGGTGATCGGTGGCATAGCGTGCCACCACCTGGTCCGAATACTCGAACTCACTACCCTGCTCCTCCGGCTGGTCCTCGAAACCGATGGAAAAGGTGTGCAGATCCGAAACCCCCGTCTCCGCCAGCAGCGCCACCAGCAGGCTTGAATCCAGACCACCGGAGAGCAACACCCCCACCGGCACATCGGCGATCTCATTGCGTTTCTGCACCGCCGAGCGCAGGCTGTCGTGGATCGCTTCCAGCCACTGCTCTTCGCTCAAGGGCTGATCGGGACGGGTGGCGGGAAAACGCCAGTAACCCAGCTCGCGGGGCTTCCCTGCTGTATCAATCCACAGTGTATGCCCCGGTGAGAGCTTGCGAATTCCCTGCAGGATAGTGTGGGGTGCCGGGATCACTGCGTGCAGGGTGAACTGATGATGCAGCCCCACCGGATCGATGGCCGTATCCACGCCGCCACCGGCTAGCAGCGCCTGACTGCTGGAGGCAAAACGAAAGCGGTTTGCGTCGCGCGTATAGTAGAGGGGTTTGATCCCTAGCCGGTCCCGGGCCAGAAACAGGACCTTTTCCCGCTGATCCCAGACGGCAAAGGCGAACATCCCGTGCAGACGCTCCACACACCCCTCTCCCCAGGCGTGGTAAGCCTTGAGGATCACCTCGGTATCGCCATCGGAGAAGAAATGATAGCCCTTAGCCCGCAGTTCTTCCCGCAATTGTGGATAGTTGTAGATGGTGCCGTTGAAGACCAGTGCCAGCCCCAGTTCCTGATCCACCATGGGCTGATTGGCGTGTTCGGAAAGATCGATGATGGCCAGCCGGCGATGACCAAAGGCGAGCGGTCCGTCACTGTAGCTGCCACCGTGATCCGGACCGCGCCGTTCCAACCGACCGGTCATCCGCTGCACTGCGGTCAGGTCCGCCGCCTGGCCGTCAAACCTCAGTTCCCCGCACAGCCCACACATCTCAGAACTCCCCGTTAAAAATCATGCTGCCGGACGTCTCACCCTACCTCGGGAACCCCTCCCAAAGGATCACGAGGCTGTGCCGCCGGCCTGCGGTTAAACCGGTCATAGAAAGTATGCCATACTTCAACGCCTGCTGAATTGTTGTTAACGAAAGGAGCTGTCATGCCCCAGGCGGATATCGGATTGATCGGCCTCGCCGTCATGGGCCAGAACCTGGCCCTCAACATGAACGACCACGGCTACCGGGTCGCGGTCTACAACCGGACCCGAGGAAAAACCGATGCCTTTGTTCAAGGCCCGGCCTCGGGATCTGAGATCATTGGCACCTATTCCATCCCCGAGCTGACCGCCAGCCTCAGCCGGCCACGCAAGATCATCCTGATGGTGAGGGCCGGTGACCCGGTGGATCAATTCATCGCCCAGTTGCTGCCCCATCTGGAACCCGGAGACATCATCCTGGACGGCGGCAACTCACGCTTTACCGACAGCAACCGGCGCTGGGAGCAACTGACGGAGCAGGGGATCCACTTTATCGGCTGCGGTATCTCGGGCGGCGAAGAAGGTGCCCGCCACGGGCCATCCATTATGCCCGGGGGCGAACGCGAGGCCTGGCCGGAGGTAAAACCGATACTCCAGTCCATTGCCGCCCAGGTAGAGGGGGAACCCTGCTGCCAGTGGGTTGGCGAGGCCGGCGCCGGACACTACGTCAAAATGGTGCATAACGGCATCGAATACGGTGACATGCAGCTAATCAGCGAGGCCTATCAATTGATGCGCCAGGGACTGGGGCTTTCAACGGACGAGATCCAGACAGTGTTCGCCGACTGGAACCAGGGTGTGCTCGACTCCTATCTGATCGAAATCACCGCCAACATCCTGGGGGTGAGGGACGAGGATGGGGAGCCGCTGGTCGACAAAATCCTCGATTCGGCGGGCCAGAAAGGCACCGGCAAATGGACCGGGATCAGCGCCCTGGACCTGGGCGTGCCCCTGACCCTGATCGGCGAGGCGGTGTTCGCCCGCTGCCTCTCTGCCCTCAAACCGGAGCGGGAGCGCGCGGAGTCCCTGTTCGGTCTTCCGGATGCGCAGTTTCAGGGGGACAGGGACGCCTGTATCGCCGACATCCACGACGCCCTCTATGCCTCCAAAATCGTCTCCTATGCCCAGGGTTATATGCTGATGCGGGAGGCCGCGGCAGAGTATGGATGGAAACTCCAGTATGGGGACATTGCCCTCATGTGGCGCGGCGGCTGCATCATCCGCAGCCGCTTTCTCGGCAACATAAAAACCGCATTCAGTAACAACCCGGCACTGGAAAACCTGTTGCTTGATGATTTCTTCGTCCAGGCGCTGAAACAGGCGGAGTCGGGCTGGCGTCGGGCCGCCAGTCTGGGCATAGAGCTGGGCATCCCCCTGCCCGCCTTCGGCTCGGCCCTCGCCTTCTTCGACGGCTACCGCCGCGGGCGGCTGCCGGCCAATCTGCTGCAGGCCCAGCGGGACTACTTCGGCGCCCACACCTACGAGCGGGTCGACAGTCCGCGGGGAGAGTATTTCCACACCGACTGGATTGGCAGCGGCGGCGCGGCGTCCTCCTCCACCTATGACGTCTGAGACGGGGAGATGGCTATGACGCAATCCTGCACCTACGTGATATTCGGCTCCACCGGCAACCTGTCCCGGGTCAAGCTGATGCCCGCCCTCTACCACCTGGAGGCGGCCGGGAAAATCCCGGAGGGCACCCGCATCCTGGCCCTCGGCCGCAGGCCGTGGGACCGGGCACATTTCGCATCAGAGGCCCGGGAATGGGTCCAGGCCAAGGCCCGCGGGCGGCTCGATGAGGATATCTTCGAGCGTTTCGCGGCCCGGCTTGATTACTTCCAGGGCGATCTCAATGACTCGGGGATGTACCCGGGGCTGCGGGACTATATCGCGGGTTCCCATGACTTCCCGGACAATATCGCCTTCTACATGGCCATCAGCCCGGCGGAATTCGGCATCGTGGTCGAACAGCTGCATAACGCCCAGCTGCTGGAAGAGCAGGGTGGCTGGAAACGGGTGGTGATCGAAAAGCCGTTCGGCTACGACCTGGAGAGTGCCCAGGCCCTGCAGCGGAGAATCGGCCGCTACCTGCGGGAGGATCAGGTCTACCGCATCGACCACTATCTGGGAAAGGGCACAGTACAAAATGTGCTGGTGTTCCGTTTCGCCAACACCATGATGGAGCCGCTCTGGAACCGCAACTATATCGACCATATCCAGATCACCCATTCCGAGACCCTTGGCGTGGGTAGCCGGGCACACTTTTACGACGGGGCTGGGGCCATGCGCGACATGATCCAGAGCCATCTGCTGCAGTTGCTGGCCCTGGTCGCGATGGAGCCCCCCGCCGCGATGGACGCGGAGTCTCTGCGCGACGAAAAGGTCAAGGTCCTGAAATCGGTGCGACGGATCTCACCCAGCGCAGTCCACGCCCACGCCTTCCGGGCCCAGTACAGCGAAGGCCTGGTGGGCGAAGAAAAGGTCCCGGGTTACCTGCAGGAGCCCAATATTCCCGCCGACAGCGTGAACGAGACCTACGCCGCTCTGAAACTCTATATCGACAATTGGCGCTGGCGGGGTGTCCCTATTTATCTGCGTACCGGTAAGCGGATGGCGGAGGGTCAATCCATGGTATCCATCTGCTTCCGTCACCCGCCGCAGCAGTTTTTCCGCGGCACCCAGGTGGAACGTATACGTCAGAATTGGGTATTGCTCGGGATTCAACCCTGCGAGTGTCTGCGTATGGAGATGACGGTAAAGGAGCCGGGGCTGGAGATGCGAACCCGCCAGACCAGCCTCGACGCAAGTCTGCGAAATGCCAATGACGACCTGACCGACGCCTACGAGGAGCTGCTGCTGGATGTCATCGACGGGGACCGATCCCTGTTCCTCCGCTACGATGAGGTCGAGTACGCCTGGCAGGTAGTCGACCCGGTGCTCCGAGTCTGGTCTATGGAGCGGGATTTTATCCATACCTACCCGGCGGGAAGCTGGGGGCCCAAAGAAAGCCGCCGGTTGTTCGAGAAAGAGGAACATGAGTGGCGTCACAGCCTGACCCCGGAGCAAAAGTGACCTGGCAACTATCTAGTGTCCGAGAAACACAGGCTCGAAAGCCCGTGTCATCCTGGCCTTCGCCAGGATCCAGAAGATGCAGTGACTCATTGGACTCCATCCTTAGGTTGGTAAACGGTGCATCCCTGCACCACGACTCCGGCATCCGCCGGAATGACGAAACACGCGGTTTCCGGGCTGGCACTATCTCCAATGGAGAAACACGCGGTTTCCGGGCTGGCACTATCTCCAATGGAATGGAGTGATGGACTGGACCCTGCTCGAAGATGCCGAAAGCGTCGCACAGACCACTTGCCAGCGAATTATCGATGCGGCGAGAGAGGCTATTGACCAACGGGGGCAATTTTCGTTGGTACTGGCCGGCGGCCGCACACCTGCCAGGGCTTACGAGTTGTTAGCGCAGCAGGAGAGCGATTGGGAGCACTGGCATCTCTATTTTGGGGATGAGCGATGCCTGCCTGCCGATCACCCGGAGCGAAACAGCCTGATGGTGACGCAGAGCCTGAGCATCAAGGTTCCCATCCCCGCTGCCCAGGTCCATCCAATCCCCGCGGAATTGGGCGCCGAACAGGCGGCTGCGCATTATACTGAAGAGCTGAAGGCCGTCCTCCCCTTTGACCTGGTCCTGCTGGGCCTGGGCGAGGATGGCCACACCGCCAGCCTGTTCCCCGGCCAAAACCACCCGGAGGGACCAACTGTGTTACCGGTCCACAACGCCCCCAAACCCCCACCTGACCGCGTCAGCCTGAGTGCGGCGATCCTGGGCAACTGCCGGCAGCTGATCTTTGTGGTAACCGGGACGGGAAAACAACTGGCTGTTCACCGTTGGCGGCAGGGGGAGGATCTGCCCGCCAGCCGGATCATACCAGCCGGGCGGGGAGAGATCCTGATTGACCGGGCTGCCCTGCCCTGACGCCTGGCTCTCGGACAGGGTTATTTGTGGATGTTGCAATACCCTGCCATAAGAAATAGAATTCCCTCCAACTTTACCAAGTAAACCGCTAGGTTTTTTACAAACCGATACGCCACAACACCAGGAGATTCCACAACATGGCACACGAACTACCCGCCCTGCCGTACGCGATGAACGCCCTTGAGCCCACCATCTCCCAGGAGACCCTGGAATACCATTACGGCAAGCATCACCAGACCTACGTCACCAACCTCAACAACCTGATCCCGGGTACCGAGTTCGAGAACGCCTCGCTGGAAGAGATTGTCAAAAAATCCTCGGGTGGGGTGTTCAACAACGCGGCCCAGGTATGGAATCACACCTTTTACTGGAATTGCCTGATTCCCAACGGCGGCGGTGCCCCCAGCGGCGCCCTGGCGGATGCCATCAACGCAGCCTTCGGCTCATTCGATGAGTTCAAACAGAAGTTCGCAACCTCCGGCGCCACCAACTTCGGCTCCGGCTGGACCTGGCTGGTGAAGAACAGTGACGGCAGCGTCGAGATAATCAACACCTCCAATGCCGGTAACCCCATGACCGATGGCAAAACGCCGCTGCTGACGATCGACGTCTGGGAGCACGCCTATTACATCGACTTCCGCAACGCCCGCCCGAAGTATCTGGAAGAGGTATGGAAGCTGATCAACTGGGATTTCGTTGCGGGTAACTTCGCCGGCTGACGAGACCCGTTTCCCGGAAATAAAAAAAGCCGCGCCAGATGTTATCCGGCGCGGCTTTTTCTTTTACTCCTCTAGGGATCAACGTCCTTGTCGCCCATGCACCATTTTTTAGACTGGAAACAGCGTATCAAGATCCACGCCCGCCTCGATCATCGACAGGTTGGCATCCGGTAAGACCTGTGCGCCGGTGCCCGGTTCTACCCAGTCGCATACCCGGGTCAGCACCTGTTCAAACGAGGTACGCCCTTCTATGTCCGCGCCCCTCTGATCAAATCGGGTCTGTCCCGCTGGCCCGGTGATTTCACTCGCCGGGAACATCTCACCATAGACTCCACCGTTCACACCCGGGCCAACCAGGATCATGTAGTTACCCCGTCCATGATCGGTGCCATAATCACCGTTGGCACGAAGCTGACGTCCAAAGTCTGTTGTGAAGAGATAGACCGTATTGTCATTCGTGCCCAAGGGAGCGAGTTCCTGACTCAAGGTATCCAAGCCCCCGCCAGCACCGAAAATATCGCTCACGTTGGTCTCGAAACGCGTCTGCTCCTGATTGTGGGTATCCCACCCGGAGTATTCCATGGAAGCGACACGCATCTGAAACAGATCGGCGCCCAGAAAGCTGTCATAGAGACTCGCGCACTGCAGCCCGAATTTAGTGCTATTGAGCGGGGGGGTTCCTAAACCCGCGGTATAGAGCGCCCGCAATGCATCAGGTTGTAACGGCGAAACGTCCGCCAGCCGGGCGTTGAAGATATCGCCGAACCTTCGCAGGCTCTCTTCATGCTGCAGGAATTTGTGATAGGGCCAGTTCTGTGGCTTTCCCGCCACCTGGAGCCGCTTCGCCGCATAGTACCCCTTCAAGGCGCGGGCCAGTGCCGACCTCGATGATGTCGGATTATCATTCCCATTGGAGAGGCCGAAGTTCCTCGTATCCTTGGCGTGAACCACCTTGGCATTGCGATTCTGCGGATCTGTGCCGTTACAGAAAACCGATATATCCCGGGTAACAGAAACCGCATTCGCGTTGTTGATGGCATGGGTCAATCTGCCTCCCCAACCATCCCGGTCATAGACATACTGACTGGCATTGACGTCACCCGCATTGACGATCAGTTGAGACTGATCGTGGCGGCGATTGTCCGAACCCAGCACATTGGAAATGATTGCCACATTGCCCAGATCGAACTGCTGCTTCAACCAGCCGGCAGCTTTATGGATACCAAAAGTGGTGCCATTCGCATCAACGGTAGGCTGATAGAGATCTGCCCAGACGTCTGCGTAGGTGCCGTATTTTGCCTGATTCTGAGCTGTGGACAAATAGATATCACTACGCGCTTCCCAGAACTTGTCGGCGTAAGCGGTCCCTGGCTCAGGCACGAAAAGATACCTGAGATCCGCGCCACCCAGCAGCATGCAATTGACCAGGGTCCGCTGAAAACCGGGTGCCGTCTGAGCATTGAGCCATCTCGGGCTCATGCCTGCACCAAGACCCAACATGGCTGAGGCACCAATGGTGTTTTTCAGAAAGTCTCTTCTTTTCATTTTAGTTGCCTCCCGTCGCAAACATGAACGGGGTCATGGTAATAAAGTTGACTGCCAATCCAACCCGCGAGTTGGCCTGACGACGTTTCGCTACCTTGACATCGTCGAGAGCCAAAGTTTGGTTTTCAAGCGAGTTCAGAAGGGTCGCTAGCGCACCCGAATTGAGCTGACTATCGGTATAGGCAATATCTGGGTTGGCAGGATCTGCCAGATAACCGAAGTCTTTGCCCTTAGCAAGAAAAGCCGCAACTTGGGCACGCTCCAGGCGTGTGTAGTTGTTCCCGCTGTCGCCGGTGAAGCGTTGCCAGAGCCAATTTCCAACGTCTCTTACGGTGTAGACACCGCTGTTGTCGGTGGGAATTATGCGCGCCCAGTCCTTCTCCCATTGACTCACTACGCTACCTGTGGCATCAAGACAGTCCTGACGGGTCTTGGAGATTCGGGCTGGATAATCGACGTTACTGTTGTAGGCCTCCTTGAACAGATCCGGGTTGTTGGCCGCATTCAATGAGGTCTGGTTACCGAATACATCGTGGACCGGCACGAATGCCTCCGCACCCTGCCGCAGCATGTTTGCGCGGGGCGAGTAGCTGTTGCCGAAGCTTTCCACATTGTTCACCGTATTCTGATTGAACATGGTCAGGTTCCGGCTGAAGGCAGTGCGATATTTAAAGGTGTTCGCACTATGAAAGGCGGTGGATACCGCGTAGGCCTGCAAAAATTTCAAGAAATCGTCGGGCGTCCCTACCAAGGCCTGCCAGGACTCCCGGATCATCTGTTTTTTCGCTTCCGTCATATTGTCATCGGCGAAAAACTCAATAATGGAAATCGGCAGATTATCCAGGCTCTCCGGGTGGTTAATGGCCACATCTGCCAGGCTGTAGAGCTTGTCTTCGGCCGTAAGACCACCGACCGGCTCGTGGAGCACTTCGAGATCGCCACTGTAGTGACGCAGGGCATTACGAATCGTCCGCCCGCTGGCATCCACATGATCGGTGAAATCGATAGGCGCCACCCACCAGTCCCTTGACAGGGTTGTACCCCAGACGTCGGGGTCTCTGTCCAGCTGCATACCGGTAAGGACCCAGGAGGTGTGCTCAATGGTGGTGTTTTCGTGGTAGTCGGGATCCTCGACATCGCCATTGATACGGAAGAACAGCTGATGAAACTCCCGGGCAAAATCATCATTGCCGATGAACCGTCCGGTTCGGTTCACATAGCGGTTGTTGCGGTGACCGTACTCGCGGGCAACCGCGGCGGACGAGGCCCCCATCGCCAGCACCCGGTTGAACGGCTCCCCCGCGCCGAGCAGTTCCAGCGAAGTATCATAGAGATCCATCACCAGCGGTGCCTCGGTGTCGTCGAGATTGACTGCCATGTGATAATTGACCAGCCAGAAGCCGACATTGTGCGCAAAGGTATTGAGCCCCCGTGTGTTGATGGCCGTGATCCAAGTGTTCTGCATCCCTGCGTTGGAAAACACCACTTCCCCATCCTTGCGCACGCGGGTGGGCGAGAAGTCTCCCATATCGCTGGGACAGGTGCGGTTAGAGAGTTGGCTTGCCGACCAAAGCTCCTGTAGTCTGCTCAAGTAGGGGCCGAACCAGGCCGTTATGCCATGAGGCGGCGAAAGCCCATAATTGATATTGTCAAAACTGAGGATCTGGCGAATAGCCGCCTCGGGGATCATGTCTGCCCATTTGGCGATTTGATAATCCGTCGCAAACCCACCGTAAGCAAAAGTATGCAGGACTTTTCTTACGGCAGCCTGGTTCCAGGCCTGGTTGGATACGGGTGTCAGTCCTGCCGCGAACGATTGGAAAGGTAATAACAGTGTTGATAGGGCGAGTAAACCCACCCCGATCACTGATCGAGTCTTCATATTGATGCCTCCGAGTGGACTATCCCTTGTCACTTAAAATGTATTGGTGATTTTTTGCGGGCCCAGCCCAATCGATGGCGATCACCATCTTACGGCGGAAGTTAGACGGGTTTAGGGGGCGGAGATAGTAGGTATTTACCCTATATTCACGGTACAGAGTGTGAATTGGCTCACCTTGCATGAGGCCTTTAGGGCGCTAGATACTGGATTACGAATTTGATTCCCTGAAATGCCCGAACAGTGCGACAAACACAATAAAAAGCGGCAGCCCCGGAATATCGGCTGCAGCCAGCTGGGCATCCGCATAGTGTTAGCAGGCCCTAGGGTAGAAAGGCCAGCGCCCCGAGCACTCTGTTAATCTCTTCCTTGACCAGGGCATAGTCATCAAACAGAAAGACCACATAGGCATCTGCCGTGTGATTCTTGTGCATCGCGATCAGCAGTGCCTGGCGAAACTGATCAGTGAACTCCCGATGGATATCGAACACCGACGCGGCTGCCCAATGGGCACGGAACTTTTCCTCGGCCTGCTCTGGCGGATATACCCGTGTGGGACTGTGCCTGCCATTGGATAATCGCGTTACCAACGATTGAAACATGAGCGGAAAAACATGATTCGGATCAGGGGCAGAACCGTGGGGGTCGTCATAGTCGATCTCCAGCCTGCTCAATGGTCGAATCGCATAACGAATCTCCAGGGTGTCGGCCTGGTTACGTATCGCATGCTCATAGGGAAACAACGGGTTCGCGACAGCGTCTATGTTACGAAAACCCTCTGGCGAACTAAAGATCATCCCTGACTCTCTGACTAATTCTTCGAAAGAGACGCCCTCAGCCAGGCCTTTTTCATCGGCCGATACGGCGGAGAGAAACGGAATCCAGAGCAGAAAGAACAGACGCACAGACTTCTTCATTATCAACTCACAGTTTTATTGGCCACAAAATACGCCGCCTCCAAATATCGACCGGAACACCATCGAACAGGGATTGGCTCAGTTCGAATCCGGCTTAGCGCCCTCTCTATCCACCTGCGCTCCCTGTCGCCAAACCTTCAGTAATTCCTCGGCCTGGTGTTTCCAGGCGTCGTTGTCGGCAATGCTTATAAAACGCTCGATATCGGCAATTGCCGCCGCACGCTGATCCATTGCCTCAAAGACAGCGGCCCGGTTGAAATAGGGCGCAGGCATATGCGGATCAGCGGCTATGCAGCGATCAAAATCTTCCTTCGCCCCCTCCAGGTCAGCTTGTGAATAGCGCAATGCACCACGGTTGAAAAGGGCAGGAATCAGGTTCGGGCTTATCTCCACCGCCCGCTCCAGATCCTGCATCGCCTCTTTTTCGCGCCCGAACTGTCGATAAGTCTGAGCCCGATTGGTAAGGGCGGCCGCATCGTCCGGATTGAGGGCAACGGCCCGTTCGAGATCCTGCAGCGCCGTCGCATATTGCCCGGTTTCAAGGTACAGGCTGCCCCGCACGGCATAAAGCCCCCCCTCATCAGGATAACGGTTGATCGCCATGGTCAGAGTTCTAAACGCCTCCGCCGGGCGCCCCTCGTTTTTGTGCTGAAGGGCCACCTGAAGCAGTTTTTGCGGGGATAACTGCCGATGGGGATCACTGGAAGAGGCGTGTGGGCGCCCGGGATTCACCGGCATCGGTGTAGCCGCGGTCCGATCAATCGGCGCCTGGTCTGCGGCAATCGACACTGCCGGCGCCCCAACAATAAGGCAAATGGCAGCAAACGTCAGACCGATAAACAGGGCGGGAGAATGCCGACAGTAGTCGACCGATTTACGAGTGCTCGATTGCCGCCGGATCATAGTGTAACCCTCTCCCTTATTGTTGCTAAGAGCGCATGCATTCTTCAAATATACCGGTTTTCCAACAGAAAAGGCTCATCACCTGTTGCGTGATGAGCCCCTTTGTTAGCGCCCGGGGTGAGAACCCCGGGCAATCAGGTTGAAAGCAACTATTCTTGCTTCTCCGCATAGGCCTTGAACATCTTGTTCATCAGCTCTATGTGCGCCTCGTCGGTAAGCTGACCAGGCTGGGCCACCTTGGACCAGAGTGCGTCGTTGGACATCTCACGATGGCACCCCATGCACAGGCCGGTCCGCTCCATACCCATGCGCATCTCTTTGGTCAGAGCGCGGGACAGCGGCCAGTGAGTCCCTACCGTCTGCACCTGCTGACCATCCTTGATAATCGTGGACCAATCGAAGTCCAGGGCGGAAATCTTCGGGATCTGGATCTTGAAGTTCTGCGGAATCACTTTACCGGTCTTCTGATCGATCAGATCTTCCACGATGTCCTCCACATAGCGGGTCTGGAATACGCCGCCGGACACGCCGTAGCCCATCGCCTTCGGATTATTGTGGCAGGATTCGCAGGTGCGAGCCTTACGCTGCGCCGAATGGGGCTGCACCGGAGCCATGTCAATGGCCAGCGGTGTGCGGCTCTGACCCAGCTCTGCCTGCTCGTCTTCCGAAGTGGCTATCTGGTTCAATGCCACGGTTTCGCCATCGCGCCCGATGACCGTGTAGACAATCTGGCAGCCAGGCATCAGCGGAGTCACCCGTCCCTCACCATTGATACCGAGTACCGGCTCTTCCCACCGCAGGTAGGAACGGCTCTCAAACACCTTGCCCGGGCTCTTGATGCCGTGGGTTCCCAACGGTGACTCGGCAGTCTGTCCGTTTTCGAAGCGCTCGCTGCCGCCGGCAATCCAGTCGGTATCCTGTAACGGCATACCATCCTTGTCTTTTCCATAGTCGACCTTGACGTGACAGCCGTAGCACTGAGGCACCCAGGAGGCGTGGCAGGCGTAGCACTCCAGACTTTCGTTGTGCTTCTCCACCTTGGCCATGGCGACCATCGCATCCGGGCTCTTCCAGGTGTTGTCCACCGCCAGTTGCTTGAGCAGTGGAACCTTGAAGTTATCCCCGGTTGCGGAGTGCAGATACACCTCTCTGCCGTTCCTGACTACATTGCCCAGCGGATTACCGCGGGCGCTCAGGAGATAGCCGTCCCGCTTTTCATACACAGTAGCGAAGGCGGCTGTTTCCAGCAGCAAGGAGTCACCCAAACCGCGTTGGCCGGTTCCCAGCGCCTCTCCGAACTCTTCCGAATAACCGAGTGGCAGCTCCCAGGGATACATGTCCGGTGTGCCGTGACAGTCCTGGCACTCTATTTCTACCTGGGCCAGGGTGGTGCCGAAGATGTTGCCGTCACCGTGCATATCGATAGAGGTATGGCAGTCCTGACACAGCATACCTCCCTTCGGGTTGCCTTCCCTGCTCTGGGTGTACTGATGGTGCAGATCATCGGAAATGAACAGGTAGCTCTTGGTATGCAGCTTGGGTTGTTTGTTGCCGTCCCCATCGAATGGCGTGCCGTAGGGGAATTCCATCAAGCCCTGGTAGGTCACACCGATGCGTTTGCCACGATTATGGCAGGAGTTGCAGGTCTCCACCGGAATACCGGTGTATTCGATGGAGGGGGTCACAACCTTGGCTTCACGGGTACCCTGAATGCGATGCACCAGCATGTGCCCTTGCTCCGTCTTGTCGACAGTGGGATCGCCGCCTTCGTAGTAACCTTCATTGCCATAGGGGATATGGCAGGAGGAGCAGCCCATGCCGCGGTAGTCACCGCGCTTTTCACGCCCCTTGATCGCCACGTGGCAACGTTGACACTGCTGCCGCTGATAGGTGAAGCCGGCCAGTTTGGGGTCCGCCTCGATCTCTTCCACTGACGGCTGAGGGACCTGCTGCAGTTCCGTGGGGAACTGATCGGCATGGGCCTTCATCATCTCAGCCATGTACTCTTTGTAGGCCTCGGTCCCGACGGTAGGTACCAAGCCATCGGGGTCGGACACATCGTAGTTGCCCCAGGGGACCTTGTGATTCTGCACCTCGGCAATACCCCAGGTGTGAAGGTTGCCCTGAATCTTACCGGCCTCGGTGTTCATCAGTGCACGCTCCAGCCGGTAGGGATAGCCCTGATGGCAGCCCGACTGCCCGCAACTGTTGTCGGCGATCCAGACGGATCCGGGATCGGGATAGAAGGTCTTGGGACCCGTTGCCAGGGCCTTCGGAGGACGACCCTGGTGGGCCTCTTCCGCGGTCAAGCCCTCCGGGTTACCGCCATGACAGACGACGCAACCCTGGGGGTCACCCTGGGCACCGCCCATGCCTTTGATCTGGGCCAGCATGGCGCTGGTTTCTTCGCGGATATCTTCGATCCCTTCGTGGCAGCTGACACAACCCTTTTCCGCTGCCATTTCCGGCGACACCTTCTCGGGCACCGCTGCGTTGACGCTGAGTGCGACCGGGGCCAGGAGCGCGAGCAGGTATGACAACCCACGCCGTTTCGTCTTATTCATCGTATCCTCCCCTCGGGACTGATGTAGGTGAAAGAACTTCCAGCCTGAGACTACTTTCGCTGGTCATTAAGTCACATCTAATTTCCATGTTCCAGGGTAGGGATTGACATATGTCAATCAAACAAGCCTTTACTCGTTTTTTACAGGGAGACCTTCATCAAAACCTGCATCGGACCTTGTTCCGTCACTCGCTTCAATTCAACACTGTCGCGCACAAATAAGGACCCTGCGTAGCCCAGGGCGTTAACTGATATCTGTTCCCAATGCTCTTTCAAGCGCGGTACCAACAGCATCCAATGGCGCTGGATAAGCAGATTGTAAGGAGCAACCTGCAGAGGGAATCCATCCTGCGCCCTGGTTCTTAGTCCACAGTGTTCGAGCATGCCCAGGTACAACTGAAAGGCGCGGTCCGCCGCGCGCGGTGGATCTTGCCACAGCCCTTCGGGCAGTCGACAGAAGGCATGCCGAAAAGGTAGACGAGGAATACTGACCAGGGTTGACGGTTCAATCCGATTCGGAAACAGAGATGCCATGGGCACTTGGGAGAGTCCCGGGGCCAGGGGCAGGGTTACCAGCTGCAGATGCTTGTGCCGCTGGCTGGCACCGGCCTGGGGACCCCCGTTGTAAAATCCAAGACCATCGATCTCCTTCAGGGCCAGCCACCAGGCCTCCAAATCCGCCCGCGTCAACAACCTCTCCTGAGGCTCGAACTCGCGGGTAACGATGAGCAGATGATGATCCAGGACATTGAATTTATTCAACACCGCGATATGAGTATCGCTAATTCCCCCGACGGTGAGGTCCTGTTCCGGGGGCAGGAATGGATTGAAGGTGTGTCCGGACGCCCGTTCCTGCTTGCGGATCTGCTGCTTGTCGTCTCGCTTTCGCTGCAGGTTGGAGACCGCACGCACCAGGAAATTCACACCGGCATCCGCGATAAACCGCTGTTCGGTCTCTATCCGCCGCAGCGCCCCGACGGAAACGGCGTGTCGGGTGCATGCCAGGAGTGCCGGATAGAGTTTACCGGGCGCCAGATGATCAGGTTGGATCAAAGCGTATATCCCGCTCACCACCCCCGAATACAGACCTCAGGCGAGGCCCGGTCGTGTCATGCTTACTCGGCATGGGACCGGAATGGACCTCACTCCTTCTTCCTAAGCAGCGATTCGATCAGATCCATTGGCACTGGAAAGACGATGGTCGAGCTTTTACCCTGGGCGATTTCGGTCAGTGTCTGCAGATAACGCAACTGCAGGGATTGGGGCTGCTGCTGTAGGATGCGGGCCGCCTCCATCAGCTTCTCTGACGCCTGCATTTCCCCCTCGGCGTGGATCACCTTGGCGCGCCGCGCGCGCTCGGCCTCGGCCTGCTGGGCGATGGCCCGGATCATGCTCTCGTCCAGATCCACGTGCTTGATCTCCACATTGGCCACCTTGATACCCCAGGCGTCGGTCTGCTGATCCAGGATGCCTTGAATATCCGCGTTGAGCCGCTCCCGCTCCGCCAGCATCTCGTCCAGTTCGTGCTGGCCCAGTACCGAGCGCAAGGTAGTCTGGGCCAGTTGGCTGATGGCCATGTAAAAATCCTCAACCTGGATGATCGCTCTTTCCGGATCAATCACCCGGAAATAGACCACCGCATTGACCTTGACCGACACATTGTCCCGGGAGATGACGTCCTGTGAGGGAACATCCATTACGATGGTGCGCAGGTCGACCCGCACCATCTGCTGGATAATCGGGACGACGATAATAAGACCCGGTCCTTTCACCCGATAGAACCGCCCGAGAAGAAATATCACCCCCCGCTGATATTCCCGCAGGACTTTGAGCATCGCGAGCAGGAAGAGAATAATCAGGCCAATGACGATAAATACGGTGTAGGCAGTCATGGTTACTCCTCGTCTGTTTCATCAGGGGCAATCTTTAGGGTGAGCCCCTCCCGGCCGGTGATCCGTACCCGTTGCCCCTCGGTTACAGGTTGCTCCGTCCGCGCCTTCCAGATCTCCCCGTGGACCCACACTCTCCCCTCACCGCCGAAGTTGCCCAAAACCTGTCCTCTGGCCCCGGCCAACTCCTCCCGCCCGCTGACCACCGGGCGCTTTCTGGATCGAAGCACCATACCCACAATCAGGAGCAATATTCCGGCGCTGACAATAGCGAAGGAGAGAATCAGAGGCAGCGAAATACCGTAACCCGGCGCCTCGGTATCGACCAGGACAATCGACCCGATCACGAAGGCGGCGACCCCTCCTATCCCCAATGCCCCGAAACTGGGAACAAAGGCCTCCGCCACCATGAGTGAAAGACCAAACAGAATCAGGGCAAAACCGGCATAGTTGATGGGCAACAGCTGAAAGGCGTAGAGCGCCAACAGCAGGGCGATAGCACCGACGGTACCCGGCAGTATGGCCCCGGGGTTCGAGAATTCGTAGATCAATCCATAGATGCCCACCAGCATCAGAATGTAGGCCAGATTCGGATTGGAAATCAACGCCAGTAACCGGCTGCGCCAGTCCGGCGCGAACTCCAGGGTAGTCACGCCTTGGGTGTCCAGGGTTTTTTCCAACCCCCCGATCTTCACCCGGTGGCCATGCACCTGCCGAAGCAGATCCTGGATATCGGTCGCAATAAACTCCACCACCCCTTTGGTCTGCGCCTCTTGCGCCGACAGGCTGGCGCCCAGGCGCACCGCCTCCTCCGCCCACTCCACATTTCGCCCCCGTAACTGGGCCAGCCCGCGCAGATAAGCGGCCGCGTCGTTAATCAGTTTCCGGGTCTTGGCATCGCCCTTAGGTGGCTTGTCCGGCGCGGGCTCGTCATCCTTGTCTTGTGTCCTGCCACTATCATCGCCCGCATCCGGCAACCCCCCAAGCTGTACCGGGGTGGCTGCACCCAGATTGGTCCCGGGCGCCATGGCGGCGACATGGCTGGCGTAGAGGATATAGGTACCGGCGCTGGCAGCCCGGGCGCCGCTGGGGGCGACGAAACCGACCACCGGAACAGACGATGCCATGATCTTCTTGATCATGCTGCGCATGGAGGTATCAAGGCCCCCCGGCGTATCCATGCGAATAATCACCAGTTCGACCCGCTGCTCAATCGCCTGGTTCAGCGCCCGTTCAACGTAGTCGCTGGTGGCGGGCCCTATTGCACCCTCTATCTCCAGCACTGCTGCGACCCTTGAACCACCGGTCTCATCCGCCAGCAGGCCGACGCTGGCTAGAAACACCAGCAGGGCGAAATACTTCAGCTTGAAAAGCAATTTTTTCATGGCTCTAGCAACAGCATAGTCTCAGCCACAGGGGCTTGCACAAATAAAATGCATTGATAGAGAAACCAAAGAGAAAACGCACCAAACGGGTTCGCAATCATCTCGTGCTAAGCGAGATTTCCAGCGATGCCGCGACCCTGATGCTTCTGTTTAGCGCCAAGATACATCTTAATATCATTCTGTTTTTACGTCAGTTTTTCAAAAATACAGAATCATGCAGTCTATCTGGAACGACTCCTATACAGTGACATAAACAATATTGGCGTCTTTTTTGCAGACGTCTTTTCCCTTAAACATGGTCGAAATGTACGAGGGGAACAAACATGGTTGTGAGAGCAGGCGCCTCCCATTTGAGCCTATCCAGCGGGTTACAGTCTCAACTATCAGAAACCCCGCGGATTCAGAGAATCGTGAATCACGACATCATGCGCTGCACAGCACCGGGGGTGAATGGCAATTTTCTCTACTCAGGCCGTGCCCTGGGTATCACCCGGCCAGGTGATCTGATCCAATTGTCACCCCCACTGAAATCCCAGTGGACCTGCATCAATGCGCACTATGCCCGAATCCGGCTCGAACACACATCCGATGTCGTCTGGAATTGTGATCCAGAGAAATTCCAGCAATACCCCGATTTTGCTCCATCGGTATTCTTTTTCGGCGAGCGTGAACACCGATCACATCAGAACCGTGAGTGGTACGAGGTGGTCAGTTTCATCAATTCGAAAAACAATTTCATGGAACTGGCCGAACAACTGGGTGTACCTGTTCCAAAAACCGTTTGTCTGGACCGGGCCGACCGAATCACGCCGCAGAACAAGGACAGATTCATCTTCCCCTGCTACATCAAGGCGGCAATCTCAGTTTCGGGCGTCGGCATCTATCGCTGCGAGACACCCACTGAACTGATCCAGGCGGCGCGAACCTTCAAGCCCTCTACCCCAATTCAGATCCAGCAGGAAGTTCGCACTGACTGCTTCCTCAATATGCAGTATGAAGTCGTAAACGGCGAGTGCAGACGTCTACTCACCAGCGAGCAGATCCTCGACGGTCCGGCGCATCAAGGCAATCTGTTTCCGCCCCGGACCGCGCCCTGGGAAATTGTCGACCCCATGGCGGAATGGCTGGTGGACCGCGGCATGCAGGGCGTATTCGCCTTCGATGTTGCGGTCATCGAGGAAGAGGACGAGACCCGATTTCTCGCCATCGAGTGCAATCCCCGATACAACGGCGCCTCCTACCCTACCGCCATCGCCCAGAAACTCGACATCCAGAACTGGCAGGCCTGCAACTACGACACCCGGCATCGATCGCTGGACAACATCGATCTGAGTGGCCTGGAGTATGACGATGAGACCGGCGAGGGGGTGATTATTGTCAACTGGGGCCCGGTCCTGGTGGGCAAAATCATGGTCATGCTCGCCGGTTCGACACCCGTTCGAGAGAAACTGGAGATGGAGCTTAAAAAACGACTCTGGTAACGTGATTGTTCAAGCAAAGCAATAAACACTCATGTAGACCGGATGAACAAGACCTATTCACTGATGGTGCATGGCGGTGCAGGCGCCCTCGACAACGTAAAAGACAACAAGACTGCACTTCGTTATCTGGAGAGCATCCGCGGCGTTCTGGAACACGGCAGGGATATACTGCGTATTGGCGGCAGTGCGCTCGAAGCAGCAGAGGTCTGCGCCTCTCTGCTGGAAGACGACCCGGTTTTCAACGCTGGCTGCGGGTCTGTTCTGAACGAAAACGGCAAGGTAGAGATGGATGCGGCCATCATGGATGGAGAAAACCTCTCGGCCGGCGCCGTTGCGGCCGTCAGTAACATCGCCAACCCGATCCAACTCGCCCGTCTGGTCATGGCCGAGAGTGAACACGTCATGCTGATCAGCGATGGGGCCATGCAGTTCGCCTATCAGTGCGGCATGAAAACCACGCCGGACCACTACTTTTTCACCCCCGACCGGATAGCCCAACTCGAACTGGCACGTCTGAAACACCGTATCATGCTCGACCACGACAGCAACGAGGAGGACAGCGAGGATCAAAAGTACGGCACTATCGGGGCCGTGGTGCGAGATTTGCAGGGCAACCTCGCCGCCGCCACCTCGACCGGCGGCATTGTCAACAAACGCATGGGCCGTGTGGGCGACTCCCCCATCATCGGCGCGGGGATATTTGCCGACAACGAAACCTGTGCCGTCTCTGCAACCGGCTATGGCGAAGATTTCATGCGTACCGTGCTGGCCAAGACAATTTCAGATTACATCGCTATCAAGGGTGGTGACGCCAAGGAGGCAGTGGCCTACGGGATCGACTATCTGCGCCGTAAGGTTAAAGGGCGAGGTGGCGTCATCGTGATCGACAGATCCGGAAACTGCAGCGCTGATTTTACGACCAAGAAGATGATACACGGCTGGATTGAGCGAAGCGGCGAATCCCAGGCCCGGTTTTAGCATTCGAGCCTATTCCGGTAACGCCTTGCAAGCGGGATGATAGAAGGCCTTTTCAATCTCTTGGTTGTTTGGTCAACCCGTTAAATCAGCTGTCTCCTGGGTGGTGCATTCTATAAAATCGTGACGGTATTTTCGATACTGCGCCAGTTCAGGCCAGTAGCTTCGGATTACACCTCTGAGCCGGATTGATGGGCGGTTTCCGCACTTTCATTGGCGGCGACTTCCCGGTAAGGTGCATCTGTATGGTCAGCGGGGAATTGTCATGAAGATCCTGATACCGATCATCGGGTTGTTTTTTTCAGTCATGGCTGCGGCCCAAAACGCAGCCGACCCAAAAGAGCAGTTTTTTCCGAAAAAGCTGACCGCGCACCAGCTGCTGAACCTGTGCGCCGCCAGTTCTCTGACGGTCAGCGGACGTAGCCGAAAACAATTTTGTGGTGGCTTCATCAGCGGGGTGGAGGAGAGCCTGAGGCTGTTACGCGAACAGACGTCTCTTGACGAAACACCCGCTATCTGCCTCCCGGATGAAGAACCCGCCGCCCGGCTCTCGCAACGCTTTGTCAAATACGCCGCCGGTAGAGCGGATCTCGATCAGCCGGCAGTCGCCGTTGTGATCGACGCCCTGAAGGCCGCCTATCCCTGTCAACGATAGATCGCATCCAGGCGTAGTATCCAACATGAATCGCGCGCATCCGATCCCGGCTCCGAGACACAGCCTGAGGCGGGTATCCAAGCTGTCTCCGGCCGACAGGTTACTGCGTTTCGACTGAGTCGCAACCTGCTTAACTCTCAAAGGGCACACGTGGCTTTTCTGTTTGTCGGGAATAAAGATGAGGCGGGGGCTTGGCAGCAGGCACTCGCGTCCCTGCGTCCGGATCTGGCCTTTTCGGTTTGGCCTGAGGTACCAGATATCTCATCCGTGCGCTATGCGCTGGTATGGGGAAACCCAGGTGATTCCCTCGAGCAGATACCGGAACTTCAAGCGATTTTTTCCCTTGGTGCCGGTGTGGACCATATCCTTTCTGCGCCCAGACCAGACCAGACGCCGATCGTCCGTCTGCTGGATGCCGGCATGGGGGACCAGATGGCAGACTATGTCCTGCACTGGGCACTTCATTTCCAACGGGATTTTGATCGCTATCTGAAAGACCAGTACAAAGGCATATGGGCACCAAGGCCCTATCGGGAAAGCGGCAGCTTCCACTGTGGCATTCTCGGCCTGGGGGTCCTGGGTGGCCGGGTAGCCGAAACCCTTTTGGCGAGGGGCTATCCGGTACTTGGCTGGGGAAGGTCGCCGCGACCGCTGAGGGGGGTCTCTTGCTACTGGGGAGCAGAGCGACTCGATCGCTTTCTGGAACAAACCGAGTTTCTGATCTCACTGCTGCCGCTGAACGCAGACACCCGTGGCTTTCTGAACCGAAGGCTATTCGATCGACTCCCTCCGCAAGCCGTGCTGCTGAACCTGGGCAGGGGCGGCGTGCTGGACGACAGAGCCCTGCTGCATGCATTGGACCAAGGAAAACTGCGTGCGGCGGTACTGGATGTGTTCTCGCAGGAACCGCTGCCGGTGGATAATCCACTGTGGCGCCACCCGCGTCTCTACTTGACACCCCATATCGGCGCCAAAACGCTGATCACCCCTTCCGCCGAACAGATCTGCGCCGCGATCAGGGCCTTGGAAACGGGCGAGCGCCCGGCCGGGCAGATACAACCCTGAATCAAGCAGACTCGCCGCTGAATGGCATCCTGGTGAAATCTGGCAGCAATCCGGGCATCCCGCCTGCCTCACCACAAATCGACCCTTTCATTTGTTTCTGCATTCGGTATAGCCTTGTTTTTCTAATTACGATTTGGACGTTGCTGTTTTGGGGGAAAAGATGAATCCAGTTTTACAGGCCTTGAAATTTCGCCACGCGTGTAAAAAATTCGACCCCCAGCGTAAGATTCCCGAAGAAGAGCTGCAGACCATCCTGGAGTGCGGGCATCTGTCTCCCTCCTCCTTTGGCATGGAACCCTGGAAGTTTCTGGTAATCGGCGATCCGAACCTGAAGCAGCGGCTCCGTCCTGCCTGCTGGGACCAACCCCAGATTGTCGACAGCAGCCATGTTGTGATTATCCTGACTAAACCGGATCTGGTCAGGCCGGACACCCGCTATATAAAACACATGTTTGCCCGTCGCAACCTGACCCCGGAGATGGAGCAAGGCTATATCGCGCGTTACAAGGAACACATGGAGACCGAAGTCGAACCCTTGATGAGCTATTACGCATGGGGCTCCAAACAGTGCTATATCGCCCTGGCCAACATGATGACTGCGGCGGCCGCGGCCGGCATCGATTCCTGCCCGATCGAAGGCTTTGAGAAATCAGCGGTCGAAGCAGTGCTGGAAGTGGATACCTCTCAATTCCAGGTGGCGGTGGTTTTTGCGCTCGGCTATCGCGCCGGAGAGCAGACCCCCAGGTTGCGTTCAAGCTTTGAGGATATTGTAGAGTATCGATAACCGTTATCCCTGACACCGGCAGCAAGCACTCTACCCTGGCTGATGATTGCCAGATCTCCGACCGTTTCATGGCGCCTTGAATATCCCGCAACGATCCCCATCATTCTAGGCAACAGAATGAGCAACTCAGGAGATCACAAATGACACTCGTAGCAACCAACCCCTGGCGACTGATGCAACAGTGGCAGACCGAACTGGATCGTGCGCGGCACCAATCCGCGGGCGCCGACAAAACCCTGGTCGAGGGCGCCAATTGGATGCCCGCGGTGGATATAAGGGAAGAGGATGACAAATACCTTCTGCATGCCGATGTTTCGGGGGTTAAACCCCAGGATATAGAGATCGCGGCAGACAAAGGCGTCCTCTCCATCAAGGGCGAGAGAAAACAGGAGTCTATCGAAAACAAGGAGAGCTACAAGCGTATCGAGCGGAGCTTTGGCATGTTCCATCGCCGCTTCACCCTGCCGGATGACGCGGATGCAGAAAAAATCACCGCCACTGGTAAAGACGGTGTCATTGCGGTGGTCATTCCCAAGATGGAGGCGCAAAAGCCGAGGAAAATAGAGGTTCAGGGCTAACCCCTGCAGCGGGGATACTCTTTGAGATTATCCCCGCTGCCAGGCCAGCGCCAGCTGGTAAAGACGGTTCTTTTTCTCACCCGTAATGCGGGAAGCCAGCAAGGCTGCCTGTTTGAGCGGCAGTTCAGCAGCCAGCAGTCGCAGGATCCGCTCGGTCTCAGCAGCCAGCTGAGGCTGTTTTTCCCTGCCGGCCACTAAAATTACGAATTCCCCTTTGCGCTGCAGCGGCTCCAGCGCCAGTTTGTCACATAGCGCCCCGAGGGTGGCGGAAATGATAGTCTCGTGGAGTTTGGTCAGTTCCCTGGCCAGCACCGCAGGGCGCTTCGGCTCGAACACTTGGGCCATATCGGCCAGGCAAGCCGTGATCCGATGGCTGGATTCGTAGAACACCAGGGTGGCAGTCTCCCCGCACAACCCTTCCAGCTGCTCCCTGCGCGCTGATGGGGTTCGAGCCGGGAAGCCTTCGAACCGGAATCGGTCAGTAGGCAACCCGGCGGCGGAGAGTGCGCAGATGGCAGCGTTGGGGCCGGGGATTGGACACACCTGAATCCCCTGCCGATGGCACTCCCTTACCAGCGGAAAACCCGGATCACTGATCAGCGGCGTACCGGCATCGGAAATCAGCGCCAGGGATTCACCGGCCCGCAAGCGGGAAGTCAGCTTATCGACCAGTTGGCGTTCGTTGTGTTCGTGCATTGCCAGCATAGGGGTCTCTATCCCCAGGTGGCGAATCAGGGGACGGCTGTGGCGCGTGTCCTCCGCCGCGATCAAATCAACCGCTGCCAGCACCTCCACAGCCCGAAATGAGATATCCTTACGGTTTCCCAGCGGTGTAGCAACAACATAAAGGATGCCCGTTTCAATTGACACAATCCACCCCAGACAAGATACTCACCCTCCGGACCGTTGTTTGTCGGAATGCCACGGCAGACGACGCATCCCGCCGGGTTCCTGCTCATCGTGCCTGCCCCAAAGTCGCTATGCAACCGAATAAATATAAATTACTTTTCAGCCTGCTGCTGCTACTGCTGCTGGCGGCCTGCGCCCCTTCCACCGGACTGAAAACCGAGCCGGCAACGGTCGACCCCCAGGTGGCACAGGCAGAGATGCTGGAGGCCAGCGGTGACTATCTATCCGCGGCGGAACTGCTTGCAAGCCTGGCCGCGGAACAGCCGACCCCCGAGCGGGAACGGCTGCAGCTGCAGGCGGTGACAGACTATCTGCAGGCCCGGGAGACAGAGCAGGCCGCCAACCTTCTGTCCGGAATCGATATCTCCGGCCTGTCGGAACTGGCATTCCAGAAACGGATCCTGGAAGCGGAAGTGGCCTTGATCCGCAATCATCCGGACCAGGTGCTGAGCCTGCTGGCCGACCCACCGACGGACGATGCCGCCCCCGACCTGCGCCAGCGCTATCACCGGACCAAAGCGGAGGCGTTCCGTCTCACCAGCAACCTGCTGGAGAGCGGCAGGGAACTGAGCGAACTCGACCTGCTGCTGAGCGACCCCCAGATCAGATTGGAAAACCAGCTGGCGATCATTCAAACTTACGCAACCCTGAGCGACACGGCTCTCGACTTGTTACAACCGATTCCTCCCGGCATCCAGGGCGGCTGGATGCAACTGGCCCGCATCATCAAATCCTACGGCGGTGATCCGGCCGAAATCCAGCCACTGCTTGCACAGTGGCGGGAAGGCTTTCCCAGTCATCCCGCCATGCCGGAACTGCTGGAGGGTTATTTCGAGAATCTCAAGGCCCAGTATCGGCGCCTCAACCGGCTGGCGATACTGCTACCGGCAGACGGCCGTTACGCCGCAGCCGCAGCGGCCCTGCGCGACGGCTTTCTCGCAGCCTACTATCAACAAAGCCCGGAACTGCGCCCCGACCTGACCTTTTACGACAGCAGCAACCCGGCGGATATCTGGCCCCTCTATCAGGAAGCGATCGCAGCAGGTGCAGACATGATGGTCGGGCCACTGAGCAAAGAGGGTGTCACTCAGCTGATTCGGGCAGGGGAACTCGATATCCCGGTGCTGGCCCTGAATCAGGTTCAGCCGGATGTCGCGCCGCCGGCCGACCTCTACCAGTTCGGCCTGTCTCCGGAAGATGAAGCCAGGCAGGTTGCCGAGCGGGCCTGGATCGATGGGCACTTAGGGGCCGTGGTGTTGACACCCAATGACAGCTGGGGGCAACGTATTTTCACTGCCTTCAGCGACCGTTGGGAGCAACTGGGCGGGATCCTGGCGGAACATCAAACCTACGATCCCAAAGAGTTCGATTTCGCAGAACCCATAACCAAGCTGCTGAATATCGACGAGAGTAACGCCAGGCGGACCGAGATTCAGGGTCTGCTCGGTAAACGGTTGGAGTTTGAACCACGGCGACGCCAGGATGCCGATTTCATACTGCTCGTGGCGAAGGCGCAGAAGGCACGTCAGATTCGACCTCAGCTGCAGTTTCATCACGCCGCGGATTTACCGGTGTATGCCACCTCCCACGTCTTCTCGGGCCGATTGTCCTCGCGGGAAGATCTGGATCTTGAAGGCATTAAATTCCCGGACATCCCCTGGCTGATAGTAACCGAGGAGGATGCGCCGCTGTCCCGCGATAAGCTTGCCGAAATGCTGCCACAGAGCAGTGAGCGCTATCAGCGACTCTACGCCATGGGCATAGACAGCTTCCGGCTTCTGCCCAATCTCGCTCGACTGCAAAGCAACCCCAAAGAAATGCTGGAAGGAAAAACCGGGCATCTCTATCTGGACAGGATCAACCAGGTGCAGCGTCAACTGGTCTGGGCGGAGATGCGCGACGGGGTTCCACAGGTGCTGGGATACTCCCCCAGGATGTATTCGGAGCAGGAGGTATTCCAGGAAGCGCCGGCAGTAGAAGTCACTGCTCCGGCCACTCAGGATGAAGAGTATCAGGAGGAATCGTTACCCCAGCAAAACCCGGCTGCGGACGGACAGGGTGTAGAATGAGCCTGCTGCGCCTGCCGCGGCAATCCGGCGCCGCGGCGGAAGAAAAGGCTAAATGTTATCTGGAACGCCGCGGCCTGAAGACCCTGGAGAGGAATTTCCACTGCCGCCGAGGCGAGATCGATCTGGTGATGCAGGAGGCAGACACCCTGGTTTTCGTGGAAGTCCGCTTCCGCAGGGACAATCGCTTTGGATCCGCGCAAGAAAGCGTAACCCGCAGCAAACAACAGCGCATCATCGCCGCAGCGAGGCTGTTCCTGGGTAGCAGGCAACAGTGGATTGACGCCCCCTGCCGCTTTGACGTACTGGCTATTTCAGGGCAGCACCAGGAAAATATCGATTGGGTAAGGGATGCGTTCCGCCCAGTCAGCTAGTCCCCGTCAGCATCAGTCTGACGCGGATAAGCGGAACTTACAGAACAACGGAGACTTCAAATGACAGAGATAAGGCCCTTGCTCCCGGTCATCGCGCTGCTGGTTGCACTGCTGCAAGGCTGCGCGGCAGCCGTCGTTGGCGGCGCCGCCACCGGCACCTCGGTGGCCCACGATCGCCGTTCCGCCGGCACCATGATGGATGACGAAGTCATCGAAATGAAGATCCTGAGCAACAGTTTTCAGGATGACCCACTGCGCAGCCACACCGACATCAGCGCCACCAGTTACAATTACGTGGTGCTACTCACCGGACAAGCCGAGACGGCTGAGTACCGCAACCAATTCGTTGAACTCGCCCGTCGCACGCCGATGGTAAAACAGGTCATCAGCGAAGTGGAGATCGAACCCGCGGCGGGTTGGACCGAGACCAGCAAGGACGCCTACATCACCTCCAAAGTTAAGCTCGCCCTGTTCGAGATCAAGCTCGATGGATTCGATCCAAGCCGGGTGAAGGTGGTCACCGAGAAAAAGGTGGTCTACCTGATGGGTATGGTGACACCCACCGAAGCCAATGAAGTCGTTGAGAAGGTACGCCATGTGCGGGACGTTAAACAAGTGGTAAAGGCGTTTGAGTACCTTCGGTAATCCACCGCAGGAGCTACCTGCTGGTGTCCTCCGGGAACTGTCGGTGGTGGTGGGTGACGACGGACTGCTAACCGATGCCGGAGACTGTTGGCCATACGGATATGACAACAGTCGTCGCCACGCACTGCCCCAGGCAGTGGTTTTTGCCACCAGCCACGAACAGGTTCAACAGACCCTGCAGATCTGCAACCGGTACCGGATACCACTGATCCCCAGGGGCACGGGAACCGGGACCACCGGTGCCACAGTCCCTGATCGAGGCGGGATCGTGCTGTCACTGGAGCGCATGGCCCGCATTCTGGATATCGACCCGCGGAATCGCATCGCGCGCGCAGAGCCGGGCGTCACTAACGGGGTCCTGCAGCAGGCCCTGGCCGAGCACGGTTTTTTCTGGCCTCCTGATCCCACCAGCGCCGCAGTCTGCACCCTGGGCGGCAATCTGGCGTACAACGCGGCGGGGCCGCGTGCAGTCAAATACGGAACCCCACGGGAAAACACCCTCGGGCTGCGTGCCGTGACCGGAGCCGGTGAAGAGATTCGTACCGGCGTGATCACCAGCAAGGGAGTGGTCGGCTATGATCTGACCCGCCTGCTTATAGGCTCCGAGGGAACCTTGGCGGTCATCACCGAGGCCGTGCTCAAACTGACTCCCCTGGCGGAAGCCAAAACCACCTTGCGGGCCAGCTATAGGGACGTCCATAGCGCGGCTCATGCAGTATCCGCCATTATGGCCCAGCCGGTGATACCCTGCGCCCTGGAGTTCATGGACGGCGCGGCCATCGACATGGTGCGGGACTTTTCCGATCTGGAACTGTCCAGCGAGGTCGGCGCCCTGTTGATGATCGAGGTTGACGGGCCCCGGCACTGCCTGGCTGAATCCGTGGCGACAGTCACTGCAGCCGCCGAGGTGGAAGGGGTGATCGAGGTTCACGCCGCCAGCGACAAGGCGGAAGTCGAACAATTGTGGCGCACCCGCAAGGCACTCTCGCCGGCACTGCGCAACGTGGCGCCAAAGAAAATCAACGAAGACATCGTCGTCCCGGTCTCCCGGATTCCGGACCTGATCGAGGGGTTGGAAAAGTTGTCACGGGACAGCAATATCACCATTGTCAATTTTGGCCACGCCGGAAACGGCAACATCCATGTCAACCTGCTGACCGATCCGGACGACCCGGAAGAGACGAAGCGGGCCGGCAGCTGTCTCGACGCCATGTTCAACCTGGTACTGAAACTGGGGGGCACCCTTTCCGGCGAGCACGGCGTGGGGCTGGAAAAACGGAATTTCGTGGCGCGGGAAATCGACCCGGTAACCCTGCGACTGATGAACGACATCAAACGCCAGTTTGACCCGAACAACATCCTGAACCCTGGAAAAGGCCTGCCCGATCCCTAATCTCGCCCAATGCGACAATATGGGGGGCGTAGAAAAGTTGACTCCCCATTCCCAACGGTCGGAACAACACCATGATCACTGTCGATATTCAAAACTTAAGCACCCAGTTTGCACAGCAGGCACGGAAATTCGTTGCTGCCCCCTCGCTCATGAAAGGACTCGACCTGGACGATGTTTCCATGAAGCTGATGCAGGCGGTAACCGAAATGCTCAAAGACCCGAACCTTATGAGTGACCTGCATCGCTTCCGTCAGGCCTGCAGGGACCGGGATATGGACCAACTGGCGGGCCTGCTGGAGCAGATCGAGGACGGACTCAGATCCCATCAAATCGACGTCTGAGCCCTTCGGGCTCAGTAAATGCTCCTCCGAATCTCGAGAAATTCCGGCAGATTCTCCATCAGCAGGTGCACCAGTCCAGGATCGAAGTGGCGTCCACTCTGTTCCCGGATATGGATCAGTATCTGATCCAATGGCCAGGCCTTTTTGTAACAGCGGTCACTCCCCAGGGCATCAAATACATCCGCCAGGGCAGTGATCCTGCCATAGATATGGATCGCGTCCCCTGCCTGGCCACCGGGGTAACCGCTGCCATCCCACTTTTCGTGATGGGCCCGGGCGATAACGGCACCCACATCCATCAGCGCTAAACCCGATTGTTTCAGGATATCGTAACCCCGCTCGGCGTGGGTCTTCATAATCTCCCACTCTTCCGGATCAAGCCGTTCCGGCTTGTTCAAAATGGCATCGGGAATCCCAAGCTTTCCAATATCGTGCAGCGGCGCGGCGTACTTGATCAACGTCGCCTCTTCGGCCGAGAGGCCGACCAGACGGGCCAGCAATTCCGAGTAATGGGCCACCCGCTTGACGTGAAAACCGGTCTCACAGGAACGGGACTCCACCACCTCGCCGAGTCGGTAGATCATCTCCCGTTGACTCTCCTCGATCAGTTCGTTGAGACGGATGTTCTCCAAAACGACGGTGAGATTTTCGGTGAATAGATTGAGCAGGTTGATATCCAGTTCCGACAGTTGCTGTTCGATTTCCGCGTAAAACAAGAGGGTGACGTTGTTGCTGGAACAGTACATCACCAATCGATTTTCGATGAAGACGCTCCGCTTGTTGCCGATGGCCTGTTGGATGATCTCCTGCTTCCCCGCCGGCAGCTGGTCAAACTCAACCTGCCCCACCACCCCCAGGTCATTGGATGAGGAGAATACCTCCAGGGTAGACCGATGGACCTGGAAGGCGCCGGTCTGGCAGGAAAAAACCGCCGTGTCATCCAGATTCAGCAATGCAATCAGCTGTTTCAGGGTGACATTGGCAAAACTATGAAGCGCCTGCCGCGAAGAGATTCCCCGCGACGCCCGGATCAGTTTTTCCAATCCTTTTTTACTCTTCTGCAGAGTGACTATGTCCCGATAGGCACGCAGGCTGGCGTAAGTCAGCGTAGACAGCCTTGAAGAAGTCAGCTCCGCCTTGTCCTTGTAGTCGTTGATGTCGTACTGCCGGATCACCTGCTGCTCCGGAGCCTGCCCAGGCTGTCCGGTACGCAGCACGATACGAACCGCCAGGTTGTTGATCTCTTCCCGTATATAACGGATCAGCTCCAGCCCGGCATGCTCCGTCTCCATCACCACATCCAGCAGAATGATGGCGATATCGGGGGTGGAATAGAGCAGCGCCCTGGCCTCCGACGCCGAATAGGCGTGCAAAAATTCCAGTCCCCGCCCACCGAACTCGAAACGCTTCAGTGCCAGTTCGGTCACCAGATGGATATCTTGTTCATCATCTACAATCAAGATCTTCCAGGGACGATCAAGGTGTTTGATCGCAGTTTTTTTTACTGGCTCGCGAAAAAGCGGCTCAGCCATGTTTTTTCTCCACTCTGGTTCACGCTGGTCAGTATTTTTTATATCAAGGAAAGATAGCAGACATCTGTGGACCCCTGCATAGTGTTAACAGGCCCTCACAAAAAAGGGGCGTCAACACGCCCCTTTTTTCCTGACCGCTCCCGCCTTACCGCACACGCAGGGGACAATTGGTCCGATCATACTCATCGCCCAGGGAATCCCAGGCGAAATCCAGGGCATGCTGAATACGTGAGAAGAAATGCTCCTCACCCATCTTCTCGATCAGACGGGTGGAACGGATGGTGTCCATGAACTGCTTCTTCATCCTGGCAACCAGGATATGTATGTTATTGCCTTCCAGGCGTTCCGCCAGATGATGCAACACCTCTTCACCGGTGGAGTCAAGCTGATTGATCGCCTCGCCGTCAATGATGATGAACTTCAGATCCGGTTTGGACGCCACCACTTCCAGAATCTTATCCTCAAAATAGCCGGCGTTACCGAAATAGAGGGAGCCATCGAACCGCACCACGGCGATCTTATCACTGGTCGGCAGCGGGTGCACCGTGATGTCCCGCAGGGTACCGTCCTTGTAGCGCGAAAGTTCCGCCACCCGGGGCCGCATGGTGCGGATGAAGAACAGCAGAATCGAGAGAATCACACCGGTGACTATACCCCACTCGAGATGGGGTGCCAGGTAGAGGGTCAGAACAAAGGTAATCACCGAAACAACGGCATCCTGGGGCTGCGCCCGCCAGGCATGAACGATGGGCTGGGCCTTTACCAGATTGATCACCGCCAGGATGATCACCGCCCCCAGGGTCGCGGCTGGGAGATGATAGAGCAGCGGCGTCAGGAACAACAGGGTAATCCCGACCACCACACCGGTGACGATGGAGGAAAGGCCGGTCTTTGCCCCGGCGTTGATATTGACCGCGGAACGGGAGAAGGAACCGGAAACCGGATAGCCGGAAAAGAAGCCGGCAACCAGGTTACCAAGCCCTTGTCCCACCAGTTCCTGGTTGGTGTCGAGCCGCTGGCGGGTACGCGCCGCCATGGCCTTGGCGATGGCGATGGCCTCCATGAAGCCGATTAGGGCGATCACCACGGCGCTGGTCGCCAGTTGCCCCATGATACTCAGATCGAAGGTGGGTATGGAAAAGCCGGGCAGACCCTCCGGGATGGTACCCACCACCTTACCTCCGACGGTCTCGAAATCGGTCATCCAGGCCAACACCGTGGTGACCGCAACGGCCACCAGCACATTGGGTGCCTTGGGTAGAAACCGCTTCATCCCCAGCATAATGGTGATGGCGATAACCCCCATCCAGAAGGTGGGCCAGTGGGTATGCTCCATGGCCACCAGCACCGTATTGTAGACCGTCTCGTAATGGTGGGCCGCCTTCTCGACGGTGACCCCGAACAGCTTGCCGAGCTGGGAGGTGGCGATGATCAGGGCGCCGGCATTGGTGAAGCCGACTACCACCGGGTGAGATAGCAGATCGACCACCACACCCAGCTTGAGCAGTCCCAGTGCGATCTGGAACAGGCCGACCAGCAGCGCCAGAACGACCGCATAGGCAAGAAAACCCTCTGAACCGGCAGTGGCCAACGGCTCCAGGGAGGCCGCGGTCAGCAGCGAAACCACCGCCACCGGCCCGGTCGCAAGCTGCCGGGACGAGCCGAACAGTGCGCTGATGATCGGCGGCAGAAAGGAGGCGTAAAGGCCATAGTAGGCCGGCAACCCCGCCAGCTGAGCATAGGCCATGGATTGGGGAACCAGTACCAGGGCAACGGTGATACCGGCGATGACGTCAGCCTTCACCGTGTCGCCCGTGCGCAGTTCGCCGATCCAGCTTAAGAAGGGCGTGAAACGCCCCGGTATGCTCTTGAGAATATCGAATATCCAAACCATGAATCTCTCCCCTGTTAACCGAATAGAGACATCGCCGCTGATAAAGACAACCGGCGCCGAATAGTGCGTTGACTAAAAGATCCCGATGCCCTGTTTTGTTGCATAGAAATTACCGCCCCGGCGGGCCAGAAGGTAAGGTCAACCTGGCCCTTGGAGTCTCAACATCCACTGCTCCCCTGCGGCCCGGGTCAGATCCAGTACGCCATCCGGATAAATACCGGCAATCAGGATCAGGAGTCCCAGTACAGAAACCAGAAACAACTCGCGCGGTCTCAGGTCCACCGCCTCGGCAATCGCACTGTTACCGACCGGACCGAGGAAGGCGCGGCGGTAGATAGTCAGGAAATAGGCGGCCCCGAGCACCACCCCAAACAGGGCCGCCAAGCCGGCCCCCGTGTGGGTTGTAATCGCGCTTACCAGGATCAGAAATTCGGCGGGAAAACCCGATGTGGCGGGGACGCCCATACCGGCCAGACCGAACAGTAAAAAAAACGAGGTGAGCAACGGCATGGTCCGGGCCACACCACCGAGATTGATCAGGTCGGATGAACCGATGCGGTGGTGCAGAAAACCAACCAGCAGGAAGATACCACCGGCTACGATGGTGAAGTTGAGCAGCTGAAACAGGGCTCCCTGCACGCCCTGGATGGTAAAAGAGGCGACCCCCAGAACCACCAGTCCGACGTGGCTGATGCTGGAAAAGGCAAGCATCCGTCGCAGATTGGTCTGACTGATGGCGAGTACCGCGCCATAGAGAATACCGATCACACCCAGCCCCGCCAGCAGCCAGTGATAATCCTGGGCGGCGGCGGGCGCCAGGGGCACCACAAAACGGATCAGACCATAGGCCCCCAGCTTCAGGCCGGTAAGCAGGGCTACCACCGCAACCGGCCCCTCCTTGGCCACCACCGGCAGCCAGGTGTGCAGGGGGAACAGGGGTATCTTGACCGCGAACCCGGCCAGTAGCAGAAAAAAGACCAGGGTCTGAATGTGCGGTGATACCGAGGTCTGAAGCAGTTCCAGATAATCGAAAACGAGACCATTGGGGATCCCCGCGGCATTGACCGCCGCGTGGTTGAAGGCGAGCAGCAAAAACCCGAACAGCAGGGGCAGTCCGCCTAACAGCATGAACAATGTGTAATTCACCGCGGCGTAACGCCGCTCCGGACCGGTCCCCCAGAGGCTGACCAGAAAATAGAGTGGGATCAGGGTCAGCTCCCAGAACAGGAAAAAGAGTATGGTATCCAGGGCAGAGAAGATACCCAGGGTGACACTCTGCAGTAACAGAAGCTGACTGAAATAGAGCCGTGGCATGGTGCGGATACTGGTCCAGGAGGCCAGAATAACCCCCAGAAACAACAAAAGGGTCAGCGGCAGAAAGAGGACAGAGATCCCGTCCACCCCCAGCAGGTAGTGGATATTCAGCGTGGGAATCCAATCGATCCTCTCCACCAGCTGGAAGCCCGGGGCCGACGATTCAAAGCGGTTCAACACCGCCAGGGCAAGGAACAGTCCCAGCAGGTTGGTCCCGAGCGCAAATCCGCGCACCTTGCGCGGATCCTGGAACAGCCAGATCAGCGCCGCCGCCAGCGACGGTAACAGGATCAGGGCGCTGAGCAGGGGAAATCCGGAAGCCATCGAATAGGTCTCTGCCGCCATGGACCGACTCTCCTCAATGCACCAACGATGGGTTGAAGGGCGCGCTTAAATGCTGGGCCGAGGTTTCGACCAGCGCAAGCCAGGGTTCCGAATAGAAGCCGGCACCCAACAGTACCAGAATCACCGTCACCGCGATCAGTTTCTCCAGGGGGGAGGCCCGTTCCACCTGAGACACAGGTTGGCGCTCATCCAGCCGAGAGAGAAAGGCGCGCTGAAAGGCCCACAGCAGAAACCCGGCTGCCACCACATTACCCAGGGCAGCGGCAATGGTTACCAGCGCCCCGAAGCGAGCCATGGAGTCCTCGAGCACCAGGTGTACGGCATCGAACCCGGGGGTGCCCGGCATACCGACGATGGCCAGCCCAGCCACCAGAAAGCTGATACCCAGCAGTGGCAGGCGATCGAAGAGTCCGCTCAGCCGGGAGAGCAGCATGGTTCCGGTGCGTCGATAAACCATACCAATCATGAACACCAGCCCGGTGATGGCCAGCCCAAAATTGACCGACAACATCATGCTGCCCTGAAAGGCCGCTGACCCGAGACTGAAGAGGCCGATCACCAGTACACTGGTATGACTGACCACGGCGAAGGCAAGAAGGCGGCGCAGGTTGACCTGCAATAGCGCCATCACCGCAGCATAAAAAATCCCCGCAACCGCGAAGGCCACCACGAACTGATGCCACTGCAGCACCGCCTCGGGCAGGAGCGGAAAGACGAAACGCAGCAGACCGTAGACCCCGATTTTAAGACCGAGCAGAAAGACCGGCGCCACCGCCACGCTGCCATGCTCGGCGATCATTGGCAACCAGCCATGGAAGGGAAACAGGGGAGTGCGAATGGCCAGCCCGTAGAACAGCAGGAAAAAGACCACTGAACGGATCTGGGGTGAGACCTTCACCGCGGCCAGTTCGGACAGATCGAAACTCCAGCCTCCACCGGTGGCATCCGCGTAGTTCAAACCCAGCATCATCACCCCTGCGAGCAACAGCAGCACACCTATTCCCATGAACTGAAGGAAGCGGGTCAGCACCAGGTCTCTCTCCGGGGAGGTCGCCCAGCGCCAGACCATGTAACCCACCGGCAGCAACTGAAGCGCCGACATCAGCACGAACCAGAGGAGATCCAAAGTCACCAGCAGGCTCATCAGCGCCGCCTCCACAGCGAAGATCACGGCGAACAGAATTGGCTGGGACTTGAGCCGCCGCGCATGGCCATAGAGCACCACCATCAGCGTCAGCAGGGCATTCAACAGTACGAACAACACGGTCATGCCATCGGCGGCGGCGTGGTAGGAAAAGGCCCCTATCAGGGTTAACCTCTCGGAGAACTGCATCAAGCCATTGTCGGGATCGAAGGAGCGGTAAAGATCTACCGCCAGGAGCAGTTCCAGCAGCGCAACCACCACCCCAAACAACAGCACCTTATGGTGTTTGCCCAGGGTCAGCATCAACACCATGGCAGCCAACGGCAGCAACTGCAGGCTTGCCAGCACAGGATAGCCTGCATGGGTGCTCCAGTGCACTTCACCCATCATCAGATAATCACCACAAAGGTTGCCATAATCATCAGCAGCAGATAACGCGGCTGACCGAGCAGATACTCGACATGTGTCAGGTAGCCACCCAGCAGTTTGATGGCACGCTCCAGCCCTTCGCCACCCCCCTTGAGCACCAGATGCTCTTCAAACCAGTGAAGCAGCGCGGCGATTCGCTGCAGCAGGCGACCAGCCAGGCCACGGCCCTGCCCGATGTCCTCCCGCATGGCACCGCGAGCCTGCTTCTGTGCTTCCCACTGGGCCAGGGACGAGACCACACCGGCCTGATCGGGGAGACCCACCATACGGTTCACAACCCGCTGATCAAAATCCTGCAACTCCTGGGCGAGCGAACGGGTCGGACGCACCAGCAGCCAGTCGGCTAGCTGATCCAGCCAGAACCGCTGCACGGCGGCAGCATGCAGTCCCGACCGTCTTGCCAACCAGACGGGCACCGGGCGAGCCGGGCGATTCACCATCTGAGCCAGCGCCGGGGCGTGGAGAAACTGATAGGCACGCCAGCTGGCGTGCAGGGCCAGATGCCAGGCCGCCAGCTGAAACCAACCCAGACCGCAGAACAGAAACATCAGCCCCACCTGTGCAGTGGTGGAAAACATCAGTGAACTCTTGACGTCGGTCTGCACCAGGCCGCTGAGATAGCCGTATATTGCCGTCAGCAATCCAATCACCGTCATGACCACCATCACCACCGGGGCCTGCAGCCACAGCGGCTCCAGCCGGATCACCAGATAGACCCCCGCATGCACCATAACCGCCCCGTAGAATACGGCGCTCGACGGTGTGGGTCCCTCCAACGCCCGACTGATCCAGGGGGAAAAGGGGACTTGAGCCGACTTGACCAGGGCGGCCAGCAGAAAACCCAGGCCGATCAAACCACTGGCCAGGGTCCCCAATTCACCGCTGCCGCTGGCCAGGTCCGACCACTCGACACTACCCAGCCAAAAAAAAGAGAGGGCAATGGCAAGCACAAAACCGGCGTCCCCGATCCGATTGGTGACGAAGGCGCGCGTCGCATTGGTGGCTGCCACGGGTCGATCAAAGGCATAGGCGATCAATAAATAGGAACTGACGCCGGCCAGCTCCCAGCCGATAAAGGTGAACACCGAGTTGCCGGCCATGACGATCAGCAGCATGGCCCCTTGAAACAGGCTCAAAATCATAAAAAAGCGCTGAAAACCTGCCTCTCGGTGCATGTAGTTAACCGAGAAACGCAGACTCAGCAGGCAGAGCAACGCCACCAGGGTTGCCATAGCGAGCCCAAGCCCATCGAGGGTGAAACTGACCAGTACCTGATAATCACCGCTGGAAAGCCAGCGCCCAAAAGTCAGCTGTCCCGGCACACCAACCAGCACGGCCTGAAGATCCAGCGCAAGCAACAGCAGCAGGGAAAGCAGAGAAGACCAGACTGCCAGCCGGGCGGTGGGCCTTTCTCCCGACTCACCCGCGTTCCAGCCGGCCAGGACGGAAACACCGATCCCGGTGGCGGCCAGCAGGGGAAACAGCGGAATCAGCCAGACCAACCGCTCAAGCATTTGTCTCTCCCATCCTCACGGTAACCAGCGCGGGCGCCAACGGACCGCTATGACCTCGATACCAATAAACGGAACGATCCACCCGCGGGAGCGATTCCCGGTGATCGCCCCAGGGCAGAAATCCTTGCTTCGGGTCGAACACCGAAATGGCCCCCGTGTCCGGATCCATGGCCGAGAGCAGCAGCCAGCCGTTGCCGATCAGCTCCTGCAGTGCCGGCTGGCGGCCGTAGATCTCAGTCAGGGTCTCGACACTGGCCTCCACCACCACCTGCAGCCGCATCGCCTCGTGGATCTCGATCATCTGCCGCGGAAGACCGGTGCGCAGATCCGAGCTGGCCCCGTCCATTACGCCAAACAGGCCGGTGAGGTTGTGGGTCACCTTGGAGCCGGAGCCATACTCATCGTTGTCAACGGTAGAAAAATAGTACTCCAGGTTGATGCCCGCCCCCACCGGGGCGTTGGCCAGCAGCAGGCGCTCCAGTACCTCGGCGGTCGGATCCGTCGTGGGATCGTAGGAGATAAGAAATACCCGCCGGTCAAGAAAGGTCCCCCGGCTCATGGAACGTCGCCCGACAAAGGCCGCGGCATTGGTGGCGTGACCCAGTTCCGGGCGCGCCTGGCTGAAATCCAGTGCCCTCCCCTGAATATGTGCCAACGCCCGTTCCGAGGTCGGATTTCTCGGTGCCGAGGCCAGTCGGCGGCAACGTTCATGGGCATGGTGTCGGGTCGCGAGATCCAGCGACCTGCGCAGGGCGGACAGCCCTTTCCGGAACTGCTCCGGCATCACATCCAGATCATACCACTCGATCGCTTCGCTGCAGGTGTTGTGTTCGGCCCCGAGGAACCAGGTCTCCTCGGGAATCGATATGCCTCGATCCCTCACCCGATCCCGTACTTCGGGTCGATTGGCCATCGTAGCGAATATGCGGGCGTTCGGACCACTGTGACGACCGCTGCAGGCTCCGCAGTCGTAAGCCGCCAGATGGGGATTATTCTGACTGCTGGAACCGTGGGCCATAATCACAACCAGGGGCGCGAAACCATCGATCAAGCCAATATTGCGCAGCAGGGTCTCCACCCGGTCTACCTGCTCGAGTTCGGTAAAACCCAGACGTGGGCGCTCAGGCGTGGCTGCCCGGTCCTCATCCGTCGCCGTGACCGTGACCTCTGTATCCACCTTCAGATCAACACCCTGTCGCAGGCGCTCCCCCAGTCGGCCCAGGCGGAGGGGGGCGATCACCTTGGCCACCAGAATCAAGAGGGCGCCAGGGGCGGCCAGAGCAGTCAACAGGGCGGAACTGAACAGGTTCCGACGAATCTCCTGGTGCAGCAGATTACCCAGTGTAAAACGCCATCGCCGCCGCACGCTGTGCCGGGCCTTGATCTCCTCCTGGCCGGCTCGGGGGGTCTCCTTGAATTCATGGCTCGGGGTGACCACTACCGGGCAAAGGGGGGTCAGCTTGGTGTCATCGATGCCCCGCCAGTAGTTGGGGACGCTGAAATGGGCCGCTGCGCCGAAGGTTTCCACACTCGGATCGATCTCTTCCAGGTGGCGGCGCAATCCCTCCTCCCGATCGTCCATACAGAATACCAGCTGGGCCGTGGGGTCCTGGATCCGGCCGGGTTCGCGACCCTGATTATCGGCCAGGGCGTTGAACAGCTGATTCCGGTAATGCAGTTCATAGGCCTGGAGCCAAAGGAACCCTCGCTTGCCAGAGGTTAACCGTTCCAGGCAATCGAGAACGGCCTCCAGCCCGTCCTTATCCAGCCGGCGCAAGTCATCACCACACAATCCCATGTGCTGGGAGAGGCGAAACAGGCGCCAGGCGCTGCCATAAACCGAGTGCCCTTCGGTTCGGTCGCCGGCGGGACTCTGACTCCAGGTTCGAACCATTTGCGCCAGCTGCCACCAGGCCTCTTCGCCCGGGCCACCCTGGAGGGTGTGATCCGTCAAACGCTGAGCCAGAGTGGCCAGGTATTCCGGCAGGCGGGCACTGTAGAGGGTATAACGGACCAGAAACTCGGCGCTGTGATGGCGAAAATACCAGCGGATCAGGTCGATGCTGGCCTCCAGCTGCCAGAGCTCGGCACACAAACGCTGGGCAAACAGGTGTTCCAGCACCAGACGCACCGCCAGATAGTCGATCATCTCTACCCGGTTGGGGCAAAGCCCCTCATACCCTGGATGCAAATCACGCCACAGAAACATGCCTGACCAGCCCGGAAGCTCCAGCGCCAACCGCTTCAGATAGTCGACCCATCGGTACTGAGGCAGCCCGAGTCGGCGCAATTCCGTAATGAGGGTCTCCATCGGATCGTCTGGCAGGGATTCCAGATGAGAATTCCAGCCCGGGAACTCCCCGAATATCCGGGTCAGATCCTGATCGGCGGTGCGACGCCAGACCGCATAAAAGCCTTGCTCCCGGTTAGCGTCATGCCAGGCGGCCACTCCCTGATCCAGATAGCTGGCGATCTGACGCTGGAGACCGGGCCGTAAATCATCCAACAAATCGTGACCGGTAATTGACCGCAGCAATCCTAGCAGGCTGAGGTCATCACCCACCCGAGCCAACAGCTGATCTAACTGCTGCCCCGCTTCCTTCCGGATCAGATCATCCATCACCGGCTGGGCGACGGCGTCCTCACCTGAAGCAGCCAATTGGGCCAGCATCCGTTCCGCCTGTTCCGGCGACAGGTCCACCAGTTCTTCCGGGTGGAGCAGATAGTGGGTCAGCCCCAACCCCTGCAGACAGGCGCTCCAGAGATCGCTGATGGCCGCCTCTTCCCCCTTGATACCGGCTCGCTGGCGCCTCCAGCAATCGGTTACGACGCTTCTCTGACACGTCCGGCTGGAACCGCTGCAACGCCTCCAGCTCTTCCATCTGCCAGTTAAACTGGCAGGCGGTGACTGGTTTGAGTGGATGCAGCAGAGCGGTAAGATAGACATCCAGCCGGTTGAAAGGCGTCCTCCTCCCCCACACGATGGGTCGGCGTGCAGGTCCGAATCCTGGTCCAAGACCTGGATCAGCTCATCTTCCCGGATCCGTCCCTGCTGATAGAATGCGCGGAACTGCTCCTCGGTCAGATAGCCGCGGGCACCGGTGAGCCGCTCGTGCGCTTCCAGGGCCTCGGTGAAATGCAGATGTTCATAACCATGCAGGGTATTGTGATGGACGAAATCCCGGATTGGCGCCTGACCCGGCAGCAGATGCTCAAAATGGGCGACCGCCTGTCGCAGTTGTTCGCGGATGTCGCTGGTTTTCTGTGTGGATTCCGCCATCCCCCCTCCCTCAGATCCCGACCCCAAACAGCTGGCTGAACTGGTTGATCGAGGCTGACATCAGATTCAGGGCAGGTGCCGGGAACAGGCCCAGCAGAACGATCCCGGCCGAAAGCACCCC
>CAWGCA010000031.1:0-89338 GCA_963820955.1 uncultured Gammaproteobacteria bacterium | reverse complement strand
CCAGTACTCCTGGATAACCCCATACAGTTCACCGTCATCATTTCTCATTAAACCAGGATCGAATCCCTCAGGATATCCGAGAAGAATGTCCGGATTGGTTTCTCAGCCAGATCCTCGCATCTCTCCGTTAAAAGTGAACTTTAGAAACCGTTTCTCCAGGAGCCAGGCCGGGTCTTTGCTCAGCCCTCAGATGTGCACAGCAATGCCTATAACGATGACTGACAGCAGTAGGTAGGACAGGATGGTTTTTAAGGATACTCGTACCATATCTGGCCAGCTCCCAAGATGATAGGATTTCCCCATTTGTCGAGTTTATATTAGGGTCCACCCCAAGGCTGAATATTAGCGATATTTGAATATGCAGATTTCTTCTACACAATCAACCATTTAGAATGCACTGTGACTATATCTTAGTATGCGCGATTTTTCAACGCTGCGTTTCTGCGTGCAGATTTGCTGTAGATGGAAATGCTCTTTGAAAAATATCCTATGCTGGCATGTAAAAAGAACCAACTGCATCTACCCTGAGCGGTGGTGAACAGGCGCAATTGGCCATAGTACGGGCCGTGGAGACTCGGCCACGAATGCTCCTGCTGGACGAGCCTTTCCGGGGACTTTCGCCGTTGATCATTGAAAAAACAAGAATAGGGGCTTCTTCGCCCTACCCTATCGCCACCTTCTTAACCAGCCAGTAAACAGCGTAAGACCATTAACCCATCGAACGTTCCAGACGGATATAAACATACCCGCCCCCGGTGTAGCCGAAAGGGCGCAGAATGTGATGGTAGTTGCTGGCCAGGCCGCGGTAGAAGGTATCGAAGTCGATGCGGTAGGGATGGGCCACTTCGGCGTCCACGTCCAGCACGGTGACCTGTCCGCCGTGCGGATCGAAGGCGCCCACCGGTGAGATGTGGGGAATGTTGAGGGTGGGCAGGAAGACCCCCTGGTCGAAGTGGGCGATGATCAGCCCGCTTCCGGCGGTCTGAAAGCCGTGCAAGCGCCGTCGCAGACGCCGGCGTACGCTTTGGGCCGGCCCTGGCCGGCGTGGGGCTGCAACCGTCTCCACCCCGGCGGTCCGGATGTCGTAGGCCGCAAGAGCGCAGCGCACCACCTCGCCCAGCAACGCCAGTGGCAGGCCGCGGCGCCCGTTGTGCCCCTCGGGGCCCATGCGCGCCTTCCAGTTGCCGGCAGTCACCCGGTCCAGGATTTCGGTCTGCTGCACAGGCCGCGAGCTGCTACCACCCACGGCCCGCAGAGCGTTAACCACCATGACCACCGAGGCCACCGAGCAGGCGGCCTCATTGAACTGCTTAACGTGATGGCGCCAGAGGGCCTGCTGTAGGGTACCGGCGATGATCCCCGGCGGGTTTTCGGTTACCGGCACGGCCCGCCGCGGCCCGAAGGACCCACTGCCCGTGAGCCGGCGAAGGCCGTAATCCATATACAGACAAGCCCGCAGCAGCTTGCGGCGCAGTTCCATCATCCCCCTCCCAATACCCGGGCCGCCATACAGATCAATTGTGAAACTTCAGTATTCACCCGTTGCACCCCTTTTTTCTAAATTTATCACTAAAAGATTACAAATGTACATCATAACACTCTGGTCATATGCAAAATAGAAGATTACTTCAAAATTGGGGATTTAATGAAATTCGAGGTTCTATGATTGAGCCTTCTAATTGACTAATATCATTGCCAACACAACATATTGTATATGAATGTAATTTGGGATTTTCCGATACAACGGCTTAAATTTCATGAAATCGCCCTACCCTGTTAAGAGTCGTTTGTCCGATTTTCAACACCGTCTCGGATACAGGCAATGAGCATCTCAAGCTCGGATACCTCTAATTTCGTAAGAAACTCCAGGTCGGCATCAGTTCTGAGAACTTTTTGCAAAATTTCAATGAGGGATTCTTTATTCATATTTATTTACCAAATATCATTCCAACAATTGTTTCCGCTATCTGCGGGGTTGGTTTCCAGGTGAACCTTCTTTTATATTTCTTTCTCGCAAAATGATGCCGTGCATCCACAACTTTTTCCTTAGGTTGTTTCTTCCCTATCGGAGGCAAACTATCATAAACCATCTCTATTATTTCATCTCTATCGGAAAAATCTAATCGGCCGTTTGAATCAAAATTAAAGAAAGATTCCTCAGTATGCAAAATATCTACAGGCTTTCTATTTTTCATCTCAACAGCGATTAACGCATAGCGAACTTTTTGGCCAGAATATTTGGGCAGACATTCTTTTGGATCCTGTCTTATCAACCGTTCAAATGCAGCATGTGACAATTTATGGACAGTATCATCTTCTTCTATAATAAATACCCTTACACTAATTCCCATCGCCCCCCCTATAAAAGGCTCTTAATACATTGAGCTTGATCGGTCCCTTTTCACAATGATAGCATTGTTAATGGCCTATGGTATGGGCCAAAACATTATAACCCAAACGACGGAGGTGTACCATGAAAACAAAGCAAGCTGTTCAACATTTCCTTGATTATCACAGGACCAATTCCAAAAAAAAATACGCTATCGTAATTACAGCTATGCCCTTGGCTATTTTCAGATCGAATTTGGTGACAGAGACATAGAATCCATAACTCCGGACGATATCCTCGGATTCCTGACCGAACTGACCACGAATTCCAAAGCAAACGACAAAACGACTCCGCTATTCCAACCTCAAATCCTTTTTCAATCATATCCAATCCACATTTCTGCCAGCATTGAATAACCCGTGTGATTCGCCTACTCTCAAGAAAACATTTAGAAGCAAGGGTGCCAAACATTGGCCGATGATCGAGAAAGATATCATTGATGAAATCATCTTTCGGACAGATCACCCAAGAAATCGATTGATGTTGGAGCTGATGGCACGTGGAGGCATTGAGAATTGGAGAGGTGTTGAATCTTCGTCCAAAGAATTGTGAGGGCTGTAAGCTTATTCTGTCAGACACTAAAGGCGGAAGAGAAACCGAAGTTGCCTTCATTCCACAAAAAATATCCGACCGCCTCAAGGAATACATCCAGACCGCCGGTATAGAATCTCAGAACAAAAATCTTTCCGATAAGCTATACAGCGGCATGGTCAATTGTGGTCAAGGCTGGTAAACTTGTCGGTATTCATCTGCGGCCACATGATCTCAGGCGTCATGCAGCCACATATGCGAGCCGCTCTGGCACGCCGATCGAGATAATTTCAAAGGTAGTGCTCCGCCATTCAAATTTATCGACCACACAGAGATATCTGGGAAAAGTCAGCGACACCGAGGCAATGAGATGGATTGAAAACCTGTATGGCTAAAATACAAAAGGCAGGGCGAATTCCGTAAATGGAATCGCCCTGCCCTAGATATTTTTTTCATGTAATTCTAAACCAAATTCTTGCTGGCCTTGAATGTTACGGCATTTCTGCCTTTGATTTTGATCTGTTCACCTGTTTGAGGATTCCGGCCTTTGCGGGTTTTCCGATAAACCTTTTTAAAGGTACCAAAGCCCACCAGCGTTACCTTGCTACCACGTTTCTTTAGCCCACCTTTTATTCCCTCCAGAAATGAATCGTAAGCCTTGCCTGCCGCTGCCTTTGTAATACTCCGCATCCGTTGCCATTTTTTCAATCAATTCTGCTTTTGTCATGTCCCCTCCTTCAATATGCTATGTGTTTTAGTACCCATCCTTTTCAGCCATTTCTATGTATCTGCTCCCTCTCTCTGAATCGCCCTTCTCCTCAATCAAAAGCATCCCATATTCATATGCATGTGGTGCGAGAAGGCATCCGGCATCTTCCGCCTTTTCAAACCATCTAACAGCCTCATCTATGTCGATTTTTTCCTGATATAAAACCGATCCTAATTCTCCGTATGCCAAATCAAACCCTTCTATTGCCGCTTTTCGTAAATATTTCAAGCTTTGATGACTTTCATTTTTTTCAAGATTTAAAATGAGCCCATAATAATATGCCGCGGGAGCTAAAAGGCAATTTGCCTTTTCAGCTTTTTTGAACCACCCAACGGCTTCATCAATTTCGTCCTTTTCAAGGTAAAGGATTGAACCGATATCCCCATAGGCCAATTCACACCCATTGTTAGCTGATCGTAGCAAATATTTTAAGCCGGTCTCCCAATCTCCTTTCTCTAAATAAAATAGCATACCATACTCATAGGTTGCCACTGGGCCTAATGAATTTACTTTCTCCGCTTTCTTAAACCATTTTTCAGCCTTTTCTATTTCATTTTTTTCCCGGTACAGGATTATTCCGATCTCCCCATAAGCGGGTTTATAACCGGCTTTTGCAGCTCTATTTAAGAATTTTAACCCTGCCACGTAGTTATTCTCGTCGAGGTACAAGTCCATTCCTCGCTCATAAAATGCTTTAGCATTTGGTATGGTGCTGGACTTCATGATTTTTTCAGTGAATAGGCAGAACGTGCAATTTTGGTTTCAATCTATATAATTTTCCGAATACCCCGAATGGCCTGATTAATGCGCATGTTGTTTTCGATCAGGGCAAAACGGACATAATCGTCTCCGTATTCTCCAAAACCGATGCCAGGCGAAACAGCCACCTGTGCTTCCCTGATCAAGAATTTCGAGAATTCAACCGATCCCATATGCAGGTATTGCTCAGGTATCTTCGCCCACACGAACATAGTTCCCTTAGGCGGTTTAATTTCCCATCCAACACGGCTTAAACCGCTGATCAGAGCATCCCGCCGCTCCCGGTAGGTATCACGGATTTCCCTGACGCAATCCTGGGGTCCGTTGAGTGCGATGATAGACGCGATCTGGATCGGCTGAAAAATGCCGTAATCCAGATAACTCTTGATGCGGCGCAGAGCCGCGATGATCTCCTTATTCCCGACACAGAAACCGACGCGCCACCCGGGCATACTGTAGCTTTTAGAAAGAGAGAAGAACTCAACACCCACATCTTTGGCACCTTTTGCCTGCAGAAAACTGGGCGCCTTGTAATCGTCAAACACCAGATCGGCATATGCAAAATCGTGTATGATGATCATGTCGTGTTCTTTGGCGTAATCGACAATCTTTTCGAAAAAAGCGAGATCCACCACCTCTGTAGTCGGATTGTGCGGGTAGCTCAGGACCAGGATTTTGGGTCTAGGCCATGTCTGTTTTGTGGCGGACATTAAGTTTTCAAAAAAATCGCTGTCCGGCCCTACGGGTATTCCGCGCACATCTCCTCCCGAGATAATGGCGGAGTAAGGATGGATGGGATAGGTGGGGTTTGGAGTAAACACGACATCCCCGGGGCGAATGGTTACAAGAATCAGGTGGGCCATACCCTCCTTGACACCGATGGTCACGATAGCCTCGGTATCCGGATCGATATCAACATCGAACCTTCTTCTATACCAGTCGGCGATGGCTGCTCTCAGTTTGGTAATGCCCATCGATGCTGAATATCTGTGATTGTGAGGCTTTTGGGAAGCCTCCACGAGTTTGTCCACGATATGCTGGGGTGTTCCAATATCTGGATTCCCCATCCCCAGATCAATAATATCTTTTCCGGAGCGCCGGGCATCCATTTTGAACTGATTGACCGTTGCGAATACATAGGGCGGAAGGCGATCGAGTCTTGCAAATTGTTTCATGGCTGCATCCTATTAAATTATCATGGTCCCTATTCGGGCTATGATTTCGCTCCAAGCGAATACTATCAATTGAAATTACGTGTAAACCGAAAGCCTGTCAAGGATTTGTAACAGTCATTTTAACAATAAATATAACTGATATTGTGTGACCGGATCTGTCAATCCCGTGTGGTAATCTGCACTTAACTTAGCAACTAAAAAAAAGAATTACTATTTTTAAAAGGAGATAATTCAATGAGAAAGAATGAACTTTACACAGATTATCATGACCATTTTGAATATTTCGGAACACAGAGATTGAAAGCATCCGTAAGCAGGGCGAAAAGATGATCCAGCACGACTGGATAAATTTTGACACCGTCGATGAAGCCATGGATTTTTTCAACGATCAGTGTGGTGAGTTTATCGGTTGCTATGCTTAAATAGATTTTGGGTTCGATTCATATCTGAACTCACAGAAGATAGGAGATTTCCTTTATAGTTTTCAATGGGAAATCGTTTTCGGTAAAGGAAATATGGACAGGCTGTTGACATACGGACCTTTGGATTAACGAATCAAGTCACCGTATATTAGCTGTTACAGCGGCATTTAGACTTCGCATGGATTATGTTAACTATATGATATCATGTTTATTTTGAACTCTGTTACATAATCTTCAATTGGGAAGGCTTGTCAATCAGTTAACCTCCAAAATTACAGGTATACTTCAGCATAATTTGAAGCTTTCTTCCGCCAATCAAAACTGAGCACCTCTCCAAACAGGAAATGTATCAAGGTACAGCTTAATTAAAATCCTGGCTAAATAATCTGACCATCGAAAACGGTCAGAAGAACCTTGGTCTGGTTAATTTAGTGGCCGGCAGTTCAAATAGGTTGCGGTTCAAAACAGTCAATCAGCCCGCTTGCCATTTGACGCTGCCAACCTCCTGTTCTGGCGCATTCGAGTAAGCGCCGTTGATTGTGTACCCTTCGATCATGGTTGCCAATCAACAGCCTCTTGTGGATCGAGCGCTGGCGCGCCCTCCGGCAGACGTGGTTGCCTGCGAATTCCAACCTCGATGGCGTCCAGGCGATCCAGCAACTGGACACAAACCAATCGCTGCCGAAAGCAACCTTACCACCGCTGCGATGGACACTACCGATGACATAGAATCGTTTTAGACGCTCCCTCCCTCATCGCTCTCAATCCAGAATCGTTAACCGCCACCGGGAACCCCACAAGGGTTGTGAAATTAGTAATACACCAGTTCGGCAAAACGAGGCACATCCGCAGGATCGATCAGTCCGGGCATGACAATTTGATGACCATTGTCTTTTTTGCCATTCGTCCTTTGGGCTGTCTCAAAAGCATTCAGACCCATGCGTACACCGCCGTCGCCAGATGGCTAGCGGATGAACCTGCACAGTGTTCCGGCACTCCATCCAGGTGACGTATTCGTTTAATCCTCCTGGGAATAAAATGGTTGGCTGTCTTTAAAACGACTGTTCTCGGTATAACTCGAGCAACACAGCAGATCCATTTTCGAGGACACCGTCAACTACATCTTGACCACTCCACATCTATTCCCGTAACTTGTGCAATTTGGCTTGCGCAGCCACGAATTCATACAAATTGCCTCCAAAAGCACCCGGCTGCCAGTTGATCGGTGAAGTTCAAGCCACTCTCATTGCCAACGAATTTCGACTACTTAATTTCATGACGCGCCATTAAAAGCATCATCAGCGCCAGGCTCGATAATCGAGGTAATGCCAAAACAATGCGCTTGTCTGATGCCGTTTCTCAGTCCGGCAATCTGTTCCTCAAGGACGGCTGGCGGAATTGCCTCCTGACCCATTGAACGGCAAAATCGTGTAAGTATCCTGAGGGCTCATTTGTACCAGGCAATCGTTCGAATTGCCCGGGCGGAATTCCGCGCGTCCCCTTATTAATTCCCACCAATTCAAGTGCTTTGGAATTGACCCGGCATGAATGCCCGTCGAGGTCAAACACATAGGACGGTGCGGCGATATTATCCAATATCTCCCAAGTTTCATCGGGCACATGTCTTTTGCAAACCCAGCATCAATCCATCCCCGGCTTCGCTGTCCTGTTCTTCGACGTATCGCTTAATCATATTAACAACGGCCGATGTTTCCAGACAATCCCGCAGTTCTCACTCTGAGATTTGCATACCGCCTTCAAATAGATGCACATGGACATCATGAAATGCAATATCATCTTGCCTTGAAGGTCAATGACTTCGGTAAACGCAGCTGAAATAGCTGCCCGCACACTCGTCATCTCCAACATAATAATTTTGGCGTTTTTGACAGCAACCGCCTGCGCCCGAGGAAAGACGGTGACGAGATGTATATGGCTCGTTTTTAAAAATAAAGGTCGGCAATAACTGTTTTTTGTTTGAAAGCATAATTCACCCTATTGCAGATTCAGTTCTTTTTCAAATATGTGAAAACAATGTATTGTTTGCTGGAGATCTATCTAAGGCACTTGGTTGGGAAAGAAAGAATAAGCCCTTAAGATGTTTCCTGTCTTTTTGCTACCATAGGTTGTTGTTGGGTTACACAGTGGATGGCACCCCTTCCGCCGTAAGACTTACCGTTGGGATGGGCACATCTTGTGCCCTGGGAAGCAATCGGTTAGCAATTTCTGTGCCTTTACATCATTGGTATTCCCCAATGCCGGTACCAGTACTATGTCGTTGGTAACAAGGTAGTTTAGAAGCAGAAGCATCGGTAAGCTGCTGCCGTGCTCAGGGCGGGATCGTTGCGTTCACCGATGCTGTACACCCCACCTTCAGGCAGGTATAACGGGGCGAGGGTGAGGGGTTCACCCTCTTCATCAAGAGCTGTCTTCAGCTCCTCCAGATGTTTCTTAAGATAAGGATAGCGGGGATCGTCTCGATCATCGGTCCAGGTGTAGAGCACTTGTTTTTGTCCCAGAACCGCGCGGCGATATCTACGTGATAATCGGTTCCATCCCCCAGCTGATGCTCGCAGACATCAGGCGGTGCGCCCGAAAGCCAGATAGATATTGGGTGACTCCCAAATAATCCTGCAGCGCTTGTTCAATCTTTTACGGTTTTTCCCTGATTGCGATTGTCGTTAATAATGGGGCTTTTTTGGCCATCGGCTGCCCGTGCTGTTAACCTCAATCGCGCCGCCTTCAGACACAATCGGTGCCTTGAACACCGGGGTGTCAAGAATGCCCGCCACTGTCTGCGGTATGCGGCCTTCAGCTCTTCCTAGGCCGGATAGGTGCCCCAACCATTGAAGTTCCAATCCGTAACTCCCCTTTTTCCGAGGTCGTTGACCACAAAAATGGGTCCTGAATCACGGTGCCAGACATCAGCCATACGGGTGACATGAATCGCGATTTGGCTCATGTCATACCCGAAATAGGCCAGCAAGGACACTATATGGTCGCGATGCTTTACACTGTGAGCCAATATATTTACCTTCACATGCTCGATGGAGTTCCCAGCTATCAAAAGCCAGGTTTTTTCCATAGTCATCTGATAAATCAACCTGTGTTCCTGATTCGTGTCAGGGTATTTTTCGGGCCACTGCAACCACACGCAGCCTGCTTCTCCCATTCGGCGGCATGCGATAGCCCAGTTCACGGGGTGTTGCTTGTTGAAAAGTCTGGCATGGTTACCTCTCCCTCTAAGGTCATGATGGGGCTGTAATACTCCGGACGACGGTCACGGTACAGGCACCAGCGTTCCCGGAAAAATTCTATAGCGTCTAAATCAAACGAATGGACCAATACACATTGATCTGTGCGGTTGGCCTCTTTGACCTTCTGGCCCATGTGGTCGGTAATAAAGGACGACCCGTAGAATACCAGGCTGTCATCGTTCCCGGTAGCTTTTTCCTTTCCAATGCGGTTGGATGCCACTACGGGCATAAGGTTGGCGGCGGCGTGCCCTTGCATCACCGTCTGCCAGTGCGGTACCGAGTCATGATCATCGTCGATATCGGAGCCGATGGCTGTTGGATAGAGCAGTATCTCAGCGCCTTTTAGTGACATGCAGCGGGCAGCCTCAGGAAACCACTGATCCCAGCATACCCCGACGCCGATATTGCCGTAACGTGTTGGCCAGACTTTAAACCCGGTGTCACCCGGCGAAAAATAGTGCTTTTCCTGATACCCGACATCATTCGGGATATGCATTTTCCGGTATATCCCCATTATCCTGCCATCGGCATCGATCATGGCCACGGAATTAAAAAAGGCTTTGCCGGCCTTTTCGAACCAGCTCACCGGCAGAACCACCTCCAGATCCCTGGCCAGAGCGCAAAAACGCTTAATGGTGGAATTGCCCTCGATGGTTGTTGCCAACTCAAGATGCTTGTGGTTTTGCTCGATACAAAAATAGGGGGTTTCAAATAATTCTTGGATCAAGATGATTTTTGCTCCCTGGTCCGCTGCCTCACTAATTAGTGATTCTGCTCGATCGACATTAGCAGAGATATCCCACTCACATGCCATTTGTGTGGCAGCAACTGTTAATAGTCTACTCATAAGTGACCCCTGATTTTCAATTTCAAAGAATTGATTATTTCTATCCATTAGCAAAATAACCCATCATCTTCGTTGCCACGGAAAAGGATCGCAACCGACACAAGTCTTTCCACCACAAGTGCTGATTAAATACCGCAAGGCATTTGCCAGCATTTTAGCTGATTCCTCGTTATCTGTTCGTAGACTCACTTTGCTTTTCCATTCCTCTTTCCCATCTCTTCCTATTCGCTGGATCTTCTTTTTATAATTTTCCACTGTGACGTCAACATAGGTCAGACGCTGCTTTACATATCCTGGGCTTGGATTGATCTCCTTTAGCGGTATTCTATATTCATAGGTTACAGTGTTTATCACAGCAGCGGTAATCAGTATACATTCCGCCTGTTCGAAATCGACCTGCCCCGACGTCATTCTCTGGATGAAGTCAAGTGTCTGATCCATCGTTGGTGCTTGGTATTTGACGGTCTCCTCGATGTCCTCTGCCGAAACCGGAATAGTGAAGATAAGGCTCCCGATTGAGATAATTGCCACTATTATTATATTCCTTATTAGGTTTCGCATAACAACCCACTTTCGTATCTATGATGTTTGTCCTGTTTAATTGTAGGGCTTCCCTGGATTTCCCCACGAGAAACTTTGGTTATTACTACCATCTAACCTGTCCTTCATTCAGTATTCCATGATAGACCTCCTGGAATTTCGAACTGGCCAAAATGCTGGTGTGGTCTTCATCAAAACCAATGATCTTTTCAGCACCGGCCTGGGCCCGGTAATCCAGCTCGCTGGACAGTTCGACCGATCCGTCATTGTTGGCTATAAACATACTGCATTTCCCACGGAAACTGAATAGGAGATAATATTTGATATCAGAAATAAAATCCTTTTGATAAATTGATTGGATGAATTTGCTGTCAGGCACCATGTCATGCCAGCTGGGAATGGCGGCAGGTGCGCCTTTGATGCCTTTTTCCGTAAGCCGGTGACCATTCCAGGGGGTTGAAATGGAAACAAACAGTTTGATGTAGTCCTGTTTGTCTTCGTTAACATTTTTCATTATAAAGGCCCTGGACACCAGCCCTCCCATGCTATGCGCTGTAACATAAAGGGTGTTGAATTCATAGGTCTGGTGTATCATTTTGATGATTTCATTTAAAGCGGCAGCGACATCATCCAGGCGAAAACCCGAGGGGTAGTAATAGAACCAGGGTTGAAATTTATCCCGATCCATCTTCTCGATTGTTTCCTTCCAGATTTTTGGGGATCCAACAGCACCATGTACAAACAGCACAGGAATTTTATCGGGATCAAAGGGTTCCAGAAAGTATACGCCGACGCCAAAATCTCTCAAGAAGGTCAGCGGCTGCCAGTAGCCTGTCGAAGCGTTTTCATCCGAAAATATTCTGTCATCCAGGGTAGTGATATCACCGAATTTGGCGAAAACCGATCTGCTGATCTCTTGAACGTCAATGGTCGCGGGGTACGCAGAAAGGAATCGGTCTGCTTGACTGATCCGGAAATCAAGGTTCAGAGGCTCATAAACATCGCTTGATACACCTGCCTGCGATAGTAGCATAATCGCATCGGGTGCCCCGAAATAGCCGGCCAGTTCCCCATTGTCATGGGACAAATTCAGGTTCAAATCTTCAAAAGCCGCCAAAGAATAGGTGCCTTGCGGCATCAAAAAAGAAAAATGCCCTGTGTCAGCGGTGATGGTATACCCAACAATCTCATTCTCACCCTCTTTTGGAGAATACAGGATGACAATCACCGGCCCGGCAGGGAATGATGAAGGACGTGTAATTTTACCGGCCAGCGTATAGAGCTTATCTGCCTCGGCGACCTCTTTTTTTAAATCCGAAAACATGCAGCCCCAAAAAGAAATTGTCAGGCATAGAATACACAATAAATCAAATTTATAGGCGGAAGGAGAAGATTTCATCGTATTATCTCCCATTGAACCGCACTTTGGCGCTATGGATGAAAACGACTCTAATTTTATCCCAAAAATTGCCACCAAGCACAAACAGGCTTGTCAGCAAAAGAACATCCCCCCCAATAGCGTAAGGAAGCGGGTTTGTCGTAAAACCGGGAATCCACTCGCGCGTATATATCGATAACCAACCGAACAGGATGGCTGTGCAGAACATGACCAGTCCTATTGTGTAGCGGCGGGCGCCGACTTCATCCAAGGGGCCGTACTGCTTCAGAAAACCGAAAAACCGCTTTTTGATATAGGTGTACCCTTGCTTCCCCATTACCGCAACTGCAGCGAGACCCATGATCTCAGCCGCCACCAGTAACCCACCGGATAGGGTTGTGGTCATTGCTGCAGAGAGGCCAAGCTTTGCTGTCAGGGGTACACCGATGATCGGCAGAAGAATGCTGACGATGAACATGCCAACACCCAATTTCAGACGCCATGTTGCAGCCGGCTGATCTATCGCATTTGCCGTGTTGCCCACATCACTTCTCCTTTGCTGTAATTAGATGATGAGTTGTTCACTGTTTTTTACCTAACAATTGACCGACACCCACACCCCAATGGCTCAACGCCCTGGAGGCTTCCCCTATATTTGCATCCAGCATTTCAAGACAAGACTGTGGCACAATTTTTATGGGTCCGGCAAAAGACGCCGGCGCCCGGGGCACCAGTACGGTTACTTCACCATCTTGATGGTCTTCCACTACATAGACGATTTCGCGTTCATTCAACCTATTCGTCATAACAGCCGGCCGGAAAACCTTATCCGCTTCTGCCCCCAGCAATCCCTGAGAAAGACGCTTTACCGCTGTATAGATCGGAATTCTTTCAAGCAGCGTTCGTTCAATCCAGAGACCCAGGCGTCTTAAATAGACCATTCGCATGGCCAGCCCGAAAAAGAATGATGCCATCACTATCAGCAAAACAGCAATCAACACCGGTGTTTGAAGGTTGTCAAACATTCCCTTGGGAAACAGGTCGGCGATGGGGGTGGCCAATGCGACCACCAGGCCCAGCAATTCGTCAACCAATAGGTAAAACAGCATCAATGGCAGCAAAACCAATAATCCGCCAAGCAGGGATGTTTTAACAAACTGGGTAAGTTTCTTCATTTATGTGTCCTTAAAATATCGCTTTAGTACCCATTTTTACCAACTGGCCGGGCAATGTACTAATGTCAAACCACTCAGCCGGGCTGGCAACACCTGAAGCCATTTTTTGGTGGGCCCGCAGCCACACCAGCGTGATAAGTCGTGGCCCGGCGGTTTTGTGCGATGGCTTTAGCATGCAGTGTGTCGAGCTCTCTGTGGGTTTCCCGGTATAAGTTCCAATCATTCTCGATTTCCTGCTCGATCAAATGAAGGGCCTGCAGACGTTTGCCTAGATGCGCGCCAATGCTCTCCAATTCGTCAATGGAGGGCTCACCTTCTGGTAACAATTCTTCCCTGAGTACGGTTTGTTCCGCAACAAGGCGGTCGTAAGCCCCTGGTTCCCCCTTGTACGCTATATAGAGAAAACCAAATGACCGTAAAATTGCGTACTTCTCTTCTTCCAGTGCCTCCTGGTAAAGGATAACCTCTTTGTACTCTTCATCGATTAAGATCTCTACGTTTTTAACCACAATATCAATGTCCACTTCTATCTGGTCTAACACGCGGTGCATGTATCGAGCAGCTGCATTGACAATTATCTGCCCCTTGCGTAAAGCCCCCAGAAACTCTTCTTGCTGACCGATTTCCTCAATAGTGGATGCGTAATAGTCGGGCTGCAATTCCAACTTGTCAAGCATCTCCCTATTAAAGTCTGACATAAAATCCTGGTAGGCTTTCACCCGCGCGGCCTCTCCTGAATTGTTTTCAACAACGGTCACCAATCCGATGGAATAATCGACGATTTCACCAAAAAACCAACCCGCTTCTTTGAGTCCGTTCTGTAATTCCAGATCGCCTTCCACATTTGAACTAAGAAACTCACGCGTATAGATGGACTCGTCCCGGTCAAAACCAAAATCAGCATCGTCGAGCATGGAAATGGTATGGTCGGCAAATATGCCCATATTGGCTTTCTGTTGGGCGGTGAATTTTTTGGACATTGAAGCACAGCCACTCAGCAGCAGTGTTGTGCATACCATAACAACCATAAAACAGGTGTATTTTCGCATGGTGTTCTCCTTTTCAACAAACGGTTTTTGCTTACTTGCTCCCGTTAATCTCCGACAGGCGCCGTCATCTTCTCCATCACCTGTTTAAGGCTGAAACTCGCGGGTTTCTGGCTTGGCGGAAATTCCTTGAAGGTTTGCAGGAACTCCCCGACATATTTCTGCGCGGGAACCATCAGGAACACCCGGTCGAGCATCCAGTCGTAATACGTGTTCGAGGTTATCGTCGCACGCTCGTAGGGATCTCTGCGCAAGTTTTCGATCAGCGGCAAGCGCAGCGGCACGAAGGGTTCTTGCCAGACACGCATGGTTCCCGTCGCCTGTTGTTCCATGAAGATCAGCTTCCAGTCCTTGTAACGCAAGGCGGTAAGATCACCATCGTCGGAGAAATAGAAGATTTCATTGCGGGGACTCTCCTTTGTCTTGCCGGTCAACAGCGGAAGGATGTTGTAGCCGTCCAGGTGTACCTTGTAGGTGCGGTCGATCGCCTGAACACCCTCTTTTTTCAGATTTTCCTTCACGTTGGGGGCCCCGGCAGCGGCCAGGAACGTTGGCAGCCAGTCCATGTGGTGCACGATTTCGTTGGTGACGCTGCCTGCTTTGATCTCGCCGGGCCAGCGAACCATGGCCGGTACGCGCCAGCCGCCCTCCCAGTTGGTATTTTTCTCACCGCGGAACGGCGTCGCCCCAGCATCCGGCCAGGTATTGTAGTGCGGACCGTTGTCGGTCGAGTAGAACACGATGGTATTGTCGGCGATTTTAAGATCATCGAGCAGCTTCAGGAACATACCAATATGCATGTCATGTTCGACCATGCCGTCAGCATACTCGTCCTGCCCGGAAATGCCGCGCAGTTCCTCTTTCACATGGGTGCGAAAATGCATCCGGGTGCCGCTCCACCACACGAACCAGGGTTTACCCGCCTTTTCCTGTTCTACGATGAACGAAAGTGCCCGGCTCGAGGTTTCGTCGTCCACGGTTTCCTGGCGCTTCTTGGTCAATGGGCCGGTATCTTCGATTTTTTGTTTACCCCCTGGCAAGGCCCAAGAGTGAATGACACCCCGCGGCCCGAATTCTTTGAGAAATTTTGGATCCTTGGGGTAATCCTCGTTTTCCGGTTCCTCTTCGGCATTGAGGTGATACAAGTTGCCGAAGAACTCGTCAAAGCCGTGGTTGGTGGGCAGAAACTCATCCTTGTCCCCTAAATGGTTCTTGCCGAATTGACCGGTCGCGTATCCTTGTGCCTTTAGCAGGGCGGCGATCGTCACGTCTTCCTTTTGCATTCCGAGATCGGCTCCCGGCAGGCCGACCTTGGAAAGTCCGGTCCTGTAAACGCTCTGCCCCGTGATGAAGGAGGAACGGCCGGCGGTGCAGGACTGCTCCCCATAGTAGTCGGTAAACAGCATGCCCTCGTTGGCGATCCGGTCGATGTTGGGGGTTTGGTACCCGACAAGGCCTCTCGTGTAGGCGCTGATGTTGGATTGGCCAATGTCGTCGCCCCAGATGACGAGGATGTTGGGTTTGTCGGCAGCAAATGCGGCTGGAACGGCCAGGCACACGGCCAGCAGCAAGACAGCTCCCAAATTTAACGATGTGTGTTTCATTGTATGTCTCATTTTATATCTCCTTTATCTACATGTAATTAAGGTTTGGAGTTATGGAGAACATTACCCGTTTTAGCGTTTTAAAAACCAACAGGGAGGGTATAGGTCACGTTGATTCGGACCGAGTTCTCCACTGCTGAACCAGACCAGTCTTCGTAGAGGAGGCTGGTCTGATACTCGACCGTAGATATTCCAGCTCGACTTTTTTCCGACGATGACGTTGCCGACCCGAATGCCAATGGGAAGGTAATAACTCGTTTTTGTCCCAGTCGTAACGGGCGACCATGTCGCCGTTGCCCACATACCAGCCTTTTCCCATCGCGGTAGTTGTAGAAATGGCGCAATGCCGAGCGGGTTTGTGTCGCTATCCGTTGGTGGCACAATTTCCGGATCGACTGCTCGCCAGGTCTGCGTCAATAAAAGCCCATAATACCACTTGCCGGTGGAATTGACGGCTGCGGCGGCAAAACCGTAGCCCCACTCGTCACGTGCCACATCCGGATCTCCCGGCAGGGTAACCAATGGACCGATGCCGGTCCGTCCGGAGGTCCAGTCCCAGCTTTTGGGAATAATCAGGCCGGAAATTTCGGTGTTCCCAAAGCCGGAATCACCCTGGGGGGTTTCATAGTGGCGGAAAGTAACCCTCGGCAAAACGGTGAAACTATTAAACGGCAACGGTGCGACAATTCGGAGCTGCCAATAATTATCGGCTCCCTCCGGCCGCTGCTGACCGTTGTCCAGGGTGTCGTCGTGGTAGTCCGGCATCTTCTGGTAGGCTAACTGAAAAGACCACTGCGTCGCTGTACTGTCCAGGGCCATAGTCTCACGATCCTGTCCGCCTTCACTTTTCTCCTCCTGGGCAATCGCCTGGATGCCACTCATTGCTATAAGGATGGCGACCGTTAAAATGATTTTTCGCATATACCCTCCATTCAATAAACGCCTAATTATTAATCGTTTTATACCGTATTGAAGATTCCTCGCGGCAAAGCAGCGAGGAATCTTCGTATGAAGTCTGCATTGCGCAGATTTGAGCCGCTAATGGGCTCTCAGTATCGAGAGTTGTCAGGTTTCAGCAATCTCTTCCTGAAGTTCCCGGATAATGGTTCGATACTCTTTGACCCGAGTTTCAGCTTCAGGCGCTGAGGATGTGGCCCAGTAACGCAACGCTTTGACACAAGCATCGTATTCTTCGCATAAGGCCAGGAATTCGTGATCTACCGCCATGAGAAAATCAATGATGGGGCATTGGTCTGGAAATCGATCCCGGATATAGCATGCTTTTTCATTCATAGATTACCATATACCCCGGTTGCACAGGTAAGCGTTTTCTATAGTTGAACATACGCAGATATTTTGATAATTTGCTAGATTAATGTCATAATTATTGAGAATGTATATTGTTTATAGGAATTCAACCGACTTGCACAGGTACGTTACTGTTACGTACATGTAACAACTGAGTGTTTCAATTTATATTGTTCGTTTACGTCGAACGAATTGCATGGTAGAGAGCGTATGACAGCAGATAAAAACCTTACCACTCAGGCCATCCAGGGCCCAGCTTGGTAAGAATTCTCAAAATGCCGAATTTAAGGCTTCAGACAAACAGCGGCGATTTCTGAGCTTTGTTGTTGAAGAGACCTTGGAAGGCAGAACCTCACAGATCAAGGGATATACCATTGCCGTGGCAGTGTATGGGCGCACCGAAACCTTTGATCCTCAGGTGGACCCCATCGTCCGCGTGGAGGCCGGCAGGCTGCGCCGATCCCTGGAACATTATTATTTAACAGCCGGGAGCAATGACCCTGTACGCATTGTAATTCCCAAAGGCACGTATATACCCACTTTCCATTCAGCCACGGAACAGCGACCTAAATCTAAAACGCGTATCAACGGAATCCGACGGAAAATACATTGTCCGCGGAACCAACCATTGCCGTCATGCCGCTGATCAACCTGGACGAGGATAATGAGCAGGATTACTTTGCCGATGGTTTGACCGAAGAATTGACAGCGGAGATTGCGAGGTACCAGGACATTCGCGTGATTGCCTCTCAGTCAACCATGCGGTTTAAGGGACAGACCATCGATCCGAAAAAAATTGGTCATGATCTGGATGTGCGGTATCTTTTAACAGGGAGTATCCGTAAGGATTTCAAAACCATCAAGATAGCCATTCGATTGCTCGACATATCAACGGTGAAGCAGATCTGGGGAAAAAGCTATAAGTGTGAAAACAAAGGCTGATAATCTGATCACTGTTCAGGAAGAAATTGCCTACAGTGTCAGCGGTATTATTGCCGACCAATATGGTTTGATAACACGTAGACTTTCCAATGAATCCCGTAAAAAGGCGCCAGTAGATCTGAAGGCCTATGATGCCGTTCTCCGTTTCTACCACTACGAAACCGTGCTGACCCCGGAGGTCATTCAATAAGGCCCTGGCAGCACTTGAACAAGCTATCGAGGTCGATCCGGATTATGGAATGGCCTATGCCATGATCGGCCATCTGCACGCAGACAACTATGCGTTGGGCTTTCGTGAATTCGAAGCCCCGCTGGAAAAAGCCTTGGAATTTGCTCAGCAAGGTGTGGCCCTGGAACCGCAGAATCAATTTGCACGCGATGCCCTCACCCTCGTATATTTTCATCAAGGCAACAAAGAGTCCTTCCTGAAACAGGTTGAAGAAACCCTCGCGCTCAATCCCAACTCTCCATATGTGGTTGGGGTGGCCGGCTGGCACACGGCACTTTTTGGCGAATGGGACCAGGGGCTTGCCCTGCTGGAAAAGGGAATGAAACTCAATCCCTATTATCCCACCTGGTTCCACCTGGTGCCTTTTATGAACTATTATCGCCTTGGCAAATATGAAGATGCCTATGCCGAGGCCTTGAAATTCAATATTCCCGGATTGTTCTGGGATCCTGTGATGCGTGCTGCTGCGCTGGGCAGGATGGGCAAAGAGGCAGATGCCAGAAAAGGCATTCGTACCTTGCTCGAACTTGAGCCGGATTTCGCCGTTAAGGGAAGGTCACTAATCGGCCGCTATTTGAAAAATGCGGAGCTTGGCGGAGATATCATCAAGGGCTTGCGCAAGGCGGGCCTGACTGAAATCGAATAATAAGCGAACCGCTAAAACGAGTGAATTCCCATGACTTGTCACGGCTTGGCGAGTTCCATAATAATACCAGCCTAAATATCCCCCATGCTTTTTGAAAGCTTAGAAATGGCAATATCAATGTTACTGGAGTCGGTAACGTCATAGATTACATCAAATTCGGAGAATAGCTCCAATTTGATACTGTATGATTGAGTCAATATACTGATATTACTTCCTATTTTGACATAAATAGCTGTCGGATAGTATCTTTTAGAGGTATTGATTACCATATCCTGTCAACAGTATCTGTATATTTAGGGGAGGCTTAAAATAATGACAATTGAACAGGTTGGCAGATATTTACATATTGACCTAAAACTTAAACAATTCTTGGTTTAACTCCCTTCATCAGACACCGGCGTAGGTTAAGTGAACACTGTTGTCACATGTAACCCTCACTGGATCGGTAGAACCTTTTCATTTTTCACCGGCTGAGCCGGTGGCTTATGAAGGGAGTTACAAGATATGAAATGAGCTTATTATCACAGACGACTACTGCCTACCGGCCTTTTTCACCTTCTCATGCTCTTAACTTCTGACCTTTTTATCTCTGCCCCTGGGTGCTGGATGAACCTCCTGTTACGGGTTGCGAATTACGTGTTGCGGGTTAACGGCTCTCCGCGAAAATCCGTCAGCTGACGACAACCCCGTATCCCTTACCCCGCAACTCGCAACCCGACCTTGCAGTTTTAGGCGTCAATAATGGCCAAGGCCTCATCCCGGTATGAGTCCATGATGTAAGGAATCTTGGTCACATTGGCGGCTTCCTCCGTCAGGCAGGCCAGGTCGTCACGGGTTATCAGGTGGGTCCGCCATTTTCGGGATCCGGCCATAAGCTGCTGGAGCCCCACACGGAGTTTCTCGGCAACACTGTATATGCCAATGGCCCCGAGCGGCATCCTATCGAGTTCCTTCCCATACGTTTCTTTCAGCTTACGGTAATTGACAAATATCTCCTCCTTGGTGCTTCCGTATTTCGACACGGTCGGCGGCAAACCGCCGTTTTTACCCTTGAGCCAGAGGCCGATATTTTTTCCCACCATGCCGGGAATCATCAAAGCCCGGCCCATGCAGACCGCTTTGCAGTAGGGTGCTCCCAGCGCCAGGGCCTTGAAAATGTGATCCTCGGAACTGAAACCGCCCGCAAAGGCGATGTCCGGAACAAAAGCCCCCTTGGCAGCCAGCCGCAGGCAGAGTTCATACGATCCTCCTTTTCAGAAAACAGTCATGTGACAAGCGCTGGAATAAAAAACGGCGCCCTTCCGGGCAGAATCTGCCCGGAAATGACGCCGTTGTCACTCTCATTCCTTCAGCACGCCGTTGTGCGGAAGCTCATTTTTACCAATATATTAAAGGCTATATTATTTATAATAAAATTTTATTGTCAAGCTTTTTCCAAAGCCATCCAACCAGAACTGACAAACTCCGGCCTGGGGGGGTCATATTTCATCGGACAGCAGGACAGCCTCGGCTACGTGCAAAATAGACTTGCGCGAATCCATACTCCGTTTCTGCATCCAACGGTATGCCTGCGCCCCGGTCATTTTCCGGCGCCGCACGAGAACCTCCTTGGCCCGTTCAACCAGTTTGCGGGTCTCCAGCTCCTCTTGGATGACGCGGGTTTTGACCATTAATTCCGTGTTCATAATGGCAACCGCTACCTGATTCTGCACCTTTCATCATCGCCCTCTACAAGCCAGAGTGAACAAATGTCCACGCCGGTCACCTTGGCCGTTACCATGACGATCAGTTTGAGAATATCCTCCAGATAGAGATCCGAGGTGATCGCCCTGCTGATGTCCATCAAGGCTTTAAGATAGCTGTCGTACGTATCCTGGGTTTTTGTCTCCATGGGTCCTTTTTAGCTGTAAGGGTCGTTGAAATCAACATGATTTTAGATTCTGAGCCCAATAACACTTAATTTTAAACAGTATTTTATCGATAGCGAACTCGTATATAATTTTTTTTAAACTATGGTTTAATAAACGGCGTTGACAGCTTCCCAAAAGTGCCAACGCAATTGAGCATAAAAGGTGAAAATACACCATGGAAAAAGATTCAAGATCCGTTGAAATGATATTTCTGAAATGCAGACACTGGAATACGGACGCCTGTCCACACCGCAGCAGCATCCCCATGCGCCTGTCCCTGCTGAACCCTGCTCCCCGCGTTATGCTTTCCGAAAAAACCAATTGCCAATTGTTCCGCATCTGCTCAGCCTGTCCGAATAAGAAAGAATACTGAACCGCAATAGTGCTTGCAGCGGGAAGGTTCAATAATTCTCTTGTGAAAATTTGGTGATCATCCTATATTTTATAAATTTTTTTCACATATGGTAGAAGGTTGGCATTGCATATTAAATACCTTCTTTTTCATGCTTTGACGTGCGGTTGAACAGAACATAAATATTTATGACTACTGATATAAGATGACTATGATATAAGATGATAAAAAAGCCATTCTTAACCAAAACCGTCCTGTTTGACTTTGACGGCACCCTCACCGAACCCGGTGCCCTTGATTTTTCCGCTATTAAAAATGCCGTGGGATGCCCTGTTGGTGCCCCTGTTCTGGAATACATTTCAACCCTGCCAGACCCGGATGAAAGAAAAAGCGCGTACGCTGTGTTGGAGCGTTTTGAAACCCGGGCGGCCGAGCAGTCGAAGCCGAATGCCGGGGCGGAGTCATTGCTGGCTTATCTTAAATCGCTGGGTGTATCTACTTGGCCTGATTACCAGGAACAGTCTAAATTCCATAAAGATTTCAATACAAAACTTTCGAGACACAACTCTCACTGATTTTGACCTGGTCATTACCAGAGACGATGCCGTAGAGCCAAGCCCTCACCGGCAGGTATCCTGATGGCTGCCGAGAAGCTCGGCGTCAGCGTGGATCAGGTTATCGTCATTGGTGATTATGTTTATGACATGGAAGCCGGCAGGCGGGCTGGTGCCGTAACCGTTCTGCTCAAGACCGATTCATCTGCCAATCCTGCGGAAATCGACAGTGATTTCGTGATTGCCCACCTTGGGGAAGTTAAAGAGATCATCCATCTTGGACTGCCACTGCCCCAGGGAAAACTGCCCAACGGGCTGCTGGACCGTTTCCTCGATCACCTTTATATCAAAGACCCTAGCTTTGCTCATCGCCCCGGGCGTGGGTGAAGATACGGCAGCAACCGATATTTCCGACGACGAGGTCCTGGTTCTGAAATCAGATCCGATCACCTTTGCCACGGATGCGGTTGGCCAATATGCCGTCCTGGTCAACGCCAATGACATCGCCACGTCCGGTGCGACACCGCGCTGGTTCATGACCACGCTGCTCTTTCCGCCGGGCACCACCGGTTCGTCCATCTGGCTCACCATGGACGAGTTGAACCGTATTTCCTCCAGGTATGACATCACTCTCTGCGGCGGGCATACGGAGATTACCGATGCGGTGACCCGACCGGTGGTAATCGGTTCCCTGGTGGGTACCGTGGCCAGAAAAGACCTGATCGACAAAAGCAGCATGCGGCCGGGCGACAAAGTCCTGATGACCAAAGCCGTTGCCGTGGAAGGCACGGCCATCATCGCCCGGGAATTCGAGAGCCGTCTGAAAGCCTTGAACGTATCCGACGAACAGATTCAAAACAGCCGAAAACTGCTCGATCAGATCAGCATCATGGAAGAGGCAAAACTGGCCGTGAACACCGGCGGGGTCAGCGCCATGCACGATGTCACCGAAGGCGGTCTTGCCACGGCGCTGTTCGAACTGAGCGCTGCCGGCGGCTACGGCATCAGGGTCGACATGGATGCCATTCCCGTCTTCCCGGAAACAAAAAACATCTGCCGATTGCTCGACATATCCCCGCTCGGGCTGATTGGATCGGGAACCCTGCTGATCTGCTGCCGCCCCGAGCAGTTGGCAAAAATGACGGACGCACTTCTGAGAGCGGATATAAAAGTCACCTGTATTGGAGAGGTATTGGATCAGAAGGCAGGCATAGCCGCCCATAGCCATGCCGGCTCCCAGATCTGGCCGACCTTTGAGGTCAATGAAATTGCGAGGTTGTTTCATGACCATTAACATCGTTCTTTTCATCGTGGGTCTGCTGATGCTCTATTACGGCGCCGAGTGGCTCGTCAGGGGATCTTCGGGACTTGCCGGCAGCCTGGGTATGCAGCCCATCGTGATCGGTCTGACCGTGGTCGCCTTTGGGACATCTGCCCCGGAACTGGTAGTCAGCCTTGTATCATCCATCAAAGGCAAATCCATGATTGCCGTAGGAAACGTCATCGGCAGCAATATCTGCAATATTGCCCTGGTTCTGGGAATGACGGCACTCCTTCAACCCATAAAATGCCATCCATCGGTTTTTAAAAGAGATATCCCCATCATGCTGGGTATCACCCTTTATCTTCTGGTGTCTCTGGAAACTCCGTTATCGGCCGTCTGGAAGGGGTTTCGCTGGTGGCCGGAATTCTTGTGTACATTTATTACAACTACCGGGGTGCCACCCGTACATCCTGTGACAAGACGGTCGTCATGCCGTGCGACGTGACTGAAATCCGGCCCGCAGACAACCGGTTCAGGCAGGTTGCGCTTATCCTGACCGGCATTGCCGGGGTGGTCATCGGCGCCGAGGTGCTGATCAATTCGGCCGTAAACATAATGTCCGTGTTCGGCGTCAGCGAAAAATTCATCGGTTTGACCATTATCGCTTTTGGGACCTCCCTTCCGGAGTTGGCCACTTCGGTCATTGCTGCCATGAAAAAGGAGATGGACATCAGTCTCGGCAATCTCGTGGGCAGCAATGTGTTCAATATTCTCGCCGTTCTCGGCGCCGCTGCCCTGGTTAACCCGATCACCATCCCGGGTGGCTTTATGGCCAGCGGACTCTTCATCGATTATCTGGTCATGATGGCAGTAAGCGCCATGCCGCTTTTCATGATACGCAAATCCTACACCGTGTCGCGTATGGACGGGGCGATACTCCTGACAACCTACGGTGGCTACCTTGCATATCTCATAGTGAAACCTTGACCCCTCGGATCCTTGAATCCTTACCTTCAACTCTTTTGGAAAAGAACCACTTTATTTTTTTACATCTAAATCGGAACTCATCCACATATTAAAGAATAGCGATATATTGGACATATCCTTGAAATGATGATATAAGTCGCTTGTATGTTCTTCTTCTTCAAAAGAAAAGCAATACGTTTTGTTATCAGCGTGTACCTTGACTCAGCATCGTATTGCTTGGCTATCTTCGATCTGGACAACACCCTGCTGGCAGGGGACTCAGACTATCTATGGGGTGTCTTTCTCGCCGAGACGGGAGTGGTAGACCGGGATTACTACGAACGGGAGAATGAGCGTTTTTACGACGCCTACAAAGAGGGAACCCTGGATATCATGGAGTTCCTTCGTTTCTCCTTGCGTCCTTTGAAACAGAACTCCCGGGCGGATCTCCAGCACTGGCGGCAGCGCTTCTTAGCCAAAAAGATCGAGCCAATCATACTGCCCCTGGCAGAGCAGCTGATCGACCGGCACCGCCAGGCCGGTGACACCCCGCTGATCATCACCGCTACCAATGCCTTTGTTACCGCGCCTATCGCGGAACGGCTCGGAATCAGCCACCTGATCGCCACCGAACCGGAAAGCAAAGGCGGACGCTATACTGGAGAGGTTGCCGGCATACCTTGCTTTCAGGAAGGCAAGGTGGAGCGGCTCACACTCTGGCTGCAGGCACATGACCAGGACCTGAGGGGCAGCAGTTTCTACAGCGACTCCCACAACGACATTCCGCTGTTGGAGCGCGTGGACCGCCCGGTGGCCGTCGACCCCGACCGGAAACTGACCGCCCATGCGGCGGAGCGGGGGTGGCCGGTGATCAGCCTTCGGAATCAACCGAGTGGTGAATAGAGAGAACCGCCCGGTGTATTTACCCAACACGAAAAATCGCTCGAACAGATGAAAATTAAACCCTTCTTCCCTGTATTCATCGCACTGGTAGGCGTCGTCATCTACGCCTATTACGCGGCGGAAAAAAAACCCGACCGGGCCATCACCGCGACCCCCAAGCAATACATAGAGATGGTGGAAAAAGGCAAGGCGGAGCGCCTAGAAAAAGAGGGTGCAGTCAGTGTCGCCCCGGAAACTGCGCCGTCCCAGTGACGCGGCCATCCACGATCACCCGCTTCGTGATGACTTTACCGCCAGTACGAGCTGATTGCGAAGGGCCTTGAGTAGATCAAGCTGACCGCCGCTCAACTCCATCCCCCGGGAACTGGGATGGTCCGAATAGATCATCCCAAGCGGCCGGCGATCGACCACCAGCGGGAACAGCAGAAAGGATCCGGCCTTGGATATCGCCGTGTACCACTGCGGTATATTCCCGAGTATCTTTGGCTCACGAGTATCTGCTATATAGAGATCGACCCCGTTTTTCAGGGCGGCGTGGAAGACATCGGCACTGAATTGGTTGGAGAAGCGGAAGCCCGCCATAAACTCGTCTATATCGGAACCGAAACCGAGCCGGGCGCTGAACTCCCTTTTGCTGGCGTCCTGAAGACAGAGCAACACCCGCTGAAAGGCCATCGCCCGGTAGACGGTCTCCAACACCACGTTGAACAGCTGGTTCAGATCGATCTTCTCCTCCAGCAGCATGGCGGTCACCTCCTGCAACCCCTTGGTCAGGATTGCCTCGGCGTCCGGGGAGGGGACTCCTCGCTTGATGTCGGCTGGCGCCAGTTCTGTTTCCACCCCTTCCTGCAGGTTCAGAATGACGGCCTCGGAAACATCACTCTTCGCTGGGGGCTTACTGGACCCTCTTGCAGCAAGTCGCTGCAGAAATTCGGTGCCACCCCCCTCTCCGGAAAAGCTGCTGCTGAACTCCCGGAACTCGCGACTGGTGCTCTCCAGCAACTGATCGAACTGCTGATCGTCGATCGCCAGGCTCGACTGATAGCGCCCAAGCAGTGCCTTCACCGGCTGTTCCTCGCCGGGTTCCGTATTACCAACTACCTGTGCCGCATCATTGGCGAAACCCGCGATCAGGCGCATCTTCCGTTCCCTGTTTTTCAGATTTCCAGGGGCCGCAGGATCCACCCGAATCATGCCACGTCTGATATCCTCGGGAAAGTTCCACTGACTGGCGACCGCGATCCCCACCTCTTCGAACGAGAGACCGAGCACCTTCTTCTCCGCCTGCACCTGAGTCAGGCCCTCCTGGCCGGTGAGACGCTCGATCTCCCCACTCTCTTCGGGTAGATAGAAGGTGATCAGGATACGCCCGAGATTGTGCAGCATAGCGGCCAGAAAGGTCTCTTCGATCAGATCCGTACCCTCCGCTTCCGCCACCTGCCGGGCCAGCGTTGCGCTGAATATGGCCGCCGCAATCTCGTTCTTCAGTTTGCTCGCCTGGGTCTTGTTGTGTAGATGCTCGAAAAAAATCAGCGATGCGGCGACAGAACGGATGGTCTTTACCCCGAGTATCACGATAGCCCGACTCACCGTCCCTATCTTGCCGGCAAATCGACTGTAGTAGGCGGAATTCACCACCTTAAGAATCTTGTTGGTAAGGGCAAAGTCCCGGATAGTGACGCTGGCCAGCCGGCTAATGTCCTCCCGTTCAGACAGGGCAAGGCGGTTGAGGGTACGGATGGATTCGGACAGGACCGGAAAGTCGCTCTGATGCTGCATCCGTCGCAGCAGAAACTCTACTGTTCCCCTCGACCCTCCGCTCTGTCCATCACTCGACTCCCGGCATTCAAGCAGTGCCGTCCGCAGTTCGCCTGCATCCCGGAAGCGCGCCTGGGGCTCACTTTCCAACGCCTTGAGCACGATGGCATCGAGCCGTTGGCCCACTTCCGGATTGATGCGGGAAGGCCGAACCAGGTTCCGCTGGTCGACTCCCGGCATCAACTTCTGGCGATCGCTCTCCGCCAACAGCGGCCGGCCGCCGGTCAGCACCTCGAACAGGATGGCTCCCAGAGAGTAGACATCGGCCTGGGTTGCACCTTCTCCGGCCGCAACTCCCTCCGGCGCCAGGTAGCCGAGACTGCTGTCGGGGATCGCCTCGGGGGCGTTAGAGAATGCCAGCGCGGAAACAAAATCGAGAATTTTGGGCACACCTTCGGAGGTAACCCTGATATGGGCGGGTTTGAGATCTCCGTGCACCACCCCCCTCTGATGTGCTTCCTCGATCGCGGAGAGCATGGTAGTGAACAGATCCAGGCCCTGTTGCAGATCGATCTTCGGCCTGCTCAGCCACTCCGACAGCGTCTCGCCCTGTACATATTCGAACACCAGATAGGGACGGCCGGCCTGCTGCCCGGCATCGAATATCGACACAATACCTGGGTGCTGGATCTGACCGACGGCCCGCGCCGCCGCCAGAAAACGCTGTTGCGCGGCCCCTGTGGTCCAAGGTTGCTCCAGCAGCTTGATCGCCACCGGGCGTTCAAGCTCCGGATCCACGCCAAGCCAGACGCTTCCCCGGCTCCCTGCGCCAAGCCTTTTGCTGACCTTGAAACGCCCTATCGACTGCATTCGCCCGCGCCTGCCCTGACCTGAATGAAAAACCTGCCCGGAAAATTATCCGGGCATACACTTCAGATTAGCGGCAGACGGGGGAAATCCTTTCCCACCCTGGCCCTCAACCGGGCCTCAGAACCGGTTTCCTGCCATCGTCGTCACGCCGCGGAGACACCGGAGAGTCGTTTCTGGAAGCTAAGACCGTCAGCCGAGACATCCACCTCGATCACATCGCCGCCGCCGAAACGTCCGGCAAGAATCTCCTGGGCCAGGGGATTCTCCAACTGCTGCTGGATGGCCCGTTTCAGCGGGCGTGCTCCGTAGACCGGATCGAAGCCGGCCTCACCCAGCCGATCCAGGGCCGCTTCACTGACCTGCAGGTCCATCTCCCGTTCAACCAGGCGCCGGCGCAGGTAACCGATCTGGATCTCGGTGATTTTTCGGATCTGCTCCCGTCCCAGGGAATGGAAGACCACCGTCTCATCCACCCGGTTGATGAACTCGGGCCGAAAGTGCTGACCGACCACCTCCATCACCGCGGCCTTCATGTCCTCATAGTCGCTGTGGACCATCTCCTGAATCAGCTGTGACCCCAGGTTCGAGGTCATCACGATCACGGTATTGCGAAAATCCACAGTGCGACCCTGACCATCGGTGAGACGGCCGTCATCCAGCACCTGGAGCAGGACGTTGAATACATCCGGATGGGCCTTCTCCACCTCATCCATCAGGATCACGCTGTAGGGGCGGCGACGCACCGATTCGGTCAGGTGACCACCCTCCTCGTAGCCCACATAGCCCGGCGGGGCCCCGATCAGCCTCGCTACCGAGTGCTTTTCCATGAACTCGGACATGTCGACCCGAATCATCGCCTCCTCGGTATCGAACAGGAACTGGGCCAGGGTCTTACACAACTCGGTCTTGCCTACGCCGGTGGGCCCGAGGAACAGGAAGGAACCGTTAGGCCGATTGGGATCGGCCAGTCCCGCCCGCGAGCGCCGGATCGCATTGGAGACCGCACGTACCGCTTCATCCTGCCCCACCACCCGCTGGGCCAGCTCATCTTCCATCCGCAGCAGTTTCTCTTTTTCCCCCTCCAGCATCTTGGAAACCGGTATTCCCGTCCACTTGGAGACCACGTCCGCGATCTCCTCCTCCGACACCTTGTTACGCAGCAGCGTCATCTCCTGAGTTTCCGCCTGGGCCGCCATCTCGAGCTGTTTCTCAAGCTCCGGAATGCGCCCGTACTGCAATTCGGACATGCGCTGCAGATCACCGGCCCGACGGGCCGTCTCCATCTCCAAACGGGCCCGCTCCAACGCCTCCTTGACGCTGGTGGTCCCCTGCAGGGCCGCCTTCTCCGACTTCCAGATCTCCTCCATGTCGGAGAACTCGCGCTCCAGTTTCAGGATCTGCGCCTCCAGATCGGCCAACCGCTTCTTCGAGGCCTCGTCCGACTCCTTTTTCAACGCCTCCCGCTCGATCTTTAGCTGGATCAGGCGGCGTTCCAGCCGGTCCATCCCCTCCGGCATGGAGTCAATCTCCATCCGGATCTGGGAGCCCGCCTCGTCGATCAGGTCGATGGCCTTGTCCGGCAGCTGCCGGTCAGTGATATAGCGGTGGGAAAGGGTGGCGGCCGCGACGATCGCGGGATCCGTGATATCCACCCCATGGTGAACCTCGTAGCGCTCCTTCAGACCACGCAGAATCGCAATAGTGTCCTCCACCGTGGGCTCAGCCACCAGAATCTTCTGGAAGCGACGCTCCAGGGCGGCATCCTTTTCCAGATACTGCCGGTATTCGTCCAGGGTGGTGGCGCCAACGCAGTGCAGTTCGCCCCGCGCCAGGGCCGGTTTCAGCATGTTACCGGCATCCATCGACCCTTCCGCCTTGCCCGCCCCCACCATGGTGTGCAACTCATCGATAAACAGAATGATCTGCCCCTCCTGCTTGGCCAGATCGTTGAGTACCGCCTTCAGCCGCTCCTCGAACTCGCCGCGGAACTTGGCCCCGGCAATGAGGGCGCCCATATCCAGGGAAAGCAGACGCTTGGTCTTCAACCCTTCGGGGACCTCACCGTTGATGATGCGCTGGGCCAGTCCCTCGACGATGGCCGTCTTGCCTACCCCCGGTTCGCCAATGAGTACCGGATTGTTTTTGGTTCGGCGCTGCAACACCTGGATGGTGCGGCGGATCTCATCGTCCCGGCCGATCACCGGATCGAGCTTGCCCTGTTCCGCCCGCTCGGTGAGGTCGATGGTGTACTTCTCCAGGGCCTGACGCTGATCTTCCGCATTGGGATCATCCACCTGCTGACCGCCGCGCAAATGCTCTATCGCCTGCTCGATCGGCCCCTTGGCTGCCCCGGCCCTGCGCATCAACTCACCGAGTTCCCCCTTGTCGCCGACGGCGGCGAGGACAAACAGCTCGCTGGAGATATACTGATCTTTGCGCTCCTGGGCCAGCTTGTCGGTCTGATTGAGCAGACGCCCCAGGTCGTTGGACAGGTGCAAATCCCCCGATGCACCCTGCACGCTGGGTAGCCGATCCAGGGCCTCCCCCAGTCCGGAGCGCAATTGATTGACGTTGACATCGGCCTGGGCGAGCAGATGACGCACCGTGCCCCCCTCCTGATCCAGCAGCGCGGCCATCAGGTGTGCGGGCTCAATGAATTGATGATCCCGCCCCACCGCCAGACTCTGGGCATCGGCCAGGGCCATCTGAAACTTACTGGTCAATTTGTCCATTCTCATGGAAAGAAACTCCGTTATCTCTGTGGTTATGCCTCAGATTGGGGGAGTAGGGAGGGAATTCAAGGGCTTGGGGCGGAGTGGAAAGCCTCAGCAATTAATCTGCTCAGCCATGAGGCCCAGCCATTATTCAGATTCGCTCTTACCATCAAAGATGGTTAACCACAGAGTTCACGAAAAAAATAGAACTGAAATGATATCGACCTGATAGCGGCCTTGAATGCCCTGTATGGAGTCCTGTTCTAACAGTGCCCGTCGAGTATCTGCTGCAGCTCGGAGAGCAGTTCCCGAGGCTCCCGTCCAACCGTATCTATGGCTGGAAAGGCCTCCACCCGGGCATGACCGCGGATCAACACCCCGCGAACCACGTGTCCGGTACCTGCAACGCCGGTGATGCGCAACGGCAATATGCTGGCTCCGGCCAACTGGGCCAGACGCACGGCACCGGCCTTGATCTGGCGTGGGGGTTCGCTGTCCAGATGGATCTTGCCGTGGGGGAAGATCGCAATCACCTCACCCTCGCGAAGTGCCCGCAGGGCGGAGCGGAGCGCCCTTTCCGACTTCCTTTCACGATCGACGGGAATACAGCCTATTGCGCTCAGCAGCCAGGTCAGTCCGAACCGCTGATACTGTTCCCGCGCCACCAGAAAACGCAGCGGACGCCGGGACGAGGCGATGAGCAGCAACGGGTCCAGACCGGAGATATGATTGGCTACCACTATCGCCGGGCCGGATTTCGGCAGCCGCAGCCCCACCACATTGAGGCGATGGTAACGATAGCAGAGCAACCGGTTCAGGCCGTCCACCAGGTTCATCCAGTCTCTGCCCCAGTCGACGCGATTGGCCTTGCGGCAGGCCTGCAGCAGGCGGTGTATCTGCCAGACAAGGATACCACCGACCAACAACGCGACTGCCCAGGCCAGGTTGGTCACGGCCGCCGCCATGAGGGTGAGGATATGTTCAAACAGGCTTTAATGTTAACAAGACGCATAGCGGTGACACTGCCGCCCGTCTATCCGGTCAGCCATTTTTCTGTCTGCCGCCCTTCTGATAAACCTTGCGTTGAAACAGGTCGGTACGGCGACTCACAACCCTATCGATGAACAACATCCCGTCGAGGTGATCCAGTTCATGCTGCAACGCCCGCGCCTCGAACCCCTCCATTTCATAACTCAGCGGCAGACCCTGGGGATCCTGGGCCCGGATCTGGATGTGGGTCGCGCGAATCACATTGGCCGTGTAATCGGGAACGGAGAGACAGCCTTCCCTACCCATCTCAAAACCATCCCAGCGGGTGATCTCGGGGTTGATCAATACCAGATACCCATGGTTGGGAACCGGTTTACGCAGAGTGGACACATCGATGATGACGATACGCTGAAAACGCCCTACCTGGGGGGCCGCAATACCCACTGCCCCGGGCCCCGCTTGACGAGTCTCTTCCAGGTCTTCGATAAAGGTGCGCAGTGGGTCGTCGAATCGCTCGACTGCGCCGGATACCCGCTTGAGACGCTCATCGGGTAGTTTCAGGATCTCCAGTACCGCCATGAAGGAATTCAGCCAATCAGGGTTTCGATTGGAGCAATAGCGACGTCGATATCCCCCAGGCCGCTGACCGCATCCTCCAGCGCCTCCAGGGTAGCATCGGCGTAGCCCTGGATATTCATGATATAGACCGGATTGTCGCGGCTACCCGCGACGTCTGACTCCAATTCCAGGATGTTGAATCCCGCCTTCGCCAGGGCCCCTGTTACCTGGGCCACTATGCCGGTGCGGTCGGCCCCGGCAACACGGACCTGAACATTTGGCAGCAGATGCTGGTGCAACCCGCCGGAGATTTCATCCACATGCAGATGGAGATTCAGTTCCGCCGCGACCGGGGCCAGAATCGAGTCGATATCCCCGCTGCCGGAAACCATCATCATAATGGTGAAATTCCCGCCCAGACGAATCATGGACGCCTCGCCGAGGGTCCACCCACCAAGAAACAGGGCATCGCTTACGCGCGCGACTATACCCGATCGATCCTCCCCCACCAGGGTCAGCATGTACCAGCTTTTCATCGATTCATCAGGTTCCATAACGCTAGTCCGGTTCAATCCAGATCAAGGATGCCATGCGACCGGTAATTCCATCCCGGCGATAAGAAAAAAATCGTTCCGGCTCGGACAGGGTGCAGTATCCCCCCCCCGCCCACGAACGACAGATTATGGCGCCGCAAGCGATTCTCCGCCAAAAGATAGATATTTGCCAGCCAGCGGCCGGCGCCGCTGGGAGAAAAGGCGGGCTCGTCCGCGGGGCTGGCACGCAGAAAGACCTCTCTCACTTCGTCACCCACCTCGAATGCATCCGGTCCAATGGCGGGGCCGAGCCAGGCCAGCAGTTCCTCCCCGGGGTCATCGAATGCCGCCAACGCCGCCTCGATCACCCCGGCGGCCAAGCCCCGCCAGCCGGCATGGACCGCCGCCACGCGGTTACCCGCACGATTGCAAAGCAACAGGGGCAGGCAGTCGGCGGTCAACACGGCACAGACCCGGCCGGAATCAACCGTTGTCACCGCATCCGCGGCAGGCCCGCACCCACTCTGGCCGCATTCGACCAGATCGCAGCCATGCACCTGTTGCAGCCAGAAGGGCTCTGAGGGAAGGGCCAGTACCGAGGTCAGGTGTTGCCGGTTTCTGCGCACCCGCTCCCGATCATCGCCCACATGATCAGCCAGATTGAGCGTACCGTATGGTGGGTCACTGCACCCCCCCCTGCGGCTGGTGATGACGGACCGAATGCCGGCCGGGGTCGGCCATTCGGGGACAATCCAATCAGTCATTCTCAGCATCCCTTCGCAGCTCTGCCAGCAGATCGGCCATGTCAGCGGGTACCTCCCTTTCCCATTCCACCCAGTCTCCGCTGGCGGGATGAACAAATCCCAGCCGCCGGGCATGGAGCGCCTGGCGGCAGAATCCCCTGAGTTGCTGTCGAAGAGCGGGGGAGGCACCAGCGGGCAGACGCAAGCGCCCGCCATACGCCGGGTCCCCAATCAATGGATACCGGATATTTGCCATATGCACGCGGATCTGATGGGTCCTCCCTGTTTCCAGGTTGACCTGAAGATAACTGTGGGCTCGAAAACGTTCCAGAACCCGGTAATGGGTCACCGCCGACTTGCCGGAAGGAACCACCGCCATACGGGTCCGGTGCACCGGGTGGCGACCGATCGGCTCCGCCAGCGTGCCTCCGGCCACCATCACCCCGCAGACGATCGCACGGTACTCCCGCTTCACCTCCCTGGCCTGCAGCTGAGCAACCAGGGATTTGTAGGCGGCCGGTGTACGCGCCACCACCAGCAGGCCCGTGGTCTCCTTGTCCAGGCGATGCACGATCCCTGCCCGCGGCAGCTGAATCAACCCCGAGTCATGGTAGAGCAAGGCATTCTGCAGTGTCCCGTCGCGATTTCCAGCGGCCGGGTGCACCACCATCCCCGCCGGTTTGTTGATCACGATCAAGGCTCTGTCCTGGTGGAGGATATCCAATGGAATCGCCTCCGGCCGACTCTCCACCTGATCCTCCAGCCGCGCATCCAGCACCACCTGCTCCCCCCCGTATACCCGATCCCGGGGCCGCAGGACGGTATGCCCGTCTACCGAGACCTGACCCTGCCGGACCCACTGCTGCAGGCGGCTGCGGGAGAAATCGGGGAAAAGGGCAGCCAGGGCCTGATCCAGCCTAAGCCCCGCGAGATCCGCCTCGACACGCGCCACCAGGTGTTCAATCCGATCCGACATCAATCGTTGCCTATCCCTCTGTCCCAGGCACATAGCCCCCTGTGGCGATCGTTTTTCACCGCCCGGGAAGAATCGGGATTAGCCCCGGGGCCGAAGTAAAGCCGCATCTCCCGGGGCAATGCCGAATAAATCCAGTTTGCGGTATACTGCCGCGTCTGTCGTTCAGTTTTTTCGGAAACAATGTCCAGTATCCAAACCCTTACGCTGCTGCTCCTGGCCCTGCTCCTCACCGGTTGCGCATCCCTGTTTGATCAGGAGGATGAAACCAAAGATTGGAGCGCACAGAAATTCTACGCAGAGGCCTCCGCTGCCCTGGGCGAGGGGGATTACGAGATCGCCATCAAGTATTACGAAGGGCTGGAGTCCCGTTACCCATTCGGCAAATATGCCACCCAGGCCCAACTGGACGTCGCATACGCCTACTATAAGCATAACGAACCCGAATCGGCCATCGCCGCAGCCAACCGCTTCATCAAACTACATCCACGCAATCCCTATGTGGACTACGCGTACTACCTCAAAGGGATAGTAAATTTCAACCGCAACCTGGGATTCATTACGCGCTTTGTGCCGACAGACCTCTCTCAGCGCGACCCGGGCACGACCCTGAATTCGTTTAATGATTTCGCCGAACTGACGCGACGATTCCCGGAAAGCAAGTATGCAGAAGATGCCCGCAAACGCATGGTCTATCTGCGTAACAATCTGGCCGAACACGAAGTGAACGTCGCCCGTTACTATCTGAAACGAGGCGCCTATCTGGCCGCCGCGAACCGCTGCATCACGGTGATAGAAAAGTATCAACGGACCCCAGCGATAAAAGACGCGCTGGAGATCTTGATCCGTAGCTACCAGAACATGGGGCTGGAGAATCTATCCAACGACGCCCGTCGCGTACTTGCTTTGAACGAAGCCAAGGGAATCCTCGACGCTCCGGCAGCCGATGAAGATGAAGGGTCCTTCGGCCAGGAGTTCTGGGATTTCCTGGAAATGGACAGAAACTGAGCCTCGCTGCTCCCCGGAAACCAGCACTCAAAGCCGGTTGATCAAATCGCGGCAGTATCCTCTTCTCCGGTACGGATACGCACGACCTTCTCTATCGAACTCACGAAGATTTTGCCATCGCCGATCTTACCGGTGCGGGCAGCACCCGTGATCGCCTCGATACAGGCATCCAGCTGATCTTCATTGATCACAAGCTCCACCTTCACCTTAGGGAGAAAATCCACCACATACTCCGCCCCGCGGTAGAGCTCCGTATGGCCTTTCTGGCGCCCGAAACCCTTCACCTCGATGGTGGTCATCCCGGTGACACCGATCGCCGACAGTGCTTCACGCACGTCGTCCAACTTGAACGGCTTGATGATTGCCTCAACTTTTTTCATTGCTTTTCGACTCCTCAGAACCCACTTCCGGGGTTTCCCGTAACACTATTGCTATCGCGGCGACAGCGAACCCGCTCTCGACTCATCTCGCTGGCCCTGGACTGGGCAAGAGGCGGATCTACAATCACCCGCAGACCGGACGCTGACCATATCACGCCCGGCCGAAATCAAAAACCACTGGTCAGCGGATAACGCCGGTCCCGCCCAAAGGCCCGCTTTGTGATCTTGACCCCGGGCGGCGCCTGGCGGCGTTTGTATTCGTTTCTATCCACCAACCGAGCCACCCGTTCAACCAGTCGCCGTTCAAACCCCGCTGCGGTTATTTCATCCAGGCCCTGGTCCTGTTCGACATAGCGGTAGAGAATCTCGTCCAGGACCTCGTAGGGTGGCAGGCTGTCCGAGTCTTGCTGATCCGGGGCAAGCTCAGCGGAGGGCGGCCGCTCGATCACCCGTCGCGGTATCACCTCCCCGTCGCGGTTCCGGTATTCCGCCAGGCGATAGACCATCAGCTTGGGAACGTCCTTGATCGGGGCGAAGCCCCCCGCCATATCGCCATACAGGGTCATGTAACCTACCGAAACCTCGCTCTTGTTGCCGGTGGTCAGCAGGATCTTGCCTTTTTTATTACTGATCGCCATCAGCAAGATACCGCGGCAGCGGGCCTGAATATTCTCTTCGGTGGTATCCACCGGGGTCCCCGCAAACTCTTCCTTCAGCATTTCCAAGAAGGTATTGAACGCCGGCTCGATCGGAATACTCCGGTAGGCCACCCCCAGCGTCTCGGCCTCCCTGATCGCATCCTGGTTGCTGATGTCGAGAGTGTAGCGGGAGGGCATCATCACCACCTCCACTTGATCCGCGCCCAGGGCGTCAACCGCAATGGCCAGAGTCAGCGCTGAATCGATGCCGCCGGACAGCCCCAGCACCGCCCCCCGGAAACCATTCTTCCGCACATAGTCCCTGACACCCAACACCAGGGCGTTGTAGATACCCTCTTCCTCTCCTGGCGGGGGTTCGATCTTCGCCGGACGACAGGTAACGACTCCCGCTGCCAGATCGAACACGGCCAGTCCCTGTTCCTCCTGAAAGTAGGCCAGGCGCTGGGTGATCTCCCCCTGCTCGTCGACCACGAATGAGCCGCCGTCGAAGACCAGTTCATCCTGGCCTCCCATCAAATTGAGGTAGACGATGGAAACCCCGGTTTCCCTGGCCCGTTTGGCCAGCAGTTGCTCCCGTTCCGGGGCCTTGCCCAGATGATAGGGGGAGGCATTGAGGTTCAACAGTATGCGCGCCCCTTGCTCAGCGGCGCGGGCGGCGGGCGCTTTGTACCAGATGTCCTCGCAGATGGTGATACCCACCGGCACCTGGTTAATCTCGAATACGCAGGGCTCGCCTCCCGGCGCGAAATAACGCTTTTCATCAAACACACTGTAGTTTGGCAGCAGTGCTTTGTAATATTCAGCGATGATCTCGCCCTTGCGGATCACACCCGCCGCGTTGAAGAGCCGCCCGTCCCGACAGCGGGGATAACCAAGGATGACGTCCACCCCCTCAACCGTGCGGCAAAGGGTCTCCAGTGCCTGCTCCACCCGCTGCAGCAGGTCGGGACGCAACAACAGATCTTCCGGCGGATAACCGGTCAGTGTCAGTTCCGGAAACAGCACGGCATCAGCCTGCTGTTGCTCCCGCGCGACGCGGGCGGCCTGCGCCACCCGCTGGGCATTGCCCGAAATATCCCCCACCAGCAGGTTGATCTGGGCCAGTGAAATCTTGAGGCTCAACGACAAGTCACTCCACGATATCGGATTCCTGGCCCTCCTAGGCCTTTCACCTAACCGATTATCGCACCTCTCGGTAGCGCTTACATCAGTTCCCGCATACGGCTCCCGATCTGCGCCGGTGAACGCACGGTCGCCACGCCGGCCGTCTCGAGCGCGGCGAATTTGCCTTCCGCCGTACCCTTGCCGCCACTGACGATGGCGCCGGCATGCCCCATCCGCTTGCCGGAGGGGGCTGTCACACCGGCGATATAGGCCACCACCGGCTTGCTCACCTTATCCCTGATATACTCCGCGGCGTCCTCTTCCGCGGATCCTCCGATCTCCCCGACCATGATGACGCCCTCGGTCCGGCCGTCCTGTTCGAACAGTTCCAGGCAGTCGATAAAACTCATTCCGTGGATTGGATCACCGCCAATACCGATACAGGTGCTTTGCCCCAGCCCCGCCTTGCTCGTCTGGTATACGGCCTCGTAGGTCAGGGTTCCGGAACGGGAGACGATGCCCACCCTCCCCGGCTGGTGGATCATGCCCGGCATAATACCGATCTTGCAGCCGCCCGGGGTGATTATGCCCGGGCAGTTGGGGCCGATGAGTCGACAGTCATAGGACTCCAGCGCCGCCTTTACCTTCAGCATGTCCAGCACCGGAATGCCTTCCGTGATACAGACAATCACCTTGATCCCCGCGTGCGCAGCCTCCAGGATCGCATCTGCGGCGAAGGCGGCCGGTACGTAGATCATGGAGGCATCGGCACCCGTCGCGTCCACCGCATCGTGGACGGTATCGAATACCGGCAGGTCCAGGTGCTTCTGCCCGCCCTTTCCGGGAGTCACCCCACCCACCATATTGGTGCCGTAGGCGATCGCCTGTTCGGTATGGAAGCTGCCCTGCTTTCCGGTAAAGCCCTGACAGATTACTCGGGTGTCTTTATCTACGAGAATACTCACGATCCTGTCCCTTATGTTTTTGTAATCAGCCTGGTGTCTGGAAAATCAACCTGAAAGAGGTCGCTGTTTCAACCCTTCGCCATGGCCACGACCTGCTGGGCCGCTTCGGTTAAATCAGCAGCGGCGCTGATCTCCAGGCCACTTGCCGCCAGCTTCTGCAATCCCTGCTCGGCATTGGTGCCTTCCAGCCGCACCACCACCGGCACATCGACAGCCACCTCCTCAACTGCCTGAATGATGCCATCGGCAATCAGGTCACAGCGGACGATACCGCCGAAAATGTTGACCAGCACGGCCTCAACCTTTTCGTCAGACAGAATCAATTTGAAGGCCTCGGCGACCCGTTCGGCGGTAGTACCGCCCCCGACGTCCAGAAAATTGGCCGGGGTGCCGCCATGTAACTGCACCAGATCCATAGTCGCCATGGCCAGGCCGGCACCATTGACCATGCACCCGATATTACCGTCCAGCGTGATGTAGTTGAGATCGTGCTCCTTGGCCGCCGCCTCTCTTTCATCTTCCTGGCTGATATCGCGCATTGCGACCAGATCGGGCTGTCGATAAAAGGCGTTGTCGTCAAGATTGATCTTGGCATCCAGTGCGATCAGCCCACCCTGTTTCGTCACCACCAGCGGATTGACCTCCACCAGGCTGGCATCACTCCGGATGAACAGATTGTAGAGTCCGTGCATCAACTTCTGGAACTCGCGTACCTGCGTACCCGCCAACTCCAGCGCGAAGGCCAGTTTCCGGCATTGGAAACCCTGCAGACCCGCCACCGGGTCGACATCGATGGTGTGGATCTTCTCCGGTGTCTGGGCCGCCACCTCCTCGATATTCATGCCACCGGCACTGGAGGCCATGAACAGGATGCGTTTCGCCGCCCGATCCACCAGGACACTCAGATAGAGTTCACGCTCAATGTCAGTGGGCTCCTCTATCAGCAGCGCGTTAACGGGCAATCCCGGTTCACCCGTCTGCTTGGTGACCAGACGGCTTCCCAGCAGGCGGTCCGCTACCTCTTCGACCTGATCCAGACTGTCCACCAGCACAACACCGCCGACCTTGCCGCGTCCGCCGGCATGGACCTGGGCCTTGACCACCCAGCGCTCACCGCGAAGCGCCTGAGCCGCCTCACGCGCCTCGAATACGGAAAATGCCGGCTTGCCGGCGGGCACCGGGATACCCTGCCGATGGAACAGCTGTTTGGACTGGTATTCGTGCAGATTCATCCTTTTCCACCCACTGCCCTGAAAAATTGATATTCTGTTCCAAACCTGCGGAAGAATCAAAATATAAATATACGGCAATAAATTTCGATTATGGGAATCCGGCTCATACTATTTCTGCTGGCCGTCTGGGTGATCTATTATTTCATTCGACGCTCACTGCAAAAGCAGAGGGAAAACCGCTCGAACCCGCCCTCTCCCCCGGCTGTGGATATGGTGCGATGCGATCTCTGCGGCACCCATCTGCCGGCCCCGGAGGCCTTGTCACGAAACGGAAAACACTACTGTTCGCTGGAACACCTAAAGGCGGACCGCTAAAAACCGACAAAGGGGTATGAACAGCGACGTATTGGAGATGATGCGGAAAAACAGTTCCCTGAGCGGTCCCTGGCAGCACCTGTCCCTTTTTTTCGCCTACCGGCTGCTGGTCGCGGTGATTCTGATGTCGCTTTTCTTCTCGGATCTCGGGGGGGGAGTTCTGGGCCATCGATCTCCGGCACTTTTTTCTTTCGTCAGTATCAGTTACGTGGGTTTTATCGCGGCCAGCGGCCTGCTGTTGCACTGGCGGTCGCCGAACGCCAGCAGCCAGGCATTCATGATGGTCCTGGTTGACATCGCCGCCATCACCCTGATCCTCCACGCAAGCGGCGGTGTCGAGACCGGCCTGGGCATGCTGCTGGCGGTCTCCATCGCCGCCGGCAGCCTGATTATACGGGGCCCGGTATCACTCCTGCTGGCCGCGCTGGCAACCCTGGCAATCCTTTCGGAACAGCTCCTGCTGCAGATTGTTGCCGATGACGGCCTCACGGCTTATCCCCAGGCCGGCCTTCTCGGCGCCTCCTTTTTTGCTATCGCCATCCTGGCCCATGTACTCTCCCAGCGGCTGTCAGTGAGTGAACGGCTGGTCAGTCAACACAAACTGGACCTGGCCGACATGGCCCAGCTGAACGAATATGTGATTCAGCACATGCAGACCGGGATCATCGTAGTGGATGAGAAAGAGAACATCCGGCTGTTGAATACCTCCGCCTGGCATCTGCTCGGTATGCCGGACGCGCGACCCGGCACCAGCCTGGAACAGACCTGCCAGGCCCTGACCATTCGCCTGAGTGGCTGGCGGGAGGATCCCGACTTTGTCATCAACCCTTTCCGCCCCGTGGCCGGCGGCAAGGAACTCAAGGCCGGTTTCTCCCGGCTGGGTCAGGAGCAGGACACCGGCACCGTGATCTTTCTAGAAGACGCGGCCTTTCTCACCCAGCAGGCCCAGCAGATGAAGCTGGCGTCCCTGGGCCGCCTGACCGCCAGCATCGCCCATGAGATCCGCAATCCACTCGGTGCCATCAGCCATGCCGAACAGCTGCTCCGGGAGTCACCGGATCTCCCCCACGCAGACCAGCGGCTGATCGACATCATCAGCACCAACTCCAAACGGGTCAACGAGATTATCGAGAGCATACTGCAGCTTTCGCGCCGGGAGCGCTCGCGTCCCCGGGAATTTGTACTCAAGACCTGGCTGGAGGAACTGCTCGATGAGTTCCGCCGCATACAGGGGTTGTCCAGCGAAAATCTGCTGCTCCAGATCGAACCGGCCGACACCCGCATCTTCGCCGACCCAACCCAGCTCAGGCAGTTGTTCATCAATCTGTGCGAAAACGCCGTGCACCACTTCAATCGGCGCAAGTCCGAGCTGCGCCTGCTGATCAACGGGGGCATTACCCAGTCTGCGGGCGGGCCCTATACCGACCTAATCGATAACGGACCGGGTATTCGCCCGGAGATTGCCCGCCAAATATTCGAGCCTTTTTTCACCACCGAGAACACCGGAACCGGCCTGGGTCTGTACATAGCCAAGGAGTTGAGCGAGTCTAATAGAATGAGATTGGAATACTTCCCCGTCGCCACCGGCGGCAGCTGCTTCCGGATGACATTCCCCGGCGCCAACATCACAGGGGGGATGCAATGAGTAACCCCATCGCGCTGATCGTCGATGACGAACCGGATATCCTGGAGCTTCTCGAAATCACGCTCGGCCGAATGAGTATCGACTGCCGCAAGGCGGCGGACCTGCGTTCAGCCCAGAAGCAGTTACTGAATGAGCGTTTCGACCTGTGCCTGACCGACATGCGATTACCGGATGGAAACGGCATCGAACTGGTTGAATTGATCGGTCACAGACTGCCCGAGCTGCCGGTGGCCGTCATCACTGCCCACGGCAACATGGATTCGGCCATCCAGGCGTTGAAGGCCGGGGCCTTCGATTTTGTGTCCAAACCGGTGGATCTGCAGATCCTGCGCCGCCTGGTGGAGACCGCACTGAAACTCGACCAGCCCAGGGGGGCAACCGGCGGCGAACAGCCCACCGGTGGGGATACCATCCTGCTCGGCGAAGCGCCGGCCATGGAGCAGATCCGGGTTATGACCCGGAAACTGGCCCGCAGTCAGGCCCCGGTCTATATAAGTGGCGAATCGGGTACCGGCAAGGAACTGGCCGCCCGCCTGATCCACCAACAAGGACCGAGATCCGATCAGGGTTTCGTCCCGGTCAACTGCGGCGCCATCCCCCTGGAGCTGATGGAGAGCGAATTCTTCGGCCATACCAAAGGCAGTTTTACCGGGGCGCTGGCGGATAAGGCGGGGCTGTTTCAGGCGGCGGAAGGGGGGACGCTGTTTCTGGACGAAGTCGCCGATCTACCCTTGCCGATGCAGGTCAAGCTTCTGCGCGCGATCCAAGAGAAGTCTGTCCGTCCGGTCGGTGCCCAGAGCGAGGTCACGGTTGACGTGCGCATTATCAGCGCCACCCACAAGGCACTGGCTGATCTGGTGGAGAAGGGGTTATTCCGCCAGGACCTGTTTTACCGGCTCAATGTGATCGAGCTGAATCTCCCGCCTCTGCGCGAACGCCGGGAGGATATCCCGCTACTGGCGGATCTGGTCCTGACCCGTATTGCCGGCCAGCATGGAACCGACAAGTCACGCATCGACCCGGCAACCCTTGACGCGCTCTGCCAGTATGACTTCCCGGGAAACGTGCGGGAGCTGGAGAATATCCTGGAAGGCGCCGTTACCCTGTGCGAGGGAGGGGTGATCACCCTCGAGGACCTGCGAATCCCCGAAACCCGAAGCGGTCCCGAGCAAGCGCCGACCGCAGACCTGCCCCTGGAGGATTATCTGGAGCAGGTGGAGAAGGAAAGAATCATCAAGGCCCTGGAACAGACCCGCTGGAATCGCACCGCCGCGGCGAAAAAACTGGGCATCAGTTTCCGCGCCCTGCGCTATAGGCTGGGTAAGCTGGGGCTGGACTGATGCTGGCCCGACCCTTTACGCTTACGGTAGGGTCGATAAGCGAAGCGTAATCCACCAGGTCGTTGAGACAATTGGTGGATTACGGCGCATTCCAGCTATTACGCAATATCCGACCCTATTCCCACGCGCCTCATCCACCCTACGCCCCAAGGTAAACGAGAGGGTGGATCAACCGGGCATCAGCGCGGCCTTGACACTCACTCAACCCATGAGCGCCGCGCAATCCTATGAGGCGTAAGGCGCCGGCCGGAGTCGGAGGTGAAAACCGGGTAGGGTGGATGAGCGGCGCATCGACACCGCCTTGACGCTCACTCAACCCATGAGCGCCGCGCAATCCTATGAGGCGTAAGGCGCCGGCCGGAGTCGGAGGTGAAAACCGGGTAGGGTGGATGAGCGGCGCATCGACACCGCCTTGACGCTCACTCAACCCATGAGCGCCGCGCAATCCTGCGAGGCGTGAAGCGCGGCCGGAGTCGGAGGTGAAAACCGGGTAGGGTGGATGAGCGGCGCATCGACACCGCCTTGACGCTCACTCAACCCATGAGCGCCGCGCAATCCTGCGAGGCGTGAAGCGCGGCCGGAGTCGGAGGTGAAAACCGGGTAGGGTGGATGAGCGGCGCATCGACACGGCCTTGACGCTAACTCAACCGGTGAACGCCGTGTAATCCACCAAGGTGGCTGACACACAATATACCCTCGGGGCTGGCGGGGCGGGTGACGAATTTTGTCACCAAGTGACGCAAGATTTCCGTATGGGCCAGGAAAACCCTTTCGGCCAGAACTGATGGAGCCAGGGCCGAGACAGCTACGGTCCTGGGTATAGAATACTATCTCATTGTATCTAATGATATTTCTGTGATTTCACCGAAAAACCAATGGCCTTTAAAAAACCACTGGCACGGGTATTGCTGACTCCTAGGACAAGGCGGAAAGCCGCCCGAAATTTTCGCTAAAGGTTTCAGGCTTCACAGCCGCTAAGGGAACCACGATTTTTCACTAGGAGAAAGTCATGAAGAGAGTACAACAGGGTTTTACCTTGATCGAACTGATGATCGTTGTAGCGATCATTGCCATCCTCGCGGCCATCGCCATCCCGGCCTATCAACAGTACATCAACGAATCGAAAGTCACCAAATGCCAGGCCCATTTTGAAGAGGGCGTAAACGTGGTCAAGGCCTATCAGGCGAAACTCCTCGCCCAAAGAACACGTCAAGGCTTAAACTTCGTTGATCCATTGGCTGCTGCTGGCGGTGTCGCAGCCGACCAAGCCTGGATTGACGCCGTGATCAACCCGGATGCTCGGTTCGATCCAGAAGGTAGCTTTCCGGCTTACCAGGCAGCCGGCGCCGCGAATCCTACCACGTGCTCTATTGGCATTGGTGTGGCCCCAGCCGCCTCCGGCGCAGCAAATTCCTTTGATGTTACTCTAACCCTTGGTGGCCTCCCGGATGGGTATGATCCGGCGGGCGATCAATCCGGCTTCGTGGTAAATCCTGTCGGTGCGAACAACCCTGGAGCGATCGTAGTCCTAGACGACAGTACGATCGTCCAATAACCCAGGTTTTCTGTTAGGGTTGTTTGTGGATAAACCAGGTTTCCCGCTGGGCCCTTCGGCCCGCGGGAAACCGGCCGTTTCAAACTACAGGGACAACACCATGAAACTCCAACCAAATTCACGGCAACAAGGGGTTAGCTTACTGGAGTTAATGATCACCCTGGGAGTCATATCGGTGCTCGTTAGCATAGCCATCCCGGCCTACCAGGACTACCTGGAAGAGGCAGCTTTGAACGCGGCCCGGGCCAACGTCCAACCCCTCCACATCGCGCTGGAAGACTATCGAATGGACAACCCGGCCACCGGCTATACCGACTTCAACGGCCTGGTTTGGATTCCCGGCGGGGCCCAGACTCTGGATGCGCCTCCTATCAACTGGCGCCCAGACGGTGACAGCCAACAATTCTCCTACCGGACCGAAGGGACGGTGAACACCTGGGCCGTGGTGGTGCAATCGATCGCTACGCCGGGCAACTGGGCCCGCTGCGAAAAGAACAACGGCTGCTGCTTCTCTGACACGCCGGGCGCCAATATGGCGGCCTGTCCCTGATCCACAGCGAGACCGAATCACTCGTCTAGCCTCAGACCCTGCCAGCGCGAGCGCGGGCCTTTTACCTACCCAAGCAGGGCGCAGATCAGCGGCGCAGCGGCATAGCCTGCCGCTCACTTGCCCCATGGGCACCAGATCGGCTACCAGCCCTAATGACACCAGTCGCTACGCCCCCCTTTCCTCCTAACCCCGTTCCAATTTTCATCCTTTCTCGCCAACGGCAACCGTTAAGTTTTGTCAAATCCAGCCGATATCAAAAAGCACGCGAGTATAATCGCAGGACTTGAGTTATTTGGGGGAAACATTGAACGGTTCCTGCCTTTGGGCTATTTTGGCTGCTGATAACAGAACGAGATTCCGGGCATCCGTTCGATTCGGAATTACGACGGTTTAAGATATCCAACGCCACGGCTGCAATTTTTTGAATTTAACTGATTTTAATGGACTTTTTTCGCACCTACCTCCATGGCCAGCACTAACCCGACAGTCAATATAAGCGGTCTCGCGCGCCGCCTGGTCTATGACAACCTGTTAACGGAACAACAGGCCCAGCATGCCTTTCAGGACTCGCTGAAAAAGCGCGCCCATTTCGTCAGTTACCTGGTTGAGAACAAGATCCTTGGCAGCGAAGAGATCGCTATTGCCGCCTCCCAGGAGTTCGGGGTTCCGCTGTTCAATCTCGATACGCTGGATAGAGAAGTCGCCCCGGTCAAACTGGTCCAGGAAAAACTGATCCGCGCCCATCACGCCCTGCCCCTGTTCAAGCGCGGAAATCGCCTGTTTCTGGCGGTTTCGGACCCGACCAATCTGCAGGGCCTGGACGAGATCAAGTTTCACACCGGCCTGACCACCGAAGCCGTGGTGGTGGATGAGGCCAAGCTGGTCCAGGCCATCGAGACCTCGCTCCAGGCCAACGAGTCCAACATGAACGACATGCTGGATGCGGACCTGGAGAATCTGGATATTGCCCTCGATGACGGAGAGTCGAGGCAGGACGAGGGCGACCTGGATGTGGATGATGCCCCGGTGGTCCGCTTCGTCAACAAGATGCTGCTGGACGCCATCAATACCGGGGCCTCGGATATCCACTTCGAGCCGTACGAAAAATCCTTCCGTATCCGCTACCGCCAGGACGGTATGCTGCACGAGGTTGCCTCACCTCCGATCAATATTTCAAACCGCCTGACCGCCCGCATCAAGGTGATGTCACGCATGAACATCGCGGAACGGCGGGTTCCCCAGGACGGCCGGATCAAGATGGTGCTGTCGCGCAACCGTTCGATCGATTTCCGCGTCAATACCTGCCCCACCCTCTATGGCGAGAAGATCGTCCTGCGTATTCTCGATCCGACCAGCGCCCAGGTGGGAATCGAAGCCCTGGGCTTCGAGCCGGAACAACAGCAGGCCTTCATGGACGCCATCGGTAAACCCTATGGCATGATTCTGGTGACGGGGCCGACCGGCAGCGGCAAGACCGTTTCCCTCTATACCGGCCTGAACCTCCTGAACAAACCGGACATCAACATCTCCACGGTGGAGGACCCGGTGGAAATCCAGGTCCCCGGCATCAACCAGGTCAATCAGAACCAGAAGACCGGCCTGACCTTTGCCGAGGCGCTCCGGGCCTTCCTGCGCCAGGACCCCGACATCATCATGGTGGGCGAGATCCGTGACCTGGAAACCGCAGAGATCGCGGTAAAAGCGGCCCAGACCGGTCACCTGGTCCTCTCCACCCTGCACACCAATGATGCCCCTCAGACCCTGACCCGTCTGGCCAATATGGGGGTGGCACCGTTCAACATCGCCTCTTCGGTGCTGCTGATCATGGCCCAGCGCCTGGCACGCCGCCTCTGCCCAAACTGCAAGGCACCCGACGACCTGCCCCGGAGTGCGCTGCTGGAAGAGGGGTTCCGCGAGGACGAGCTTGATGAACTGACCGTCTACAAGGCGGTGGGATGCGATCATTGCACTAAGGGCTACAAGGGGCGCGTCGGTATCTTCCAGGTGATGCCGGTGTCCGAGCAGATGGGCCGGATCATCATGGAGGAGGGCAATGCCCTGGAACTCCACGATCAGTCGGTGAAAGAGGGTGTTTCCACCCTGAGAGAATCGGGGCTGAAAAAGGTGAAGGCTGGAATGACCAGCCTTGAAGAGATCAACCGAGTAACCAAGGATTAAATATCATGGCGGCAGCTGCAGCGAAAGCGGAAAAAGCCGATGTCTTTCTTTGGGAAGGCGCAGACAGGAAAGGCAAACGAATCAAGGGTGAGTCCCGTGCCGCGAATATGGCGCTGGTGCGGGCCGACTTGCGACGGCAGGGCATCAAGCCGACGAAAGTCAGAAAGAAATCCACCCTTTTCTCCAGTAAGAAAAAGAAAATCAGGGCGGGCGATATCGCGGTTTTCAGCCGCCAGCTTGCGACCATGATGTCCTCCGGCGTACCCCTGGTGCAGTCGTTCGATATCGTGGGGCGGGGGCATGAAAACCCCTCCATGGCGGAAATGATCCTGGCGATCAAGGCGGATGTGGAAGGGGGTACCGCCCTGGCGGAGGCGCTGAAAAAACATCCCCTCTACTTCGATGACCTGTTCTGCAACCTGGTTCACGCCGGCGAACAGGCCGGTGTGCTCGAGGATCTGCTGGACAAAATCGCCACCTATAAGGAAAAGACGGAATCCCTCAAAGGCAAGATCAAAAAGGCCCTGTTCTATCCGGCCGCGGTGATCCTGGTGGCCTTCGTCGTCACCGCCATCATCATGATTTTCGTCATTCCCCAGTTTCAGGACCTGTTCTCCAGTTTCGGCTCTGATCTGCCTACCTTCACCCAGATAGTCGTTCGCATGTCCGAGTGGATGCAGCAGTGGTGGTGGGCGGTTGTGGCTGGCCTCATCGGCGCCGGCTATGCCTTTATCAACACCTGGAAAAGATCCCGAAAATTCCGCCATGGGGTGGACAAGGTCATACTGAAGACCCCCATCATCGGTGTCATTATGCACAAGGCGGCCATCGCCCGCTTTTCGCGTACCCTGGCCACCATGTTTGCCGCCGGCGTACCGCTGGTGGAGGCGATGGAATCTGTCGCCGGGGCCACCGGCAATGTGGTCTACGGCGAGGCGGTGCTGCGCATGCGGGAGGATGTGGCCACCGGCCAGTCCCTGCAGCTGGCGATGAAACAGCAGAACCTGTTCCCCCACATGGTGATCCAGATGGTCTCCATCGGTGAGGAGTCGGGGTCCATCGACTCCATGCTGTCCAAGGTGGCGGACTTCTACGAAGAAGAGGTGGACAATGCGGTGGATGCCCTCAGCAGTCTGCTGGAACCCCTCATCATGGTCATCCTGGGCACCCTGATCGGTGGGCTGGTGGTCGCCATGTATCTGCCGATCTTCCAGCTCGGCTCCGCGGTACTGGGGAAATAGACCCCTTGTCTGAACGAAGGAGTGGTGCGGGCCCCGCTGGACGGCGGGGCCTTGTTCGGCAACGGCAACATGTTCATCGCTGACTACCTCCAGTTTAACCCCCCGTTTTTCCTGCTCCTATGCACCCTGCTGGGCCTGCTGGTAGGGAGCTTTATCAATGTAGTCGCCTTCCGGCTGCCGGTGATGATGGACCGGGACTGGCGCTCCCAGTGCCGGGAACTGCTGGGGCAGGAGAGCCTGGACGAAGAACCGGAGCCCTTCAATCTGTCCCTGCCCCGTTCCCGCTGCCCCCATTGCGGCCACCAGATAACCGCCATGGAGAATATTCCAGTCCTCAGCTATCTGTTTCTGCGGGGCCGCTGTTCGGCGTGTAAAGAGACCATCTCCCCGCGCTATCCCATTGTCGAATTTACCACCGGCCTGCTCTCCCTGGTGGTCGCCTGGCATTTCGGCTTCGGCTGGCAGACCCTTGCCGCGCTCTTTCTGACCTGGGCCTTGATCGCCCTCAGTCTGATCGATTTCGACCACAAGCTATTGCCGGATTCCATTGTGCTGCCCTTTCTCTGGGCCGGCCTTCTGCTCAGTCTGTTCGGCACCTTCAGCGACACACACTCGGCCATCATCGGTGCCGCGGCCGGCTATCTGACGCTCTGGGGGGTATTCCAGATTTTTCGGCTGATCACGGGAAAAGAGGGGATGGGTTATGGCGATTTCAAACTCCTCGCCCTGTTTGGCGCCTGGCTTGGCTGGCAGTATCTGCCACAGATCATCCTCCTCTCCTCGCTGGTTGGCGCACTGGTTGGCATATCGCTGATTCTGTTTCGTGGAAGGGCAAGAAATATCCCCATCCCGTTCGGCCCCTATCTGGCGACGGCCGGGTGGATCAGCCTGCTCTGGGGGGATTATCAACCAGCTCTATCTGAACTGGGCCGGGCTTGGCTGAAGATGCTGGTCATCGGGCTGACTGGCGGCATAGGCTGTGGCAAAACAACCATCACCGATCTCTTCAGCGAATTAAACATACCGGTCATAGATGCCGACCAGGTCTCCCGCGAAATCGTCGAGCGGGGCCAGCCGGCGCTGAAGGAGATTTCCAGTCGCTTTGGCCGGGAGATCCTGCAGCCGGATGGCAGCCTTGACCGGGCTCAACTGCGGCGGATTATCTTTGACGACAAGAATGCCCGCAGCGAGCTGGAAGCTATCCTCCACCCCCGTATCCTGACCAGCATCGAGGAGCGCCTTGACAATCTGGACAGCCCTTACGTGATTCTCTCCATTCCATTGCTGCTGGAGACGGGGCACTACGGGATGATTGACCGGGTTCTGGTGGTGGACTGCCCCCGGGATACCCAGATCAAACGGGTATGCGCCCGGGATCGAATCAGCCCGGACCAGGTCCAGGCAATCCTGGATGCCCAATGCAGTCGCCAGGAAAGACTTACCGCCGCAGACGATGTAATTGATAACAGCGGCAGCTATCAGGAATCGAAATCCCAGGTTTCGGCGCTTCACATAAAATATCTCGATCTCGCCGGGCAAATGTTGGAGAATGAACCATCCGAATGAAACTCCGGCGTAGACCGCGCAGGTGATAACCTCGAATCAAGGCTAGGTAAGCTGGCTGCGGTTGAAACAGAACCTTGCCTTTAATGGCAGCTGAAAGTCCCGATCGAATATGTCAACTGCCGTCTCGGAAACAACGATCTACGAACACCCGCTGAACGAGAAAATGCGGACCTTCCTGCGTCTGGAGCATCTGTTTCTGCAGGTAAATCATCATCTCCTGCAGAACGATGTCTGGAGCAGCAGGGCGACCGTCAGCGGTCTGTTGGATATGGGGAATATCTTTTCCCGAGCTGACATCAAAGCAGATCTGATCAAGGAACTGGATCGACACCGGGAGAAACTGGCCAATATCCGCCGGACCCAGGGAATCGACACCCAACGGCTGGACCAGATCCTGGATGAGTTGGGAAAGGCCACGGACCGGATCTATCAGATCAGCGGTCAGATCGGTCATAGCATCAGATCCAACGAGTTCCTGAAAAGCATCCTCCAGCGCAGCAGCATCCCCGGCGGCACCTGCGCGTTCGACCTGCCCCAATATCACTACTGGCTTGAACAGAGCCATGAGCTGAGACAACATGATCTGCAGGCGTGGCTACACTCTCTGGATTCCATTCAGGTAGCGGTGACGCTGCTTTTGTCGCTGGTGCGCGGCAGCACAGACCCGACTCGGGAACAGGCACCCGGTGGCTTCTTCCAGCGCAGCCTGGAACCTCAGACTCCCGCCCAGCTTATTCGCGTGGGGCTTCCCAAGGGGACCCAGCTGTTTGCTGAGATCAGCGGCGGTAAACATCGCTTTTCCGTCCGATTTCTGGAGCCGGCGGAACAAGAACGACCGGCTCAGACCCAGCAGGACATCTCCTTTCTGCTCAATACCTGTATCCTGTAGCGCCATGACCAGCGACAAATTACAGGTACGCTGCCCTAGCTGTGGCAAGCAGTTCGGGTGGGATGAAACCCTGCCCTCGCGCCCCTTCTGCAGTGATCGCTGTCGCCTGATCGATCTGGGCGAGTGGCTGGAAGAAGGGCACAAAATACCTGATACAGGAGAGTCCAAACCGTTTATGATCGCCGATGAGGAGCCTTGAAGGCGTTACCGCGTAGCACGTGCGAAGCGGCAACTGAGATCGATTACTCTTGCCACAGCGCCCGGATGGCTGCGATTCCCTGCCCACCGCAGTGCTGCGCCCATTCAATCGTCCCGCTAGTCATCCCACCCAACGCATAGACCGGCAGCGTCAACTGCCTCACCATCGTTTGAAATCCTTCCCAGCCGAGCGTCTCTGCAGCCGGATGACTGAGCGTCCGCAGCACCGGAGACAACACCACAAAATCCAGCCCCAGTTCCTCCGCGCGACGCAGTTCGGCCGCGTTATGGCAGGAGGCAGCCACCCACTGATCCGCTGGCAGCGGCCGGGCCTTCAGCGCCATTAATCGCCGACTGTTGAGATGAATACCATCGGCATTTACCCTGGCAGCCAGCCGGGGCGGTGCATTGAGCAGAAGCCATGCCCCATGGCGACGGCAAAGGGCCTGTGCGCCCTGCGCCAGCCCCAAATACTCCCCCTCCGCCAACTGCGGCGCACGCAGTTGGACCAGTTGGTGTCCCCGGGTCAGGGCGGATTCGAGTTGCTGTAAAAACCGGTCGCGCCATGAGGGGTCGGGGCCGGTGATCAGATAGGTGGGCGGAAGCCGGATCGCTGTGACAATCGGCCGATCAGCGGCAGGCATCGGGTAGCTCGTCAATTGTTCTTTAGGGACCCAGGCCAGAGGTTGCCCCTCAAGACCCAGCGGTTCACCGGAAAACTCCTTTACCTGGTGGACATCCAACTGCACCGACTTGTCGGGATAATGGTGGGTAACACTGATCAGCGGCCGGTGCTGCCTGACCTCCAATCCCAGCTCTTCCCTTATCTCCCTCAGCAGCGCATGTGAGACGGATTCCCCGGGCTCCACCTTCCCGCCGGGAAACTCCCATAGCCCACCCTGGTGCGCCTGTTCGGGCCGCCGGCTGAGTAACACCTGGCCTTGTGCGTCCTCGATCACCGCCACTGCGACATGGATGGGTCTCATTGCCTCGATAATATTTTCAGACCCTCTTCCGTCATCACCGGGCGGTCGATACTGAGACCTTAGTCAGGTCCGGTACTCCGCGTTGATCCGCACGTAGTCATAAGACAGGTCACAGGTAAACACCCGGGCGGAAACCTCGCCCTTGCCCAGTTCCACCCGGATCTGATACTCATCCCGCGCCATAACCGCCTGCCCGGCCTGCTCTGTGTAATCCGAGGCCAAACCACCGGCGCGGACAATACACACCTCATCCAGCCAGATGTGGACGCGCGTTATATCCAGGCCTTCGATCCGGGCGCGCCCCACCGCTGCCAGAATACGCCCCCAATTAGGATCGGCAGCAAAGATGGCCGTCTTCACCAGGGGAGAGTGGGCTATTGTGTAGGCTACTTCCCTGGCCTCCTCTCGATGCAACGCCTCCTCGACCCGGATTTCCACCAGTTTGGTCGCACCTTCTCCATCCCGCACGATGGCCCGGGCCAGTTCCATGCAGACGTCTCGAACCGCGTCGCAGAATAGTCTATATAGCTCTGACGCCGGATCGACAATAGGTGGACACCCAGTTGCGCCGGACGCAAGGAGGCAACAGGCATCGTTGGTGGAGGTGTCTCCATCGACCGTAATGGCATTGAACGATGGGGCCACGGCCTGCTCCAGACAATTTTGGAGCAGACTCCGCTCGACCCGCGCATCGGTTGCCACATAGGCCAGCATGGTTGCCATGTCGGGGCATATCATACCGCTCCCCTTGGCCATTCCGGTGACGCTGATGGTATGACCATCAAACTCGAACTGCCTGGAAACCAGCTTGGGTACCCGATCTGTGGTCATTATGGCCCGGGCCGCCGCCGCCCAACCCCGGTCACTCAGGGCGGTCAATGCATCCGGTATCGCTACCGCAATGCGGTCGAACGGAAGGGGCACTCCGATCACTCCGGTGGAAAAAGGGAGAATCTGCTTTATATCGCAGCCGCGGGCTGCTGCCAGTGCCTTACAGGACTCCCGGGCTGCCCGCATGCCCCCTTCGCCGGTTCCCGCATTGGCGTTGCCCGAATTGATCAGCAAATATCGCGGCAGCGAGGCCTCAAGATGTTCACGGGCCAGCGCCACCGGTGCAGCGCAGAAGGCGTTGCGGGTAAAGACGGCGGCACAAGTGGTTCCTTCCGCCAGTTCGATCACTACCAGATCGTCACGGTCCTGGTACTTCACTCCCGCCGCCGCTGTGCCGAGACGAATCCCGGGAACAGGCAGGATATCCGCTTCAGAGACAGACAAGGCCGCTACTCCTGAGGGTATTTCCGAAGATCAGTCACTGCTGCCCGGGTGCCGGGTACGGGTTACTGTATCTTGCCATGACACTGCTTGTACTTCTTTCCGGACCCACAGGGACAGGGTTCGTTGCGGCCAACCTTACGGTCGGGGCGAACGAAGGGTTTCTGCTGTTCCGGTTCCCGCGCCTGCCCGGGCTCTGGTGGGACCTCGGCTTCATCAGCCTCATCGAATCCGGCAAACTCCTCGTGTTTGAACTGGAAGTCCTCCTGTTGGGGCTGTTGTGAGAGGTAGGACTCATCGGGCATCTGCACCTGTACCTTGGTCAGCGCCGACACCACCTCCCCCTTTATCCCGTCCAGCATACGGGAAAACATCTGGAAGGCCTCCCGCTTGTATTCCTGCTTTGGGTTCTTCTGCGCATAACCCCGCAGATGAATACCCTGGCGCAGGTAGTCCATGGCCGCCAGGTGCTCCTTCCAGTTGGCATCCAGGATCTGCAGCATCACCGCCTTCTCGTAAATCCGTAGATTTTCACTGCCCACCAGCGCCTCCTTGCCGGTATAGGTCTGCTTCATCTCATCAATTATACGCTTCCGCAGGGTCTCCTCATGCAGATCCTGGTCCTCATCCAGCCACTGCCCGATCGGATAATGGAGGTCGTAGTCCTGCTCCAACGCCTTTTCAAGCTCGGCAATCTTCCATTGCTCCTCGAGGCTCTGGGGCGGTATATATTTGTCGATCAGCTCGCTGACGACATCTTCGCGCAGCGCCTCGATGGACCCGGAGATGTCACTGGTGTCCATCAATTCATTGCGCTGCTCATACACCACCTTGCGCTGGTCATTGGCGACGTCGTCATATTCCAGGAGTTGCTTACGGATATCGAAGTTGCGACCCTCGACCTTGCGCTGGGCGTTGGCTATTGCCTTGGTGACCCATGGGTGCTCAATCGCCTCTCCTTCCTCCATGCCCAGCTTCTGCATAATGGCGGAGACGCGATCGGAGGCAAAGATCCGCATCAGGCTGTCTTCCAGCGACAGATAGAAACGGGTGGAACCCGGATCACCCTGGCGGCCGGAGCGCCCGCGCAACTGGTTGTCGACACGCCGCGATTCATGCCGTTCGGTTCCGACCACATGCAGACCACCGGCATCGATTACCTGTTGATGGCGCTTTTTCCAATCCCCACGGACCCGCTCCGCCTCGACCGGGTCAATATCATCACCCAACGCCGCCAGTTCGACCTCCAGGTTGCCGCCCAATACGATGTCGGTGCCCCGCCCCGCCATGTTGGTCGCAATGGTAACGGCCCCCGGCTGACCAGCCTGGGCAACGATATGGGCCTCCCGTTCGTGCTGCTTGGCATTGAGTACCTCATGGTCGATCTTCTCTTTTTGGAGTAAGCCGGAGATCAGCTCCGAGGTCTCGATGGAGGCAGTACCCACCAGCACCGGCTGGCCCCGCTGCACGCAATCCCGGATGTCTGCCACAATGGCGTCGTATTTTTCTCTCCCGGTCAGGTAAACCAGGTCCCCTTTATCGTCCCGGATCATTGGCTGGTTGGTCGGAATCACCACTACTTCCAGGCCGTAGATCTGCAGAAACTCGGGTGCTTCGGTATCTGCCGTGCCGGTCATTCCCGAAAGCTTGCCGTAGAGCCGGAAGTAGTTCTGAAAGGTGATGGAGGCGAGCGTCTGGTTCTCGTGCTGGATTGAAACGCCCTCCTTTGCCTCCACCGCCTGGTGCAGGCCCTCAGACCAGCGGCGACCCGGCATGGTTCGGCCGGTGAATTCGTCCACTATGACAATCTGATCGTCACGGACGATGTACTCCACATTCTTCTGAAACAGGACATGGGCCCGCAACGCAGCATTGACGTGATGCATCAGGTTGATGTTGGCGGTGTCATAGAGGCTGGAGTCCTCATCCAACAGGCCCATCTCCATCAGCATCTCCTCGACCCGCTGATGCCCCTCCTCACTGAGAAAGACCTGACGGGCCTTCTCGTCCACCGAATAGTCGCCGGGCCCGAAATCGGGTTTTCCTTCCTCGTCCTCGATCGGATCCTGCCGGACCAGTTTGGGTATGATCTTATTTATCTTGGTATATAGATTGGAACTGTCTTCCGCCGGACCGGAGATGATCAGCGGGGTACGCGCCTCGTCGATGAGGATGGAATCCACCTCATCCACGATGGCGAAGAACTTCTCGCGCTGCACCCTCTGCTCGGCACTGAACGCCATGTTGTCCCGCAGATAGTCGAAGCCAAACTCGTTGTTGGTGCCGTAGGTGATATCGCTGGCGTAGGCTTCCTTGCGTGATACCGGGCGCAGCTGTGAATAACCACCGGAGGTGCCGTCGTAAGAGGGATCGAACTGGAAAGATGACTCATCAGGCCCCAAGCCGCCGGAGGAATTGATCGCGCCGACACTGAGTCCAAGAAAATGGTAGATCTTCCCCATCCATGCCGCGTCACGCCGAGCCAGGTAATCGTTCACCGTGACAATATGAACGCCTTTGCCCGCTAGCGCATTCAGATAGGCCGCCAAAGTCGCCACCAGGGTCTTACCCTCACCGGTGCGCATCTCCGCGATCTTACCCTGATTCAGCACCATGCCGCCGATCAGCTGTACATCGAAGTGGCGCATATCCATCACTCGTCGACCGACCTCGCGCACCACAGCAAAGGCCTCTGACAGCAGAACGTCCTGCGCCTCCCCCTTGTTCAATCTGTCCCGGAACTCTTCGGTCTTCGCTCGCAGCTGGTCATCCGAAAGGCCCTGCATCTGGGGTTCAAGTTCATTGATCCTGACGACGGCCTTCGACATCCGCTTTACCAACCGCTCGTTACGGCTTCCAAAGACCTTCCTGAGAATCTTGCTGACCATGAAATCAAGGCTTCCGTTGTGAGTGAAAAAAAAGATAGGCGATCATAACCCAAAACTGCTTATGATTGCAGACACGGGGCGGAGCTGGGCCCAATCGGCCCAGGACAGAGTAGCGGGAAAATTAGATGCCTAGTTCAGGTATTTTTTTGGATTGATGGTCTTGCCGTTGCGGGCGATTTCAAAATGGACATGGGGACCGGTGGAACGGCCACTGGAGCCCATTAGACCGATCACAGCCCCCTTGGCAACCAGATCCCCCGTCTTCACGAAAATCATGCTGTTGTGGCCGTAACGGGTAATATAGTTATCCGGGTGCCTAATCTCCACCAGATAACCGTAGCCACTTTTCTGCCCGGCCCAGCTGACCACCCCCGAGGCTACAGCAAAGACCTCCGAGTCCTTCTTGCCTGCGATATCGACACCATGGTGAAAAGCCCTCTTGCCACTGAAAGGGTCCTTTCTGTAACCGTAGTTTGACGATATCCAGCCCTTGTTTACCGGTCTTCCGGAGGGTTTCAGCTCCTCCTGAATCTGGCTGCCCCGAATCAGATCTTCCATCAGACTCAATTTGTGCTCACGATCCTCAATGGCCTGCGACAACTGTTCCATCTCAGACACCAACTCGCCGAACTCCAACGAGCTGTCATTTTCCGACGAATCCAGGCCGCCCCGCGCCGGATCTTCATCGAAATTAAACTCTTCCGCATCCAGCCCACCGATTCTCGCCAACTGTTCGCCAAAGGCATCGAGTCGCAGAATGTGAGATTGCATAGCGCCCAACCGCAAGGCCAGGGCATCCAGATGGGCACGGGTGGTCCGTCGGTCATCTTCCAACTCCCGCTGCTGGGCCTCCAGCAGACCGCGCAGAGAAGAGGCGACCGTGCCGCTGGCCAGATCCCGATTTGCCGCACTCCATCCGAACTCATACCCCACCCACAGGGATCCAGCCACCGCGAAGGTAAAAAACGCGGACAGGCTGACCATCAACCTGCGAAGGGATAGCACCCGGCTACCTGAAATGCTGCACAATCTGGACATAAGTATAGTTTTCATTGATTCCCGAGCGACAACAAACTACGATTTTCGATCAACATACAATCTTACTGCAGAGATAATTCCCTTTATATATCAGCGATGTATGCCTCCCATGCCTAAACGACCACGCCCCATTACGGAACTTCTCACCGCATCCAGCAAGCTCCGTATGCTGTTATCCCAAGCCCAAGAACAGCGCTCACTGCTGCGGCGAATCCAGGGAATATTGCCGTCCCCGTTGGACAAACACTGCCACGCCGTGCTGGAGAAGCAACCGCGACTGATCCTTTATACCGACTCTCCAGCCTGGGCCAGCCGCTTGCGTTTTTTTTCCCGCAATCTGCTTGAGCTGTTGTCTAAAACGGGCCTGGAATACGACCGAGTCATGGTACGCGTGATGGTCATGTCCATTTCCAAGCAGCGCAAGCCCAACCGCCGCCAAAGGCTCTCCACCACCAACGCGAAACTGGTTACAGAGGTAGCCGAAACAATCAACGATCCACTTCTCGGTGCCGCCTTGAGGCGATTGGGAAAGCACAGCTGACTGATAGCTAAGAGACATATTCCAGTCAGCCTGTCCGCACCGGAGGGGCGTATGATAACGGAATCCCCCCCTCATTTTCAAAGGTAACCTCTTCCCAGGCGGCTGGGTCGGCGATCAGCTGCTGCAAAAGCCGGCAATTGAGTGCGGGGTCCGAGCGTAATCCGATGAAGGCACCGATCAGGGCACGACCCAGGAGATAGAGATCCCCGATAGCACCCCAGAGTGTATCCTTCTGAAGGGCGGTCTGGTAAGCAGCCCGCTCCCGGCAGGGTGGATCGCTTTCTCTATCTCGAGCCGAGGGACAAGTAACCTCAGTCGGGGCAGATCGCGGTCTTTGTATGCCCTTTGTTTTACTGCCGTAGAGTAGAGCGGTGGCAGGACTTCTGCCCAGGTTCACCAGCAATGTGTCCGAGTGGGCAGCAAAGACCGCATCCTTCCAACCCGAGAAAGAGGGTGGGTCCACTGAAGTGGATAGAGCAAGCATGAAACCATCAAAAGGCTCGAGGACTGCTTTCCTGTCCCCGTCCTCAACCGTTACGCGCCGCTTAACCCGAACAAACCGCCTGGGTGAAGCCTGAAGCTTCAGGCCAGCCGTCTGGAGCAGGCTCACAAAATGGCCTGTCTGCAGTCTCCGAATGGAAAGTGCCCGAGTGGTGATATCCACCCTGGCATTATCTATGCCCAATCCCGCAAAGGCCGATAGCAGGCCACGGATAAGAAAAAGATGCCCTTGGTCACAGGCACAGGCAAGAGACCGAAGCGTCGCCCCCGTATTTTGTGGAGAGATCCTCAGGGTCAGCCGCCCCGTCGGATCGCTCAGGTTTACTCGGATACCGCTATCCGCTCCCCCCGGACGCAGCAGCAGCGATAGCTCGTCTCCAAGATCCGAACTTGTGGTTGTCGCGAGTACGGCTTTGTTTAGGGTACGTTGCGCTATCATCCTGTACTTTCAAGCACTTAGTCACACGAAACCAACAAGGCATCCCTACCTCACCCCGGTACCCCAACATTTCAAACTATCCTTTTGTTCGAAACTGACGTCGCAGATTAGTCTGCCTGACGCCGCAGAAAGGCTGGAATATCCAGATAATCCATATCCTTTTCCTTTGCTGCTTCAACATAGGAGGCCGCGGTCTTGCGGTCTCTCCGAATCACCGTAGGGCTATCCATCCCCCGGTAATCCGCCGGTCCAGGCTCCACTACGTCGGAATTGACCAACCGCACCGGCGATGTCTCCTGAGTCTCTGGCAAATTCACGCAACCGTTCATCCGCCCAAGTCCGGTGGCAACCACCGTTACCCGAAGCTCATCGCTCATGTCCGGATCAATTACGGTACCTACTACAACCGTAGCGTCATCACAGGCAAACTCTTTAACCGTAGTGCCCACCTCGTCGAACTCCCCGATAGAGAGGTCGAGACCCGCCGTGATGTTGACCAGAATACCCTTCGCACCAGACAGATTGATGTCTTCCAGCAGAGGGCTGCGAATCGCCTCTTCCGCTGCGTCGCGGGCACGATTTTCCCCACGGGCCGAGCCAGAACCCATCATCGCATTCCCCATTTCCGACATAACCGTCCTTACGTCTGCAAAGTCCACATTGATCAGACCCGGTCTGGTGATCAACTCGGCGATTCCCTGAACCGCACCCAACAGCACGTCGTTGGCCGCTTTGAAGGCGTTCAGCAACGACATATCCTTACCCAGCACCGCCAGCAGTTTCTCGTTCGGGATGGTTATCAGAGAATCTACATACTGGCTTAACTCCTCAATCCCCTGATTGGCGACGCTCTTTCGCTTACCGCCCTCGAAGGGAAAAGGTTTGGTAACCACCGCAACCGTGAGAATCCCCAGGTCTTTCGCCACCTCCGCGACCACAGGTGCCGCCCCGGTTCCGGTACCGCCCCCCATACCGGCGGTGATGAAAACCATATCCGAACCCTGCAGGGTCTCTTGGATTCGCTCCTTGTCTTCCAAGGCAGCATCCCGCCCCACGTCCGGATCGGCTCCAGCGCCCAAACCCTTGGTGATATTGGACCCCAATTGCAACAGGGTCCTCACTTCGCTGTTTTTCAGCGCCTGAGCGTCGGTATTGGCGCAAATAAAATCAACCCCCTCGATATTGGCATTCAGCATGTGGTTTATGGCGTTACCGCCACCACCACCGACACCGACCACCTTGATCACTGCGTTCTGACTATAGGCATCCATTAATTCAAACATTTGGTCTATCCTCCAAATTTCAGGCATCGCCTGCCTGTAACTTACGATTAAACAACAATTATTTCGCTTTCGAATACTTTAAAAATTCCCCTGAAACCAACTTCGCATACGTTCCCAGATCATCTTGAAACCCCGCCCGCTAGGCAGGTCCTGAAGGCGACTGGAACGGTTGTGATGTCCAAACAGCAGCAACCCGACGCCTGTTGCATAAATCGGGTTACGCACCACATCCACCAGACCGGCCACGTACTGGGGCACCCCCAGCCGAACCGGCATGTGAAAAACCTCCTCCGCCAACTCGATCAATCCCTCCATCTTGGAACTGCCGCCGGTGAGAACGACACCACCGGCAATCAGATCCTCGAACCCGCTGCGTCGCAATTCCGCTTGAATCAGCGAGAGCAGTTCTTCGTAGCGAGGCTCCACAACCTCTGCCAATGTCTGACGCGAAAGTCTGCGCGGCGGTCGATCGCCGATACTGGGCACCTCGATGGTCTCATCACTGGCTGCCAACTGCGTCAGCGCGCAGGCGTATTTGATCTTGATCTCTTCCGCGTGCTGAGTCGGGGTGCGCAATGCCACGGCAATGTCGTTGGTTACCTGATCGCCGGCGATGGGAATCACTGCCGTATGTCGAATCGACCCTTCGGTGAATACCGCGATGTCAGTAGTGCCGCCACCTATGTCCACCAGGCAGACCCCAAGCTCCTTCTCGTCCTCACTGAGTACCGCGTAGCTGGAGCTGAGCTGTTCCAGAATCAGGTCGTCCACCTCGAGCCCGCAACGACGCACACACTTGACGATGTTTTGCGCTGCACTCACCGCGCCGGTAACCATGTGGACGCGGGCCTCAAGTCGCACGCCGGACATGCCGACTGGCTCTCGAATGCCTTCCTGCTCGTCGATAATGAACTCTTGAGGCAGGATATGGAGGATCTTCTGATCCGCGGGAATCGCCACCGCCCGGGCCGCATCGATCACCCGCTCCACGTCGCCATGGGTGACTTCCCGATCTTTGATGGCGACGATTCCGTGGGAGTTGAGGCTGCGGATATGGCTCCCTGCGATTCCCGCGTGAACCGAGTGAATCTCGCAGCCAGCCATCAGTTCCGCCTCCTCCACCGCCCGCTGAATAGACTGGACCGTGGACTCGATATTAACGACCACGCCTTTCTTCAGCCCGCGGGAAGGATGCGACCCTATGCCTATGATCTCAATCTCGTCATTCGGCTTAATCTCTCCGACAATGGCGACCACCTTGGACGTACCTATGTCGAGGCCCACTATCAAGTTCTTTTCTGCCTTCTTGGTCATCTACGCCTGTCCTTTGCCATCAGGAGCAAGCAACTCTGGTCGCGCAAAGGGCGAATTGCTGTAATCACTGGTCTGCGGCTCGATATTTTCCCATTCCACGGCCAGGCCATTGGTGTAGCGCAGATCGATCTTTTTCAATCGCTTCCCCGAAGGCTCCTTTAAGCGTCGGTAGATACGGACAAACCGACCCAGTCGTCGGTCCGTATCCGAACTTCCAAGCTGCAGTTTCAAGCCCTGCCGAAACTCCACCACCCAGGCCTGTCTGGCGTCCAACTGCAGGCGCTCGATTTCCAGCTCAAGACCCGCCACCTGGCGGCTCATCTCCTGGTATCTAGCCACTACCCTGGGCGCAGAGACGACTGCACCGTCGAGCCACGGTAAGCGCGCCGGCATCTCCCGCAACGACGGCTGAAACACTTCGCCCCGCAGGTTCACCAGACGATCCTTGCCCCAACGGGCCAGGGGGACCTGCTCCTGCACCTGCATCTGCAAGGTGTCGGGCCAGATACGACGCACGCTGACCTGATCGACCCACGGCAGTTTGCGGGCTGCAGCCCGAACCCGCCCCACATCCAGCGTGAAGAAGTTTCCCCGCACCGCACCGGCAACCGCCTGTTCGAGATCGGCCCGCTGCAGGTAGCGAAATTGACCGTCTATCCGCACTACCTTGAGCGGCAGTACCTGCGGGTCACCCAGCATCATGACGCCCCAGACCGCCCCGCCCGCCATCAAGGCAAACAGACTCACCGCCGTCACTTTGTGGCCGAGCCGGTACCAGTCCAGGTGCCATTTCATGCGCCCCTTCCCTGCTTTTGTTTGTGTGCGTCTCTGTTTCGTCATTTCTACTATCACCGAACCCAACTTCACCTCGGCCCAATGCTGGTCTCTAAGATCCGCCAGACCAGCTGATCAAACTCTATGCCCTGCACTTTTGCCGCCATCGGCACCAGACTGTGATCGGTCATCCCAGGCACCGTATTCACCTCGATCAGCCAAGGTTGCCGAGCCTGGTCAAGCAGCAGATCCACCCGCCCCCAGCCCAGTGCGCCGACACCGCGGAAGGCGTCCATGGACAACGCGCGCAACAGCTGTTCTTCTGGCTGCTCCAGTCCACAGGGGCAATGGTAGCGAGTGGTATCCGCATGGTATTTGGCGTCATAGTCGTAAAACGAGTGTGGCGTTTCCAATCGAATCAGCGGCAGCACCTCTTCCCCCAGAATGGAGGCCGTGTATTCCCCACCAATGATCCAACGCTCCACCATCACTTCAGTGTCGTATTGGGCGGCATTCTCCCAAGCTGTTTTCAACCCTTCCCGACTATCGACCCGAGTCATGCCAATACTCGAGCCTTCGTGTACCGGCTTCACCATCAGTGGGAAACCGAGCCGTTCCGCCTCCGCTAGCCCCGCCTCGTCCCGCAACAGGACAAAATCAGGGGTTGGCAACCCAAGTGCCCGCCACAGAAGCTTGCAGCGGTACTTATCCATCCCCAGGGCCGACCCGCCCACGCCGCTTCCGGTATAAGGCATTCCAATCGTCTCCAGGGCGCCCTGGATTACGCCATCTTCACCGCCACGTCCATGCAGCACGATAAACGCCCGCTGGTACCCGCCCTTGGCCAGCAACTCCAGCACACCGTCTCCGACGTCGACCCCATGGGCGTCCACCCCTTTACCCCGCAACGCCTGCAGCACCGCCCGGCCGCTTTTCAGCGAGACTTCCCGCTCTGCGGACTGCCCACCCATAAGCACCGCCACCCGGCCGAACTCCTCCGCCCGCAGTGTCATGAGGCCATCTCCACGCCAACGATCTTCACCTCGGTCTCCAACCGGACACCGGTCTCGCTCTGCACCCGCCTTTGCACCAACTTGATCAATCGCTCAATATCCTGCGCCGTCGCACCACCCGAATTGATTATGAAATTGGCATGCTTCCCTGACACGCAGGCACCGCCGATGCAGGTCCCCTTCAGTCCGATCGACTCGATCAGGCGGGCGGCGAATTGCCCATCGGGGTTGCGAAAAACCGACCCGCAACTGGCCAGCCCGGTCGGTTGCGTTTCCGCCCGACGATCCAATAATCGCCTTATTTTCTGGCGCCCTTCCTCTACCTTTCCCGGCTCGCCCTTCAGCAGGGCAGCCATAAACCACTCGTTGGCCGGTCCCCTGACACGGCGGTATCCAATATCAAAATCTTCCGGACCTCGACTGCGAATCACTCCATCACGGTCCACCGTCTCGACCTGACGGACATGCCGCCAGGTCTCCGCGCCAAAGGCCCCGGCATTCATGGCCAAGGCCCCCCCCATGGTGCCCGGTATGCCAGCCAGAAATTCGAGCCCGCAGAGCCCCTCTTTCGCAGCCAAACGGGCCACCCGGGCACAAGCGACACCCGCTTCCACCCGCAGGCAGACCGGTGTGACTAGCGCTAACTCCTGAAGGCGCCCCTGGGTGGCAATGACCGTTCCCTCGAAGCCGCCATCCCGTACCAGCAGATTGCTCCCCAGCCCCAACCAGAGCAGGGGCTCATCCGCCGGCAGCCCGCGCAGAAACAGGACCAGGTCATCACTGTCTGCAGGGCGGTAAAAACAGCGTGCCGGACCGCCCACCCGCCAGCTGGTATGACGGGCAAGGGGCTCCTGGTAGTGCACCTCTCCCTGCAACTGTTTACCGTCAGTGGCCGCCATCATCTCCGCTCTCCCTTTGGCCCGAGACAGGGCAACTCGCCCCTTGTTAACTGCCGCCCCTGATCCTGCTCCTTCGTTTGTTGCGGCGTCCTGTTTGCCGCGGGCAACAGTGCTCGGAGTGACTCTCCGCACCCCATATGCAGCCGCCGTGCCGAACCTTGCGTCAGCATAGAGTCTCTCCCTGCACACCGATCCGTTGCGACAACACTGCTGCTATAGCACCGATGTCGCCTGCCCCCAGAATCAGTACCATATCTCCCTCCTGGATCAGCCCGGCCAGCACCTCCGGCAGATCGGACAGTGGATCCACAAATATGGGATCCACCTGACCTCTCACCCGGATTGCACGACTCAGGGATCGGCCGTCGGCGCCTGGAATCGGGCTCTCGCCGGCTGGATAGACCTCGGTCAACACCAGCACATCGGCGCGCGACAGCACCTGGACAAAATCATCAAACTGCTCCTGAGTCCGGCTGTAACGGTGTGGTTGGAAGGCGAGGACCAGGCGCTGCTCAGGCCACCCCTCCCGCACTGCCGCCAGGGTAGCCGCCACCTCCCGCGGGTGATGACCGTAATCGTCCACCAGTAGCACCTGACCACCGGAGGGAAGACGGCACTCAGTGACCTGAAAACGCCGGCCTATCCCCTGGAAACAAGATAAGGCGCGCTGAATGGAAGCCACCTCGACCCCCAGCTCCAGCGCTACCCCAATAGCAGCCAGGGCATTCAGCACATTGTGCCGGCCCGGCATGTTGAGGGTGACATCGAAGGCATCGCTTTCGGATCGCTCCACCTGGAAATGAGTGCGAAGCCCCCGCTGACGGATAGCAACCGCTCTCAAGTCTGCCTCGGCTGAGGTGCCGTAGGTCAGCATCGGACGGGTAATGTCCTTCAGCAACCCCTGCACCTCTCCATCGTCAATGCAGACTACCGCCAAACCGTAAAACGGAAGATGGTGCAGAAATTCGATAAAGGTCTGCCTGAGGCGATTGAAATCCCCCCCATAGGTCAGCATATGATCGGCGTCCACATTGGTTAACACCGCCATCATCGGCTGCAGGTAGAGGAATGAGGCATCACTCTCGTCGGCCTCTGCCACCAGATACCCGCCTTCCCCAAGGCGGGCATGGGTACCGGCCGAATTGAGACGGCCGCCGATGACAAAGGTGGGATCCAGCCCCCCTTCAGCCAGCAGACTGGCCACCAGGCTGGTAGTGGTGGTCTTGCCATGGGTACCGGCCACGGCAATGCCATAGTGAAAGCGCATCAGTTCCGCCAGCATCTCGGCCCTGGGCACCACCGGTATTCGCTGTTCCCGGGCCGCTGCGACCTCCGGATTGTCCTCTCCCACTGCACTGGAAATCACCACGGCGTCACAGCGCTCGACGTTCCCGGCGCCATGGCCGATATGTATTACTGCCCCCTGCTCCTGCAACCGCTGGATGGCACTGTTCGGCTTCAGGTCTGAACCCGAGATCTCGTAACCCAGGTTCAACATCACCTGGGCGATGCCATTCATGCCGGACCCCCCAATACCGACAAAATGGAGTCGACGAATCCGGCCCATGGCCGCCGCTGTCAACCGCCGTCGCTGCTGGGAATCTCGATTCATTGCGACACCACCTGTTGGCAGACGTCCGCCACTGCTGAGGTAGCCCCGGGATGGCCCTGACGCCTGGCCGCCAGGGCCATGTCCAAGACCTTCCTGCGGTCCTGCAGCAGGGGCCTCAGCCTTGTCACCAGTCCATCCGCGCTGAGTTCCGGCTGAGGTAACAACAAGGCCGCCCCTGAATCGCTCAGATAGCGGGCGTTACGGGTTTGATGATCGTCCACCGCGTGAGGATAAGGCACCAGGATGGCGCCGACCCCCGCCACCGCCAGCTCGGCTATGGTCAGGGCCCCGGCCCGACAGATAACCAGATCCGCCCAACTGTAGGCCTCGGCCATATCCTCGACGAAGGCATTTACGTCTGCTTCAACGCCCGCCTGCAGATAGGCCGCTCGGGCGGGCTCCAGTTTGTCGTGACCTGCCTGATGACGGACTTCGGGCCGCCGGCTCGGATCGATCAGGGAGAGGGCAGCCGGAACGACTTCGTTCAGAACCTGAGCGCCGAGGGACCCGCCCAGGACCAGCAACCGCAACGGATCAGAGCGGCCCGCCATCCGCACCTGCGGATCCGGCAGGCCAGTGATCTCCGTCCGCACCGGATTACCGGTAATCTGGGCCGCGCGCGACTTATCGAAACTGCCGGGAAAGGCCTCCAGCACGCGGGTCGCAATGCGTGACAACCACTGATTGGTCATGCCGGGGATGGCATTCTGCTCATGTATCACCAGGGGAATGCCCAGCAATCTGGCCATCAGCCCACCGGGACCTGTTACAAAGCCTCCCATTGCGAGCACCAGCCGCGGCCGGGTTCGTAACAACACCCGCATGGTCTGCAACAGGGCGAAACTGAGTCGGAAGGGTGCCGCCAACCAGCGCAACGAACCCTTGCCACGCAGTCCCTGGATACTGACCCGCTCCATTCGAAAACCGTGCTCAGGCACCAGCCTTGACTCCAACCCATGGGGGGTTCCCAACCAGAACACCTCCATGCCACGGTTCCGCAACTCCTCCGCCACCGCCAGCGCCGGAAAAACATGGCCACCGGTGCCACCGGCCGTCACCATTACGCGCGGGCCCATTTCACCTCCGCGCTTAACTGGTCATCCCGGCGACTCTCGTAATCGATGCGCAGCAGCATCCCGATGACCAGACAGGCAACGATCAGACTGTTGCCACCGTAGCTCATGAGCGGCAGCGTCAGCCCCTTGGTCGGCAGTAAGCCCACATTGACCCCGATGTTGATAAAAGCCTGCATACCGATCCACAACCCGAACCCCTGGGCGATGTAAGATTCAAACCGGCGATTCATCCCCTCGGCCTTGGCTCCAATGCGGAACGCCCGCCAGACAATCACCCCGAATAGCAGTATCACCGCCAGAGTCCCGATCAGGCCGAACTCCTCCCCAATCACCGCCATCAGAAAATCGGTATGGGCCTCGGGCAGATAGAACTGTTTCTGGATACCGTTACCCAACCCAACCCCCGCCCACTCTCCACGGCCAAAGGCGATCAAGGCCTGGGCCAGCTGGTAGCCGCTGTTCTGAACATCGGCCCAGGGGTCCAGGAAGGTGGTCACCCGCTGTAACCGGTAAGGGGAGAAGAGGACCAGCCCGGCGAGAGCAGATCCGGCTACGGAGATCAGAATGCCGTACTGCCAGACCGGCACTCCGCCCAGAAACAGCATCCCCAGCGCAGTAGCCAGCAGCACGGCTGTGGTACCGAAATCGGGCTGCAGCATGATAAGGGAACAGGCCAGCACCAGCAGGATCATCGGTTTGATAAATCCCCACACGCTCTCGGCCACCTCCTGCTGTCGTCGCACCAGATAGCCGGCCATGTAGATCACCAGGAACAGTTTCATGAATTCTGAACTCTGGAGATTGAACGGCCCGACCGGGATCCAGCGGGTAGCACCGTTGGCCTCACGACCCAGACCGGGGACCAACACCAGTAGCAGCAATAGCAGCCCGACAAAATAGAGCCCGGTCCCTGCCTTTTCCCAATGCCTCAAAGGGATACGGACCATCAACAACGCACCGCCCAGGCCGATGGCCAAGGCAATCAGGTGGCGATTGAAAAAATAGAACGGGTTGCCACCGATACGATGCAGCGAGGCTGAAGCCACCATCACCAGCCCCATGCCCAGCAGTACCGCCGTCGCCAGAATCAGCCAATAATCGAGTTGCGGTAGCGGTGAACCAATAGCGCTCGATGTCGCCTGGGTGCGGTTTTTCCTGCTCATCGCATCAGCCTTCCAACCGCCGCCATAAAAGCCTCACCCCGCTGCTCATAATTTCGAAACATATCGAAACTGGCGCAGGCGGGAGAAAGCAGCACCCGGTCCCCAGGCAGTGCCTGGGCTGCGGCTAAGGCGACTGCATCTTCCAGATCACGAGCGTGCATCAAAGGTACAACATCGCCCAAAACCTGTTCGATCAGAGGGGCATCGCGACCGATCAGCACCACCGCCCGGGCCGTCCGTGCGACCACGGGCACCAGGGGGGAAAAGTCAGCGCCCTTGGCCTCTCCGCCGGCGATCAGCACTGTCCGTGCTGCACCCTCTTCCGAGTGCAGCCCTTCCAGTGCGGCTATGCAGGCACCCGGATTGGTGCCCTTGGAGTCGTTGAACCAGTCAACGCCTTCGTGCTCCCCAACGAACTCGGTCCGGTGGGGTAGCCCGCGGAAGCTGCGCAATGCCTCGCGCATCGCAGCCAGGGGCAGGCCCAGCGCCGTGCCCAGCGCCAGGGCCGCCAGGGCATTGACGAGATTATGGCGGCCGGGCAGACGCAGTTCCGAGGCGGGGAAAAGATTTTCTTTGCCGCAGGCAATCCAGACCACACCGTCAACCCTGCGCAGCCCAAAAATCCCTGAGGTGGTGGGGTCGCTCAGGGTAAAAAAGAGATCCCCATTGTCACCCTGACGCATCGCCATCACCATTGGGTCGTCCCGATTAAACACACGGATTTCCGCCTGTTCGTAGACCTTCGCCTTGGTGTCGGCGTAATCCTGAAGCCCGTCGTAACGGTCCATGTGATCCGCCGAGACATTCAGTACCACCGCCACTTTCGGCATCAGCGAGTAGGTTGTCTCTAGCTGAAAACTGGAAAGCTCCAGCAGATAGAGTTCGGTCTCGTCACTCAGCAGGTCCAGCGCCGGTTCACCGAGATTCCCTCCAACCTTCACTCGACGACCGGCAGCCAACGCCATATCGCCCAGCAGACTGGTGACGGTACTCTTACCATTGGAACCGGTGATAACCGCCACCGGCGCCTTGGCCACCTGAGCGAAGAGTTCTATGTCACCCAGCACCGGGATCCCATGTGCTACGGCATCTCGAATCAGGGGTTCTCTGATAGAGACACCGGGAGAGACAATTAACCGCTCAGCCGCAGCAAACACGGATGGATCGAAATGCCCCAGGAAGAGGCCGATATCCGGTAGTTCCATTCTCAACTGATCCAGCCCGGGAGGATGTTCGCGGCTGTCGGTCACGGCGCTGGCCACACCGCGGGTTGCCAGATAGCGGGCACAGGAGAGCCCGGTCCTGCCCAGACCGACAATCAATGTCTTACGCCGTCTCTCCCGTTTACTAGGCATCCGTCGTTTCGCTCGATTCTCCAAACCGTTCATCTCAACGTATCTTCAGGCTGGCGAGTCCAATCAATACCAGAATCACCGTCACTATCCAGAAACGCACAATGACCCGGGGCTCCGGCCAGCCTTTCAGTTCAAAATGGTGATGCAGGGGCGCCATGCGGAAAATGCGTCGGCCGGTCAACTTGAACGAGGCGACCTGCAGCATGACCGATACTGTCTCCATGACGAACACTCCACCCATGATCACCAGCACCAGTTCCTGGCGAACGATCACGGCCACTACCCCCAGGGCAGCGCCCAGGGCGAGGGCCCCCACATCGCCCATGAACACCTGGGCGGGATAGGCGTTGAACCAGAGAAAACCCAGCCCAGCCCCGGCCAGAGCACCACAGAAAACGGCGATCTCGCCAGCCCCCGGAATCTGGGGAATGAGCAGATAGTTAGCGATCTGGGCGTGGCCAGTGGCGTAGGCAAAGATCCCGAGAGCTCCCGCCACCAGTACAGTGGGCATGATGGCAAGGCCGTCGAGCCCGTCAGTCAGATTTACCGCGTTACTGGCGCCGACTATGACAAAATAGGTGAAGACTACGAACCAGGGGCCCATATCGATCACCACGCTTTTTACAAAAGGGATGATCAGCTGGGTTTCGGCCGGAGTGACCGCCGTCGCATACAGGAACCAGGCCGCCACCAGACCCACCACCGACTGCCAGAAATACTTGTAACGGGCCGCCAATCCACCGGGGTCCTTGAGCACCAGTTTTTTATAGTCATCGATAAAGCCGATCACCCCGTACAGGAGGGTCACCACCAGCACCACCCAGACATAGCGGCTGGTGAGATCGGACCAGAAAAGCGTACTGACGGAGACCGCGACCAGCAGCAGGGCACCACCCATTGTAGGGGTACCTGCCTTGGAAAGATGGGATTGGGGTCCGTCATCACGCACGGTCTGACCGATCTGGTGAAAAGCCAGGCGTCGGATCATCAGCGGCCCAACGAGAAAGGAGATCACCAGCGCGGTCAGCACCCCCAGAATGGCTCTCAGGGTAAGATACTGAAATACGTTGAAACCGGTGTGATACTGGGCTAGGTAGTCCGCAAGGTAAAACAGCATTTCAGACTTCCCCCCTGTCAGCCAGCGCCGCGATCACCCGCTCCATTCCTGCTCTGCGGGAACCCTTCACCAATACTCGGTCGCCGCTACGTAGAATCTGCTCCAAGCCATCGATTAACAGTTCCTGGGTAGGGAAAGCCCGCCCGCCGGGGCCAAAGATTTCGGCCGTCTGGCCGGCACCATCCACAGCGTACAGATGGTCGATGCCGGCGCTCCTGGCCAGCTCCGCAATACCCTGGTAGAACCGATTCGCGCCCGGACCCAGTTCCGCCAGTTCACCCAGCACCAGAAATCGTCTTCCGGGGGCAGTTGCCAACACATGTATCGCGGCCGCCACCGAATCAGGATTCGCGTTATAGCTGTCGTCGATCAGACCAACTCCGTTTCGCCCTGCAAGCGGCTGGAGACGACCCTTGACCGGTTCAAGCTGTTCGAAACCGGCTCGAATCTCCTCCGGCCCGGCGCCAAGGATCTGAGCTGTGGCAATAGCGGCCAGTGCGTTCATCCGATTGTGCTCTCCAGCCAGGCAGCACTCTATCTCCAGCTCGCCCTGGGGCGTGGTAACCGGAAAACGGCTTAAAAAACCGACGTCATTCCAGCGCAGTTCCAACGCGCCCGGCGGGCTCCAGACATCCGCCGGTTCCCGGCTCCCGAAGCTGCGCGTTGGGTGCCCTTGAGCCAACTCCTGCCACAAGGGTGCCCAGGGATCGTCTGCGTTGAAAACAAAATGCCCGTCTTCTGCCAACCCCGAGATAATCTCACCTTTGGCCCGCGCTACTCCTTCGAGGCTGCCGAATCCCTCCAGATGAGCATGACCTGCGTTGTTGAGCAAAGCGACGTCCGGCTGGGCAATCTGGCTGAGATATTCGATTTCACCGGAGTGATTGGCACCCAGCTCTACCACCGCATAGTCGTGCTCCTGCAGCCGCAGCAGGGTGAGAGGCAGGCCGATGTCGTTATTCAGGTTGCCGCGAGTGGCGAGCACCGATCCCTGGAAACTCAAGATAGCGGCTAACATCTCCTTTACCGTGGTCTTGCCATTGCTGCCAGTCACAGCCACCAGGCTGGCGTTGCTGGCCTGACGCCACAGCCTGGCCAGCTGTCCCAGCCCAATGCGGGTATCTTCCACCAGCAGTTGGGGTAACTGAATTTCCGTTTCCCGATGGACCATGGCAGCCACTGCCCCTCGCTGCTGGGCCTGAGTCAGATAGTCATGCCCATCGAAACGGGGACCCTGCAACGCCACAAACAGGTTACCGGGCCCCAGGGCCCGGGTGTCGGTGCTCACCGAGGAGAAAACCCGGTCCGCTCCCAATCGCCTTGCCTCGAGTGGCTGTTCGATCTCCGACAGTCGGAAGCGGATCATCGCCGTCCCTCCGCCAGGGCCTCAACCACCTGCTCACGATCACTGAAGGGAAGCTTTATGTCTCCCACCTGCTGGGTAGTCTCATGCCCCTTACCGGCGATCAACACCAGATCACCTGGGCCGGCCGCGGCAACGGCTTCCCGAATCGCTTGAGCGCGATCAGGGACCACCACTGCCTGCGCTGGCCGCTTCATACCTTCCAGGATCTCCCGCCGAATCTGTGCCCCGTCTTCCCGCCGAGGGTTGTCGTCGGTGACAAAGACCCGGTCTGCGATCAACTCGGCGATGGCCCCCATCTGCGGGCGTTTACCACGGTCCCGCTCGCCTCCACAGCCGAACAGACAGATCAGCCGACCCGAGGTGTGATCGCGCAGGGCCGTCAGCACATGCTTCAGGGCATCGGGGGTATGGGCATAGTCCACCACCACCAGGGGCTGCGTCGCACCACCGAACCGCTCCATCCGCCCAGAAACTGTCTGCAGCTTTGAGAGACGCATCAACGCCTGCCGCAGGGGCAGGCCGTGATTGAGCAGCACCGAGAGAACCGCCAACAGATTGCTGACGTTGAAATGACCCAGCAACGGTGTCTTCAGCTCCCCCTCGCCCCAACTGCCTCTCACCCGGATACGCATACCGGACTCGCTGGAGTCGATCCCGTCTGCCTGGATCCAGCGATCGACTCCCGGAAAAGACTGAACCCTGTTTTCCAGGCCATAACCTATTCGATTCAATGTCGTGGGCAGCTCGACAATCAGCTCGCGGCCGAAGGGATCATCCAGATTTACAACGACACAACCCAGACCCGGCGATTGAAACAGCCGACGCTTGGAGGCGGCGTATTCCGCCATGCTGCCATGGTAGTCCAGATGATCACGACTGAGGTTGGTCAACACCGCCGTATCGAAATCGACGGCCGCTGCGCGCCCCTGCTCCAGGGCGTGAGAGGAGACCTCCATGGCCACCGCCGCCGCCCCGCCGTCACGCAACCGAGCCAGCATGGACTGCAGGGTAACCGGATCCGGCGTGGTGTGTATTCCGATATCCAATGCACCTGGAAAACCGCAGCCGAGGGTGCCGATAATCCCGCAACGGACATCCGGGGCCATAGCCTGGGCCAGAAACTGGGTACAACTGGTCTTGCCGTTGGTACCGGTGAAACCGACTACGCTCATCCCCTCGCTGGGCTCGCCGTAGAAGCGGCCGGCGATAAGACTGATCAACCGGCCCAGACCCGGGAGCGAAATCACTGGAACCAAAGCAGATTCGCCCAACCCACGGATCACTTCCGGGGTCCAGTGCTCGTCCGGTTCCGCGACCACCGCGGCTGCACCCCGATCAATTGCCTGACTCAGGAACGCGAGCCCGTGATGACTGCCACCACGGCAGGCGAGGAACAGCCCGCCCGGCTGCAGGCTGCGGCTGTCCAGCGTTAGTGAATCGACCGGTCGATCCAGTGCCGTACTCAGCTCGACCAGGCCGGACAACAAATCGGACAGAACCACCGGGGTGAGAATCGATTGAGCCGCCATCATTGATCGACCCCGGCGCTGACCAAACGGACACCCTCTGCAGGCAGTCCATCCGGCGTGATATTCATCAATCGCAGGGCCCCTGCCATCACCTTGGCAAAGACCGGCGCCGCCACCTGGCCGCCGTAATATTTATCGGCGCCGGGATCATCGATCATTACCACCATCACCAGTCTGGGCGCAGTAGCGGGGGCTGTCCCGGCAAATACAGCCACATACCGGTCTTCGGCATAGCCGCCGGCTACGCTTTTCTTGATCGTGCCTGTTTTGCCGGCCACGCGGTATCCGGCTACCGCCGCACCCGGCGCCGAGCCCTCTTTCGAAACCACGGCCTCCATCATGGACAGGACCGCCCGCGCAGTCTTTGCGCCCATCAGCCGTTCCCCTTCCGGCGCCCGCTCCAGCCGCAGCAGCGAGACAGGACGACGGATCCCGCCCGCCGCCAGCACGGCATAGGCGCGGGCCAACTGCAACGGGGTGACGGAAAGACCATAGCCAAAGGAGAGCGTCGCGTGATCAATACTGGCCCAGCGCTGATAGGGTGTCAGCTGCCCATCCGCCTCTCCCGGAAAGCCGGAACCTGTCGACTCACCAAAGCCCAACCGGGAAAAGAAACGCCAGAGATCTTTGCGCGGCATATCCAGCGCAATCTTGCTCGCCCCGACGTTGCTGGATTTACGGATAACGGTGGCGACGTCGATCTGCCCATAGTTACGGGCGTCCTTGACCTGATGCCTCCCCACCTTCATGGTGCCCGGCGTGGTGTCGATCCGGGTGCGCGGGTGATAGCGACCCGACTCCAGTGCGGCCGCCACGGTAAAGGGCTTCATAGTTGATCCTGGCTCGAACACATCCGTTACTGCCCGGTTGCGCAATCGGCCCCGCCCCCCCTGTTTCGACCCGTTAGGATTGTAGGCGGGCTGATTAACCATCGTCAGCACCTCGCCGGTGACCGCATCCAGGATCACGATGGACCCGGACTTGGCTTTGTGCTGCTTCACTGCCGCCTTGAGCTCACGATAGGCGAGGAACTGCAACCGGCGATCGAGACTCAATACCAGGTTCTTGCCCTCTTCGGGTTCGCGAATGCTCTCTACATTCTTGACCACCCGGGCATGACCGTCACGGATGACCCTTTTTCTGCCCGACGTGCCCTGCAGCCATTGGTCGAAGGCGAGCTCCAGCCCCTCCAACCCCTGGTCATCCACATCAGTGAACCCAACCACATGACCGAATACTTCGCCTCCCGGATAGTAGCGTCGATATTCCCGCTGCAACCCCACGCCGCGAATCTCCTGCTCCCGCACCATGCGGCTGAACTGCTCCGCCAGATGAGGGGGGACCTGCCGCTCGAGATAGACGAAGGAGCGGTCGCTGCGCCTCGCCAGCAACTGCCGCAGATCGTCCAGTTTTCTATCCAACAATTTTGCCAGCGGTGCCAGGGTACGACGGTCGGGGGAAAGTACGCGCGGGTTCGCCCAGATCGACTCCACCGGAGTACTGATGGCCAGCGGCTCCCCCATGCGATCGGTAATCATGCCCCGATGGGCAGACACATCCATCACTCTCAGGTGCCGGCGCTGCCCCTCGTTCTGCAGAAAATCCGTTTCGAAAATCTGCTGATCCACGGCGCGCCACGCCAGCGCCACTGCCGATAGACCGAGCAGCGCCAACAAGGTTATGCGCCTGGCCCGATAGCTCGGTGCCGACGCGGGGTTCTTCTGTTTATTGCGTTTTCTGGCTGCCATCTTAAGGCCTGATCACCACCACCTCATCCGCTGAGGGTATGCGCATTTTCAATTTTGCATTCGCGATCCGCGCCACCCGCCCATGGGTAGCCCAGGTACTCTGCTCCAACTGCAGACGCCCCCATTCCACGTCGAGACGGTCCCGCTCATCACGTAAAGTCTGCAGCTCCACAAAATATTTGCGCGAGGCGTATTTCGAATGCACTACCGCCACCGCCGTCACCACCACCAGCAACCCCATCAAAATCACCAGGCTCAGCTGCCGGCGACTCATGCCAAACGCTCCGCAACCCGCAGTACGGCGCTGCGGGCCCGGGCATTGTTTTCCACTTCTCCGGCGCTTGGTCGAATCGCCTTGCCTATCGACTTCAGTTTCGGGCGCATCTGATCGTGGGTAACGGGCACACCAGGGGGAAAGGCATCACCGCGCACGTTGTCACGAACGAAACGCTTGACGATCCGGTCTTCCAGGGAGTGAAAACTGATCACCGCCAGCCGCCCCTCGGGGGCCAAAACTCCGAGAGTTTGTCGCAGACACTCGCGCAGGTCGGCCAGCTCTGCATTGATGAAAATTCGGATAGCCTGAAAGCTCCGAGTGGCCGGATGTTTCCCTTTCTCTCGGATAGGCGCGGCGGCTGCGATGATCTCAGCCAGCTGACCTGTAGTTGTTATCGGCGCTTGCTGCCTGGCGTGGACAACGGCGCGGGCAATGCGTTTCGAAAACCGTTCCTCACCGTAATCTCTGATAACCTGAGCAATATCCCCAACCTCCGCCTTTGCCAGCCACTGAGCGGCCGTCATGCCGCTGCTGTTGTCCATGCGCATATCCAGGGGGCCGTCGTTCATAAAACTGAACCCCCGCTCTGCGTTGTCCAGCTGGGGTGAAGAAACACCCAGATCGAGCAGGATACCGTTGACCTTTCCGTACCATCCGATCTGACGGACAAAGCGAACCAGCATGGCAAAGGAGCCCTGCTCGATCACGAAACGCGAGTCCCCTCCAAACAGCGCTTTGCCGAAGGTGACCGCGACCGGGTCCTTGTCGATCGCCAACAGCCCCCCCTCCGACCCCAGCGCCGCGAGAATGGCACCGCTGTGCCCGCCCCGACCAAAGGTTCCATCCACATATCTCCCTGAGGGTAGAATACGAAGGGCCGTAAGCGCTTCCGTGAAAAGCACCGCTTGATGTTCCTTAGGCTGCCCCATAGTCAGATCGACAGGGTTTCCAGGTCCGAGGGTAGGTCCAGCTGCTCCAGGTCAACCTCTTCCAGCCAGCTATCGCGCTGCTCGTTCCAGCGAACTTCGTCCCAGAGCTCCAGTTTATTGCCCTGACCGATCAACACCGCGTGTTTATCCAGCCCGGCAAAAGCGCGCAACGGGGGCGTCAGGAGCACGCGCCCCTGAGCGTCCATCTCAGTCTCGGTGGCATGCCCGACCAGCAGGCGCTGCAGCTGTCGGGCAGGCTTGCTGAAGGAAGGAAGCTTCATCAGCTTGCGTTCGATCTCATACCATTCCGGCATGGGGTAGATCAGGAGGCAATGATCGAGATCAACGGTGACGACCAACTCAGAGGCACAGCATTCCCGCAGCCGCTCCCGGTAACGGGTCGGAATCGCAAGACGCCCCTTAGCATCCAGGTTGAGTCTGTTGACACCACGAAACAAAATTTGGCTCCCCTACCTACCCAGGAATTCCTTTTCCAATATTTTCCACTTTTTACCACTTAAACCCATAATAGGTAGCAGATTACCCCCTTGTCAAGAAAATCAACCCACCAAAACAGAGTAAAGTTCCTTTAAAGACAGGGGGTTACGAGGCAAACTGAGAGGAATTAAAATAACAAATCACATTAAAACATGCCCATAAAATGCGCACTTAAAGTAATTTCTCAGACTAAAAAGTCGGGCGGGTTTTATTTTGAGGAATAATTAGAGAATGGAAGCCGGCCTGTAAGCCGGGTTCTGTCGAGAATGGCCATTCATCTACGGTGTGCGTCGCCGCACACCTGTAGCAACCTACCCGGGGGCCGTGCGGGCCACACGTGGTGGATCAAACCACCTGCCCCCCTATTTGGTCTTGCTCCGGGTGGGGTTTACCCTGCCGTCACTGTTACCAGTGACGCGGTGCGCTCTTACCACACCATTTCACCCTTACCCAACACCCACCCCTCTGCCCTCTACCGCGCCGGACCTCATTTTCCAGCGACGCCCTTCCTGCCGGAAGTCACCGTAAAATTGCAGAGAGATGGATGCTGGGCGGTATATTTTCTGTGGCACTTTCCGTAGGCTCGCGCCCCCCAGGCGTTACCTGGCACCCTGCCCATGGAGCCCGGACTTTCCTCTCTTCCACCACCGCCCAACGGGTGAGACAGCGATGAAACAGCGACCATCCGGCCGACTCCCATTCACCCCTAAAGATAAGGCCTCAAACCGTTAGCTACAAGCATTCCCTGCCAAAAATCCCCCAATTGTTGCCATCAACAGGTACGACCGATAGAATTATCGGTTTTCTCACTCGCACAAAAATGGGTGGCCCGGGCTGTGGCGGGGCTGCCTTTTGTGTTTTTAGCTGCGTCCAGAGGCGCCAGAAGCAGAGAAGCGGATATGGCGGAAACATTGATGGCCACCTACCAACGGCTGCCGGTCAGTTTTCAGCGGGGAGAGGGTGCATGGCTCTCGGACGAAAACGGCAAACGCTATCTCGACGCCCTGTCCGGCATCGCCGTATGCGGCCTGGGACACGCCCACCCCGCTGTCACGGAGGCCATCTGCCGGCAGGCCGGGACGCTGGTCCACACATCCAATCTATACGGGATACCGCTGCAGCAACAGCTGGCAGACCGACTGACTCGTTCCGCCCGCATGGACCGGGTGTTTTTTTCCAATTCGGGTGCCGAAGCCAACGAAGCGGCAATCAAACTTGCCCGGCTGCATGCCCACAGACGGGGTATAGACAACCCGGTTATCGTGGTAATGGAGCAGAGCTTCCACGGACGAACCCTGGCCACTCTGTCCGCTACCGGAAACCGCCGGGTGCAGGCCGGCTTCGAACCCCTGGTACAGGGTTTTGTCCGTGTTCCTTATGGCGATATTGAGAGCCTGTTTACCGTCGCGGAGACCACCCCCAACGCAATTGCGGTACTGGTCGAACCCATCCAAGGCGAGGGCGGCATCAATATCCCCCCGGAAAACTACCTGAACCAACTGCGTGAACTCTGTGATCGTCAGAACTGGCTGCTGATGCTGGATGAAATACAAACCGGCATGGGCCGCAGTGGCCGTATGTTTTCCCATCAACACAATGGCATACTGCCCGACGTCATGACCCTGGCTAAAAGCCTGGGAAACGGCGTTCCCATCGGGGCATGCCTGGCCCGAGGCGAGGCAGCCGAGGTATTCGGACCAGGTGCCCACGGTTCGACCTTTGGCGGCAACCCTCTGGTCTGTGCCGCGGCGATGGCGGTACTCGATACGCTGGATGAGCAGAATCTGGTCACCCGAGCGGAGGTTCTGGGCACCAATCTATTGCGTGGTTTCGCAGATGCCCTGGAAGGCGTTGCAGGCATCGAGGAGATTCGCGGCCAAGGGCTTTTGATCGGCATCGAACTGGATCGCCCCTGCGCAGTGCTGGTATCCCAGGCTTTGGCCCGGGGACTGCTGATCAATGTCACGGCGGAACGAACCGTCAGGCTACTGCCTCCCCTCATACTGAATGACGCAGAGGCGCTCCAGCTGATCGAGATTCTTTCCACCCTGTTGATTGATTTCCTTGAGCAGGGCGAAACCGGCCCCTGAACGGAACGGACCATTTGCACGATGGACAAAGAGACAAGAACCACACCCAGGCATTTCCTCTCCCTGATGGACCTGACGCCGGAAGAGCTGCGACGGCTGGTCGCCCGCGCCACCGAGTTGAGAAAGATGCTCGAGCAGGGCCAGCAGCATACGCCGCTGCAGAACCGCAGCCTCGGTATGATATTTGAGAAATCCTCGACCCGAACCCGCGTTTCCTTCGAGGTGGGTATGACCCAGCTCGGGGGACATGCCCTCTTTCTATCCCCGAGGGACAGCCAGCTCGGACGCGGGGAGCCGATCGAAGACAGCGCCCGAGTGCTTTCCAGAATGGTCGATTGCGTCATGATCCGTACTTTCGACCATGCCACACTTGAACTGTTCGCAGCCTACTCGCGGGTGCCTGTAATCAACGCCCTGACCGACCTGCTGCACCCCTGCCAGTTGCTGGCAGATATGCAGACCTATTTCGAACAGCGGGGTGATATCGCCGCTAAAAGCGTGGCATGGATCGGGGATGGCAACAACATGTGTCATTCCTACATCAACGCCGCCCGCCAGTTTGACTTCAGGCTGAATATAGCCTGCCCGGAGGGTTATGACCCGAACCCCAAAATCCTGGAACCAGCCGCCGGCCAGTGCCGGATAATCCGCGACCCGATGGAAGCCGCCAAAGGGGTGGACCTGGTGGTCACCGATGTCTGGGCCAGTATGGGACAGGAGAGCGAACAGGCCAAACGGGAACGAGCCTTCAGTGGCTACCAGGTCGATGACAAGCTGATGCGGCGAGCCGACAGAAACGCCCTGTTCATGCACTGTCTCCCTGCACACCGGGGCGAAGAGGTAAGCGCTTCCGTCATCGACGGCCCACAAAGTGTGGTCTGGAGTGAGGCGGAGAACCGGATGCATGCCCAGAAGGCGCTGCTGGAACTACTGCTAAGCAGCTAATCCAAGCCGTCAGCAGCGACAATATCCTCTTTGGCCCCGGCCAAATCCGGCCGTCTTTCAGAACTGGGAGAAGGCGGCTGATACTTGCATCCACCGCCAGAAAAGAAGAGGATAATGAGTTAATATAGTGCCATTGCTCGACAAAGACCCACCAAAAGTCTGGCACAATACCAGTCCGCAACCAGATATCAGTAGTCGCCTATGAACCCCAAAGACCTAGATACCGTACGGGAGCATCTCGCAACCCGCGTCATCGGCCAGCAGAAGCTCATCGACAGCATGCTGGTCTGCCTGCTCAGCAACGGCCACCTGCTAGTTGAGGGGATGCCCGGTCTGGCCAAGACCACCGCTGTAAAAGCCCTGTCCGAGGCAATAGAAGGTGACTTCCACCGTGTGCAGTTCACCCCTGACCTGCTCCCCTCGGATCTGATCGGCACGGATATCTATCGGCATGAGAAGGGCGAGTTCGAGTTCCGCCCGGGTCCCTTGTTCCACAACATCCTGCTGGCGGACGAGGTGAACCGGGCACCTGCCAAGGTGCAATCGGCACTGCTCGAGGCGATGGGCGAATACCAGATAACCGTGGGCCAGCGCACCTATCCGTTACCCGAACTGTTCATGGTGCTGGCGACCCAAAACCCGATCGAACAAGAGGGGACTTACCACCTCCCTGAGGCCCAGTTGGACCGGTTTCTGATGCAGGTCTGGGTCGACTATCCCAGCCGGGACGAGGAACTTGCGATCCTGGAACTGGACAGCCAGCAGCAGAAAAAGCAGCCTACACCGCCAGCCAAAAAACTTTCCCAGGCCGACCTGTTCAGCATGCGCAAAGACGTCGCCAATGTGTTCCTTGATCCCAAACTGAACAACTATATCGTTGACCTGATTCAGGCCACCCGCAATCCAGGGGTCTACGACGACACACTGGCCCGCTGGTGCCGCTTCGGCGCCTCACCGCGCGCCTCCATCGCACTTGCCCGCTGTGCCCGTGCCCAGGCCTGGCTCGATGGCGAGGCCTTCGTATCACCGGTTCATATCCAGAAGGTAGCCCCTGAGATCCTGCGTCACCGGGTGCTGCTCACCTTTGAAGCAGAAGCCGAAGGGGTGACCAACGAAAATTTCGTCGCCCGCCTGCTGGACATGGTTGCTATCCCCTGACAACAAAATGGCGCTGCACCCACGTCTGGACGATCTGCTGGAATTGCGCCACCAGTCCCACACCCTGGGACTGGCGTCGCATCATCTGGTCAACTCCAGCTTCAGCGGACTCTACGCCTCGGTGTTTCGCGGGACCGGCCTCGACTTCGAGGAAGTCCGGGAGTACCAGGAAGGGGACGATGTACGCAACATGGAGTGGAAGGTTACCGCCCGCACCAACAGTCCACATCTCAAGGTATTCCGGGAGGAGCGAGAACGAAGCGTAGTGCTCTGCGTGGATCAGGGACCCCATATGAACTTCGGTACCCGCGGCACCTTCAAGTCAATTCAAGCGGCCCGGGCCGCCGCTCTGCTGGGTTGGGCCGCGAACGGCCTGGGCGATCGGGTAGGCGGTCTTCTGTTCGGTGACGCTACGAGCGGCCCCCGACACTTCCGCCCGACCAAGGATCGGCGTGCCCTGTGGCGCCTGCTGCAGGCCCTTTCACGCCCCGGTGAAGGTGGCGAATCCAGCAAGGACCCCCTGCTTGGCGCGTTGCAACGGGCCGAAAAAGGCACCGCAACCGGCAGCCTGATCTTTGTGATTGCCGACCTCAACCGGGATTCGGTCCGTCTGGAGACGACGCTGGGCCGACTCTGTCAACGTCATACCGTGGCCATCATCCCGGTGGATGATCTGGCCGATAGTGAACTCCCGGACATTGGTCAGGCCCTGTTTACCGACCCGGAAGGCAATCTGGTGGAAGTCGATACCGCCGACAGCAAGGGGCAGAAGCTCTACCGGGAGACCTGGGAGCACCATAGAATGGCCTTGACGGGGATAGCCAATCGACTCGGCATGCCGTTGATTCCGGTAAGAACAGATCAGGACGTGCATGCTTCCCTGATGCGGGGTATACGCTACAGCGGCCGCACGAGGATTCTACGTTGATGTCCGCCCAATTGATGGATATCCAGGGATTGGATCCCATCTCCTGGTGGCCTCCTGCGGCGGGCTGGTGGATCGCTGTCGCACTGCTGCTTCTTGCCGTGTGGCTGATCACCCTGTGGATCCGCCACCTGATCCACTATCCACCCGGAAGCTGGCGCAACGAGGCTCGAAGAGCCCTCCGCGATCTGCAGCGAAGACGTTACCAACTGACCCCGAAGGAGACTGCGGGGGGGCTTTCTGAGCTTCTCCGGCGCATTGCAATCGCCCGTTTCGGACGGCAAGGGCAGGCCAGTGTAACCGGGGAAGAGTGGCTCCAGTGGCTGCAGCAGACCGACCCCAATGGTTTCGACTGGGTGAATCGCGGACGGGTACTTATCAGCCTGCCTTATGCCCCGGAGGATTGGGTCGACGATCAAAACCAAGTGGACGGGCTGATCTCCGCCAGCCTGGAACTGGTGGGCAGCAGTCGGGAGGATGCGCAGCGTCCACGCGGACGCTGGCTAACCCTGCTGCGTAAATGGACGGGGGGCTGGCGTGTTTGAGTTCTACTGGCCATGGATGGCGTTGCTGCTGCCGCTGCCGCTGCTGATCCGCCTGTTCTGGCCCCGTTTCGTCCAACCGGGCGAAGAGGCACCGGTGGAGGGACGCCGTACTACCCTGTTACATCCCTCCGTGCAAAGACTCCAGGCCAGCTTTCACGGCCGCCGCCCCCGAACCGCGATCGCAGGCAGGATGCACGCCCTGCTGCTGGCCCTGCTGTGGACGACCCTGACCCTGACCCTGATGCGACCCCAATGGCTCGAACCGCACACCGAGATTAAGACCGAAGGCTACGACCTGATGCTGGCGGTGGACACCTCCCGCTCCATGACCGCCCTTGATTTCAGCCGCGATAACCGGCCGATCAGCCGCATGGCGGTAGTAAAGGGGGTAATGGGTCGGTTTGTTGAGAACCGTAGCGGCGATCGGGTAGGCCTGGTCATCTTCGGCAATCAGGCCTTTGTGCAATCACCGCTCACCCTTGATCTCCCGGCGGTCCGGCGGGTCCTCAATGACGTCGAACCCGGTATGGCGGGTAATGCAACCGCGATCGGGGATGCGGTTGGCCTGAGCGTGAAAAAGCTGCGTGAACGGCCAGAGGGATCCCGGGTGCTGCTGCTGGTCACCGACGGCGAAAACACCGCCGGACTCATTCCCCCACTGGAGGCGGCCCGGCTGGCAGCCCGCGAGGGGGTGAGAATCTATACCATTGGTGTTGGCAGCAACAAGGAGGAGGTGATGATCAGGGGTATGGATGGCCAGTACCACCCAGAGTCAGACATCGGCTTGGACGAAGAGACCCTGAAAGATATTGCGGAACTTACCGGTGGAGCCTATTTTCGAGCCACCAATACTCGCGCACTGGAGGAAATCTCCGAGCGCATCGACACCATGGAAAAAACAGAGGCCGAGAGTCGCACGGTCCTGGTACCACACCCCTTGTACCGCTGGCCCCTGGGTCTGGCCCTGCTGCTGCTGCTGGCCCTCGGTCTATTCCCCGAAGGACGGATACGCCTGCCGGAGGGAGTTGGCCGTGCCTGATCTAGGCTTCCATTTCGCCTCCCCCTGGTGGCTGTTGGGGCTGCTGGTGATCCTGCCGGTTGCAGCCTGGCTGCGACGCAGTACCGTGTATGGGGGAATCGCACGCATGAACCGCTATGCCGACCCCCACCTGCTGCCTCACCTCACCGGCAGCCGCGAGCTTCACTCCACTGAGCGCTGGCGCCGTTTCAGCCGCTGGGCCTTGCTGTGGACTGCATTGATCATCGCCATGGCGGGACCACGATGGGATTTTACACGGGTACAACTGTTTACACCGGGCGCTGATCTTGTGATCCTGCTCGATATCTCACGCTCCATGGAAGTGTCGGACGTACGGCCTTCCCGTCTGGCTCGGGCCCGTCAGGAGATAGAGGACCTGATCAATCAGAACCAGGGGGTACGGATCGGTCTCATCGCCTTCGCCTCGGTGGCTCATGTGGTCACCCCGATCACCGAAGACAATCAAGCTGTACGCAATCTGCTGCCCGCTCTCTCTACCGACCTGGTGCGGCTTCAGGGAAGCCGGCTGGGGCAGGCGCTGGACCGTGCCAGGTCGCTGCTGGCCGGGCAACCGGAAAAGACCCAGCACAGTATTCTGCTGATCTCCGACGGGGATTTCGCCGACCTGGAGATCGAACAACAGATAGAGGCGCTGGCGAAAGAGGGCATTCAATTTCACGTCCTGGGTATAGGCAGCAGCGGAGGTGGACCAGTGCCAGGCCAGAAAGGCCGATTTCTCACCGACGGCCGCCGCCAGACGGTGGAATCCCGATTGGACGAAGCGGGCTTGATAAAGTTGGCCAACGCGGGTGGTGGAACTTACCAGACCGCTGATTTCCGGGATGAAGACACATCGAAAATCCTCAAAAAGGTGATGTCCCGAGGCAAGGCGCAGGCCTCGGAGGAAGAGCAGGTCCGCGTATGGAACGAGCGCTTTTACTGGCTGTTGCTACCGGTAATGCTGGTGATGCTGCCGGGTTTCCGTAAATACCTGCCGCTGGAGAAAAGGGAGATGGGCCGATGAGGAAAGGGTTGGCCGTCCCGTTTTTTGCTCTCGGTGTATTGGCACTGACCGCTGTTCGACCACTGGCGGCCGCCTGGTTCGAAAACAGCGAACAGGTCGGACAACGGCTGTTCAAACAAGGACAGTATCTGGAGGCAGCCCGAACTTTCAAGGACACCTATAGACAAGGCGTCGCTCTCTATCGGGCCGAGGACTTCCAGGCAGCGGCCAACGCCTTCGAGCGCGTTGAACGGGACGAAGTACTGCAGGATGCCCGTTACAACCTGGGAAATGCCCGCTTTCAACAAGGCGACTATGAAGCGTCTATCCTGGCCTACGACGAAGTATTGAGCATAGACCCCGAGCACCGGGAGGCTCGCCACAACCAGGGATTGGCCAAGGCCATGCTGGCGGAGACAGACCCCGAAGCGCTTGAACGCCTGGAACAGGAAAAGCAGGAAAAAGAGAAGCAAAAGAAAGAAGATCAGGAGGAAAAAGAGCAGGAAGAATCTGAGTCGGGCGAGGAACAGCAAGAGCAGGAGTCCGAGTCCGGGGAACAGGAGCAAGAGCAGGAGTCCGAGTCCGGGGAACAGGAGCAAGAGCAGGAGTCCGAGTCCGGGGAACAGGAGCAAGAGCAGGAGTCCGAGTCCGGGGAACAGGAGCAAGAGCAGGAGTCCGAGTCCGGGGAACAGGAGCAAGAGCAGGAGTCCGAGTCCGGAGAACAGGAGCAAGAGCAGGAGTCCGAGTCCGGAGAACAGGAGCAAGAGCAGGAGTCCGAATCCGGAGAACAGGAGCAAGAGCAGGAGTCCGAGTCCGAGTCCGGAAAACAGGAACAGGAGCAACAGGGAAAAAGCGAGGGAGAATCCGACAGCGAATCAGAGGGCAAAGCCGAGGCAGATCAAACCGGGGATACCGGCGAAGAAGAGTCGGAAGAACAACAGAGTGGTAGCCAGGAATCAGAGGAACTAGAAGAGTCTGGCGAAGAAGAGGCTGAAGCCGAGCAGGAAGCGAGCGGCGGCCAGGAATCAGAGCAACTGGAAGAGTCCGGCGAAGACGAATCTGAAGAGGAACAAACCGAAGCAGAAAGCGGTGAGGAAGAGCAGCAGGACGCGGCGGATGAGGGAGGCAGGGAGTCTGAACAGGACCCGGGAGAGAGGGGCGAAGAGGAACAGGACGAACACCAGGCAGAGGGCGGAGAAAAAGAGAGCATGGAGCAGGCTAAAGGGGAACAGGAGACGGAAGAACCGGGCCAGGGTGAGGATGCCGAGGAATCCGGCGAAAGCGAGACCAGCGCTGAACAGTCCCTTGACCGGGGAGAGGGCAAAGAACCCTTACAGGAAGAGATGCTACAACCAGGAAAGGGCATGGAAGCAGTGGATCAGTTCGACCAGCAGGGCGAGGCTCTGGACGAAGAGGCACAGAAAAGTGAAGGCGAAACCCGGCCCGATGGTGAGGGCGCCGGTGACAGCGCGGCCTCCGTGTTAATGGAGCAATGGCTGCAACAGATCGAGGGCAACCCCGCCTACCTGCTGCGCAACCAGTTTCTACTCGAAGAGCAACGGTTGATCCAGAAACAGGGGGGACCGTTACATGAACCCAGGCCCTGGTAACTTAGCGACCGGAACAGAGCAACCAATAGAAGATTCCCGATGCAGAGACCAAGAAACAGATTTCTGAAGAGCGGCTACCTCCGGTTCTGGATCGGTGTCGTTTGTTGTCTTTCGACCGCCGTATTGGCCCAAACCCGCTACCCTAACCCCGGGTTCATGCCGTATCCCTACGGCCAACCGGCGCAGCAGCCCTACGGCCAGCCGGCGCAGCAACCCTACGGCCAACCGGCGCAGCAACCCTACGGCCAGCCGGCGCAGCAACCCTACGGCCAACCGACACAGCAGCCCTACGGCCAGCCGGCGCAGCAACCCTACGGCCAGCCGGCGCAGCAACCCTACGGCCAACCGGCGCAGCAACCCTACGGCCAGCCGGCGCAGCAACCCTACGGCCAACCGACACAGCAGCCCTACGGCCAGCCGGCGCAGCAGCCCTTCGGCCAACCGGGGCAGCAACCCTACGGCCAGCCGGCGCAGCAACCCTACGGCCAACCGACACAGCAGCCCTACGGCCAGCCGGCGCAGCAGCCCTTCGGCCAACCGGGGCAGCAACCCTACGGCCAACCGGGGCAGCAGCCCTACGGCCAACCGGGGCAGCAGCCCTACAGCGGCCAGCCTGGAGCCCGGCAATGGCCCCAGACCACCACTCGCTACAGCCAGACTCCGAGCCAGAATTCCGGCTCCAAGGTTCCCCAGATCGAGGTACTGATATCCGCCACGAAGCCCTATGTCCAGCAGACACTGGTCCTGACCCTTCGGATCATCAGCGACAGCAACCTCAGTTCAGCTCAGCCGGAACTGACCCGAACCGGCGCCTTTGTGTTCAAGAAACTGGAAGGCCCGGACGCCAGAGCGCAAACCGTTGACGGAACCCAGAAGATCGTCAACCAATACCGCTACGCGGTTACACCGCTTCAAGCGGGTGATATGACTATTCCCCTGATCAGGGTCAAGGGGACCCTTGGGGTGGCGGGAGGAAGCCCGTTTGACGTGCTATCCCGAGAACCGATTCGACTTCAGGTGCAGCCAGTCGATCCGTCGGTTCAGCCCTGGCGTCCACTGCATGGGCTGTTATTGCAGTCTTTTCTGCAGGGCGCCGAAAAACCAGAGGCGGGAAAACCGCTCAGTCTAGTGGTGGACATCTCAGCTATCGGGGCTACCGGCGGGCAGCTACCGTCGTTTGAAAAAACACTTCAGGGCAAGGATTTTCATGTCTACAGGGAAAAATCTGAGACTCAAGGGAAAGTTTCATCAGATGGACGATACCTCCTCGGGAATCGGACAGAGACCTTCACCCTGGTGCCCCAGCATGGAGGCAAAATCCTGATTCCGGAACTGCGCATTGGCTGGTGGAACGTGGATACCGGTCAAAGCGAAACCGCCACAAGCCCGATTCGCCAACTGGTGGCCAAGGGCGAGCCCGGTGACGAGGGGGGACAGATAGCGGATCTTTTTCCCGGCGCTTCACCGGTTATTCTCTGGCTTCCGCTGATTGCCCTGTTCAGCCTCACCATAGGAATCTGGGTTATCGCCTGGTTGCGACACAAACGATTTATGCAGGTGGCGGAGGAAGAGATGTCGGTAGCCGCCTCCTTCACCGGCAAACAGGTGCGGCGCTTTCTCGACTGGCTTTCACCAATACGGCGTCTGCAGAAGCTGAGGCAGTTGTTCGTTCGCTCTCTACCCCATTCCTTCCGACTCTGGTTTTGCGTGCGGGTGGTGGATGGAGAATCAGATCCAGAGGTTTGGGCTTACATGCTGAAGTTTCTGGCCAACAAGCATCTGGGCATCCCCGCCCAACTACCTCTGCGGCAGCTGGGCGAAGAGCTAGCCGATATTCACTCCCGCGCTGACCGATCTGTTATGCGAAAGCTGATGCAGGAGTTGGATGGCTCGCTCTATGGCGACAATCCAGTGGATTTCAGCGCTTGGAAAAAACGTTTCAGAACGCAGCTCAGACCCAGTTGGATTCCACTACCGGGTCGCAGGCGCCCAGCCAGCAAACGGCAACCCAGACTACCCCGATTGAATCCCGGCGTCTCCTCCTGAGAACAGCCGATACCTGCCGAGTGTTGGCGGCTGGCACGAAAATCGCCCCATCCAAGGCTTGGATGACAAATGACGCGCTCCCTGCCGATCATTCCCGGGGGATGGCGGGTCTTTGACCCCCCGGCCCGGTACGTGGCACAGTGCCCCGATTAGGAAATAAGGAACCACGGAACTGTGAAACCAGCCTATACAGATCTTGGAATGGGGATCACCTGTATCGAAACCCATTATCAGCGACCGGGACTTGCCAGCTGCTACCTCCTGCTGCGGGGTGAAGCCGCGGCCCTGATCGATACCGGTACTGCCCACACGGTACCATCCATCATGGCACTTCTCGGGCTGCTTGGAGTACGGCCGGAACAGATCAAATACCTCATCCCGACCCACGTTCACCTGGATCATGCCGGGGGCGCTGGACAACTGATGCAACAACTGCCAGAGGCACAACTGGTGGTCCATCCACAGGGAGCACGCCACCTGATCGACCCAGCCAAACTGGCGGCTGGCGCTTCGGCCGTCTATGGCAAAGAAAAGTTTGCTCAGGATTTCGGTGAACTCGAACCAGTCTCCGAGAGCCGGGTGATCGAGGCACAGGATGGACTGATCATAGAGCTCAATGGACGTAAACTGCGCTGTCTCGATACCCCGGGGCACGCCCGGCACCATCTTTGCCTCTGGGATGAAGAGAGCCGCGGCTTCTTTACCGGCGACACCTTTGGTCTCGCTTACAAAGAACTGTATACGGAGAAAGGTCCCTTCCTGATGCTACCCTCGACGCCTGTTCAGTTCGATCCGGATGCCTGGCACCGGACGCTGGATCAGTTGATGGAATACCGGCCGGAGCGGATGTATCTGACTCATTACTGCGGCTTGGAGAATCCCATGGATGTAGTTGGGGTGCTGCATCAGGAAATTGATGCCTACGTCGAATTAGCCCTTGCCGCGGCCCCCTCCGAGCGGGACACAGCTATCCGCATCAGTCTCCGTAACTTCTATCTGGATCGGCTGAGGGCGCACGGGTGCAGGCTTAGTGAGCAGGAGATCGACCGACTACTGGAAATGGATATCGAGCTCTGCGCCCAGGGTCTGCTGGTCTGGCTGAACCGACGGGAGAAAGAGCCGAGAAAGGCGAACAGTTAAAACCTGAGAGCGCATCCGAGCCACGCGGCGCGCAGGGGCATTGCTCAAGTAGCCGCCTTGGAACCGCTCTGATCCCAACCGAATGTGCAATCCAGCTCTGCCAGCACCGCCACTAAGCCGTCCTCCCCCCCCTCTAAAAGGATAGACAGCGGCGCCTTACCAAACCGCCGGTGATTCTGCCTGAGCCAGCGCCCCCCCATGCTGGAGTTAGTGGGGTAGGTGGTACGCAGGGCGCCCGCTATCCTCAACACATAATCGGCCCGCCGCTGAACACTCGGCTCATCCGGGA
>CAWGCA010000030.1:0-6903 GCA_963820955.1 uncultured Gammaproteobacteria bacterium | reverse complement strand
ATGTATTGCTGGTGGGCGCCATTTTCGTTGCCAGCATGGATACCGTCTGGGCGGGAACCGTGACCCCGGCATCCAGGCGCGTCAGTCACTGGGACTACAGCGGAGAGCAGCGCCAGTCGGTTACACTCGAAGCGGGAGCGGAACTGGGACGCTTCAACATGGGATCCACCGTGATCCTGCTGTTTCCCCCGGAAACGGTCGAATGGGAAGAGTCTCTGCGTCCGGGCTCTCCGGTCCGTTTCGGGGAACCTATCGCCCGGCTCTGTTCCGAGAAGCAGCCTGACAGCAGCGAACCCTAGTGAGAGCGGTCCCCCTTCTGCGGTTTCAGGCCTTCTCCAGCGGAAAGGCCAATACCTCGTTGATATGGTTGGCTTCAGTAATCCGCATCAACAGGCGATCCACACCCAGTGCGACCCCTGAACAGTCCGGCAGACCTGCCTTGAGGGCTGCAAGGAAACGTTCGTCCAGCGGCGGCTGTGTCCGACCCTCCCTTTGACGCCGTTCCAGTTCCTGTTCGAACCGGTGCCGCTGTTCGGCTGCATCCGCCAATTCCTGAAAGCCATTGGCCAGTTCCAGGCCGTCGAGATAAAGTTCGAAGCGCTCGGCCAAGGGTGGATCGCCGGGCCTGATCCTGGCCAGGGAAGCCTGACTGAGGGGGTAATCGTAGACAAAACAAAGACCCGAGTCCGCCAGTTGCGGCTCGATACAGTGGGTCAGCAGAAGTTCCAGCCAGCCATCTCGACCCGGCAGGTCCACATTGCCACTCCCCAGCAAACCCCGCTCGACAACCTGTCGGCGCAAGGTTTCGATCGATGCCCGGTGGGGGTCTATTCCCAGAAAACGTTGAAACAGGCCCTGATAGCTTACCCGTTCCACGCTGCGGGGAGTTGGCAGCAGAGACTGGACCAGCACCTCGACTTCCCCCATCAACTGCTGAATGTCGTAGCCCGGGCGATACCATTCCAGCAGCGTGAATTCTGGATTGTGGAAACGCCCCAACTCACCATCCCGGAACACCTTACAGATCTGGTATATGGGACCGCTACCCGCCGCCAGCAGGCGTTTCATGGCGAACTCCGGGGAGGTGTGGAGATAGATTTCCCTGCCGTCAGACGCCCCGGGGCCGGTATAACGACTGCTCAGGCTGTCGAGCGCGGGATCGGTAGTAGCAGCGGCGGAGCAGGCCGGTGTCTCCACCTCCATCACACCAGATCGGTGAAAGAAGCGCCGGATGCCGGCCATTGTTTCTGCCCGGGACTGCAGCCGTTCCAAGGATGCAATCGGTTGCCAGAAACCCGGTTCTGTCGGGCTCACTCTTCCTTGGCGCGCGAGACGTAGCTACCCGTGCGGGTATCAACCTTGATCGCCTCACCACTTTGCACGAACAGGGGCACCCGGACCACGGCTCCAGTCTCCAGGGTAGCCGGCTTACCACCGCCACCCGAGGTGTCACCCTTCAATCCCGGGTCGGTCTCAGTGATGGAGAGAATCACGAAATTCGGGGGGTCGACAGTCAGCGGGTTCCCATTCCAGAGCATGACGGTACAGACATCCCCGTCCTTGAGCCACTTGAAACTGTCACCCACCGCCTTGGCGTCGGCGGCGAACTGCTCGTAACTCTCCTGGTCCATAAAATGCCAGAACTCACCGTCGTTATAGAGATACTGCAGTTCGACTTCCATCACGTCCGCTGCTTCGACATTCTCCCCGGACTTGAAGGTACGTTCGATCACACGCCCCGTTTTCAGATTGCGGATTTTCACACGGTTGAAGGCCTGACCTTTGCCTGGCTTCACGAATTCGTTTTCAATAATGGAACATGGATCACCGTCCAACATGATTTTCAGGCCACCCTTGAACTCATTGGTGCTGTAACTAGCCATCTCTTCCTCACACGACAACCGACTGGAACCGCGCATGATACCTCGAACCGACCCTGCATGGCAGACTTCGTCCTGGCAACTGCAACTGGCCAGGGCCTTTACCCGCGTGGAGGATCTGTTCGACTACCTGGAACTCAACCAGGCGCTGCTGCCGGCAGCGCGAGCCGCCGCAATCCAGTTTGGTCTGCGGGTCCCCACCGCCTATGCCGCCAGAATCGAGCGGGGAAATCCAGACGACCCACTGCTGAGACAGGTACTTCCACTGGCCGCAGAACTGATCAGAACGGCTGGTTTCAACACAGATCCGGTAGCTGATCAGAACTCGGCCGCCGCACCAGGTATTCTGCACAAATACGGTGGCCGAGCCCTGCTGATAACTACCGGTGCCTGTGGTATTCACTGCCGTTATTGCTTTCGTCGCCATTACCCCTACTCCGAATTCAGTATCGACCGGAAGCGTTGGAACCAGACGGTTGCCTATCTGGAACGGACAGAGCAGATCACGGAGGTCATACTGAGCGGCGGTGATCCACTGACCCTTTCCGATGACCGACTAGCAACTCTAGTCAACTCATTGGGGGGTATACCCCACCTTAAACGCCTCAGAATCCACAGCCGACTGCCGGTGCTGGTCCCTGATCGCATAACCGACCGATTGATCGACTGCATCGTTTCCAGCCGTCTTCAGTCAACGCTGGTAGTCCATATCAATCATGTCCGTGAAATTTCCGCACCGCTGAAACTGACCCTGAACCAACTCCGCCGTGAAGGGGTCACCCTGCTCAATCAGTCCGTTCTGTTACGGGGGGTCAACGATTCGATGGAGACCCTGTGCGAATTGAGCGAGGGCCTCTTCTCCAGCGGTATCCTGCCCTACTATCTACACCTGCTGGACCGCGTTCAGGGCGCTGCCCATTTTGAGGTTCCTGAAGCAGAAGCGATTCAGCTGCATCGTAGGATCAGGGCGCGACTGCCCGGCTATCTGCTTCCCCGTCTGGTGCGGGACGATCCCGGGGCCGACTCGAAAGTCCAGCTGTGCTGATCTCCGAAAACCCCTGCGGAGACATCCCTTCCAGTCGCGAAACATTAATCGAAATTCGATTACAATCAGTAACCTGCTGTAGTAGCATTCAATATTTCACCTTTCGTGACGAGATATAATAGAGACCATTTTCAAGCAGCCAGGGAACGTCCGCAATTGGGACGGTGCGCGCCACTCCATGTCAGAGAATAGCCTCGAACTCCACCTTCCCGATCGTTCCGCGGTATCCGATGGTTCGTTTGCCACCACCCCGAACGAGCTGAACTCGTGGCTTAAGCGCCTTCCGCTCGCCGACGCGGGGGAAAGCTCGCGGCAAATATTCGAGGCTATTTTCGAACTCAATCGCCTCGATATCCCACATCTGGCGAGGATAAAGATTGCCGAGCTGTTTCTTCAACCCGTTGCATATCTCTCTGACAATCTTAAAAAATGCTATTTAGAGCTGGCCTTTCCCCTGTCCGAGAAGAACCGGAAAATCGCCCTCCTTGACAGGGAACTCCATGCTGAACTGGCGATCTCCTACAAACTCATCATCGATCAGCTGATCCGCGTTAAAAAGAGAAGATCCGATCGGAAACTTTTGGTAATCGCCATCCATCGGGCCATACGCTGTCTGTCCAGGGTGCTGTATCGATCCGTTGTTGTATACGAACCCTACCCCCAGGGCACCTGGAACGAACTCCACGGATTGTTCGCCTATGCGGAAAAAAATCAAATCCTCGATTTACCGGTCAAGGAAGCGGAAGAGAATAGCGAAAACGCTACCATCGGCGACCTGTATGGGCAGATACTTCTGTTCTCCATCAGTTCCCCCTACCGCCTGAGGCAAAAGGAGATCGAATATATTCAACTTCAATTGCCAGCCTGGGCACGTCTGACATCCCTGGGAAGATTGAAACCTCATGCTCAATCGATCGGACTGTTCATTACCAGGCTTGATTCTGATCTGCCGCCAATCCATCGGGACCTGCAAAGCGGTGGAATAGAGAAAGGCTGTCGCGAATTGAACACTCGCCGTCTGGTACAGTGGCTGGGGGAAACGTTGGATCATCCCCCATTGAAACGACCTGCGGGAGAAAACCTGGGTGTCGATGAGCGGGCGGTGAAACAGCTTAACCGCCAGATGATCCAGGCCTTCAGCACCATGCGAAAAAGGAAGTTCCTGCGCACCCAGCTCGATTGCGAACTAATAAATGTTGTAGGTATTCCCGCCCTCCATGCAACGCTCAACGCCAAAAAGCTAGCGCGCGTGAAGGAAACTGAGTCTCAATCCTCACCCCAGGAGCAGGAATTCGACTGGTTTCAGCCTCCGCATAACAGGCCGCTCATCAACACCATGCTCTATACATCCGAGGAATCAACTGCCTATAAGCTGATGCACCTGGATGGCGGGGAACAAAATCTGAGCAACCCGCGCGGGGTCGATCACCTAACGCAGCACAAAAACCAACCCTCTTACTGGGCCATAGACAGCGAAGAGGTGGTAGCTGAGCCCTTCTCCTGTACAACGGTTAACCAGAGCGCTAACGGATACTGCATCCGCTGGCAGGGATCAGATGCGCCCAGGCTAAGAGTCGGGGAAATTCTGGGTATCCAATCGGCGAGCGATCAAAACATCTTCAATATTGGCGTCAGCCGCTGGTTGAAGCATATCCCGGGAGTAGGACTGAGCGTAGGCATGGAACTGATCTCACCCAGTGCAGCACCCGTCTCTGCCCGGCTTTCGGATGCCTCTGACCATACCCAGCCACCCAGGGAAGGTCTGCTGCTGCCGGAGTTGAAAACCTCGAATCGGCCGGCCACCCTTATCCTGCCCGCGATTCCTTTCAAGACCGGTGATCAGCTCTCTATTGACGATGGCTCCCGGGAGAGGCAGGTGCGCCTGACCCGCCTGCTGGAAAGCACCGGCAGCTTTGCCCATTTTCAATTCGATCAACTCGACGATGGCCGAACTGAATAGAGTGCCACCCGATTACGTTCAATACAGGAGCAATCCACTGCCAGGGCAGACCCACGGAGACAGTTTTGAGACGCATGCTAGAAGCCTCCGGGGCTCAAGCATCGCAACACCGTTAAACCTGGCTGAGTATTGGACGCAATATGATAAGGATAGGCAGACGGATTCTGCTACCATTCAGTTCAGTCTTTGCCGTTAACTAATAAGCGGGGCCCCACAGCCCCCTGTGCACCTCTACTGGTATGAATACAGCCGAAAACGCAATAGATCTGTTGGTTATTGAGCCGTCGCTCGACGCTACTGAGGGCTATATCAGCGCGCTGCGTAACGCAGGCCTGGCGATACACCCGACCCATATAACCAGAGAGGCGGAGCTGGCGGATGCATTGGACACTGCTGCACTGGATCTTATCCTCTGTTCCGCGGAGACGGAGCAGAATGGGTTTCAATCCTTTATAGACCGGTGCCTTGAGTCCCGTTCTGACGTCCCACTGATCATCATCTATCAAGACCAGGAGCCGGAAATCCTGCTCCAGGCTATGCAGGATGGCGCCAGGGATGTGGTATCCCGAGACGACCCGCTCCATCTACAGCTGGTAGTAAAAAGGGAATTTGGGGATCTTCTCCTGCGCCGCGAACTGGAGAATGTAAAAGGCCGGATGAGTGAAACCGAGACACGTTGCACCACTCTGATCGAAAATTCCCGTGATGCCATCGCTTACATCCATGAAGGGATGCATATCCGAGCCAATCCGGTCTATCTGAATATGTTTGGCTATCTCGAACTGGACGATATCGAGGGTCTTCCCATTCTCGACATGATCGATCCGGAAGATGCAGGCAAATTCAAAAAATTTCTGCGCACCCAGGGATCCGAGCAGACTGAATTGGAGGTACGCTGCCAGAACAAAGAGGGTGAGAGTTTCGATGCGATACTCGAATTTTCACCGGCAAGTATCGATGGCGAACCTTGTACCCAGATTATCATCCGAAATAACACCATCGGCAGCGATCTGGAAGAAAAGCTCCTTCAGATCAGCAATAGTGACCCCCAAACCGGTCTGGCGAATAGGCCCTATTTCATGGAGCAGTTGGAAGAAACCAGCGCGAAGCAAGGGGATATCGAGGGTAACTACTGGCTGTTCTATCTGGTTATTGATAGTTTTCACCAGATACGAAACAGTATGGGTCTCGCTCCCAGCGATACGCTGCTCAAGGAATTGGCCAGGACGCTTGAACAGACTATCGATGAAAACGCGCTGCTTGCACGTTTCGGTGATCATACCTTCACACTGCTGAACGCGATAGCATCCAGAGCTGAAGCTGAATCACTGGCCGAGCGGTTGTGCAGTAGCATCGAGCGGCACAAATTCCGCAGCGGCAGTGAGAGTGCAGAGCCCACCTGCAGTATTGGACTTGCCTGCCTCAACGAATCGGTGCCCAATAGCCAGGAGTTCATCAATCATGCCTACCATGCGTGTGAAGCCGCGCGCAGCGAGGGGGGAAACCGCACTTCCGTTTACGACGACCAGGAGATGCATCCCAGTTTTGGCGAGGAGATCAACGAGGAAGAGCTTAACGAACTGATCGAAAAGGCACTGGAAGATGACCGTTTCAAGCTTGTCTATCAACCCATTGTCAGTCTGCAGGGGGACAGCCGGGAAACCTATGCCGTGTTGACCCGGCTGATGGACAAGGACAACGAAGAGATCCCCCCAAGCCAGTTCATGGGCAGCGCCGACCAGGCCGGCCAGATGGCTGCGATAGATCGTTGGGTCATAAATCACGCGATAGGTGAACTTGCGGAACAGCGCAAAGAAGGCCGAAAGGTGAGTTTCTTCATCAACCTCTCCGCCGCCGCGTTGGAGGATGAAAACCTTCTGCTGTGGATCTGCGACTCTCTTCGGGATCACCATGCAAAAGGCGCCTGGTTGGCATTCCAGATCCACCTGATGGATCTAATGAATCACCTCCAGCGGGCCACTAAACTGATTGAAGGTCTGAAAAAGATCAAATGTGAG
>CAWGCA010000029.1:0-20783 GCA_963820955.1 uncultured Gammaproteobacteria bacterium | reverse complement strand
CCCGGTTACTTGCCGAATGGTTAAGTAAGCGCCATTGGCCCTAACCCGGCATAGCCGGAACCAAAATTCGTTGTATCACCTATCCTTATCCTCAGTAGCAAGAATAATGGATAGCCATCATGAATCCCTTCATCAAACGCCACCAGGATAAAATCGCTGGCGTACTTTCCTGCTTCGACCGTGTTGTCATTACCGGAACTCTTCCCGATATCTGTTATGCGGGCGCCATGGCGAGTTACCTCAGTTACTACAAGATCCGGCTGTTCGATTACCCCCGATGGGCAGAGCCTCTGCGCAATGAGTTGCGAGACCACGCTGAGCAACTTGCCATTGAGGCCGGCATCGAGATTGAGTTCATTCGGCGCCACAAAGCCTTTCGTAAAGAAGACCGGATCAAGTCCATCATCGCTCAACGGGGTGATCATCCCGGCTTGGTCCATATCTTCTCGGCCATGGAATCCTGCACTGCCTATCGCCCCTGGCACGACAAGAAGAAAGGCCATACCACGCTGAAACCAACATCAGGAAAATGCCTCCATTACTACTTCTATTTCATTGACGAGTCCTTTGGGCTCTGTTACGTCCGAGTCCCCACCTGGGCACCGTTCCGTCTGCAAATCTATTTCAACGGCCACAATTGGTTGGCTCTGCGGCTGGTAAAAGCCGGCATCCCCTTCGAGATGGTGGACAATGCCTTTCTCTCCATTGCCGATCCCAAGCGGGCCCAGACGTTTGCCAACCGGCTGGATGCCAAACAACTCCACCAACGACTCAATCGGTGGGCCAAGCAATTCTGCCCGGTACATCAGCGCTTCCACTCCGGTTACCACTGGAGTCTCATGCAGGTGGAGTTCGCCACCGATGTCGTCTTTCATCAGCAAGCCGAATTCCAGCCGCTTTACCATGCCATCATCCGTACCGCCGTCCATGCCATTAAGGCAGATAATGTCGCCACCTTCCTCGGCCGTAAACTCAACACCGCCTATCAGGGCGAGATAGGCAATGATTTCAGCACCCGCATCCAGGGTACACGCATCCGGCACCAGATGGGGCCGACCAGTATCAAACTCTATGATAAAGCCGGCATCATGGCCCGTGTGGAATGCACCACCAACGATGCCTCATTCTTCAAAATCCACCGATGGGTGGAACAGCGTGACGGTTGGACACAGTGGAAACTGGCACCGCTACGCAAAAACATCTACAGCTTACGGGATTTGCGCAAGCTGATGAACGCCGCCAACGAGCGCTATCTCGCCTATATGGCAGCCATCGACAATCCCGGCGCCGGACTCAAGGACATCGATAAAATGTCAGAACGGTCCAAAGATCAGGGTCGCTCATTCCGTGGCTTCAACCTGTTCCTGGCGCAGGACTATCGCCTCTTTCTCACCCTCGGTCGTGGCGAATGGTCAATCAGCGGTTTTCGTGCCGCCGATCTGCGAGCCCACATACCCGATCTATCCCCCAGCCAATCTTCTTATCTGCTCAAACGGCTACGTACCCACGGGCTGATCAAGAAAATTGGCCATCGCTACAAATACTACCTCACTAAGTTTGGCCGCAGAGTCTTGGCTTCAGCACTTAAAATCCGTGAATATATCGTTCTACCAACCCTTTGTGCTGACAACGCATGAAAATTTCTTCGTATTCTTGTTCAAAATTTCAGCGGTAAGGTACTAATGCTTTGGCCACAATCAGTATCTGGACAAACAATCCTTCCAGCTCCTTGAGAAAACGTTTTCGGAAGGTGGCTATCGTATCGTGATCAGGATGGGTGTCAGCAGTAATAAAGCGAAAGGCTACAGAGTCGTATGTCGCTTGCTCAAGTTTGCGGCTGGAAAACGTTCCCGTGGCATATCCGTAGAACAACAAAGAAAGCAATATCGCCGGATGATATGGTGCTTTTCCTCTTCCACCATAGCGCGTTTCTATCTCCTGCAAATCCAGCCGCTATACTATATCAACCACAAAACGGGAAAGATGGTTTTCCGGGAGCCAGTCTTGTAAGGATGGCGGCAACAGATAGGGGGTGTCGCGGTTAATCGTCCGGAATTTATCTGACATGCTCGCTTCCTTTCGCTATTCTATGATTTGCCTTATTTTATCAAATTGGAAGGGTTAAATCCGACAGCCTCCTAGGCTGCGTTTGCCATCCATAGCCTTCCAATTCATCATTTTGGTGAGCAATGATTGCCAAGGCGTTCGTACCTGTATACGAGCCATCAGCTACTGCCCTTCAGAATTTGACTGGCAAACATCCCATTTGCCAGGCATTTCTCTGGCCCTAATCCCTCTCGAACCTGCCGATTGCAGAAAGACACTATCTCCAGAAAGGTTTGCTCGCCTCTCGCATGGCATCCACTCGAGAGATTCCGATATCCTTCAATTGATCGTCAGTAAGTTGACTCAGATCACGTCTTTGCTTTGAAACTGCATAATATTGCTGCATCAAGCTGAACAGATGACCAGAGCGTGCTCTTATCCAGTGCGCACCTGAATCGATCGATTCAGAGCAGATGGATTCGAAGCTGGCCGGCAAATTGTCACGTGTCAAGGTATTCATAGCGCATCTCCTGTTTATGGGGAGTAACTATAGACCTTGCAATTGAATCGTAACAGATTCAGAATTAATTTTTATGAGCATAACAGATTTTTTGAAATCAATCTGTTATTACCTTTTTTAGTAATTTCTGTACTGTAATCTGTTATGGAAACAAATCTATATAGCAAAATTGCCACTAGCATCATCGAACAGATCAGAAATGGGGTTTTCAAGCCCGGAGACAAACTGCCCTCTGTCCGAGCCCTGTCCAAACAACAGGCCGTGAGCGTATCCACGGTGCTGACTGCCTACGGAATTCTGGAGGATCGAGGCTTTCTCGAGGTCCGCCCTAAATCTGGATATTACGTCCGGCGATCACCGGTAAAAGAACACAAGGCGCCATCAATCAATCAGACTACATCGGGCCCCCGGAAGGTTACTACCCCGCAGCGGGTTATGGAGGTAATGCGTGACTCCAGTTCACCGGATTTTGTAAGCTTCGCGGCGGCTGTTCCCGGTAATGATTTCCCGGTGATTCATCAGCTGAAACGCATCTTTACCAGGGTGACACGCAATGCCACGTTTCTGGGCATAGGGTATGATTCACCGAAGGGAAGTGAGCCGTTACGTAAACAGCTGGCGAGACGTGCGATGGACGCCGGGATACTCGTGTCGCCTGACGAAATTGTCACCACCTTCGGCTGCCAGAGTTCTCTCGGATTGTGTCTGCGGGCACTGACCCGAGCTGGGGACATCGTTGCAGTCGAAACCCCCTGCTACTACGGACTGCTGCAGTTGATAGAGGCATATGGGCTGAAGGCCATCGAGATACCTTCCGATCCGGTTACGGGTATGAGTATCGAGGCCCTCAAACTGGCATTGGAGCAGTGGCCGATCAGAGTAGTCCTGTGTATCCCCTGCTACAGCAATCCGGTGGGTGCGCTTATGCCGGATGCACACAAACGTCAGTTGGTAGAGTTGATCTACCAACACGAGATCCCGTTGATCGAGGACGACATCTACGGTGACCTGGGTTACGAGGCCACACGCCCCAAAGCGGTTAAATCATTCGATAAGAAAGGACAGGTGCTGCTCTGCTCATCCACATCGAAAACACTCGAGCCCCAATTGGGTGTGGGGTGGGTGATTCCCGGCAGTTATCAGGAACAGATCGAATACCAGAAATTCATAAACAGCGTCTCTATTTCACGCCTGCCCCAGCTTGCAGTGGCGGAGATGCTGGCCCACGGGGGCTATGACCGTCATCTGCGTCTGGTGCGCGAATCCTATCAACAACGCAGAGACCGTCTCATCGACCTTTTGGGTGAGCACTTCCCAAGCGAAACACGAGTATCACAGCCGCAGGGTGGCTTTGTCGCCTGGATCCAGTTGCCGAAGGGTGTGAATGCGTTGCAGCTGTATCTCGATGCGCGCGAGGAGGGTATCTTAATTTCTCCCGGCGAATTGTTTTCATCTAACAAAAACAAGTATCAACGCAGCATTCGACTCAGCTATTCCCAGTCTTGGACGACGGAGCGAGAAACCGCAATCCGCACAATGGGAGAACTGGTCGAAAGGCAGCTTCGAAACTGAGACTATATGCCTGGGTCGGCCGGGGTTTCCGGAAAAGTGCCCCCTGATACATTCTATGGGGAAAATCGGGCAGTAATAAGTTAATATTATTCATAGAATTTCAATACTCGAATCTAAAACTTCAGGGGATTCCAGATGCGAAAACTACTGATCTCTGTACCCGTCGCTGCACTGTTGGCCATTCCACCCATGGCTGTCCCCTTATCGGCGTTTGCCGACACCACGTTATACGGTCGTATCCGAAACAATTTGGTATACCGGGATTATGGTAAAAGTGATACCAGCACCGATGGTCAATGGGACGTCGAGTCGCACAGCTCGCGCTTCGGTTTCAAGGGCTCTGAAGATCTCGGCGGCGGCCTGCAGGCACTGTTTCAACTCGAGTTTCAGGTAGACACCTCAGACGGGGTTGGCACCAGCAACGAAGGGCCGAGAACACGTCTGGGCTGGACCGGCATCAGCGGAGGCTGGGGTACCGCCACGATCGGTCGCCAATGGTCCCCCTACTATGGGTCGGTAAACAAGACCGATCGCTTTCAGATGGCCCAGATGAACGACTACATTCTGATGGGCACTCTCGCGACTCTGACCGGGGGTTCAAGCGAACCCATCAGTAACACCACCAGCCGTATCGGTGACATGGTGCTTTACGCCTCCCCCGAATTCTATGGATTCAGCGGAAAAGCGGCCCTGATCATGGCCTCCGAAGACGACCTCCCTAACCTGAACAACGAAAATGTCGATATCGTTAACATCTCTCTGGACTACGCAAATGGACCTCTAAGCGTGGGAATCTCCTATATGGGGTATCAGGGAGACAACGACAAGACAGGCACCGATTTCAGTTACTTCGATAACGACCTCTGGGGTATAGGTGCCAAGTACGACTTTTCCGATATCTTCAGCCTGATCGCCCAATATCAGAGCTATGACGGCAGCGATAATCAGCAGTACGCGTTGATGGGTGAATACTATTTTGGCAACAACACACTACGGGCGGTTTGGGCACGGGCTGATGTGGATCTTGACCAGGCACCCGATGGGGACTACGACTCCTACGGCATAGAAGCTGAGCATAAGTTCAGTAAACGCACCCGGATCTATGCCTCATTCTATGACTCCGACCTGTGGAGCATCGGCACCGACAACAATGGACGAACGGAAACCTATGATGGAACAAAATACGGCATGGGTATCCGCCACGATTTCTAACTCATCCGCTACTGACCACCATGAAGCGCAAGGCGATAACCGCCAGCTCTTGCAGCCGTATGGCGAGTGACTGCTTACTCTCCTTTGATTTGTATCAAATGGAAAAAAAGCGTGTGCCAATTCACCGGGTGAAACCAACAGTTTAAAGCATTGAAACTGCGCCGGCGAGAACGGGTTTGAATGTGAGCTACAACAGATACTTTGGTGCCCGGGGCCGGAATCGAACCGGCACGGTGTTGCCACCGAGGGATTTTCTTACCAGCTGCAGCTTTCGCTGCTGTCCTTCAGTTCACGAACATTTGTGGTCTGGACTTTCTCTTCACCATATCGCGGAATCGCTCCACAACGTAGGCGGGAGCCGTCAAGTCTCTACACTTTCCCCAAAGCAAAGCGGTCGGCCCACAACGCCGTCGGCGCTGGAGACAACCTGTGCCCGCTTCACGGCTTAGCTCGGGATTGCCACCATCCGAAAAATGCTGAGGTTTCCCCGAATTTGACCCCATTCACACCAGCCGTTTCCAGTCTGAGTGCTCAAACCAGCTAAGTCCCTTGCGTCTACCAATTTCGCCACCCGGGCAAACAGGCGGAGATTCTATTTTACTTACTAGCCTTGGCGATGGGAACTAAAAATTAGGTGATAGGCATCAACGCAGACCCAAAGTATCCGTCACACTGTAAAACCCTGAGCGCCGCTAGTTCAGGGTACTTTGAAAAATCCCTTCCATGGGATTTTTCGATACGGCGATCGAAATGCGCGATTTCCAATCGCCTTCATTTTCATGCACTTACGCGCATGAAAATAGTGGCGCATCCCTGCACCACACGGGCACCTCAAATTTTCGAGGTGCCCTTCAGATATTTTTTACTCGCAGTAGAAAATAATCCGGCTCCATATCTTCAGTCAAAGCGAACTGAGCGACATGGGAGCGGATCTCACCGCGTTCCAGTATGTCCGCTGTTGGCACACCATCTTTATCTACACCCAGTTCCGAAAAACCAATCTGAATTCCATCACGATCAAACAGTAGAATCTGAACATGCGGCGGCACTGGCACAAAATCCTGGTTGTCCATCAACATCTTATACTCGTAGTATCTGATGCCATCCTTGCGTGTGATGGTGAAAACAATATTCTTCACGTAGGCCTCGCCGATATGAAAAACCTTATCGAATTCCAAAGGCCGCAGGTTAGGTAACCTGGATTCAACCAATTGCGCTATCTCCTGCTCAAATTCGGCAATCTTCGGCTCCAGTTCTGCCAATTGTCGGGCCTGCTTGCGTTCTAGAACCGTCAGGTCAATTACCTGCCGTCCGCAGGTAGTTAGTTTGACTCCCAACACCAGAACAGCAATAAACATCGCCAAGAGTGCTGCAGATAAAATGATGATCAATCGAGTACGCGCCCTTGATCTTCTGTGTCGTGAACGATGAATGCTACTCATTTAAATTTCACCGCCCAACCGAAAACATGGGATTGAAGATCAATTTATTCATATTTATCAAAAAGTTAATTCCTTTTAAACTCATCATCTGGACCCCTAACAAATTAATTTCCTAATGAATGGCACTAAGTTAAGCCCGTAACTTCTTCGCATGCCCATATTTTTCAATCTCCATCCGTGCTTGCTGTCGAGGTCTATCCAATCGCGGATAAGGCTTGGGCCTGCGTTTGACCGCCCGCGGTTCGATCCTGCCGGGTCGATCGGCCACCCGTATTTGCGCAATGAGTACCAGCAGAATTGCCGTATCTTCAGCAGCTGAGGAGAGAAACTGCCGTTGACTCCACGCCACCCAAATCTGCAGCGTATGCTTGAAGCTCAATTGACGCGGCAATACGTCCGCTTGCAAGGCAGCCTCGGCCATCAGCCACCGAATCAGATTGTACGCCAGCAGATATACCCAAAGTTCTTTCTCGCACATCTGTGGCGTTTTGCAGCTGAGCACTTCCATGCCCAGAGTCGTTTTGATGTTTCTCAGATCCAGCTCCACATTCCAGCGCTGCCAATACAGCTTTCCCAGCTCGGCTTTGGGCGTTTTGCGCGGCGAAAGAAACGTACTCACCAGCACCTTCTTGCCGACTTGCACCTCACGCACCTTGATTTTATCCGGATAGTCGCGGTATTCCTCTACACTCATCCAGGCAGGCCTGGCGGGCTTGGACCACCACACCAGGTGATCTCGCGCGCCGAGGCGCTCGCCTCTGCGAAAATCGGTGGTCCGCGCACCGTGCTGTTCAAACAGCACATCCACGGCGCGCCTGAGCATCTCGGCGATCAGGAAATAGCTGCCATAGTAGCCATCCGCCAACATCACATCACCTGCGACAAAGCACTCCCTGAGCCCTCGGAACAAACCATGTTCACCCGTGCCCTTGCCTTGGTACGGCCCGATGGCGGCATCCAGCACCGCTCCATTGGACAAATCGATCACACCCACCAAGCGCGCCAGCGGAAATCCGATGCCCGGTTCCTGCTGCCCATGTTGAGGAAAACGGGTCTGATTCTCCAGCGTGTCCGGCATCGATACCGTTGTGCCGTCCACCAGCTTCACGCGCCTGCCTCGCCACAGCCACTGCCCGGGAGTCTGCTCGTTCACCAGCGTGCCGCTTTGTCGCGCCAGCGCTGCGACCATCTCCTGCGGCAAGCGCTGGCGTGCCTGGCAATAACCGCTGGTGTTCATGCTCCCGGGGTTCATCCCGACCAACAGACGAGCGATGGCCGCGGCATTCACCGCATTTTGGCAAGATCCATCCGCACTCATGACCTGTCCCAAAAACATCGCCAATACCACCGTTGGGGTGAACTGGCGTTCCCGGTGCTCCGGCAGTTGATCCTCAACCCTTCCCAGCATCTGCGGATTGGTGAGCAGATTGAAAAAATGGTTGGCATCGACAGTTTGAACCTGTTTGGCAAGGCGGCGTTGCTGTTGGGCAGATCGACGGTTAAAGTTGCGTTCCATGAAGGTTGGCCTCGGGGTGGGTCGGGTGGATGTCTGGTAGCAAACATCTTAACCAATCCCGAACCAACCTTCTTCTTCGTTTTCAACAAATTAGCGCATCGCGCTCGTATCGCTGGGGCTTAACTTAGTGCCATTCAATTTCCTAATAATTTAAAGCTACACCAGCACTATTTCGTGATTACATTTATGACAATTTCATTGATTGCGGCCAGGCGGCGCCCCAATAAACCTATCTATCTTACAAATCCGCTCGGTCCGGTGCCTGCCGGTAAAGTTGTCGCCACCTGCTCATCACCGATATCGATCAGTAGCAGAGTTTGCTTGAGGTTTTTCCTGAACACATCATCTACCAGCGCGATTATGAGAACACAGATTATCCGTAATATTCACATATAACAACATCATACGTTTCCTTTGGCTACGCGCGACATTCCAGTTGCGGCTTCAGATATCCGTTTTCCAGCCGCTGGTTATTGGAACAGGTCTGGCTTGCGCCGTCTCCACTGGCCAGCGGAGACAGAGTGCAAGATCTGTATTCAGTGAACTAATCGGCACAGGATACAAATGCGTGAGATTGACTTATCAGCAACTAATGGATGAAGTGAGCCGCCTGATTGAATCCAAATCCAGTGGAACACTCTTCATCCGTTCCGACTGCAATCACTCGATAACCATCGCCTTAGAGTCCGGCCAGATCTCAGCACTCTATTTCGGCCCCCGCAAAGGACGTAAAGCGATCCCATTGACCCTCGCCATCTCCGGCGGTAGCTGTCGTTTCGACCCCAACGGGCTGACCAGGGAACCCCAGGATCTCCCTTCTACCCAGCAGGTTATGGCACTGCTCCAATCCAAGGAAGTGGCCTCCACGAAGATGTCAAAGTCGATAGCTGAGCAATCAGACGTGTCCTGGTCGGAGGAGGTACAACAGAAAATTTTCACGGAATTGCAAGGAGTATTGACCGATCACCTCGGACCGATTGCAGGCATTATCTTCGAAGAGTCTCTGGCCGAACTAACTGAGCCGTGTGTCTCCGAAGCCAGATTTCAACTGCTTATCGACAAGTTGGCACTCGATATGGAGGCTGGTCAGGTCTCTCGATTTCGAGATCAGGTGGCAGATATTTTGAGCAAAAACAGTTAAGGATTGAGCAACGCCGGATCGCAGAATGCTTACCGGCGCTACTCTTCAGTTCGTTTTCTGCTTCTTGGCGATTCGGGTCAGCCGTTCCATGGCAAGGCGAGTGCTGTTGCGCAGCCGATTGATGGCCGCAGCCAATAGCCCGATCTCGTCCCCTCTTTTCTCGCCTTCGATGGCTACGTCCATCTGACCACGGCTTACCGCATCCGCCGCCTCGGTCAGCTGCATGATTGGCCTGGAGAGACGACTGGAGAAAACGAAGGCTATCACGATCACTATCGCCACAGTGATCGCCAATAGTATAAACGCGTTCCGATTTGACTCCTGCAGTGCAGCAAAGGCTTCATCATAATCCTGCTGCATAACCATCAGCCAGCCTAGAGTGGTAGGCTGCATGTGAGCTATAACCCTCCGACCGTTTTCGTCGGTGTATAACAATTCTCTCGCATTGCTGGCAAACCCGGCAGTCACTGCAGGGTGAGCACTAAGATCCTGACGGGAACTGGTCATCTCAGATGACGGGTGTGCAATGACCTTACCTGTCTCGTCCACCAGGAAAGCGAATCCAGTATTGCCTATGCGGGTCGTGACAATACGTTCTGACAATTCAGCAATGGTCATGGCAATGGCCAGAACTCCCCGCAACGCATTTTCCTTGTCCTGAATCGGGACGGCCATTACCAGTGCCGGCTTACCCGATGTCTTCCCAATCAGAACCTGTTTGCCCAACCGTTTTCCAGCCAACACCTGCTGAACATAGACACGATCACCGTAGAATTTCGGATCCTTTCCATCGCTGCGTGCAATATTCTTTCCGTCAGTGGCTACCGTAAACGCAAGGTAATTCCAATCGTACTCCTTGGTGATCAGCCTCATCAACGGATTTTGGCGTTCCGGATCCATAGAAAGAGTATCCGGAATATTTGCGTTCTGACGCAGCATTCGGTGATTCATATCCACCCAGCTGTTGACGTGGTGGGTGAGGTAGGTCAATCCCTGCTGAAACTGAAAACGAATGGTGCGACCAATGTTTTCTGTGCTATTGAGGTAATTAATGTACCAGGTAGCGGAGAGGGGCGCGGCTGCCACCAGCACCATAGTGAGCAAAACCTTGTGGAAGATTCCGAATCGAATTTTTCTATCTCCAGTCATCTGCATGCTCTCCGTGTTTTCAGTTTTCCGACCAAAGGAGTGCAGCGCATTCTGTCGAAGACAGAATGACGCCACTTTACCTATATGTTGAAAAAATCCTGTACTCTCCGAGGAGTAGCGGCACACAGGGTGATATCTTGAGCGGGCATTGAGTTACCCGGATATCGTCTATTTTCACTGCAACAACCAAATTGATGGCAGCAGATTTCTGGAACTATAAAGTTAGTACTCCTTCAAGTTGATATTGCCGTATGCAGCGAGGCAAGAAGCCACCAGTCGCTAGGCGTGCGACTGCTTTATACTCGCACTACAGTGATCAGTCAGCACTCGATAACGTTCACCGCAAGCCCGCCCCGCGCCGTTTCCTTGTACTTGGTCTTCATGTCCAGGCCGGTCTCGCGCATGGTTTTAATCACCTTGTCCAGCGAGACGTAATGCTTGCCGTCACCGCGTAGAGCCAATCTGGAGGCGTTGATCGCTTTTACTGCAGCCATCGCATTACGTTCGATACAGGGCACCTGTACCAATCCACCGATTGGGTCGCAGGTGAGGCCCAGATTGTGCTCCATTCCTATCTCAGCGGCATTCTCTACCTGCTCCGGCGTACCCCCCAGAACCTCGGTCAACGCCCCCGCCGCCATCGAACAAGCAGCGCCTACCTCACCCTGACACCCCACCTCCGCGCCGGAAATAGAGGCATTGATTTTGTACAGAGTGCCAATAGCACCGGCGGTCAGCAGAAAACGCACCACCCCATCGTCATCGGCACCGTTGCAGAACTTCCAATAATAGTGCAGCACTGCAGGTATAATGCCGGCCGCGCCGTTTGTCGGCGCAGTAACCACCCTTCCACCAGCGGCATTCTCCTCGTTTACCGCCAAAGCATAAAGATCCACCCAATCCATGGTACCCAAAGGAGCCATACCATCTGGTGATTCGGACTGCAGTTTGCGGTAAATCTGAGCCGCCCGGCGTTTGACCTTCATGCCACCCGGCAAAATACCTTCGGTACGACAGCCACGCTGCACGCACTCGCGCATCACCTGCCAGATTCGCAGCAGTTGCTCGCGTAACTGTTGCTCGCTGCGCCAGCATTTCTCGTTTTCCAGCATCAAACTGCTGATACTCATTCCGCTCTCGCCGCAGCGTTGGAGCAGTTCATCTCCGCTGGCAAAGGGATAGGGCAGATCAACTTTAATTCCCTCCCCCTCGGACTGGAGCGCCGACTCTTTCTCAGCCACGAAACCTCCACCGACTGAATAGTAGACCCGGTTTAGCAACTCCTCTCCGGAACCGCCCATGGCGCTGAAACGCATGGCGTTGACATGTTCCGGCAGTACCTTGCGTTTATGCATCACAAGCTGAACTGCCTCGTCGAAGGCGATGGGGGTACTCCCAAGCAGTTGCAACCGTTTTTCGGTGCGAATGGATGCAAGTCTCTGCTCTATGGCATCCACATCCACTGTTTCGGGCGCCTCCCCCTCCAGGCCAAGAACGATCGCCTTGTCGCTGCCATGACCTTTCCCGGTCGCCCCGAGAGAACCAAAGAGTTCCACACTAACCCCAACCACCTGCGGCAGCAGTTGCTCCACAGCCAGCCTCTCGGCAAACATACGGGCGGCACGCATCGGGCCGACGGTATGCGAGCTGGAAGGACCGATACCAATCCTGAACAGATCTAAAATACTGATTATCATGATTGCCAGTTTGTCCTCTACAGAAAATAATTACCATTCCATATAGTATGCGATTAGAAAAAGCATCGTCTCAATCCGTTAATAATAGGAAAATCCACCGAACAAGGCTGCAGGCGATAGGATCGGGTAAAGCAAAGGCCCAATATTGAGCACCGGCTTTTTTCCTGCCTGACCTCTGTGGCGAATCTGAACCGGGCAGATCCAGCCTTGGCCATCACCCCGGTTTTTTTACCGTCAGGGAGTCCTGTAAGATTACCGCAACTGATTCAGCAGTGCCGGCTAAATCCGTTGAAAACTCTGACCGCATTTCGCCAACTTATTCTATATATTTCAGAAACTTAAGCGGGAACTATAGTGCCTGATAGCACGATCGATGAAAGTAATCCCACATTCTTTCGGTCCATGTTTACCAGAACTTCACGAAGAGTTTGTCTCTATTTCAAGAGAAACACAGTCCGAAGTTTATAACTGATAAGCCATCGGAGGAAAAATGACTAAATACTCGATTGTTTCAATAATTTCCATACTGTTGGTTTCAACCGCTGTATCTGCTGGGAAATCAGAGGTGTACTCCCCTCTATTAGGCAATGCTATCGGAGGCTACGATCCAATCACCTACTTTATCCAGGGTAAAGCGGTAAAGGGCAGTGCTGGTAACGCCATCGAATACCGAGGAGCGACGTGGCACTTCGCATCAGCAGAAAACAAGGCATTGTTTCAGCGGAACCCCGAAAAATATGCCCCGCAATACGGAGGATATTGCGCCTATGCGCTATCCCAGGGAAATCTAGTTTCAAGTGATCCGCATGTCTGGTCGATTGTGAATGGCAAGCTCTACCTGAACTACAGCAAAGACGTGCGGGATATTTGGAAAAAGGACATCCCTGGCTATATCGGAAAAGCTGATGGTAACTGGCCGGGGATTTTAGAATAACCCTCCGGGGCAAGACAAAAGGTCATTGTTATACGTATAATTTGCGTGGTGATATCGACACGAATGAGTTTTTACAAATGTCTGCTTTGCGATAACAAGCGAACAATGCCCTGATGTTTGGACTGTTCGAAAATAGAACCCTGCTTGAAGAATCTTCGGCAAAATGGCTGTTCGATGCCTTCGCATGGTCACTCGATAATTTCGATGCAACACTTTTCTATAACTACACTGTATTGGTGTTACCGACCAACCAGTTTTTCCCGGGGCGAATAGAAAGTGTGCATGGTATGGCCAGCCTGATCTTCGATCAAGTCAAACGCTACGCTGGCACCAGTCACTGGCCGACCCGGCTCGCCGATCAAAACAGTTGTTCTCTGCTCAACACCCCACAGATTGAAATCAAGGGGGCATTGCGCGATCCCAATGGTGTTGCCGACGACACAATCACGGATGATCGCCGGCTTCTGATACCCTACAATCCGCAACAGATTCAAAACCCGGAAGGCGCAATCGCGACCTTTTCCCACATTCTTGCCCACTACATGGGGCAGATGGCCAAGGCTCCGCCCCCTGGTGGTGTGGAATACTGGCCGCATGTAACTGAATTGTTGGCAGTCTATCTGGGTTTTGGTCTCATGTTTGCCAACAGCGCTTTCACTTTCCGGGGTGGGTGTGGCAACTGTTATAACCCTCATGCCAACCGCGATGCCTATCTATCAGAACGTGAGGCAACCTATGCCTTGGCGATCTTTTCAGTGCTGAAGGATGTTCCAAATTCCTCGGTGACAAGTTATCTGAAAAGGCATCTACGTGGCTTTTATAAAAAGGCCGTGAAAGAGATTAACCAAAGGACAGACGACCTAGCCCGATTGCGGATGACTAAAGAAGTATCCTTTTCAGGGGAAAAGCAGTTGACTTAGTTGGATTCACTCGCGAATGTCATCACAATCGGTTCGTTGATTTTTGTAGAAAAAAAAGAAGATAAATAAAAAGCCAAACAGCACCCTACTGGTTTGGTATTCATAGAGCGGATACCCGCCGACAGACAGCGGATTCACGATCCCCCTACCCTTGCGAGAATAAACAGGATGAGTCTTAGGTTTATACCGCTTTAGTACCTTACCACTGAAATTTTGAACAAGAGTACAAAGAAATTTTCATGCATTGTCAGCACAGAGGGTTGGTAGAACGATATATTCACGGATTTTAAGTGCTGAAGCCAAGACCCTGTGGCCAAACTTAGTGAGGTAGTATTTGTAGCGATGGCCAATTTTCTTGATCATCCCGTGGGTACGTAGCCGTTTGAGCAGATAAGAAGATTGGCTGGGGGATAGATCGGGTATGTGGGCTCGCAGATCGGCGGCACGAAAACCGCTGATTGACCATTCGCCACGACCGAGGGTGAGAAAGAGGCGATAGTCCTGCGCCAGGAACAGGTTGAAGCCACGGAATGATCGGCCCTGGTCTTTGGCTCGATCCGACATTTTATCGATGTCCTTGAGTCCGGCGCCGGGATTGTCGATGGTCGCTATATAGGCGAGATAGCGCTCATTGGCGGCATTCATCAACTTGCGCAGATCCCGCAGGCTGTAGATGTTTTTGCGTAGTGGTGCCAGTTTCCACTGTGTCCAACCGTCACGCTGTTCCACCCATCGGTGGATTTTGAAGAATGAGGCATCGTTGGTGGTGCATTCCACACGGGCCATGATGCCGGCTTTATCGTAGAGTTTGATGCTGGTCGGCCCCATCTGGTGCCGGATGCGTGTACCCTGGATGCGGGTGCTGAAATCATTGCCTATCTCGCCCTGATAGGCGGTATTGAGTTTACGGCCGAGGAAGGTGGCGACATTATCCGCCTTAATGGCGTGGACGGCGGTACGGATGATGGCATGGTAAAGCGGCTGGAATTCGGCTTGCTGATGAAAGACGACATCGGTGGCGAATTCCACTTGCATGAGACTCCAGTGGTAACCAGAGTGGAAGCGTTGATGTACCGGGCAGAATTGCTTGGCCCACCGATTGAGTCGTTGGTGGAGTTGTTTGGCATCCAGCCGGTTGGCAAACGTCTGTGCCCGCTTGGAATCGGCAATGGAGAGAAAGGCATTGTCCACCATCTCGAAGGGGATACCGGATTTTACCAGCCGCAGGGCCAACCAATTGTGGCCGTTGAAATAGATTTGCAGACGGAACGGTGCCCAGGTGGGGACTCGGACGTAACAGAGCCCAAAAGACTCGTCAATGAAATAGAAGTAGTAATGGAGGCATTTTCCTGATGTTGGTTTCAGCGTGGTATGGCCTTTCTTGTTGTCGTGCCAGGGGCGATAGGCGGTGCAGGATTCCATGGCCGAGAAGATATGGACCAAGCCGGGATGATCACCCCGTTGAGCGATGATGGACTTGATCCGGTCTTCTTTACGAAAGGCTTTGTGGCGCCGAATGAACTCAATCTCGATGCCGGCCTCAATGGCAAGTTGCTCAGCGTGGTCTCGCAACTCATTGCGCAGAGGCTCTGCCCATCGGGGGTAATCGAACAGCTTGATCTTGTAGTAACTGAGGTAACTCGCCATGGCGCCCGCATAACAGATATCGGGAAGGGTTCCGGTAATGACAACACGATCGAAGCAGGAAAGTACGCCAGCGATTTTATCCTGGTGGCGTTTGATGAAGGGATTCATGATGGCTATCCATTATTCTCGCTACTGAGGATAAGGATAGGTGATACAAAGAATTTTGGTTCCGGCTATGCCGGGTTAGGTTTATATATACCGCTTCTGAAAAGGTTATTAGTGCAGACACTATCCCTATTCAACGCCAGTGAACTTGGCCAGGTAGTTCCTTCACCAGCACCTGGGAAAAATCACGCTGGGTCCTTCGTGATTTTGGTCGCAGATGATGGAATCGGATCGTATGCATTTCTATGCAACCCAAGCCAAAGCACTAGTACACTCATGGTCGTTGCCACACCCATACCCAAATATGTCAGATAATCAAAGATCACTTCCCTACCCTCCCCAAATGCGTTGCGTTACGCTTTTCGTAAACTTTTGTTCACAGACAGAACTCTCTATCGCGCACTTTTTATCCAACTTATCGAGGGTCCGCATTGATAAATCACAATCAGACACACTTGGTTACACATTCACGGCCTATTGTCTTCCAAGGAAGAGCAGCATACGCCCGCACCATAGCTCACTTTTTTCAAAAAAAAGAAATCCAGTGCATTTGAGTCCAATGGTGGTTTTAACTGATAGAGGTAGAAAGATTCGCGACGTATCCCGACTGTCGATGATAAAGTAGCCGAACAATAGAGCGTAGAGGTTAGAGATTGTTCGATCTCTATCTCGGTTGGATTAGGGTATCGTGGGATAAACTGTGCGTGGAGATTCGCAGACTACCGCATAAAAGATCACGCTCTATCAGCCCGTAATAACCAGAGCATTAATTCTCCATGCGCACACTCGCTGCCGACCAAGCCACAACAATGAACTGGGCATCGTCCTCCAGGTAGAGCAGTTGCTTAGGTCAAGCTCTCCGCAAATGCCCTGAATGCCATGCCAGGTGTTCGCCGATAAAGCTCGCGATAAAGTGATAACTATGATCATAGCCCTCCTGGCGCCTAAGACTAAGCTGCAGCCCACGATCCTCACAAGCAGCCTCCAGATTCTCCGGGAAGAGCTGCTCGGCTAGAAACTCATCCGCCGTGCCTTGATCGATCAACATAGGCACCCCCTGCACGCCGTCGCGAACAAGACAGGTTGCATCGTATGCCTCCCAGTCAGCGCTGTTTTCCCCCAGGTACGCGTCGAAACAGCCCCGGCCCCAGCTGCAAATCACCGGGTTACAGATCGGCGCGAACGCCGATACTGATCGATACATTTCGGGATTTTTCAATGCACAGACCAATGCACCGTGTCCGCCCATAGAATGACCGCTGATTGAGCGCAATCCGGGCGCCAGCGGTAACGCCTGCTCCACCAGCAATGGCAGTTCCCGGGTGACGTAATCGAACATATGATAGTGCTTCGACCATGGCTGACGGGTGGCATTCACGTAGAAGCCTGCACCCTGCCCTAAATCGTAGCGCTCCGCTGCATCGGGCACCTTGACGCCACGGGGACTGGTGTCTGGAATAATCAGCGCCAACCCCAGTTCGGCGGCATAGCGCTGCGCACCTGCCTTGACCCGGAAGTTATCGTCTGTGCAGGTCAATCCGGACAACCAGTAGACGGCTGGCACCCTCCCGGTCTCCGCCTGCGGCGGTAGGTAAACCGAAAAGGTCATGCGACAGTTGCATACTGCGGACTCATGGCTGTAGCGATTCAGGTAACCGCCAAACTCCTTAATATGTTCGATCTGTTCCATGTTACACACTCAAAAGATGATGACCGAGCGAATGCTCTTACCCGCATGCATCAGATCGAAGGCAGTGTTGATCTCCTCCAGTGACATAGTGTGTGTCACCATGCTGTCAAGTTCGATCTTGCCAATTAAGTAACGGTCGACGTACCCCGGCAGTTCGGTACGACCCTTGACGCCTCCAAAGGCTGTACCCTTCCAGGTGCGCCCAGTAACCAGCTGGAACGGCCGCGTGCGGATCTCCTGCCCGGAGCCAGCAACACCGATTATGGTGGAGACACCCCAACCCATGTGGCAGCACTCCAGCGCCTCTCGCATGACGTCGACGTTGCCAATGCACTCGAAGGAATAGTCGACGCCGCCGTTTGTCAACTCGACAATCGCCTCGGTAACTGAAACATATAGATTTTTCGGATTGATGAAGTCGGTTGCACCCAGCGCTTTCGCCATCTCAAACTTATCGGGATTTACATCTATGGCAAGAATGCGGCCGGCCTTTGCCATGACCGCACCCTGAATTACCGAAAGGCCGATACCGCCGAGGCCGAATACTGCCACACTGGAGCCGGGCTCAACCTTTGCAGTGTTGATGACTGCACCTATGCCGGTTGTAACTCCGCAGCCCAATAGGCAGACCTTGTCCAGCGGGGCTGCCCTGTTGATCTTCGCCAGCGCGATCTCGGGCACGACAGTATACTCGGAGAAGGTTGAGCAACCCATGTAGTGATAGATTGGGCTGCCGTTCTTTGAAAATCGGCGCGTTCCGTCCGGCATATAACCAGTCCAGACAGTGTCGGCAATAGATTGGCACAGGTTAGTCTTTTCAGACAGGCAGTATTCGCAGGTGCCGCATTCAGGTATATACAGTGGGATGACGTGGTCACCCGGCTTCAGCTCCTTTACACCGGAGCCGCATTCAACCACCTCGCAACCACCCTCGTGTCCCAGCACACAAGGAAATACGCCTTCCGGATCCTCGCCCGACAGGGTAAACGCATCAGTATGGCATACGCCGCTCGCGACTACCCTGAGCAGAACCTCCCCCTCCTTCGGCCCCTCGACTTCGATTTCCTCGATTTCCAGAGGGTGCTTAGGCTCCCAGGCCACCGCTGCACGTGATTTCATATTGTATCTCCATTGTTGTTGGTGCAAGGACGAAATCTGCTCTCCCACAGGCTCGCCATTCTAACAGACTACACGGGAATACCTGCCTCCAACGCACCTGGCACGCCGAGATAACATGGACGTGCTCTGAATGTCACAGAATTGGTGATGGGGTACCGTCTGGGCCGCCCAAACACCTGTATTTGCTAACTGTCCCCCTCCCGTTTCCCGGCGGTAGTCAACCGTTTGTTCCTTAATAGTAGAAACACGGCATTTCAAGCGGATATTCTAGGTGAATTCATGACCAACAACTCAAGATCAGCGTTAATGAATATTCCTCAGACAGTAGCTGCCCGCGCCAGTCAAAATGGGATGATTTTGATATTGTCAGAGCGCTTGAGCCAAAGGTTTTAAAGTCCTCGAAAAAGGGCTTGCCAACCCTTCCAGTACTGCACACTTGCCCTGATTCATCCGTATTTATTTAGACTCGTCTTAAGCTGTCAGACGAAATATTTTATTCGCTTGAGGGGATCTTCTCCTTTTCGGGTGCTGCTTTGGCCTCCGTCTCGTCCTCTTCCGCGTTCTCGGCTGATTGAGGCTCCTTACCCAGCGCTGTCAGGCAAGGTGTTTTGTCCTCAATTGTGGCTTCGATCAATTGCTGGGCCAGGTATGAGGTACCCAGTGTCAGTACCGCAGCACCGACCGTCGCTCCGGTCTTTGCTACACCTCCAACATCAACCTTAGGCGCCGGACTAGCAAGTGTCCCTCCAAGTCCGACCACCCTAGTCACATCTCCGGCATCCACACCGACAGCCGCACGATTCTGGGAACGGATTTGAAAATCGATCTTCTCTGTCTTTAGGTCGATATTCCCGTTTCCGACCAGAATCATCTTTTTTGTCTTTAGTGCAATTCCTTTATTTGCTCTGGCGTCGCCATCCTGTACATCAAATTTGACCACCGCACATTCAAGAGCTGCAGTCTTATCATCATCATTTTTTACGGGCTTGAGCGCACCCAGGAGTGAAACGAGCATATCACCACCAATCAGGTTGATGGTATCATCTTTCAAGCTGGCTTCACCGACCTCGATAACGGCCTCACCATCCAGTCCTGCCATGATCTCCCGCACCGAATTGCCGCTACCTTTCAGATGTATGGTGACGCTCATGTCGCCGCCGGTCACCATCTCTTGCATCTGTTTGAATTCGCCCAGTATCAGTTCTTTGCTCTGAAAATTTACGGCAAGAGTTGGTTTTGACTTCGGCTTTGAGGCGTCCAGTATGACATCACCCTCGATTATTCCACCTGCTACCTGCGCCTGAACAGGCTTCAATGCCAACCTGCCGCCGTCGAGTTTCAACACCAGCTTGACGTTGCGAAGCGCTTGCGCGTTGGTATCCAGTTTTTTGGCTTCAAAATCGGCATCAATGTTTACCGTCTTCAAACGATCGATGGGAAGGGGCGTGTCTGGAAATATACGTACACCGGAGGTCTCATCCGCTCCCTGTTGCGCGTTCGATGTTGAGTTTTCTTCCGTCGCCTCAGGGCCACCTTTCTCCTGTTTAGCCTTGGTTTTTGCTTCAGCCGGTGCTTTCTTACTCGGTTCTTGTTTCTGGAACGGAGTCAGATCCAGCTGACTGCTTCTGAGACTGGCTTTTACAAGTATAGGTTTGCTCTGATATGCGATAGTCGCTTCTCCATTGAGATCACTTTTACCGACCTTCGCCTTCAACCCTGAGATCTTGTATCCTCCTTTGATATCACTCAATTTTACTTTTACATCGACTGGGCCTACCCCTGGTAACTCAGTACCAGCCAATTTTCCGAGTTGTTCCAGATCGCTTGCCTCCAGTGCCAGATTCATATCAATCCCAGTGCCGTCCATAGCCTGCGAAAGTTCACCATCGGCAGCTAGCTTCAGATTAGCGGCTACGCCATTCAGGCTAACCAGGTATAAACCGTTTGAGTCCGTTACCTTACCCGATGCCTTGATTGGTCCAATATCCGGAAGCTCGGTTCCGGCTAGGGTGGATACCGTCTTTAGGTTCGGGGCTTCGATGTTGTATTGGACCTTGATTCCCGTCTTATCCA
>CAWGCA010000028.1:30000-49622 GCA_963820955.1 uncultured Gammaproteobacteria bacterium | reverse complement strand
CCTGCTTGGCCAGAGCGATATTGACCGAGTTCGAATCAGGCGCCGCCATTTCCGGAAATTCCGGCTTTCCGCATTGTCCGGCGTTGACCTGACCAATGTGCCGATCACCCAGGTGATCGCCGTGCATGTGGCTGACCAGCACCGCGTCTATCCGGCCCAGGCGTACATCGCCAGCACCCGCTACCGTTCGGCCGGCGTCGTAGAGAACTCGGGTTCCGTCCGGATCCTCGAATACTATGGCCCGGTCGAGACGGCAGAATTCACCGTCGTGGCTGCCCAGAGGGGTGATTTTAACGGTCGCCGCCGCTACCGAATGAGCCGGTACGGCAAACAGTAAGGCAACAAGTGAAAGGGTTGTGAGTAATCTGGGTTTCATCTCCATTCTCCATCCTGGTTTGTTGTGGTCGCACCGGCGGGAAGTTCAAGACTGCACCTGCTTAGGCGTGAAGAAACATGGACCATGTAGAAGCTGGATCGTTCCATAGTAACGGAGATGTTCCGGGAACAATATCTTTATCACAAGAGGCGTGGTGAGGAGTTAAGCATACTATCTCCAGATCTGAGCTAGAGGGTTTCTAGTGCCTTTGCATACAAAGATCGGCAAGTTCCGCCTCCAGTATCTTCCAGAAGTTTCGAGTAGGATCGAGGAACGTCTATTGTTTGGCCGGAACTGCCCCTTCAAGTCGGAACGACCAAAAAGAAAACCTACTAAATTTAGTCGAATGTCTCAGTACCCCAACTGGTTACTCAGAATGATTGCTCTCACTGCTTCCAGCTGGTACGAAATTGCTGGGTGGGACTCTCATCTACCAGAAAAAAACACAGCCATTGCACAGCGCACTGGTATGTGAAAATTCCTCATCCTTCCGACAGCAGAATTACAGATAATAGGTCGAGCGATGGATCGATTTGAGTTAGAATGTTTTAATCTTTAGCCAGCAGAAGAGTTGAAAATATGCGTCCGCTGCGCTGGAAAAGCCGTTTCCAGACCGGAGACGCTGAGACGGACAAACGAAACCGAAAATTTATCGACTGCCTCAACAGTCTGATTAACGCTGCCGGGAAGCGTGAACACTGCCAGGAGATGGAGGAATTCATCGATCGATTCAGCGCCCAGGTCGAACAATTTCTTCACAACCACCCCGCCGACAGTGACCTCGGCACCGAATTCGGTCGCCGGCTGATTACTAACCTCCCGCTCAGCGCCTACGGCAACACCTCGTGCCGCCAATGCGGTCTATGCGACATGGCCCAGGAAAAAATCGCCGAACACTTGAAACCCCCTGCCGAGTGTCTATTTAAGCCGTCTTGAAGTCCGCTCCCAAATTAGTCAAGTTAACGAATGTTTCTTGTTGGCCGATTCCCACCTATTGCGGTGCAGCATGATGATGCGGAGCAATAAATTTCTTGAGTGATTTACTCAGATGACAAGACCCGGCCCGCAGTTGCCGATTAGACCGCTTCAGGTGAAGGGCCGCTCTGTTACGGGAACAGCCGTTCCCCGATCAAGCCGTTCGGCTACCGGGTCTTGAGCAGTTCGATCACTTATTTGAAGGAAAGGACTGTCGGCAACCGCGGTTTTGGTTTCCTGACAAACGGCTGACTCCTACGCCATCCGCCAAGCCAGTTGGTCGTTTGCCCTTAGAGGGGTGATGCCTCCGTCATGCCGGGCAGGCACGGTATGCCTTCCCTTCACCAGGGTGATGGTATCGGTATTGCGGGGCAGGCCATATAAGTCGGGGCCAAAATGGCTGGAGAAATTTTCCAGCTTGTCTAGTGCATCAGCCGCCTCGAAGGCCTCGGCGTACAGCTCGATAGCGGCATGGGCAGTATAGATGCCGGCGCAGCCGCAGGCCGATTCCTTGGCAGACGTGACGTGGGGTGCGCTATCCGTGCCCAGGAAGAACTTGGGATTGCCGTTGGTCGCAGCGGCCACCAGGGCCTCGCGATGTGTCTCCCGCTTCAGCACCGGCAGGCAGTAGTAATGGGGACGGATGCCGCCCTGGAACATGGCATTGCGGTTGTAGAGCAGATGGTGCGCGGTGATGGTAGCCCCCACGCTGGCCGGGTCAGCTGCCACGAATTCCGCTGCCTGACGGGTGGTGATGTGCTCCAGTACAACCTTGAGCCGGGGCAGGCGCTGCAGCAGGGGCGCCAGAGTGCTGCTCGATGAACACCGCCTCCCGATCAAACACGTCCATGCCCGGGTCTGTCACCTCGCCGTGCAGCAGCAGGGGCAACCCGGCCGCTTGCATCGCCTCCAGTGCGGCGTCCACCCGCCGGATGTCGGTGACGCCGGAATCCGAATTGGTGGTGGCCCCGGCGGGGTAATACTTCACTGCATGTACGAAGCCGCTGGCCTTGGCCTTATAGATCTCCTCGGGCGACGTGTTGTCCGTTAGGTATAGGGTCAACAGGGGCTCGAAGGTCAGCCCAGCAGGGAGGGCCGCGAGTATGCGGCCCCTGTAGGCGGCAGCCTCCGCCACGGTGCGTACAGGCGGCTTTAGGTTGGGCATCACGATGGCCCTGGCGAAACGCCGGGCGGTGTCCGGCAGCACGGCCGCAAGCATGTCGCCGTCCCGCAGGTGCACGTGCCAGTCGTCGGGACGAGTGAGGGTCAGAGCATTCATGGTCCGGTTTCTCCTGTCAGGCTCGAGGCCAGCAAGTATGGGAGGTGCTAACACCATTTTCACGCGCCTTCGCACCTGCGATCCGAACGCTACCCTGCCACGTCCGTTGATGGCCCAGCCAAGCGGTTCGTTGCCTTGTGGTTTGATCAGTCTAACAAGCTGGCTTGTGGCGGCGCGACCTCCTGGTGGCTTCGAGCGCAGCGGCTTTGGCATCGCGGTGGCCCCAGATCACCAGCTGACCCCGGCGCTATACGGGGCTTGTTGAACGCGCAGTGATTGCGACCGCCGCGAGAATAGAAGCGACCCGAAACCATTTCCCGCGAATGCCAACGATAATCGATACGCCGGATATCAGCGCTGATGGTGTTGACGCCGATTCGTCAATACCCGGGTAAGGCTTATGGCGCAGAACGATCCCTTCACGAAGAGTGTGCATTGCTGCGAGCAGAACTCCGCGTCAAGAACGCCCGCACTGCAAAAATGGTAGCTCGACCTTAATCTGCAGGCTCTCGCCGAAACATGCGGATGGGAGTGTACGGTACCCCGCTGCGGTGATAAGCTTTTCAACGTCGGTCTTCGCCTTTGCTGGGTGCCTCCCGCACCTGGTCGGTGCGCACGCAGGTTTCACGCCGGAAAACGACAACCAGGTCCACTAGTTATGCCACAGCCCCTATCCCTATCCCGTGCCGCCAAGCTGGCCGGAGTCACGCGCAGCGAGCTGCAGGAAACCCTGCGCCAGAGCGGCCTGAACATGTTAGAAGGCAAGATCGCGATCGGCGATTTGTTGTCGCTGTACCCCAAGATCGACCTCGACAGAGATCCGGTATTCGAACGAATAGAACGCATCAAGGAGACAGCGCGACCAAAGCGTGAATACAGCGACGGCTGGATTCCGCAACCGGACGTTTTGTTGGCTCGACTCAAGGAGATGCAGTCGGTGCTCGTCCTCACCAAGGCGGCCTTGAATAGGGGAGAGCTGCTGTTCGAGGAAATCTCGCAGCGCCTGGAGGAGATCAGTGCGAGCGCCGAGCCGGCGACGCGCACACGGTTGGATGCCTTGCGCGAGAGCCTGATCGCCAGCCTGGAAGCACCCTCCCTTGGGGTAGACGCGCGCGCGGAGATCTTCGCGCGGGATACCTTCCTGAAGCTGCTCGCCGCCAAAGTGAAGCTCAAGCCGAGCGGTCATGAATATATTGTCGAGGGCAAAGAGAGCCTGCTCAATGCAGCCCTGCGCGCCGGGCTGCATATGGACTACGGCTGCTCCTGCGGCAACTGCGGCGCCTGCAAGTGTCGTATTGTTGCGGGCCGGGCGACCCAGTTACGGGAGCATGATTATGTACTCAGCGCCCATGAACAGGAGGAGGGCTATATCCTCGCCTGCTCATGGACCGCCGTCACCGACCTGGTGATCGAGGCTCACGAGGCGACCAGCCCGGCACAGCTCCCGGCGCAAGAGATTCGCGCCATCGTGCAACGCATCGAGCACCTGAGTCCCGAGGGTGCGCTGCTGCACTTGAAAACGCCTCGCACACACTCCCTGCGTTTCATGTCCGGTCAGACCGTGCGCCTGACCAACGAGGACGGGGCCAGCCGGATCTATCCGGTCGCCTCCTGTGCCTGTGACGTTGGGCATCTGCTGTTTCTGATCCGGCGCCGGGCCAATGACGACTTCGGCCAGTCGGTGCTCGCCGACGACATCATTGGCCAGATGGTCCTTATTGAAGGTCCGCACGGAAATTTCGTGCTGCAGGAAGACGACATCGCGCCCTGTGTGCTGATCGCGGCCGGCGAGGGCATCGGGTACGTCAAGAGCCTGCTGGAGCACGCGATCGCCATCGACAATGCGGATTGGCTGCACGTCTACCTGGTGCATGAGCCGGCCTGGGGCGACAAGGTTCTCAACCTGTTCCGATCTTGGGAGGACGCCTTGGACAATTTCCGTTTGACCAAGCTACCGCAGCAAACCGACGCGCCCACACTCTATGCGCTGTTGCAACAAGATCATCCCGATTTGGACAAGTGCCATCTATATGTTGCCGCACCGGACGAGCTGGTCGGTCCGCTCGCTCGAACGTTTACGGTCAATAGCGAAGGCGCAGCAAGTCACACGACCATGCGCGTCATTGCCGTGGAGTGAGCACAGCGTATCGCATCGGAGGACTGGATGGTTGGCCTGTGGACTCAACGATGATCGGGGCAATGGCCAGCCCGTTTGCCAAGGATCCAACTCCTAGCGTTCAGGCCGCCTACGATTGATTTCTACTATTCATGCGGTCAACGATGTATCTACAGTTGGGTTTTTCACGGAAACTGCGAACGCCTCTCTGATTGTCTCTCTTAACTCACTGGTGGGCACAGGTTTCTCCAAAAATTTGTAGATAGCCCCCTCATTCACGCTGTCGATCAACGACTGTATATCACTGGCACCACTCACCATGAGTCGAACACTGGACGGGTAGAGTCTTCTCACTCGGCTTAGAAACTCATTGCCATTCATTCCCGCCATTTGATAGTCGGAAATCACTACACCCACATCATTCTTCGCCAGTAGCTCAAGCGCGCTGACAGCGCTTGAAGCGGTAAGAATCCTGTATCCATCGAACCCGAGTACCCGGCTGTGTACCCGTAGGGTATTGGGATCATCATCTACGATCAGGACAGTTGGTGGCTGACCTTGCTGGTACTCCTCCGTACCCTGCCATCCGATAAGAAATTGTTCCGTTTCACGGGCTGCCAGAGGCCTGCTCAAATGATAACCCTGTATTTCGTCACAATGCTTGGCCTTGAGAAAGCCAAGTTGCTCCTCATTCTCAACCCCCTCTGCGGTAACCCGAAGCGACATTTTCTCGGCCATAGCGATCACCGCCATTGCTATCGCGGCATCATTGGGGTCGATATTGATATCGTTTACAAATGCCCTGTCGATTTTAAGCCGATCAATAGGGAACTGTTTCAGATAACTCAGGCTTGAGTAACCGGTACCGAAGTCGTCTATCGCAAGCTGAATACCAAGCGCCTTGAGTTCATTCAGCGTACGCACAGCACTTTCCGCGTCCTTCATCAGAAGACTCTCTGTGACTTCCAACTCCAATGCCTCCGGCTCAAGGCCGGTATCCGAAAGAATCCGCGCCACGAGTTCCGGAAAGCCCGTTTGCACGAACTGGTGTACCGATACATTGACTGCCATGCGTTCCAGTGGGATACCCCGAGTTCTCCAAGTCTTGGCCTGGATGCAGGCAGTGCGCAACACCCACTCACCAATTTTTACAATCATCCCGGTCTCTTCCGCCAGGGGAATGAATTCTCCGGGTGGCACCTGTCCCAGTTCAGAATTACTCCAACGCAACAAGGCTTCCACACCGGATATCCGCCCTGTGACCATATCCTTTTGTGGCTGGTAGTGGAGTGATAGTTCGTTTTTTTCGAGGGCCTTGCGAAGCTGATTCTCCATAAGCAGGCGCTTCTGAGCTGCTTCGTTCATGGAAGCATTGAAAAAACGAAACGCGTTCTTTCCGTCCCGCTTGGCAGAGTACATCGCCATGTCGCCGTTCTGTAGCAGGGTATCCACCTCCTCGCCATCGTCGGGAAAAACAGCAACTCCGATGCTGGGGGAAATGACCATGTCATGGCCCGAAAGATGAAAGGGCTTCGAAAAACAATCCAGAATTCGACTGGCGATAGCGCTTGCATCTTCGACTGAGCGTATTTCCGATATCAGCACGGTAAACTCGTCACCACCCAGCCGCGCTAGGTTATCGTTTTCAGCGACGGCCCCAGGTCGGTTCACGAGGTCGGTTGCACGTGTGCTTTTTCGTAGACGTTCACCGACGTTGACGAGCAGTAGATCGCCAACTTTATGGCCCAGCGTATCGTTGATGCGCTTGAAATTATCGAGATCGAGAAACAGCAGGGAACCCTTTCGGTCATAGCGTTTAGCGAGAGAGATCGCCCTGTTTAGATTTTCTTTGAAGAATTCGCGGTTCGGCAGACCGGTAAGGGTGTCGTAATAGGCAAGTGTTCGAATGCGATTTTCCGCCTTCCTTAGACTAGTAATGTCTTGTACCGTGCCGTACAGCCTGATCGCTTTTCCGTGGTCGTTGGATATCACCTCCACCTGTTGCTGTATATACTTTTTCGAACCGTCGGAATGAACAACCTGGTGACTGAACTCAGCGGCCTGTTCTATTTCCATCAGTTCCTGATATTTTACCTGAACCCAATCTCTTTCCTCGATCGGAATACAGGAAAGAATATTGTCGAAAGGGGTGGTCGTAGGGAGATCTTTCAGCCCCAAAATCTGCCGCGCCTCCTCCGACCAATAAACCGAATTGGTCTCCAGAGCCCAGGTCCAGTGACCGAGGCGAGCAATGCGCTGCGCATTGGCAAGATGGCGCTGGCTACTGACCAGATCCAGCGTGGTCTTGCTGGAGCGCTGCATATACCTCACTCGATGTCCGAGCAAAGTATAGTTGATCGGCTTGGTAATAAAATCGGTAGCTCCGGCATCATAGGCACGATTGATCGACTCCTCGTCTTCCAGACCAGTCATCATCAATACAGGAATATGCTCGGCTCCTGGGAGTCTTCTCAGTTCTGAGCAGGCGACGAAGCCGTCCATCTCCGGCATCACAACGTCCATCAGCACCACACTCGGTTGATGCTCCTGGAATGCGGCCAGAGCGTCTCTGCCGGTCTCCACCTCGATGACTCTGAAACCAGCCTGTTCGAGGGCCTCCGCCACCAGAAGTCGTATCGTGAAATCGTCGTCAACGACCAAGACTTGGTTGGCGTTCGGTATGTCGCTTGCTTTCATATTTCTAGCCTGTTTGGAGCCTGCAATCGACCACCTCTTGCAGGGACATCAACTCAGCCACTGCCTGTTCGTAATCAGCTTCCAGGCGCTTTAGTAAGCCTGATAAATTCTCAGTCTCTCTGTTGCGAGCCATGGTTTCGAGTTCCAGACTGGTTTTCGCCAATGCTTCGGCCCCCAGGTTTGCGCTGCTGGACTTCAATGTGTGTGCTGCAATGCGTAGAGCTTCCACATCATTTTCGTTTATCCCTTGTCGCAGCTTATCAATCAATTCCGGCGCACTCTCCATGTACTTCTCGATAACAGCACTCAATAAGTCAGGCCTTCCGGGCCGTTGAAGCTTTCGAATGTTGTCTAAGGCACCAGGATCCAACGTTATCCCCGTTATTTTTTTCGGGTCGTTGCTTGTCGAGGGAGCAGATTCAGATTTCCTGGCTATGCCAGGCACAGACGCCAGCCAACGCGAGAGAATATTTCTCAATTGATTCTGGGTGTAAGGCTTGCTCAGATAGTCGTCCATGCCAGCACCAAGCACCTTGTCTCGGTCGCCCTGCATGGCGTTGGCGGTGACTGCAACAATAGGCACTCTACCCCCACCTTTCCGCTGTTCGTGCTCGCGGATAAGTCGCGTAGCCTGATAGCCGTCCATCTCCGGCATCTGACAGTCCATTAGAATCAGGTCGTAATCCCGGTCTGCAGCCGCCCCAATCGCCTCGCTGCCGTTTTCAACCATGGACACCCGGTATCCTAAAGTCTCCAGCGCTTCCCGCGCCATCAGTTGGTTCACCGGATTATCCTCCGCTACCAATATATGAGCACTGAAGTTTGATGCGGGCATCTCTTGCATCGTTGCTTTCGGAATCGACCCGGAATGATGCATGGATGTCCTGTTCTCCAGGCTATCTGAACATTGCTCCAAACTTAGGTTAAACCAGAATCTAGAGCCCCTGTTCACCTTGCTGTAAACGCCCATTTCGCCCCCCATCAGGGCAGCCAGTTGACGGCAGACCGCAAGACCCAGACCGGTACCGCCATATTTTCGGGTGGTGGTTCCATCGGCTTGCGAAAAGGAATCAAATATATGGGCTTGTGCTTCGTTGGTGATACCAATTCCCGTATCTTCTACCTCGAATAGGAGTTCAACATCTTGCGCGTCTTGGTTTACTACGCGGATACGAACGACAATATGCCCGGCCTTGGTGAATTTATTCGCATTACCGAGAAGATTTGTGAGAATTTGGCGTATACGATTCGAATCACCTTGCACTATGCGGGGCAGATCCACCGGGAGATCAATTCTCAACTCCACTCCCTTAGTGTGAGCCCGAGCCGCGAACAACTCAGCAGTTTCTTCCACCAGTACTCGCAGATTGAACTCATGTGACTCAAGCATCAGCTTACCGGCTTCGATTTTTGAAAAATCGAGGATATCGTTGATGATCGTCAACAATGAGTTTCCCGAACGCTCAATCGTCTGTGCAAACCGCCTCTGTCGGTCATCGAGGGCTGTATCCAACAGCAGTTCAGTCATGCCCAATACGCCATTCATGGGTGTACGAATCTCGTGACTCATGGTGGCTAAAAACATACTCTTGGCCTTGCTGGCCGATTCGGCTTCTTCCTTGGCAATCTGAAGCTCCTTGGTCCGCTCATCCACCTTGGTTTCCAGAATCGCATTGGTAGACGATATTCGAGAGTTGGCCCTGTCCAACTGGGCTAACCTGATTTTCAACTGCTGTTCTTTCTTAGCCAATGACTCGGCCATTTCATTGAAGGCGACTGCCAGAGTCCCAAATTCGTCTTTGGCATTTAGTTCGATTTGATATTCCAAATCGTTAACGGAAAAGCGCTGAGTCCCTTTGACCAGAATACCAAAACGCTTGGCTATCAAGCGATCGATGAAAAACGAGCCAATCAAGCCCAGAACAATGGCAATGATTACTATGAATAAGAGTGTTTTTTGTTTGTCTACGGCACCTGCTTTCATCGCCTCCTGGGCGCGCTGTACATCATTTTCGATTAATTTATTGATTTCACGGAGTAAATTTGGAATCTCCCTGCGCGTGTTGTCAATGATTCCGTGGATGGTGTTACTACCGATATCAGCGGTACCAAAGGCTTGTTCATCGACGAATATGAGAAATGCGGCTCGGAGGCGTTTTATCTCTTGGGATAACTGTGACACAACCTGCCCTATATCCCGATGCCTATGAGTGTGTTCGTCCTCTTTACCTTTGGCAGCCAGGACCAGCTGGTGGAGATTCTCTATATTGATGAGGGCTTGATTCAGAGACCAGGTTATATCTTCAACATCTACACGTTCCTGTACATCGTACCGTTCAAGCCAGCTCTCCACTAGCCGGAGAAGGTTTAATATTGAGAGAACAGTTTGCTGTGACTCTTCATGTTCGTTAGATATCTGTTGTCTAGAGATCGTAGCTAGTTTTTTTCTCCCTTCTGCTACTTGCCTGACAAGCAGTTCCCAAAATTGGATTGCAGTATCAGTGCTGGCATCTACGGCTGTTTCTTCCAACACCATTTGGAAGGCGATTCGCGCACGGCGGAAGTTTTCCAGCATCGAAAGACGAGAGTCGTCGGATGAATCCAGTTGCTCCGAAAGCTGGATCAGCCGATTAAGAATATCGAGACCCTCCTGGGAATTGATATCTTGCTGGCGCTGGTAGATCAGGAATCGACGATCGGATTTCAATATGTTTCGATTTACCTCAGACAAATTGTGCAGCATAGAGGCGTGCCACCCAGACATTGTTTCAAACGAGAGCAACGAAGATTGGGTGTGTGTGTACGCTATTGCAGCAATAGCGGCCATCAGTGCGAGATAGGTAGCAATCGAAATATTTTTGATCGTGTGAAACGACAACATTACAAGTGTCGTCTCTAATCGAATTCAAGCACGATATGTTCTCCTATCTCCCCGCTTCCGTACTTGGGTTGGTCTAACTGAGGATTGGGAGATCGACCCGCAATCTCGAATCGAGATACTCCAAATACATATGTATTTTTAGGGTCAAATATCACATCGTCTGTTTGACTAGTATTCAATGGGCGGGAAAATTCAATAGTCCAGAAACCGTTCGCCCAGTGTCCTTTTGCCCTGATATCCGCACGACTACCTTCGGGTTTCTGCTGCTCGAACCGCGGGGCTTCGTCTCCTACGAAATCGGTATGTACGGTCGCCTGGTAAGCTGCCTTTCCAGCATCTCCCTTGCGTTTCAGGTAGAACAGATTGCCTTTGGCCGAGATCATGCGTTGTGTATTGGGAAGAGGATCAGTTACATACAATTGAACCTTATCGTCTGCATAACCTGCGTGATCCGTGCGATTGGCCTTCCAAAACCAGACATCCGCTTTGTAGGAGTTATCCGCCGACAATGTCAGGTCTACCGGAACCGGTTCCATGTTCCATTTGAAGACGAAAACGTCCTCTCGTTTGGGCCCGGTTTTATAGAGATTCTGTTGCTTGTCCCATATCATGGCTTTATGTTCCCTGTCTTCGCTGGCGTCAGGGAAGCTGACTAAAAATGCGATATGAGAACTGTCGTAGACCGCCTTAAGGCTTATATCCAACTCAGCAACCGAATCCCTGGTGACAATAGCTTTCGCTTCAACCCACGCTTGATCGTCGGCAGCACCGTCGACTACGGGCATAGTGTCTACTCTGGCGGCAGAAATACGCTGGTCAGCCTGACTGTTTGCCATTCCCAGCAAGGTACAAAGTAAAAACGACAGGGTAGTTTTCCTATCCATTATTTTTCTCCAAAAAAACGACATTACCCCTATACATATGGATATTCGTAAAGTTATCCATTCGAACTTAATGGAGTAGGAGATATGTCGTTTCAGATAACTACTTTTTGGAAAATAATAGCGTCCAAGACCGAGGCATCTTTAGATTTTACGGTAGGTTTGTAACCGGTACTTTATCTAAAAAAGCACCGTCACGGGTCATCCTGACGAATTTTATTCCCTATTTTTCATTCTTTGTCATTTACTATTGCTGTAGAGGCCAAACTAACGGCTGAATATTTTCTGATCTGTTGCGGGACGGTATCAACCCTCTCCGCTACCTTGATGGGTACAACAGAACTCCCGTCATAGTGTAGCCCGGCAAGGCTGACGGGTAAGCCATCACCAACGGTTTTCGGCTAGAATCTGCCTGTTCCGATCAGCCACCATGCGGTTGAACCTAGCGCATGGCACTGTGGATCGAACCGATCCGGCAGAGTCTCGGGGGCGATCAGTAACGCCGGGGCAGCGATGATCGAGTTTACCAACGGGGACCGCACCGGCAACTATTCGCTACACATGCACAAATCCAAGGCTCCTTCAGTCGCTATTGGTTGAGTTCTGGCGGACAGTCTCGCACCTGGTGCCCCAGGCCCGGGTATTTAGTCAGGGCCTCTTTTACCCTCTGCTCGCCGTTCTCCCCACGGGCACGGTAGTCGATCGAGAACACCTCAACTTCCCTGGTCCTGGGCAATACTTTTGGAGCAAATCCCTTGGCAGCAATCTCTCTGCTACGCTTTTCGGCGTTCCGTTGCCGCGAAAACATACCGAGTGATATGCCATTCTTAAGCTCACCCCGATAGAAACGCCGAACATCCATGATGCCTCCCTCCTTCAGTCGATTAATCGCCTCAATCGCCTTACTCCGGGATTCGTAGGGGGGAATAATGACCCAGAAACCCACTTTTTTCTCTTGAGTTTCGCGCCGCAACGCGGACTGCACGTCCCGCTGTTCAAAGGCATCTAAGATCTGACCCGCAAGGATCTCGGTCTCCACTGGACCAACCACCCCACAGGACTCAACTGCTGCCGGCTGAGCAACTTCCGGGACAGGCTCTTCGGGCTCTTCCGGTACCGAGTTCTGGTCAGCTTCCGCTACCGGAGCCGGGTTAACGTCCTCTTGCCGCTGTGGCTCAGACTGTGCAGACCCTGCTTCTGGCATATCCATCGATTCTGCGTCGCCAGTCTCCAGCACCTGATTTCGCTCCTGGACGCCCGCTATTGACGGAGCAGATTGCTCCTCGGGTGTGGCATCTTCCATCGACGCATCCATTTCGGTCGGCTGCGGCTCAGGGGGGAGCGCTTCGGTTGGTTCACTGGCGAAGGAATGTTCGGGAGACGAAGATACAACAACCACTTCGGGCTCAGATAACAAACGCAGGCTTCCCACCTCGGGCTTTAGTTGCACCTTTTTCGCGGAAATGAAACTGTCCTGCTGAATGCCCCACACCAGGACACCCAGATTGACCAGCAGCAACAGGAAGAAAAGCCATCTCATCCTTCCCACTCCCCCGCCACCAACGCTAAGCCTTGCATCACCAGATCAGGCTCCATCAGGCAGGTTTGGTTCAACACGGATTTCAACCGCGAGGCATCACTTCCCGTCAACAGCAGTTGTGGGCGCCGCCCCAATTCCTCAGTGCTTTTTTCAAGCATCCGCTCTACCAATGCCGCTGCTGCGAGAACTCCAGCCGAAGCTACTGCGCTGGCGGTATCCCGCGCGAATAGTCCGATTCCATATGTACTCGCATCACGAGGTATCCAAGTATTCTCCAACAGCGATTTCCTCATCAAACTGAATCCGGGCAGAACCAGCCCACCCAGATGTTGACCGCTTACATCCACCACGTCCAGCGTAATGGCGGTACCACAATCAACGATACAGACCGGCGATGCTATCCTGTGATGAGCCGCGATCAGCGCCAGCCAACGGTCCACACCCAATTGTTCGGGTTCAGTATAAGCGCTGATGACACCGAGGGCCCGCGCGGAGGACCGGAAAATCTCTGGTTCCAGTTTCCAGCTATTGTACAGCCAGCCCCTGAGTTCGGCCTCCAGGCTCCGTGCGGAAACATTGGCGACCAGCACCCGCTCGGGCGGCGTTTCGTCACGCCAATTCTGCTCTGATAGAGCGCTGAGCGACTGCTCCCGGTAAGATCTTACCGCTACCGCAGAGAGCTTGCCATAGACCAGCCAGGCCCATTTGAGGTTGGTGTTGCCGATATCTATCAGCAGGATTCTGCTTTTCGCTCGACGCTCTTTGTTACTCATAGCCGATCAGGCTCCCGAGCGACGGTTGACCGTAGACTTACCTCACCACCGTGGTAGGAGTAAACCCCCCCGTTGTGTTGGAGCAACAGCGCGCCTTTCTGATCAATACCCTGGTGGATACCTTCGATGCAACGATGACCCAACTGCAGGGTGACCGCCTGTCCCTGGTAGAGATCGTACTTTCCCCACTCGCGAATAAACGGCTCAAGCCCCTCCCGCTCGAAACGGTTCATTGTATCCAAAAGATTGTCGAGTAATACCGCCACCAATCGGTTTCTGGATACTTTCGCTCCGCCTGGAACACTAGCGAGATCCACCCATGGCTGTTCAATCTCTTGCGCCTGATGCTCGGTCAACCGGGTGTTGAGTCCAACACCCAGCACCACCTGGCTGGGACCACCCTGCTCTCCCCGTACCTCAAGCAATAGTCCTGACAGCTTGCGATGGTTCCAGAGAACATCGTTGGGCCATTTCAACCCTATCCCCTGAATTCCCTGCTGTTCGAGGCTCTGGGCAACCGCGATTCCTGCGGCCAGGCTAAGACCCCCCAGGTCGGCAGGCCCCAGAGCGTATTTCCAGTGGATTGAAAGGTAGATGTTGCTGCCGAAGGGCGATATCCATTTCCGTCCACGGCGACCACGCCCGGCAGTCTGTTGTTCGGTCAGGCAGACATGGCCCGATTCGGTACTATCCGACCCCCGCCGCATCAGATAGCCGTTAGTAGATTCGATCTGGTCCAGGATCTCCATATCCGAAAGCAACCGACGTGACGAATGACCCATCTCCTGTAGAATCCGATGCTGTTCCAGCAGTTCCAGGGGACGAGCCAGCCGATAACCCTTACCCGATACCGCGAACACTTCCACATCCAGCCGACTCCGGATATGGGACAAATGCTTCCATACCGCGGCTCTCGTTATATTCAAAGACCTGGCCAGTTGCTCACCCGAATGGAACTGACCGTCGGCCAGCAATCTTACAATCCGGTATCTTGTTTTCATGGCATCGAGTGTATCAGACCAAACCTGTTGCCCACCCGCCAGGATCGCTCTAATCGGAAATTCCAAGCCAGGAGTCTCGCTCCTTTTTCCGCTCAGAAGTGGTGGTATCCAGCAACCAGAGTTCACAGGTGTCTGGAGGGGGCGGCCTCAAACGCAGTTCGAACTGCATCAGTTCATCTCGTCGAAAGGCGTGAACGGTGATTGTTTTGTCCACCGGCATGCTGCTTACCAACTCATCCAACTCGGATGGCGGGACTCGGATACCATCCATCGCAATAATGACATCACCGGCGGAAAGTCCGACCTGTTGGGCCACTCCACCGTCGAAAACGGTGGTCAGTATTACGTCACTGCCATTGCTCTTATACCGTACACCGAGCGTTGAACCAGGCGCTGGAGAACTCTCTCCCCTTTTCCGTATCCCACCCTGGTCCTTCTGATTTCGAGCCGGTCGCAGGCGGCAACCGACAGCGACAACTTCTTCCAGTAACCTGGCCAGGGGCAGATCTTCGGTGCTGTGCAGGGCGAGGTTGAAAAAGTCTCCGAGATCGAGCCCTGTAACCTTCTGAGTCAATGCCTCCATGTCACCCTCCTGGACGCCCAGATCAGTTCGTCCATGGATCGCCCACAGCGCACGCATCACATCATCCAGTGATTTACTGCCCGAAGTCTGCTGCCGAATGATAAGATCCAGGGCCAGGGCGGCCAGCGCGCCTTTAGTGTAGTAGCTTACGATCGCATTGGGTGCATTTTCGTCCTGCTGATAGAACTTGGTCCAGGCATCGAAACTGGACTCAGCCAGCGTCTGTTTAAAACGACCACTGCCGCGAGTTACCCGCGTTATAACCTGCGCGAGAAGTTCCAGATAGCTCTCAGGCTTGATACGACCGCTTCGCACCAGCGCCAGATCATCATAGTACGAGGTAATCCCTTCGAACAGCCACAACAGAGCGGTATGAGCCTCTTTGGATAGATCTGCCCCTTGAAACACGGCGGGCCGAATTCGCTTCACATTCCACAGATGAAAATATTCGTGACTGCAGAGTCCCAGGAAACGACGATAACCCTCCGTCACCTCCTGCCGGCCCTTTTGCGGCAGGTCGGCCCGGCTGCAGACAAGTGAGGTTGAGCTACGATGCTCCAGACCCCCGTACCCATCCCCAACCGTCATCACTTGAAACAGGTAGCGATCCATCAATGGCAGTTCGCCGAAAAAACCGATGTGAAGCTGGCAGACAGCTTTGAGATCCTCACGCAAACGCGCCATGTCTGCATTGTGCCGCCCGGTAATCACGATCTCATGTACCACGCCGGAAGCGTCAAAAGATCCATAGGCAAAACAGCCCATCTCCACCGGATGGTCCACCAATTCTTCATAGTCGGCGGCCTTGAACAGCCCAAATCCCAATGGCTTGGCATCTAGGACGGGGAGAGTGGTCGCCAACCTCCAGTGCCGATAGTTTTCTCCTTCTGGTGGCAGTATTTCCACCTGACAGGGCCGACGCTCCATACCCATCGCCCGCAGAAAAACACTGGTGCCGTTAAAATAGGCATGCGTGGCGTCCAGATGAGCACTGCGTACCGATAGATCCCATGCATACACTTGATATTCAATGATCAATTCCGCGGTGCAGGGCTCACATTTCCAGGTCTGTTTGTCTAGCTTCCGGACGTCCAGCTTTGCGCCATCACACTGGGCACTCAGGGTAACTATATTTTTAGCGAAATCACGAATCATATAGCTGCCGGGTATCCATGCCGGCAGAGTAAAGGCCTGCCCTTTGGGTTCAGGCTGCGGAACCCGAAGTACCACCTGAAACAGATGCGCTTCCGGAGAGCAGGGCTGAATCTTATAGTGAATCATGACATCCCCGTTGTTTACTTCGATCGGCTACCCGCAGTTTTGTCTGTATAAATTTGCCGTGAGAGACATGCAGCAGATCAGCCAGTTTCCGTATCATGTATTCTTCGTATTTATCGATCCGTCCATCGACAAAAGCTACTTCCCATAGCAGTTCCAAGACATGATGCTTCTGCTCCGGATTCAGGTTGCGGTCCAGCAGCTTGGTGAATTGATCCAGCGATATGGATGCATCCACTTCCTGTTCTGCGAGTGTCAAGAGATCCGCCGTCTCCCGACCGGTCAGCCCGTATACCCGCTGTAGCATGGATTTCAAAGCACCCCGTTCCAACAAGTCGAACTCGAAATCCGCCTGTGCGGTTTCAACCAGTAGAGCGGCAGTCGCAAGGCGTATTGCATGCTCCGCGATATGCGTATCATTTCCCTTGAAGGCCGGCTGAAGCCGTTGTTCAAAAAACTGTTGCAGTGAATTAATCATGCCTTAACTTTACCAGTAGTTGGATGGAAGGAAATCCTTCACATTGTGCGGGAACACCTCGACTACCATTTAACCGTGAACGCTGATTTCATAGCGGTCCGCTCGATTTTCTCAATGCTCTGAGATTTGGGCAATAAAAAACCCCGCATCTGAGAAGGCACGGGGTTTGGTATTAAAGCCTTGCAGTGGTCCGGCCCTTCGCCGGAGGCTCCGGGCGTTCGCCCTATAAAAGCCAAACTGTTGGCTTTTATATTACGGGCTCACCCTACTTTCGCGTAGGCCACTTTACACTCAGACAAAAAAATACCCGGCCACAAGGACCGGGTATTTTGTTTTTAAAGCCTGGCAGTGACCTACTTTCGCATGGGGAGACCCCACACTATCATCGGCGATGCACCGTTTCACTTCTGAGTTCGGGATGGGATCAGGTGGTACCAGTGCTCTATGGCCGCCAGGCAAACTGGCTTGCTCTCGCAAATTCGGTTAGATCGTAGATGGCTTCTATGCTTGGGTTGTTGCACTTAACCAAAGTATTTGGGTGTTATATGGTCAAGCCGCACGGGCAATTAGTACTGGTTAGCTTCATGCATTACTGCACTTCCACACCCAGCCTATCAACGTGGTAGTCTTCCACGGCCCTTCAGGGACCTTACAGGTCCAGTGAGACCTCATCTTGGGAGGGGCTTCCCGCTTAGATGCTTTCAGCGGTTATCCCTTCCGTACATAGCTACCCGGCAGTGCCACTGGCGTGACAACCGGAACACCAGAGGTACGTCCACTCCGGTCCTCTCGTACTAGGAGCAGCTTCCCTCAAGTCTCAAACGCCCACGGCAGATAGGGACCGAACTGTCTCACGACGTTCTAAACCCAGCTCGCGTACCACTTTAAATGGCGAACAGCCATACCCTTGGGACCGACTTCAGCCCCAGGATGTGATGAGCCGACATCGAGGTGCCAAACACCGCCGTCGATATGAACTCTTGGGCGGTATCAGCCTGTTATCCCCGGAGTACCTTTTATCCGTTGAGCGATGGCCCTTCCATACAGAGCCACCGGATCACTAAGACCAACTTTCGTTCCTGCTCGACTTGTCCGTCTCGCAGTCAAGCACCCTTATGCCTTTGCACTCAATGCGCGATTTCCGACCGCGCTGAGGGTACCTTCGTGCTCCTCCGTTACTCTTTGGGAGGAGACCGCCCCAGTCAAACTACCCACCACACACTGTCCCCGGCCCGGATAACGGGCCTGGGTTAGAACTCCAAACATACCAGGGTGGTATTTCAAGGTTGGCTCCACGAGAACTGGCGTCCTCGCTTCAAAGCCTCCCACCTATCCTACACAAATAGGTTCAAAGTCCAGTGTGAAGCTGTAGTAAAGGTTCACGGGGTCTTTCCGTCTAGCCGCGGGTACGCTGCATCTTAACAGCGAGTTCAATTTCACTGAGTCTCTGGTGGAGACAGCGTGGCCATCGTTACGCCATTCGTGCAGGTCGGAACTTACCCGACAAGGAATTTCGCTACCTTAGGACCGTTATAGTTACGGCCGCCGTTTACCGGGGCTTCGATCAAGAGCTTCGCCGAAGCTAACCCCATCAATTAACCTTCCGGCACCGGGCAGGCGTCACACCCTATACCTCCTCTTTCGAGTTCGCAGAGTGCTATGTTTTTAGTAAACAGTCGCAGCCACCTGGTCACTGCAACCCCCTTCAGCTCCATATGTAAATTACTTCACCTAATGGGGGCGTACCTTCTCCCGAAGTTACGGTACTATTTTGCCTAGTTCCTTCACCAGAGTTCTCTCAAGCGCCTTGGGATTCTCACCCTGCCCACCTGTGTCGGTTTGGAGTACGGTCTCTTGTTACCTGAAGCTTAGAAGATTTTCCTGGAAGCAGGGCATCAATCACTTCACACCCCGAAGGGTGCTGCGTCATCACGTCTCAGAATTGTAAGTCCCGGATTTGCCTGAACTCACTCCCTACTCGCTTGAACCGGGACAACCAACGCCCGGATGACCTAGCCTTCTCCGTCTCTCCATCGCAGTAACAAGAGGTGCAGGAATATTAACCTGCTTCCCATCGATTACGCATTTCTGCCTCACCTTAGGGGCCGACTAACCCTGCGCCGATTAGCGTTGCGCAGGAAACCTTGGGCTTTCGGCGAGGGGGCCTCTCACCCCCTTTATCGTTACTCATGTCAGCATTCGCACTTCTGATACGTCCAGCATGCCTTACAGCACACCTTCATCCGCTTACAGAACGCTCCTCTACCATGCAAGCAAGCTTGCATCCGCAGCTTCGGTACACAACTTAAGCCCCGTTAAATCTTCCGCGCAGGCCGACTCGACTAGTGAGCTATTACGCTTTCTTTAAAGGATGGCTGCTTCTAAGCCAACCTCCTAGCTGTCTGGGCCTTCCCACATCGTTTCCCACTGAGTTGTGATTTTGGGACCTTAGCTGGCGGTCTGGGTTGTTTCCCTTTCCACGACGAACGTTAGCACCCGCCGTCTGTCTCCCATGATTGCACTTTGCGGTATTCGGAGTTTGCAACGGGTTGGTAAGTCGGGATGACCCCCTAGCCGTAACAGTGCTCTACCCCCGCAAGTGATACATGAGGCGCTACCTAAATAGCTTTCGAGGAGAACCAGCTATCTCCGGGCTTGATTAGCCTTTCACTCCGATCCACAGCTCATCCCCTCATTTTTCAACATAAGTGGGTTCGGGCCTCCAGCAGGTGTTACCCCACCTTCAACCTGGCCATGGATAGAT
>CAWGCA010000028.1:0-25000 GCA_963820955.1 uncultured Gammaproteobacteria bacterium | reverse complement strand
ATTACGGTACCTCCCACGATGACGGCTATCCAACGCCGGAAGAGCCACCAGATCAGTAACAACCCGACAAAAACAGTTGCAGGAATAAAGATCATATTGTCCCAAAGCATGGATCGAAGCTGCGCCACATCCTCTGTTATTTGCCCTGCCATCGCTTTGAGATACCCACTCAACCTTGCGTTCCTTACGTCCGCAAGAATCATCTGCTCGAGATCCATTCGTTTAATGCTATCGTCGATCGTTGCGGGAATGACGATCATTGACAGTGCGGATCCATCCTCCGACACCAGCGTTTGTCTGGCAAAGCGATCCTCGAGCACCCGCTTTCGGCGCTCTGATGGCGTTGTCTCCTCCAATGCCGAAATATCGATCAGGGGCGTCACAAAAAAGCCCTCCTCGGTCCCACCGATGTGATCCTGTGTAGTTACACTGATCACCTCTTCGATCAACGGGTTTGACTCCAACGCCAGGGACAAGGCGTGAAACGCCTCCAAAAAGCCATCTGAATAAAGTGCCACACCTTCGAACAGCAGTAACACGACTTGGTCATTGGGAAAATTTTCCCTGATTTGCGCATCAACCAGCACAGACGGCGCTTCTTCTGGGAGGTACACTTTCGGCGCATTATTGATATTCAGCTCTAGCAGCAAGATACTGGGAAGAACAGTAAAAATCAGGAGAAAAAGGAGGCTGAAATAGAGTTTCCAGGGCAAACTTACTATGACATTTTTGATTGACGCGTCTTCTTGAGTAGCGAGCGAAAACTCAATCGTCGTTTCTTCTTCAAATTGCGACCGATGGGAACGCATGATAGCCACGAGTTGGCTACCGTTTCGATTGAGCAGGGTCAATTTTACCTGGGGATGTACCCTGGAAGACTTGCTTACCGATTCCGCCAACGAAAGATGAGCACGCAACCGTTCATGATGCCTCTCAACCACCGTATCGAGAAGCGGGATTGCCTCCAGTTCGTCGAAACTTTCGTAACCCAGAAGTCGCAGAAAGGCTGGATTGGCGTAGACGAATATCCCGTCATGTACAAGAGCGACGGGCTGGCGGGCCTGATCAAGCCTTACACGCCGAATACGTTCGTCAGACATACCTGATTGTCAGCTGGGGATAGAGTTAAAACTCGGCCCGCCAACCCAGAGTGAGCAATGAATCGTCTTCATAGAAATCCCCCACGGTTCCATCATCACCCTCGAAAAAATGACCAGCCAGATAGATCTCATGGGGCTCCCAGGCGATAAACGCGATCTCCGGGTTGATGTATACGTCCCTTTTGTCGACTCCGATGAAAAATCGGCTCCTAAATCGCCAACGTTGGTGCAAAAAAGGGACACTAGTCTCTCCATTAAAAGTGTAGACACTTTCCCGATTGATCACGTCGGGCGCATCCACCAGATTGGTACCGATCAGCTGAAGGACGACCCGTGCGTCGCTGTCCCCGGGGTAGAACTCCACCCCAGTCGCCCAATTGATGCTTTCGGTAGTCGTGTAGCCACCGTTGCTCCGAGTGACCGGGGTATCGCTGAACCATGCCGCCTCGAAACGCCAGGTGGCCCCCATGGCTTCGACCCCTAGATCGCCTCCATAAACCCAGCTGAGCGGGTATTTTGCTTCCAGTTCTCCTCTACCAGGATCATACCGAAAATAAGGCGTCGACTGCCTAACCCGCTGGGCCGTCAGGGCATAGTCAACTACCCCCTCGGTGCCGCTGAATCGAAACCCACCCCCTCCCTGAGTATCCGGCGCATTAGTATCAATGTTGGCATTTTTTATCGCAGCGGACATTGCAGGCGTCGATTCCAATCCGATGATCTCCCCTTTTTTCCGATTAATGGGGTACCAGACGCTATCCCGCCCCGGTAGTTTCGCTTTGCGAAACAGCGGCAACCAAACGGCATCGAGCTTGTACTTCCCCTGAAAGCCCTCAAAACGCACCACCGGGGCATCCCGCCTGCGGTCCGGCAGATAATCCAGGACACCGCGGCTGAAATCCCGAACGCTCAGGGTATCGGTGGGCGACACCTCATCGATCCTACCCCACATCACTTTCTGTGCACCGACGGTAGCGCGAAACCCCTCCCCGCGATAACGAATGTAACTTTCTCCATAATCCAGCTCGGTGCGGTCGTAGTCCCCATCACCCGTTTCGTGGTAGGAATCGAGACGTCCAGAAAGTTTTGCCTCCCAGTTCCCTACTGGCGCCCACTGGGCCGATATCAAAGTATGGAAATAGCCGGAGTTATCCGCGGGCGAATCTGATTCATAGAAATGCCCCGCTTCGGCCCAGATGTCGTCTACCTTGATCGAAAACGCCTTTGAGGAAGCCGTACCCGGCGAGGACGCCCCAGTGTCGGTTCCCTCGGCCCCAAGCACCCCATCCTCTGTTATAGAAAGGTCGAATTCATCACCCTCGTCTTCTATAGCCAGCTCTCCGTCATCGCTACCGCCCAAAACCCCTGCATCGTCTTCAATCAACAGCTCATCATCACCTGTGGATAGATCTATATCGGCAGCCCAGGCAGGCGATCCAAAGACCAGAGCCGTAACCAGAAAAGAAATTAGTGGGCAACGCATTGCATGATAATGAAACCTCATATGCTCAAATAATCCTTTTGTCTAAATTTCAGGGTCTGAAGGGCTTTTCACCGCTGTCGTCAGAGAGTGATCGCTGTGTGAACAGCCGATCCGGCAGGTCTTGATCGTATTTAATTTTCTTGGTCATCAGGCGCGTCTGGTGACCGCTATTGAGGTCATACATAGTACTGTCCAGAACGGTCCAATAACCCTGTATTTTTTTTATTTTTCTCGCTTTCAGGCGTTTTACCGGCTTATTTCCGCCCTTCCTATAGAAATCAACCTGCAGAGGAATAAGCGTCTTTGGATGAACACAGCTGACACGCTTGGAATAGACCGAATTGGAAGGGTCCCTTGGTGTGCTTTCCAGTAGATCACAGGCAACCTTCCCCACCTTGCTCTTTCCTGCAAGCCGGTGGTAGTCCATATCCACTTCCCGGTCGCGCAAGTCTTCATAGAAAAAATCGGAGCCAACAAAACGCCCCCCTTTACGCGACGACGAGATACGCCTCACCCGATCCAAAGCGGGAAGGTAGAGCCATTGGTCGCTCTCATCACCCGGGTGATCCAGAGTTAACAAGCCCGTTCCTTCGATATCTGTAGGTTTGATAAATCGCATCAGGGTCCAGCGTTCAGCACTTCCCTTGTCTTTTGCATAGCTGAATAAAACGCGCTGCCTGAGATTTTTCCCTTTTTCACCCAACAGCATGATGACCATCGAACTGACGTCGTTTCCGTCGGGTCGATCGTAGACCTGCTTTGCCAGCCTTACCCCTTCCGCATTGCTGTCGAACCGTCTCTGCCTGGACAGAAACAACCACAGCAGCCAGATACATACCAAGAGTGGCTAAAAGCCACGATTGCTTATCAACAAATATCGATACAGGACTCATCCCGACGCTATCTGCCAAAGTCTCGCAGAGATTGCATAACTATTTGTAATCTAGAAAAAAGAATTCAGCATTTCCCTGACTAAAAAACCATTGATCCCTACACCGACGAAAAGAAAGAAACCTTTATGGTATCCGCAGAGGGCGAAGAGGAATTCTTTCTGGTGACCATGGTTTTCTGAGATTTTCACCCTGCGCAGGATTCTTGTTACTCAGCGGCAGCCGATCGGTGCGGACTTTAAGGAAATGCGACCATACTGTGCATTTTCCACACGAACTTACTGGTCAATGGTATGACTCCAGCCGTAACTGGTGAATCTTCCGGAGGCGGCCGAGGAGGATCTCGACGTTTTAAAGCAGGACTCTCGAGCATGCAAGTCTCCTGCCTGCCCGGGCTCAGCAACATTACACCAATCACCTGAATTGCCCATCCTCATACTTCGGCACACAGATGACAGAGTTTGCCTGTCGAGCTCTCAGGCTGGAACCGACCGCCTATTACCAGCGTCCGGGAAAGCCCTCGACAGTAGCTTGCTGTCGAGGGCCTATCTCTTGAGAATCGCCTATTATTTGATGGATGGTTGAGGCCAGGGTCCCGGTTCAAAGTCGTTGACGAAACCATCAGCGGACAATGGAAAAGTCCAAGGCGGATTGTCCCCTGGAGATGGGAAAAGATCGGTATTCAGGGGATCCGGCCGCTCCCCATCGTCAAGAAGCCAGGCCGTCATGGCATCGACGTTCGCGATCCACTGCTCGGGAGTGAAAGAGCAATGACCGTAACCCGGTGTATAAACCTGCAGGAGATTAGCGGACTTCCCGGCATCCGCAACCGTTTCGGCAAAGGCGCTTTCGTTCTCCGGTATCACCAACCCATCTCGACCAAGTATGCATGCTGATGACCGGTCTGCTCAGATTACCGCTGAAATCAGCATAATCCTTCACATATTCTCTTGCCTGGGGATCCGCTTTGAAGCGAGTACTGTTAATAACGGACAGCAGGGGACCGATCTTTACGCCCAATCCTTTCAGATACTTTATCTCTTCGGAAGACAGCGTGTAACGGTGGCCGGTGTTCTGCGCCACACGCCCATTGGCCTTCAACGGGCCTTCGAGGTCCGCACGCACTTCGGTCAGAAACAGCATATCGGCCAACAACCAGTTGAATTCAAGCCCACCGGGAACAGGGTTAGATGGATCAGCGGGTGGATAAAAACCCTCGAACGGTAGACCGTTTACCAGGCGAATAAACTCGAAAAGCCCAAAATTGTCTCCGTTGGACAAATGATTTATCAGGGTAGGGAGCACATCTTCCTGGAAACTAATGTCCACGGGAATATCGCCACCTTCCGGGCTACCCCAGTCAATCTTCTTCCTGCCCCCATTCCCGTCGTCTTGCATACATGCTTCTTCCGTTGCTGCGTTACACTCCCAGCCAAAGGCGGCATCGAAGGCAAGCGCCAATCCCACCCCGTTATCCCATACCCTCGGTGTCCCGGCACCCACCGTGCAGCCTGTAATGACCCCGTCATACAGCCCAGCGATTGTGTCTTCGATCTTCAACGCGATGACGCTGCCTTGGGAACGACCGATCAACAGGGTTCGATCGAGCTGCTGTTCTTTATAATGGTTCGCAAGGATACCCTTTGCCTGCTGTGTCACGGCCAGAGTATCCTGGATGCCATCCTCGACCACCCAGCCCAGCTTTCCTCCCGTTAAAAAGCGGAGGTCCGGTTTGTAATCAGAGGCGACCAGCGCATAGCCTGATTCTGGTGTTTCCAATAGTCCTGGCGGATCCATAGAGCAGTCTTTCAGCCCAAGCCAGCATGCCTCCAGATTATCGTTGGCGGTGTTATCCCCCGGTAACTTACCCGGGACGTTGATGAGCGGAGTGACACCAACGATGGGCAAAGGCAGCCCTAGCTCATTTGAGTCGTCCACTTGTGGTTCAATGGTTGTCTGGCCATTTTCATCGACTACTACATTTAGTTTTGTCGCCGAGCCGGTCCCCCTCGCATAGACGATGAGTTGCTCGTTCCAGTTGTCGGGCACCAGCATCCTGAAGGGTGCGTTTCTACCCCCGGGTCCCATTCCCCCGGTCAGCCCCAGATACTCGACATATCCGTCATACTCATTTACATCTAGAACTTCGGCCTGGGCAGGTAGAACTGCGGCTTGGGCAGGTTGCCACCAGACGATCAAGGTGGCCAGGGATGCAAAAAAAACTCTTCCAAAAAACTTGCTATTTCTCATTTAATAACATCTCCTTGTTGCTGCAGGGCAGGCTGTTAATGCATCCGCACGATAGCACAGTAAAAATCGTTTGTCCGGTTTGATCCCTGACAATATTAGGTCGATCACCCACCCAATCCGAGGCCGGTATCCTCGCAAGCGTAACTTGCATAGAGTGCTTGCGACATGCTATTTCGGTAATCGATTTTATTAACCCGGCAAAAGAATAAATGTCATTCTCGCGAAAGCCGAAATCCATTAATCCACTGCTTATATTATGGATTCTGACTTTCGCCAGAATGACGACGAAGAACTGTATTCGGTTGCCGGGTTAATAGAAAAAAATAGCGGCACCACTACAGCCTTTCCCTTTCTGTACCCCGGGAATATCGCTATCGTTTTCCGGCGCGGACGGCTGAAAGCAGGACCACCGCTACTTCTGTTAGCCCAGAAGTCTACAACCGACTCTTTGTCATTCTGGCGCAAACCAGTATCCATCTTCAGTCAAGATGGTGAACAGATACCGGCCTGCGCCGGAATGATTTCCATGCTATTGCCAAGTTCATAACGGGGCCTGTGCAGCGCTCAGTAGTTGTTCGTGCCAAAAAAAGACGGGCAACATGAAGTTGCCCGTCCAGGTTTGCGGTTATTGCAGCGAGTTTATGGCACCGAGATGCTCACGACATCGCCGTTGCTGAAGGTCACCCAGATACCATAACTGCTGTCGCTCACCCGATCCTGGGTGAACTCGATCTCCAGCGTCTCCGTTGCCCCGATCTCCAGCGTCCGCCGGTTGATGTCGGCCTCGAACGGGTCCTCGGCCGGCAGGTTGGTCGGCGGGGTGCCATCGAACACGTCCTTGGCAAACTCGTCCCCGTCCAGCTTCACCTTCTTCAGCTCCTGGCCGCTTTGCACCGGCCAGTCGATGGTGAGCGACTCGATGAAGACATCACCGTAGGTGTTGTTGGTGAGGTCCCACTTCACCTTCTTGTTGTCATTCAGATCGAGCGTCGCCGCGCCTTCCACTTCACCCGCAGCAGGAGTGAAGGTCACCGTCTGACCGTTGCTGAACTCGACCACGATCTCGAAGTCGCTCAGTTCGCGGAAAGGCACCTCGACCGTGAACTCGATTTCCAGGGTCTCGGTGGCACCCGCCGGCAGGGTCCGCTTCTTGATGTCGTCCTCGAACGGGTCTTCCGCCGGCAGATTGGTCGGTGGCGTCCCATCGAAGACATCCTTGGCGAACTCATCACCGCCTAGCTTCACCTTCTTCAACTGGTCGTGCGCGGCCGGCCAGTTGATATACAGGTTGGTGATGTAGGCATCCTCGAAGGTGTTGTTGGTGAGGTCCCACTTCACCTTCTTGAGGTCCTTGAGGTCAGCAACCTCGGCACCCTCGATGAACAGCGGCGCCGGATCGACTACACCGGTGCTGGGCAGTTCGCAGGCGAAGGAGCCGCTGACGCCGGTCATGCCGTCGAACAGCCAGTCGTTGATCAGACTGCCATCGTCGCCTTTGCCGTTACCCTGGTTGGTGCCGCAGTCCTCGGTGCCGTTCATGTTGTCGTCCGAGCAGGACACGTGGAACTCCGAGCTCCCGAGCAACTGGGTGGTACCCGCCAGATAGATGTCCATCAGCACGTCGTTGCCGGTGTCCGCCTCCTGGAAGGTGATCTGGTTGCCGGGCAGGACATTCTTGAACTCCTCGCCAGACTCCATGACGATGTCGACCGCCACGTCACCGTCCCACACCAGCGACACGGCGGTGATCGGGTCGATGTCGCTGCAGGCCACCGGTACCAGCGGCTCGTTGCGCTGCACCGTCACCGAATCGGAGGCGTCGCAGCTGGCACCCGAGCCGGTCTCCGCCGTCACCACCACGGTATTGACGAAAAGGTTACCGTCATCACCTTCATCCGGCAGCACGCTGACCGGTCCGACCACGATCTCCAGGAAGTCGTTCGCCGCGATGGGCTCGGTCTGGCTGATACCCAGCTTCACGTCGGAGATCTGTGCGATGATCTCCTCGGCGTTCGGGTTGGTCACGCGATAGCCGTAGATGACATCCACGCTGTCCGAACCGCCCGGTACCCCGGGGCAGAACAGCGAGCCGGTCTCCCCGATCATGCCGCCGAAGCCCCACTGGTTGATCAGGTCCGGGTCGTTGGACTTGCCGTCACCCTGCGGCAACGGGCAGTCCTCCAAGCCGTCCATGTCGTCGTCCGAGCAGGAGATATGGAACTCGGAGGTGCCGACCGGGGCGCCGAGCGCATCGCCGGGCGCGTGCTCGAAGATGGCCCACTGCTGATCGTTCGGGCTGCCGTCCATGCCGGTCACGGTGACGTATTCGCCCGGGCTCACGTCCTCGAACTCGGCAAGCACAGCGTCGCCGACGTCGCCGTCATAGGCGATGATGTCCACGTTGACCTCGCCGTTCCACTGCATCACCAGGCCGTCGATGGGCTTGACGTCGTCGCAGATCGCCGCCTCGGGCTCCGCGGTGTACTCGCAGAGTAAGGGCTCGGTCGGGAACACCGGATCGGTGATCGGCAGCGCACAGGTGATTCCGCCGTTGGGACCGTCGGTCCCGCGGAACAGCCAGATGTTGCCTTCCGACAGATCATTGGACTTGCCGTCACCTTCCAGGGTGCCGCAGTCCTCCGGACCGTCCATCTGGGGATCAGAGCAGGACCGGTGGAATTCGGAGATCACCTGGCTCCCATCATCGAAGGTGATGAGCATCTGCACATCGTTCGGCGAGCCGTCGAAGCCGCTGAAATCGAAGACCTCACCGTCGGCGATGGCACCCGTCGTGCCGATCAAGGTGCTGCCCACGTCGCCCGCGTACCAATCAACGGAGTCAATCAGCTTGCCCCCGGTCTGGATCGCGGCATACTCCAAGGTCAGCACGTCGATGGGTTTCTCGCAGGTGCCCTCCGAGACCTGTGGCGGGAGAATGGCACAGGTCTTCTCGACCACGACATCGCACACCGGATTCAGGGTGTTGCCCCACTTGAGCTCGTCGCCCAGGACGGTCTCGAAGCGCTGGTCGTCCTGCGGCAGATCCGCCGCGCCGGGCTGGTACACCAGTTCCTGGCCGCTGACGATGGTGTAGCTACGCTCGTTGGGCAGTGTGGTCAGGCTGTAGCCGTCCGGGATCGGGTTCTCGCGCACCGTGTAGGTGCCCGGCAGCAGGGAGACGAAGCCCGCCTCGCCTCTGACCGTGGTCTGGGTTTGGGTATCACCCGGGCCCACCAGCACAAAAGTCTTGCCCGGATCGTCCGGGAAGGCCCCCTCACCGCTGTCCTGGATGCCATCACCGTCGATGTCCAGGAAGCCAAAGACGTGGATCGATCCAAGACGGTACAGACCGGCGTCGATGGTCGGATTCCGCTCACCCGCAATCAGGTTGATCGGATTGGAGACCGGGCCGTCGCTGTCGAGCGCCGGGTTAGCACCGACCTGGCGTGGGCTGAACTGGTAGGCATCGTCCCCGATCGGGTCCGGATTGACGAACGCGACCTGGTAACAGCCGGGCAGCAGGCCCGTGAACTCGTAGTAACCGTTCACATCCGCGGACTGATCGTTCGGCCCGCCGGCGCCAGTTACAGTGGTTCGCAGCTCGACGCCCGCGCAGCTGAGCAGCCGCACCGTCACGCCGTTGATGCCTTCGTTACCGTCGTCCTGGATGCCGTCGGCGTCCAGATCCTCCCAGACGTAGTCGCCCAGGGCCGCCAGCTCGACATTGCCCCACTTGAGCTCGTCCCTCAAGTTGGTCTCGAAGCGCTGGTCGTCCTGCGGCAGATCCGCCGCACCGGGCTCGTACACCAGCTCCTCGCCGCTGACGATGGTGTAGGTACGCTCGTTGGGCAGTGTGGTCAGGCTGTAGCCGTCCGGGATCGGGTTCTCGCGCACCGTGTAGGTGCCGGGCAGCAGCGCCACGAAGCCCGCCTCACCGCTGACCGTGATCTGGGTGTTGATGACCGCTCCGTCCGCGTCCAGTAGCTCGAAGGTCTTGCCCGGATCGTCCGGGAAGGCGTCCTCGTCGCTGTCCTGGATGCCGTCGCCGTCAACGTCCAGGAAGCCAAAGACGTGGATCGATCCAAGACGGTACAGACCCGTGTCGATGGTCGGGTTGAACTCGCCGGGGGCGAGCACCACCTGGTCGGACAGGGGGCCGTCGCTGTCGAGCGCCGGGTTTCCGCCCTGCTGACGCGGGCTGAACTGGTAGGCGTCATCACCAATCGGGTCTGGATTGACGAACGCAACCTGATAACAGCCCGGTACCAGGCCAGTAAACTGGTAGTAACCATTCACGTCACCGGACTGGTCGTTCGGCCCGCCCGCCGAGGTAGTCGTTGTATCCAACACCGCTCCCGTGGTGCAATTCAGCAGCTGCACATTCACGCCGTTGATGCCGGTGTTACCGTCGTTCTGGATACCGTCGGCATTCAGATCCTCCCAGACGTAGTCGCCCAGGCCGGCTCGCGGCTGGAAGAAGCCGGCATCGATGGTCGCGTTGCGCTCACCAGAGACCAGGGTCACCTCGTCGCTGAGCGTACCGTCGCTGTCCAGCGCCGGGTCCGTGCCCTGCTGGCGCGGGCTCACGAGGAAGCCGGCCGGGCTATCAAAGGCCACCTTATAGCAGCCGGGTTCTAGCCCGGTGAACTCGTAGAAGCCGTTTGGGTCATCAGATTGGTCGTTGGGCCCGCCGTCAAAGGTAGTGGTCGTTTCCAGCTCAACGCCTTCACAGCTCAGAAGCTTAACGGTCACGCCGTTGATGCCGGTCTCGCCGTCGTTCTGGATACCGTCGGCGTTGAGGTCGTTCCAAACGTAGTCACCCAGGGAGCCTGACTGATAGAAGCCGGCGTCGATAGTCGCGTTGCGCTCCCCGGAGACCAGGGTCACCGGGTCACTTAACGTCCCGTCGCTGTCCAGCGCCGGATCCGTGCCCTGCTGGCGCGGGCTCACCACGAAACCCGCGGGGGTATCGAAGGTCACCTGGTAGCAGCCGGGCGCCAGTTCGGTGAACTCGTAATAGCCGTTCACGTCCGCAGACTGGTCATTCGGCCCGCCTGCGAAGGTCGTGGTGGTCTGGAGTTCAACGCCTTCACAGCTCTGAAGCCTCACGGTCACGCCGTTGATGCCCGTCTCACCATCATCCTGGATGCCATTGGCGTTCAAGTCGTTCCAGATGTAGTCGCCCAGCTCGGCAGGCGCATAGATACCCGCATCCCAGCTGGAATCAAACTCACCTGAGGACAGCTCGATCGGGTCTTCCACCGGGTCCTTGGTCTGACAGGTGGCGACAGACGGCGCGGTCGGTATCACGTCGCTGTCGATCGGGCTCGGCTGCAGCGGACCCTCGTTGGGCAGGGTGCATTCGAAGCCGTCTGGCTTCACCACCCGCACGCAGAAGGAGCCGGCATCCAGCGGGAAGAACTGATAGTAGCCCGGATTACCGGCGAGGTCGTCCGCCGTGACCGTGGTATTGGGCGTGGGGGCCGTATCGGCCAGGAACTCGTCGCCCGTGTCACAGAGCCCGTCCGGACCCGGGTCCAGCAGATCGACGGTGACGCCGTTAACACCGGCGCTCTCAGGTTCGTTCTGGATACCGTCGCGGTTCAAGTCCTCCCAGACATAGTCGCCCAGGCCTGCCGGGCAGAGCACGCCGGCGTCGATGGTCAGGTCGACCGGGTTGGCGGACGTCAGCGAAACCTGATCACTCTGGGGTGCGTCGCTGTCCAGGGCCGGGGCGACGCCGGGCGCCTGGCGCTCGGTGAACACCGCGTCCTCGCAATATGCAACGGGCTCAATGAACTGCACCTCGTAGCAGCCGCCCACCACAACATCGGGCGACTCGAAGAGGTAGTAGCCCGGGTTGCCACCCGCGTCGGCGGCGGTGGTGGTGGTCGCGATGAGCGTACCGGTGCAGTCGTAGAGGTTGACGGTCGCGCCGTTGATCCCCGGCTCGTTGGGGTCCTGCTCACCGTCGGCGTTCAAGTCCTCCCAGACGTAGTCGCCGAGCTGGGGCTCGATCGGCTCGTATACCCCGGCGTCGATGGTTGGATTTGTTTCGCCCGACGCCAGGTCGATGGGGCCGGTCTCCCCGGTGCCCGGGTCGGCGTCGCTGTCCAGCGCATCGTCACCCACATTGGGATCGGTGAACACGAAGTCCGCGGGCGCAGTGAAACCCACAGCGTAGCAGCCGGGCAAGAGCCCCGTGAACTCGTAGTATCCGTTCTGATCAGCGGACTGATCGTTCGGGCCGCCGGAGAAGGTGGTGGTGGCCTGGAGGACGGTACCCTCGCAGTCCAACAGCTGTACGGTCACGCCGTTGATGCCGGTTTCACCGTCGTCCTGGATGCCGTTGCGGTCCAGGTCCTGCCACACATAATCGCCCAGGGCCGCCGGGCAGAGCACGCCGGCGTCGACGGTCAGGTCGACCGGGTTGGCGGACGTCAGCGACACCGGATCGGACAGGGGTGCGTCGCTGTCCAGGGCCGGGTCGATACCGGCCGCCTGGCGCTCGGTGAACACGACGCCTTCACAGTAATTGACTGGCTCGATGAACTGGACCTGGTAGCATCCGCCCACTACGACGTCCGGCGACTCGAAGAGGTAATAGCCCGGGTTGCCGTTGATGTCGTTCGCGGTCAGGGTGCTCGTTATGAAGTTACCGGCGCAATCGTAGAGCTCGACAGTCGCCCCGTTGATCCCCGGCTCGTTGGGGTCCTGCTCGCCGTCACCGTTCAGATCCTCCCAGACGTAGTCGCCGAGCTTGGGCTCGAGCGGCAGGTAGACACCGGCGTCCCAGGTCAGGTCTTCGTCGCCGGACAGCAGTGTGATCGGGTCGGTGCGGCCCGTGCCGGGGTCGGCATCGCTGTCCAGCGCATCGTCACCCACATTGGGATCGGTGAACACGAAGCCGGCGGGCTTGGTGAACTCCACGACATAGCAGCCGGGAGCCAAATTGTCGAACAGGTAATACCCAGGATTCCCCGCCGCATCGTCAGCCGTTACCGTGACGGCGACCTGGCTGAGGTCGCAGTCGAGCAGGAAGACGTTCTGCCCGTTGATGCCCGCATCCGCCGGCTCGTCCTGAATGCCGTTCTGGTTGCGGTCTTCCCACAGGTAGTCGCCCAGGGCCGCGCCCAACGGCATTAAGGTCACATCTACGTTACCGAAGTGGTCGTAGGGTGTGTTCACGCCAGAGACACCCAAGAAAGAGAAACTGCCGTTCAGATCGGTTGGCCCGAAATCTAAAGAATCCACCTGGCCCAATAACGGCCCTGAGTAATTATTTAGCAGAGTGAGGCCGAAGTTACTTTTCGCCACAATACTAGGAGGGGTCGTATTCCTGATATCGTTTAGTACATCCTCGGGGCCCGTATAAACCCATCCCTCTCCGCTGGATGCCCCGCTGAACCCGAAATCCCAATACGCCTCGCCGCCCGTGGCGCTGGTACCCAGTTGCTCCTCCGTGGCGAAGGGTCCTGATCCCAAATCCGCCCCTATTAGATTTTCGTCACCGTCATCCTCCTCCCCTTCGCCGAGGAGCCGGGTGTAATCCTTTGCCGAATCCTCGTAAAACCGCAGCACGGTACCGGCCGGTACGAGTCCCGGACCCAGATCCGCATTAAGCGTGGCCGCGAAGGTAATTTCCCATTCAATACATGGGCTTGTTTCGTCACCTGAGGTAGAATGTTTAGCACAGTCCTTGGAAGCGACCGTGACATCATATACGGCTGTCAATTCCGTGGGCTGATCCGGCGAGGTCAGGAAGACTCTCTCATCATTGGACAAATTTTCAATCGTCTCAAAGCGCCAGAAACCCCGCAAACGATCCCATTTGTCGATAGTGGTGTCATCGCCCCCGTCGTGGTTTATCAGATAACCAGCCGCATTGTCAGATGCCTGATTCAGCACACCGTGAAACCATGGTATTTCAGCTCTAGCCATGGATGTAGCCGCACCAAAAAGCATTGCAGTCGTCACTACAATAAATTTGAATTGTCTTTTCATCCCCTTTCGCCTCGTCCATCGAATAACCAGAATTTAACAGGGGTTAATAGGCAGTTTCTATGCCAGATTAAATTTTTCTTTATAAATCAATGAAATAAAACGATACCTCAGCAACTGTTGAGCATTCGTTGTAAAGAATCCTGACAGCTTGCAGAATCGCAGAATTTCTCGGGTTTAGATTGCCTGTAGACTGCGGAGATAGATAGACAACGAGGCGTAACGCGGTTGTCGGCGGTAAAACTTTGCCCTCAACGACATCGAACATTCCAAGACCAAGGCGAAATCACCCCAGAGCAACGATATTTGTGAGCGACTCCATAAATCAGTCATCCATGAGTTCTAACCGACCGCTTTCAGGAAATAAAGGTCTGCATCGACCTGGAGCGCGTACAATCCGACTTGGATTGCTAGGGTTGTGCTTCATGTAAATAGCGTACGCGTCGGTGAAAGATATGTCGTGGCAGAAAACCACCGGGCACGCTGGAAGACGGAAAACGAACCTGGAAGGGAAAGTGTAGCTTGAACCAGACCTGACAGAGACTCCTGATAACCCGGCAATTGTCAGATCAGATCGCAGCGATTAGACATAAAGTTATTTTTTTATCGGGCAAGCAGTACCTGGTCCCCGGAAACAAAACTACCCGGTTTTGGATATGTAGCTGTGTGTAACTCAGAAATAGCGCCATACCCTTCTGCAGTCGCGCTTTCACACTCTGAGAAGCAAGCATATGGCCTACCATGCGAATTCAACTCTCTGAAAACTGACAGTTTTTCCAGCATTCGCTGTTCTGAAACCCTGAGATTCACCACATACGGCGTCCTGGTCCCCCGATGTTCGCAACTGTCACCCACCTGGTCCAATTTAAGATTAAGCCTTTTCAGTGTGCGAGCGAGCGCACGATTTATTAAAAAGTAGCAATGACTTACTTCGTTTTCTCTCGACCAAGCAAATACCGCACGAATAAAACCAAGCAAGATCTCCGGGTATTTGGGGTGTGGCACCGTCGCGCTGACTTTCCCAGATTGACCATCGATGATCTTCACCTGGCTTCGATCTCTGTTGTGACGACGGTGACTCTCAACCACACAAAGCCGGGAAAACTCCACCACATTACTTCTCTGAGCAGGATCTTCCGAAACCGGAACCAGATTGCACATTTGCTCGGAGGGCATGCACCCTCCGCGACCAAGCACCAAGCGCATTGCCGCTACCCAACGACCATTAGCTGGGTCTCGAACTGCGAAGTGAACAGAATTCCCATCGTGAATATCTTTTTCTTTACCGTCTGAAAACCCTGTCGGATCTTCGAAACCTGTCTCCCTGCAATACACCTGATAACGGACTTTATAGTGAATACTTCGCGACTCCGCCGTATCGCATAAGACTGTCTCGAATCTCGCATCGCCCATAACGGGGCCTCCAAAAAGAATATACTTACTCTAAAAATGAACCCTTCCACCTAGAAACTTAAGATCGATAGTCTAACGTGAACCTTAAACTCAAAAGGGAATGAAGTTCACATTTATTCACATTTATTGCTATCTGTTATTTTTTTAGCCAACCGATTATTTTATTGTATTTTTCTATACTTGAGAGTACCGAGTTCTCCGCTATTTTAACGCAGCCTGACGTTGGCTGTAATGGTCATTGACCCATGTATCTGTCAGTCGATCTAACTCATCTATTTGCTCTTGGGAATAGCTCTTGGGGGCAAATTCCATTTCGAGCCAGGCGATAAGATGGGTTTCGATTAGTTCGACCGGAAAGTCTGGATAGTCACCAAGGAGTAGTTGCACTGACTCATCAATAGAGAGCCGACTCCCATCGTCCCAGATAAGCTTGCGATTAGTGGCGTCAACATCCACTTTTTCCAAACAATGCCAAGTGGCCTCCCTCACTTCATCGGAAAGTCGGCCACGCGGCGATTCCATCCACTCAAATAATCCTTCGATGAAAGGATTATTCTCGAATATGCTCCATTCGCGCTCTTTGTTCATAGCTTATGGACACAATGTTGGTTCGGTCACTGGTTACGCGCAAGTTTCATCACCAACCTGGAATGCTCGATGCTCAAGACGATCCATTCTCCGCTCAGTTTCTTGAAGCGCTTGTAGTTTCTGATCTGGCGGCGAATGTCGCTGACACATTCTCGACGAATATAATCAGTCCGGCTTTTCATATCAAGCGTATAGCTTAGCTGGTAGTAAGGTCCGCTCTGAGCATCTGGATCTTTGTACTGCCTGGTCAGCGACCCCGGCCGCATTTCACCCATTCTCAGCCAGTTCCGCCTTGATCTTCTCAATGCGTCTCTCAATTTGTGCAAGTCGCCTATTTGTCATTTGTATAAGGCCTTTGTTTGTTATAGATATAGCATATATATGCTATTCTTCAATGCCAACAATAGAAGGCACAGGAGCTGAAATAACATGCAATTGTGGATCTACTGGTGGGATGCAATCTGGCTGCTGCGCCCAGGCTGTACGCGCCTGCGTACCTTTCTGTGGTTTGCAATCTGCGTGGCAGGCTTGACGGTGCGCACGGATTTGCTCGGCGTGACCAGCATTGTGCGCGCACTGGGACTACATGGGCGATTCTATGACAACCTGCTCGATAACTTTCACAGTACCGGCGTGCTACTTGATATGATGTCGGCGTTGTGGGCACAGGTGGTGCTACGACTATTTCCTGATCCGCTACGAGTCAATGGCCGGCTGGTATTAGTCGGTGATGGCATCAAGGTGCCGAAAAGCGGAAAGAAAATGCCCGCCGTCAAGCTACTTCATCAGGAATCGGACTCGAATACGAAGCCAGAATACATCATGGGGCACTCCTTGCAGGCGGTCTCGGTACTGGTTCAGGCCGCCGAGAGTGTGTTTGCCGTGCCGTTGGCAACCCGTATTCACGAAGGCTTGGTGTGGTCCAATCGCGACAAGCGCACCTTGCTCGATAAAATGCTCTGCCCTGCTCAGAATTGTCGATATCCAGCAACCTTTCTATTTTGTGGCGGACGCGTATTATGCCAGTCAAAAAATCATCGCTGGCCTGCTGGACCAGAACAATCATTTGGTGACCCGGGTGAGGTCTAATGCGGTGGCCTACACCCTGTATAATCACCAAAGCGTCAAGAAAAGAGGTCGGCCCAGACGCTATGGCAATAAAATCGCGCTCAAGTCACTGTTCACCGATGGGCAGATGATGGAACAAGCCGCCAGCCCCGTCTATGGCGAGAACAATGTCACCCTCCAGTATCGGGTCTGTGACCTGCTTTGGCGGCCCGTTGGACGGCTCGTGCGCTTCGTGATGGTCATTCACCCGACCAGAGGCCATTGCCTGCTGATGTCTACCGACACGTCCCTGAGTGCCATAGAAATCATTCGTCTCTACGGCCTGCGCTTCAAAATCGAACACGGCTTTAAGCAAGCGGTACGCGTCATCGGTTCCTTCTCCTACCATTTCTGGATGAAGGAAATGAAATCGCTACGGCGACGAAACGGTAACCAATATCTTCATCGGGAATCTGCTGAATACCGCGATGCCGTCAAACGCAAGATCAACGCCTATCATGTCTTTATTCACGCCGGCGTTGTCTCCCAGGGACTGCTTCAGTATCTGGCCGCCAACGTGCCCAAGCTGGTGTGGGCTTCTTTCGGTTCCTGGTTGCGAACGATTCGCCCGGGCATTGCTCCATCTGAGTTGGTTGTGGCTACTGCGCTACGCCACTCCCTCCCTGAATTTCTCTTGAATAACGCTCAACACAGTATCTTTGCGAAATTCATTGTCGATAGACAAGACCCTGATAGACTGGAGGTATTCCGGATGGCAGCATGATGAAAATTCGGGACTCTTGAGTTCTATATATTTATTTTATAAGACCCCCCTCGCATCTACAAACATAACGCTCAGCCGCCAGCCTGCAGTTTGTGGTAAAGATTCTTGGCTTCATCTCTACCAGAAAAAAGAATGTTCTCATTTAACAGCGCATTGAGAGTCTTTAGAGCACCATCCCGATTTCCCATCGCGGAGTCGATCACGGCGCTATGATAGCGAAATACTGGATTTTTAGGATCTTTCACCAACACCCGTTCGATCGTCCGCTTTGCCCGTTCGATATCTCCATTTTTCAACAGGACGATAGCTAAAGTGTCCAAGACAGCAGGGGATTCGGGCTCGATCTCAGTTGCACGCTTTGCATAAGCCAGCGCCCTTTCCGGTTCCTTGTCGCGAAGGAACCAAGCCAGCTCATTCAGCGCAAAGACATTCTTATCGTCCTTTTGTAACACTTGTTCGTATCGTGCGATCGCATCATCGATCCGACCTTCTCTGCTATAAGCATTAGCCAATGCCAAAGTCGATATCAGGTCTTCGGGGTTTTTCATAAGCCATTGTTCTTGAAACAGGAGCGCATCATCACGATCTCCAGCACTCCACTTTTGGCGGGCGGAAGCGAGCATGCTCCCGGTAGTGGGAAACCTTTCGAAGACTTGGTCAAGCAACTCTGCGGCCTTCACCCGGTCGTCTTGATCCTGCGCTACTTCGGCCTTCAAACGCAGGACGTCTGGATGGTCTGGCGACAGCTTATTGAGAATGGCTAATTGATCATCCAGTGCTTCCCTATTGCGCTCCAGATAATGCAGGCGCGCCAAGGTAAGTCGGGCCGAAAAATGCTCAGGATCCAAAACGATGGCTCTCTCCAGCGTTTCTTTCGTTCTTTGAAAATCCTTCAGACCAGCAAATGCTCGAGCCAACAGGAAGTGCGCCTGGGCCGATTTTGGCTGTACAGCCACCAACTGTTCCAAACTGAATTTCGCCTCAGCGTACTGCTTTCGTTCCAATTGTGATATGGAGAGTACCTCGAGGACTGTGCTGCTAGCCCTCTGCTGGGCAGTCAATTCGCGAACCAGCATATAAACCTGTTCGGGTTTACCCTGGGTGAGGTAATAGCGGGCCAAATGTACCCGCGGCAAAACCGCATCCGGGTGTGCCGTCACAGCTTGCTGAAGATGATCAAACAGATCCTGCTCCTTACCCTCGATTTCATCCAGGGCGCCAAGGTACAAAAGTGTGCCTAAATCATTTTCGTGCTCATCCAACACTTCCTGTAAGTATTCTCGCGCCTGGTCATACTGTTTTTTCTTTATCGCTAAAGCCGCAAGTCCCCTGCCGGTAGCGGGATCTCGGGGAGAGATCTCTCGTGCCCGAAAAAAAGCCTCTTCAGCTGCAGCATCTTGTCCCGTTACAAGGTAAATGCGACCCAACAGTGTATAGGAAGCCGCATTGTCCGGCTGTCTGCTACGATAGGCTATAGCCGCCTCAATTGCTTTCTCATACGCATTCTGTTTCCAGTAGTTGAGCACCAGAAAGACATCAGCCTGTTCGAGTCCTGGATTCAATAAAAGCGCCTTCTGAATGTGCTCGGTTCCAACGTCCTGCCGCCCTTCGGCAACCAGACCGACACCAAGTCGAAACTGAGCCATCGCTGAATCCGGCTCTAAATCGACAACCCTTTGCAGATATTGTGTCGCTTGTTGCCATTTACCCTGTTTCAGCAATGCGTCGGCAAGGAGATTAAGCGCCTGCACATCGTCCGCCACGAATGTTACAACGGGCTGGAGCATTCTCTCCGCTGCCTCATATTGCTGACGCTGAAGATTGAGCGTCGCCATGAGCTTGCGTCCTTGAGTCGAGTTAGGGAATGCCGCTAGAAATCGTTTGCCGTAACTCTCCGCTTGCTCCCATCTCTCTTGCAGCAGGTGCGTCAAGGCCAGGAAATACGTTGCCAGCAAATGCTTTTCGTTTGTCTTGATCGCCAGCTCAAAGGCTTCCTGCGCCTCTGGATACCGGTTTCGATGTAAGTACACAAGACCTTGCGCATAATTAACACCAGAGTGAGTGGGAACCCGTTTCTTCAGCTCATCTATGTCCTTCTGCGCTTCCTCAAATTGTTTATTGTCAATGCGCAGCAATGCCCGCTTTAGGCGATCGGACAAGTTATCAACACGGTATTCGATAGCCTTTGTATAGGCATCCTCGGCCTTCTCAAGATTCCTGCCCCCTATTTCGAAGTCCCCTAATAGGCTCCAGGCAGGCGCGTACCCTGGGTCCAGAGAAAAGACTTTGTCCAACTGTTTACGCGCAAGCTCGTAGTCTTTTTCCGAACCCAATAGGCGCGCTTTTGCTACAAGGGCATAAACCGAGCCGGAATCCAATGACAACGCCCTGTCAATAAGGAGTGTTGCATCAGATGATTGACCCTCCCCTAATTCCGCTAAGCCCTGTGCTGCGAGTACGACGGCTTTCTGATCGGATCCGGCGATATTGTTGCGAGACAGCTCGCGCAACTCCTCAGTTTTATTCTGGAGGACGAGTGCTTGCGCCAGATAGGGCAAGACCGAGCCATCAGCTACGTCTAACTCGCTTGCGCGCCGCAATTCCTTTTCTGCTGCTTCATAATTTCCTGTTTCAAGATGCAACTTTCCTAACATCCAGCGTGCCATTGCATTGTCCCGGTTCTGCTGCAGGGCATTTTTCAGCTCGATGAATGCAGCACTCCATTCACCTTTGTCCAGATGGCTCTGTGCTCTTTCGACATACTGGGCGTCAGAAAGGGTCTTACCGCACCCAGTTGACAAAAGAACCAGTACCAGGATAAGCAAAATGCCCGCAATGTAGATCCTACTGGACACCACATCTTGCGAGCCGCTCCCGCGCAGAGAATTATTTTTTTCTCTTTTAATCAGAGAGATATATTGAAGAGTAGAATATCTGAACACAGAATGGCCTTTCTCTTAAGGTTAAGTACACAGTTTGATATAAACATAAAATTTTTTCATTATCCCTGAGACTCAAGCAATCAGCTACCGATGGCGGCAGACTTCCCTAGAAATTTAATTCCGGTAGCCTGCGAATCCAATCGTTTGTCCTAAACTTTACACTCGTTCGCCAATTCTCTACCACTCCAGGAGTGCGCCCGTGCCGGGCGCACAAAAAAGCCCCGCCATTTGGCGGGGCTCTTGACTACCCTGTATTAGCCTGGTTCCGCTGATATGGTTAGACCTTTCTGCGGCGTCTGGCTATGCCACCAGCAGCCAGCAGCCCGGTGCCGAACAGCATAAGCATGCTGGGCTCCGGTACGGCAAACATGGTGAAGTCCACATTGTCAAAGCTATCAAAAGGCGTGTTGACACCACCGGTTCCCAGAAGACTGCCAGATCCACAGATATCTACGGTGGTATCTAAGCACGCTATGGCGTTGAAGTCTCTGCCGGTATTGTTTGTGATTAAATCTAGTGCCGCATTGTACCCTCCACCGATACCCGGAGGTGGAATTGCTCCGACAACTCCTAGGTCATCCGTGTCCGCATTAGCTATCCAGAACTCGTTACCGCCACCATCGAATCCCGCAACCATAAACAAACTACCGTCGGTGATATTTGCGGTCAGACCGGCGATTGTGCCATCTGTCCGACTGTACTCAAAGACGGGGTCGGTAAAAAAAGCCGTCATGGCACCCGCACCGTACGTCGCTTCGAAGGCGGCGCTTGGGGCAAAAACCCAATCAAAACCGTCCGTGGCATTCCCTGTCTTATCGACCACCGTAATGTCAAAAATGCCTGACAGCTCATCAAAGCCTTGGCCGGGAGTCAGGAATTTAGTGGGGTCAGAACCTAACAGATCTTCGGCACTGTTTACGTTGAAGATACCCGCCAAGCGATCGCCAATATCCAGGGTGGTGTCGGTCACGCCATCGGGATTGATCAAGTAATCCGCACTATTGTCTGACAACTGGGTAATTGTATTGGGGAAGAAATAGTCAATCGAAGCTGCGTTAATCCCCCCGCTGAATAACATCGCCCCTGCCGCTGCTGTAATCAGTTTTTTCATTTGTGTTCCCTCTCTTCTCTATTGTGCGCGTTTGGTTCGTCGATAAAATCTTGTGTTTTCTTTTATGCGATATTCGTGCCATCCACTACTAAATTTCTTTAATATATTGTTTTTTATTCATTTATTTATAACTGCCCTCGAAATCACATCATACCCACCGATACAAAAACACTACAAGTGTAAATTTTCCTGACAGCACAATCCTCTTGAAAAGCGGGAAACAACAGTTGATTAAGCTTTACCCCAGATCTGCCTCAGCGAGACCGCGCTCGACCCCTTGTAGTCACCCATTCAACGGGACGCCCGGCGCAGCGTTTGGTTTTTTTGGGGAAGCAAAACCTATTTTAATGAGGCGCTTATTGGGAACCTATCGATTTTGCTATAGTTTTACAACCAGAAGTTAAAGACAGCAGATCGTTATCTATATGCCTAGAATCGCAATGATCCCGACTTTTCTGCGGGAAATTATCGGTTTTTCACAAATGCCCAGGGAACCAGAACCGGACTTGGTCATGGATGGAGAAGAGCAGGTGCTCGCCTACGCAGCGGCCGGCAGAATTGACGGTGTTATGTCCGCCGCCTACCTTTTCCACACAGGGAGAGTATCTGCGGTGATTGGCAACACCAGCCGTGTTGTTGATCTGGGTTGTGGTCCAGCCACCCAACTCGCTCAAATAGCCCAGCATAACCCGCAAACCTCTTTTCTTGGAGTGGACCTGTCTTCCGAAATGCTGACCGAAGGTGAAGCCTACTGCTCACGCCTGGGCCTTGGAAATATTCAGTTCATGCAGGCGGATATCACATCTTTGCCCAAAATCTCCGACCATGAATTCGACACGGTTATCAGTACAATGGCCCTGCATCATCTGCCTACGATCAAGCATCTCGAAACCTGTTTCAAAGAGATCAATCGCATACGCAAGCCCGGTGGCGGACTTTATCTTGCGGATTTCTCAAGACTTAAGCATTTAAAATCAGTACTATTTTTTGCCTATCTTAATCGCAAACATCAACCCCACATATTTTCTCTGGATTATGAACGCTCCCTGCGCGCAGCCTTCTTACGGTCCGATTTCGAAACAATGGTGCAGCAGACTTTCGGGCCAGATATCAGAACATTCAGCACCTTCGGCATACCCATACTGCAAATCGTAAAGTCTTCCGATACCGGCCTTTCGCCTAAAATAAGGAATGATTTAAAGATGTTACGGCAACAATTGCCGTCTCGCTATCGGCGGGAACTGGATGACATAAGGTTCTTTTTTTGGCTTGCCGGCTTGAGGAACGATCCGTTCCGATGAGCAGGATTGGAAGGTACGCTATGAAATGTCGGAACCTCCCTATTAGGGCGCAGATGGGGATCCAACGTCCGCAAATTCCACGGTATGTAATAAAAAAGCAAAGGCAACCGCAAGCTATAAAACTTATGAGTATTACTTAAGGTAGGCAAAGTGAGTAAATTCAAACAGATGGATGAATTGCTAAAGTCTTAATTAAACCTAGTAACTAACTGTTTTTATTGTTTTTTATGTTATTGCGAAAATCAACTTGCTTCATGTACATAATCATAATAAAACTAATTGAATTTATTATCGAAAGCATCTTTCTATTGATAAGTCTGAGGGTTCGGGTGTTTGTTTTTGACGGTGAAATACATCGGCTCAACAAGAAAGAAAAAATTCTTGTAGACGCAAATTATTATTTCGTGTATCCCGAGCCTCAGAGCCCGGCCCAGGAATTGCGAAAGAACCCCGGGCTCGCTATTTGTTAGTCATGGTTCCAGAACAGATAAAAATCCTTGCAAAAAGCGGTCATGCAGCCCCCTCTGCTGACAATAGCCAACCCTGGCATTTTATTTGGAATGGAAAAACACTTTCCGTCGAATACGATACCGAACGGGTACAGAGCCTCACTTTCCCTCCAGATTGGCCCGCCACCCTACTGTCTATCGGCGCGGTTATTGAGAATATTACGCAGGCGGCGCAATTTTTGGATCTTCCCCTCGAAATAGACCTGCCGCTTGAGATGAATGATGCAACTGGATGCTATGCGAGAATTGCTGCCGCAAACATGCAAGGAAACAAAGTGAAAGTCGAAATACACCCTTTATTTAAACGACATACTAATCGCTTCAAGTTCAATAAAAAACCAATCCCCAACGACGCAATAGGCACGCTTAGCGGACTATCTGAAGGCAATGCGCGGCTCGCTGTTTTTTCTAACAAAACCTCTGTCGGCAAGATTGCCTCACTGGTCATGCAGGCCTCCAAGATCCGCTTCCAGACGCAGGAGCTACACGAATGGCTGGGACGAAGTCTACGCTTCACGGAAAAAAGTGTAAAAAAAGCTGACGGCCTGGACATCCGAACCTTGGATCTTCCTCCGGGAGGTGGCTATTTTCTCCGCTTTATCAGCGACTGGAACAACATGAAGGCCCTCAATAAATTGGGCCTTTACAACCTTCTAGCACAGATCGACTCCCGTCCTATCGGTCGAGGCCCGGCCATCGTAGCGGTTATCGCTCCCGCAAACTCATCGACTTCTATTGATGCAGGAAGATTGCTTTGCCGGGCTTGGATATACCTGAACTCTCTGGGAATTGCCGCACATCCCTATTACGTCGTTTCGGATCAATTAGATAGATTGAGAAAAAATCTGCTCCCCGATCGATTGGTCGAACAGGCAAGGTCAATTAAAACCGCCTGCGATGATCTATTTGAATTGACATCTGGGGAAACCCTTCACATGTTGTTAAGAGTTGGCTATCCAACAAGAGAGCCCCCCCGCTCCCTGCGGCTCCCTTTCGACAAAGTTTTTGCTGATTTGACAGAGGGGTGAAGGAAGAACACCCTGCACTGATGAAAGACGCCGTAGCCCAGAAATTGGCGAACCGACACTACCCCTGTTTTTTGAATTTATCGCCTAGCTTTTTACGCGCCAATCTCAATCCTATTTTTTGGAGTAGATTGTTATTGCCACTCGGTCGCCAAGTATGGACCAGTTTGTTACGGTAGGCATCAAAGTGCATTCCCCGGGGCGCTGCCTGCACCCTCCCTCTTTTTAACAATATTTTTAACGCGGTTGTTGCTGTCAGTCCCGCGCAAAGTTCGCAGGCCATGGATGTTGATGGTCCTTTGTGATTTATAAGGTCCACCCGGCTTTCATCCACCAGGTAGGGCATCTGTAACATGGCCGGCGACAGCCCTAACAGGAAACGCAACAATTTTTCGTCCTCCGGTTGTCCCTCAAAGCGAAAATATTCCTCGAACGTCATCTTCCCCGGTAGAAAAGTTAATAGTGCAGCTCCCATGCCGAGGGGAGCAGCTGTAATTGCAGGGATTCCTTTCAGTGCGCAAGCGGCGAATACCACCCGGCGCACTTCTAATTCAAA
>CAWGCA010000027.1:0-32994 GCA_963820955.1 uncultured Gammaproteobacteria bacterium | reverse complement strand
TTTTTTTTGTTGCTCTACTGGTACGGTTGGTCTTGCTAGGGAACCGCCTCGATCAGGTGCTGAAGGGAAAAAGGGCGGAACAACCTGACGATGATCACACCAAGATGCGCACCCCGTTCGTTCAGGACATCCACCGTCTCGGTCACCGTCTGGAAGCCGGATCCCATGATCACGATGATACGCTCTGCCCGGGGGTCTCCATGATAATCGAACAAACGGTAATGACGGCCGGTCAGGGCGGCGAATTCATCCATACTCGCCTGCACTATACCGGGGGTCTCGAGGTAGAAACGATTCACACTCTCCCGACCCTGAAAGTAGACATCCGGGTTTTGCGCGGTGCCACGGATAAAGGGATTGTCCGGATTGAGGGCCCGCCTGCGATGGGCGTGGACCAGTTCATCACGGATCATGGAGCGAATCTCTTCGTCTGACAGGGGAGCGATCTTGTTCACCTCGTGAGAGGTGCGGAAACCATCGAAGAAGTGGAGAAACGGTACCCGCGCCTTGAGGGTCGCGGCATGGCTGATCAGCGCCATGTCATGGGCCTCCTGGACCGAGGCCGAGCCGAGAATAGCAAAACCCGTAGTGCGCGCGGCCATCACATCCTGGTGATCACCAAAAATCGAGAGTGCCTGGGCCGCAAGCGAGCGGGCCGCTACATGAAATACCGTCGATGTCAGCTCCCCGGCGATCTTATACATGTTGGGCAACATCAACATCAGGCCTTGCGACGCAGTGAAAGTGGTGGTCAACGCACCGGTCTGCAACGCACCATGGACGGTTCCAGCAGCACCCCCTTCACTCTGCATTTCGATTACGACCGGCACCTGACCCCAGATGTTTTCCAGTCGCCGCGCCGACCAGAGGTCAGCCAGTTCGGCCATGGTGGAAGAAGGCGTGATCGGATAGATCGAACAGACCTCATTCACTCGGTAGGCAACGTGGGCCGCCGCCTCATTGCCATCGATGGTTATTGCTCTCTGCTCGGCTCCCATGATTGTCTTACTCTGTCCCTTCCGGCTCGTGGATCATCTCGATTGCGTGACAGGGACACTGTTCGTAGCAGACCGCACAGCCGGTACAGCGATCGTAATTGAACCGATAGCGCCTTCCAGGGCCAAGTTTAATCACTGCCCCTTCCGGACAGGAGCCGTAGCAGCCATCGCACTCGAAACAGTTGCCACAGGAGAGACAGCGCTTGGCCTCGAACAGTGCTTCCGATTCGCTAATACCCTGGAGGATCTCTTCGAAGCTGCGGTGGCGCTGCTCCAGCGGCAATTCAGGCTGCTCCACCTGGGGTGCATAGGTGCGGTACCAGAGATGGAGTTTCTCGAAACCGATCGGACTATGCTTCAAGGTTGGCTCGTAGGGCACCCCCCTAAGGTAACCGTCGATATAACGGGCTGCCTTCTTGCCATGACCAACGGCAATGGTCACCGAGCGTTCACTCGGTACCATATCACCCCCGGCAAAAATCCCCGGGTGGCCAGTCATCATATTTTCGCCCACTATTACGGTACCGTCCTGTTTGAATTCGATACCCGGTACCTTCTCCAGGAAACGAGTGTCCGTATCCTGCCCCACCGCCAAAATAAGTGTATCCGCCTCCAGGTTTTCGTATTGTCCGGTCGGTTGGGGCCGCCCATTGTCATCGAGTTTCATCACCTCTACCTTAAAGGTGTTTTGATCTATCTCTTTTATGGTTCGCAACCAGTTTATCTTGACACCTTCTTCGATCGCCTCCTCCGCCTCGAAATCGTGGGCCGGCATGCTGGCACGATCCCGACGATAGATGATGACGGCCTCCTCTGCACCCAACCGTTTGGCAGTGCGCGCTGCGTCCATCGCAGTATTACCACCGCCGTAGATGGCGACGCGCCGCCCCAGTTTCAGGTTATCTCCTGCCTCCACGCTGCGTAGAAACTGAACCGCATCTAATATCTTTCCCGCATCACGGCTTGGGATATCGATCTTTTTGCTTATGTGGGCTCCAACAGCGACAAACACCGCATCAAAGTTTCCGTATTCCTTTTCCGTCAGTACGTCCTTAACCCGGTGATTGAGTAAAATCTTTACCCCGATATCCCGAATACGCTGAATCTCCGCTTCGAGTTCGCCGCGGGGCATACGGTAGGCGGGGATTCCAAAATGGATCATTCCGCCGGCCACCGGACCCGCTTCGTAGATCTCCACTTGATGCCCAAGACGGGTTAAATGGTAGGCCGCAGAGAGACCGCTGGGCCCCGCCCCGATAACCAGAATCCGACCACCGCCCGGGAGGTGCTTGAATTCCGGTTTCCAACGTTTTTTCAGGGCGAGATCGCCAAGAAAACGCTCAATCGCATGGATGCTGACGGAGCTATCGGTGTAGGTCCGGTTGCAGGAAGATTCACACGGATGGTAACAAACCCGTCCATGAACAGACGGCAAAGGATTGTTCTCGATCAGACTCTGCCAGGCCTCTTCATAACGCCCCGCCTGGGCCAGCGCCAGCCAGGCCTGAATATCTTCCCCCGCTGGACAAGCATTATTGCAGGGGGGAAGAAGATCGATATAGATAGGGCGGCGACTGCGCTCAGCGCCGGTACCCCGCCCATACCGGGTCAGATCCGGGGTCGAGGTCATATCCTTGACGGTCATACTACTCAGCACTCACTGTATCGGAGAGAAGTGGCAAACGGTTGTTGCTACCATGAAAAAGTTCGGTGGGTATTGAAAACTTGTATAAAGCAGGGATGATCTGCTGTGGAGACTCCCCTGCAGAAGAATAAAACCACGACTCAACTGCCATAAAATCACAAGGCATATTCAATCATGTCCCGATTGGCTGAAATCTACATGCGTATAGGAACAGTATCACAGCAAGATTAATAGTGGATGATGCAATACCCTTACACTCCCACACTCCCGCGATATGCTACACCCTCCTGTGACTTCAGTTTTGTTGCAATCAGGATATCTATCTATCGCCTATTTAGGTCAAATACTGGTGAAAAGATTCGAGTTTGCTGGTATTTATTTATAGTAAGTACTTACTACGCTTAAAACTTAACAGTCGTGGAGTACTTATTCTGCAAATACAATTGTGATTCGGCGATTTCTCTTACCTTTTTTCTCGATTTTTTTGACCCGAATCTGGCCTATCTCCCCACTAGATGCCACGTGGGTTCCGCCACAAGGTTGCAGGTCTACATCGTGAAAACGAACCAGACGTACTTTGCCTGTCCCCAGTGGCGGTTTTACCGACATGGTGCGAATTAGTTCCGGCTGCCGCTCTAGTGCGTCATCTGTGATCCATTCCTGGGTCATCGGATGATTCTCCGCAATCAAGCGATTTGTCTCCCGCTCAATTTCTGCTTTGTCCGGTGGCTCCGGTAGATCGAAATCGAGCCGCGCACTGCCGTCTCGAACCGATCCTCCAGTTACACCAGCGGGAACCACCGCACAAAGTAGATGCATACAGCTGTGCATTCGCATCAAGCGATGGCGCCGCTCCCAATTTAGACGCAGCTGCACCTGCTCGCCAGGTTCTGGCAATCCAACATCCGTCTGGGGAATATGCAGATGCGCACCAGTATCTGGATCTTTTCGAGTATCCAGGATAGCGATTGTCTCACCGTTTTCCCGGATCAACGTGCCGGTATCTCCTGGTTGTCCACCACCCAGGGGATAAAAGACCGTCTGATCGACACAGATACCCCGGTTATCAGCAGAAAGAACCTTGGCATCACACTCCTTTCTATATCCATCTTCGCGAAACAGTTCGATGGTCACGAATTTAATTCCTTAAACATCAAGATTTTCGACCGCTAATGCGTTGTTTTCAATGAACTCCCGCCGTGGTTCGACTTGGTCACCCATCAAAGTGGTAAATATCTCATCTGCTCCAACAGCATCCTCGATACTAACCCTAAGCAGACGGCGAGACTCTGGGTTCATTGTGGTCTCCCACAGTTGCTCCGGATTCATCTCTCCTAAACCCTTGTAACGCTGAATATGCTGACCACGTTTCGCTTCATCTGTCAGCCATTCCAGTGCCTGACCAAAAGTCGTGATCTCGCAGGTCTTCTCTCCTCGCTGTACAAAAGCGCCTTCGCTGAGCATTCCCTCCAATTGGATACCCAACTCTGTCAGTTTCCGGTAATCATTGCTGGAAAAAAATTCAATTGGGAAATTGTGCTCCGTGCTGATGCCATGCACCCAATGGGATACCAGAATCCTCTCTAGTCCGGTGTCGTACCCCGATTGATAACGGCGAGAGACTCCTTGATCCACATTGAGTCTTCCGTCCAGTTCTTCCAACCAGGCTTCGAAGCGGGCTCTATCATCAATCAACGCACTATCCAGTACCGGCATGTTGATCAACCGTTTCAATACGTTTTTTTCGTATCGTCGGGATAGACGTTTTATAATAGACATAACAGCGTTGTATTGGGTCGCCAGGGATTCCAAGGCATTACCTGACAAGGGTGGCGCTTCTGGACTAACATGAAGTTTCGCATTGTCCAGCGCAGCCTGGAGCAAATAGTGATTCAAGTCAGGATCATCTTTTAAATATTGCTCTTGCTTACCCTTTTTCACCTTATATAAAGGTGGCTGGGCAATATAAATATGCCCCCTCTCTATCAACTCGGGCATCTGTCGATAGAAAAAGGTCAACAACAGGGTTCTAATGTGGGCGCCATCCACATCGGCATCAGTCATAATAATAATTCGATGGTAACGCAGTTTGTCTGGATTAAACTCCTCTCGTCCGATACCGCAACCCAAGGCGGTAATCAAGGTACCTACCTCAGCGGAGGAAAGCATTTTATCAAAACGGGCCTTCTCAACATTAAGGATTTTACCTTTTAGTGGAAGGATTGCCTGATGCCTACGGTCGCGGCCCTGTTTGGCAGAGCCACCTGCAGAGTCTCCCTCTACTAGATACAGTTCTGAGAGCGCCGGGTCTTTTTCCTGACAGTCAGCCAGTTTTCCAGGCAAACCAGCAATATCCAGGACCCCCTTGCGACGAGTCATCTCTCGTGCTTTCCGGGCCGCCTCCCGGGCTCGAGCAGCCTCAATCATCTTTCCGGCGATGATTTTAGCCTCTGTTGGATTTTCAAGTAGAAATTCTCCTAATTTTTCTGCCAGGACAGCTTCGACAATTCCTTTAATTTCTGAGGAGACCAACTTGTCCTTGGTCTGTGAAGAGAACTTTGGATCAGGAACTTTAACTGAAAGGACTGCAGTCAACCCTTCTCTCGAGTCATCACCTGAAGTATTGACCTTCTGTTTTTTGGCCAAACCTTCACGATCGATATATTGATTCAGCGTCCGCGTCAAACCTGCACGAAAACCAGCCAAATGTGTTCCACCATCTCGCTGAGGAATGTTATTGGTAAAACAGAAAATGTTCTCCTGATAGGATTCGTTCCACTGCATCGCCAACTCTACCACCACATCGTTTCTTTCGACTTCAATATGAAACACTGTTCCATGCAGCGGTGTTTTTTTTCTGTTTAGATGCTCGACAAACGCGCGAATACCTCCCTGATATTCAAAAACATCCTCGCGACCCGTTGCCTCGTGCTGAAGTACTATACGAACACCAGAGTTGAGAAATGAGAGTTCACGTAATCGCTTTGCGAGGAGATCATGGTGAAACTCAATATTTGTAAAAGTCTCAGGACTGGCCTTGAAAGTGATCTCAGTACCGGTTTTGTCAGTTTCTCCTACCATTGTCAATGGTGCCTGCGGTTCACCATGAACATATTCTTGGGCATATACCTTATTCTGGCGGTAAATAACCAGTTTCAGAGATTCCGACAGCGCATTTACAACAGAAACTCCCACACCATGTAGACCACCGGAAACCTTGTAGGAATTATCATCGAATTTACCTCCTGCATGGAGGACAGTCATAATGACTTCTGCCGCAGATAGGCCTTCCTCAGGATGAATATCAACAGGGATTCCTCTACCATTATCTGAGATTGTGACAGATTGGTCATCATGAACTGTTACTTTAATCTCCGTACAGTAACCAGCCAAGGTTTCGTCAATAGAGTTATCGACCACCTCAAAAACCATATGATGAAGTCCTGTTCCGTCATCGGTATCACCGATGTACATACCTGGACGTTTTCGGACTGCATCAAGTCCTTTTAATACTTTGATATTGGATGAGTCATAACTCATATAGCACTCCTGAAATAGTGCTGGTTATTATACACGCTCTTCCGATACGGCCCCATGTTCCACGTGGAACAATTTATCCATTTGATAATTGCTCGTACGGTTATTGTCTGTTCTCGTAATGATAACCTGTGTATTTTGTGCGATAAGCCTTTGCACTATTGAAATTTTATTTGTTTGGTCAAGTTCAGATTCAAGATCGTCAACCATAATGATCGGATTCATACCCGTGATATTTTTTAACAATTTCGATTGGGACAATATCAAACCAATTACAATCAACTTCTGCTGCCCCCTCGACAAAATCCGGCTTGCTGGTTCTCCAGAGGACATAATGACAAGATCGGCGCGATGTGGACCTCCCGAAGTGTAACCTTTATGTATGTCTCTCTCACGATTTCGCGTTAACGAATCAATCAAATCGGTGTTCTGATCCCAACCTTGTTTCCAGGATAACGAAATAGAAATATTCGGTATTAGGTACTGAAGTTCATCGATTAAGATAGGTTCGAGTGACCGAAGATACTCTAGTCTCATCTGATTCAATTCATCTCCAGACCGAGCGAGTTCAATATTCCAGTGATCTACTGATGCAACATCTCTTTTAAGAGCAGCATTTCTTTGAGCTAAAACACGCTGGTATCGTGCAGAGTAATATTGATAGCGAGGTTCCACGTGGAACACTCCCCACTCCAGAAACCGACGACGATAGTCAGCTTTCCCCTCTATAATTTCATGAGATCTCGGAGTAATAAGATGTAGAGGTAACTCCCTCGCGAGTAGAGAGAGTTTATTGATCCGTACCCCATTGATTTTTACATCTGTAGCTACTGTGGTTTTACGTAGACCTATTTTTACAGATTTTTTGTTATTTTCCGCTTCGCAATACAGTTCCAACGTCTGTTTATTCTTTTGAATGACTGAAGCAATTCGGTTTCCTCGAAACGATCTACCACGGCCAAGAAGATAAATAGCTTCCAGTAAGGACGTCTTACCTGATCCGTTGGGACCTTCAAATATATTAATGCCGGCAGACGGCTCTAACGACGCTTCAGAAATATTTCTCAGGTTACGAATCCTGATTAGATCAAGGGCCATTAGTAGACCGGAGGGTCAATGTATAGGTATAGGTATGGTGTTGCTTGTTCGGGGGTGGTTATATCGCTTACTCAAACCTTTGATGACTAAATTCTCATTGGCATTATCACGTATCGATTACCTGGCGCATTTTTATCTTCAATGAGGCAGCTACTGTCCGGATCCAACAAAGATAGATGAACTTGCGCTGATTCGACAACATTCAACACTTCAACAAGATATCCGACGTTAAATCCGATAACGAGTTCATCTCCATCATACTGAATATCAATCTCTTCCTGAGCCTCCTCTTGTTCCGGATTATGTGCGAGAAGCTCTAATCGCCCTGGAGAAAATTGAAACCTAATACCCCGATATTTTTCATTGGATAAAATCGATGTTCTTTGTAGGGCCTGCCGCAACTCATCTCTATCAGCGATAACCTCCTTGTCGAAGCCTGAAGGTATGACGCGTTCATAATCTGGAAACTTTCCGTCGATCAATTTTGATGTGAATATGGTATCTCCAAGATTCAAGCGAATATGATTACTGCTGATATCTACCAAGACATCTTTTTCTACATCGGAAAGTAATCTTCCTAGTTCCAAAACTGCCTTCCTAGGTATGATTACTTGAAAATCTACCTGCTGTTCCGTGTGGCATTCGACCTCACTCAATGCCAACCTGTGACCATCAGTCGCAACAGCTCGAATTAATCCCTTTCTTACCTCTACCAGCATACCGTTCAGATAATAACGAACATCCTGTTGAGCCATCGCGAAATTGGTCTTTTCAATCAGATGCTTTAACTGGTTTTGTGAAATAGAAAAGTGTTGGCTGCTGGCAGAGGGTTCAATCGCTGGATAATCTTGGGCTGGAAGAATTCCCAATGTAAAACGGCTTTTACCGGATCGTAGAACTGCCCTCTCTCCCTCTATGCTAATTTGAATATCGGCTTTCTCTGGCAATGCCTTGCAGATATCAATTAATTTTCTAGCCGGCAGCGTAAAATCCAATTCTCCTTCGAAATGAACGCTGGCGTTAGTCTTCATTTCAATTTCTAAATCCGTAGCGGTGATTACCAGTTCATCACCTCTCGCATTGAGTAAAATATTCGCAAGGATGGGCAAAGTTTGGCGTCTTTCAACCACTCCCGCAATTTGTTGGAGAGGTTTCAAGAGGGTATCCCGGTCTGTTTTGATCTTCATATGTGAAGTTCTCTAAATACTATATTAATAAAGAATATTTATTACCTATTTTATTATTATAAGGATGCTTGTAATCTGTGGATAATCTTAAATTATATATATATTTCAATTAGTTATGTTGATTTTTGGTTGTAGATAACCGGGCTATGTACGCCTTGGGGTCCTGTAAGTTTCTTGTGGATAATTTAAACTAAAATTTATGGCTAAAGTTTATTCACAACTTACTAACATCAGTTAGTAAGTGTTCTCAACAGGTTTGCATAGTCTTCTTTGACTCGGATATCACTGTCCCGCAGTTCAGCAATTTTCCTCGTTGCATAGAGTACTGTTGTATGATCTCTTCCACCAAATGCTTCCCCAATCTCCGGCAGGCTGTGATTGGTTAACTCTTTCGCCAGGGTCATGGCAATCTGACGCGGTCTGGCAATGGTCCTACTGCGCTTGGCCGACAACAGCTCAGAGGTACGGATCTTAAAGTATTCGGCGACGGTTTTCTGTATGTTTTCGGTGGTGACCATCTTATCCTGAGCAGCCAGCATATCCCGCAACGCATCTTTCGCAAACTCTTGATTGATGGGGCGCCCCGTGAACTGGGCGTTGGCTACAATTCGCCGCAGGGCTCCCTCAAGTTCGCGAATATTTGAACGCACTCTTTTGCCGATGAAGAAAGCTACTTCGTTGGGGAGTTCAACGCCGAAAAGCTGGGAGGCCTTACTTTGCAGTATGGCTACCCTTGTTTCCAAATCTGGGGGTTCGATTGCGACCGTAAGTCCCCAGCCGAAACGGGATTTTAAGCGTTCTTCCAGACCGGTAACCTCTTTCGGAAAACGATCGCTGGTGAGAATGATCTGCTGTTGAGATTCGAATAGAGCGTTAAAGGTATGAAAGAATTCCTCCTGTGAACGTTCTTTTCCCGCGAAAAACTGTACGTCATCAATCAACAGAGCATTGACTGAACGATAGCGCCGCTTGAATTCCTCAATGGTGTTGTGCTGAAGGGCTTTTACCATCTGCGCTACAAATCCCTCCGAGTGCAGATAGATGACCCTGGCACCGGGATTACATTGCAGTATCATATTCCCAACGGCATGCATCAGGTGAGTTTTGCCTAACCCCACGCCACCATAGATGAACAGGGGGTTATAAACCGTTCCTGGGTTTTCGCCGATCTGCATTGATGCAGCCCGAGCCAGCTGATTCGATTTTCCTTCGACAAAGGTGTCAAAGGTGAATTTGAAATTAAGATTGCTTGGCAATTGTTCCGATGTCTGGCGTAACCGTCTGGTTGATACTGTCGGAGTGCTCTTTGCGGCTTCTGCCATTTCTGCTTTAGGGCTCGGAACCCGGGCACGACTACCTATCTCTAAAATGAGATCCGGCGCATTGTCCCCGGCCATTTCTCGAAGCAGTTCGTGAATTTCTGACAGGTGGTTATTCCTAATCCAGTTCAGAACGAATTGATTGGGAGCGAGTAGACGCAAGCAGTCATCCTGTTCCAAGGATTGGAGTGGTCGAATCCAGGTATTAAATTCCTGAGAGGACAGTTTCCCTTCGAGACGATCAACACATTTGTTCCAGAGTTCCAATCTTTTGCTCGTACAGTTTTACCGGCCGGAAAGAAATTTTGATGCTTTTTATAGCCAAGAGTCTAACCCGGTTCGACACTCTTATCCACAGGCTTTTATATGCATTTAGAGGTTGTTTTTTCAGCGCTGTTGGTGTTTTTTGCCGGTTCTGCCTAGAAAAGAAAAGAAGCTTTCTGGTTTACGGAATCTATTGACAGGAAGGTGGTTGCAAAGTACTCTAATCGCCCTTTTTTCGGTCACTTCTCCGCCTTACAGGCAGAAAAGTTAAACCTACAGGATTTCAGTAGACAGCCATGAAAAGAACTTTTCAGCCCAGCAATCTAAAACGTGCCCGAACCCATGGATTTCGCGCCCGCATGGCCACTCGCGGTGGCCGCAAGGTGATCAATGCGCGCCGTGCCAAGGGCCGCGCCCGTTTGACCCCCTGAACCTGACGGCAGTTGGGGACAGAATCTGCTCGATTTCCGCGCCAGAACCGGTTGCTTGACGCAGGCGACTACAATCGGGTTTTCCAGCAGGCGAAAAAATCAGGCGATCAATTTTTTACCATTCTTTGGTGTGAGAACGGACTGGACCGAGCCCGACTTGGGATGGCGATATCGAAGAAGTCTCTGAAACGGGCCGTCGATCGTAATCGTACAAAGCGGCTGATTCGAGAGAGTTTTCGACATCAGCAGAGACTGTTGTCAGGTATAGATGTGGTTGTACTCTGCCGGCGTGGTCTGCCGATAATTGATAGTCGAAGACGACTGAGAGGATCGTTGGACCGGCACTTGGAAAAACTGGCTCAAAGGCTTAGACACATCTGAAATTGTCAGTAAGCTTTATGGCTGAAACAATCTGAGCTACTTCCAGATATCGAGCGATGTTCGTAAATCGCTCTTCCAGTCGACCGCCTGTCGACTGATAATACGCAAGTTTTGTTTAGAGGGTCACCGTCTCCAGACGCGTTCTCTTATCTCAGTTGAGACCATTCATGGATAATCTTCGTCTTGTATTGTTTTTTTCACTGGCCTTTATCCTTTTGCTGCTGTGGCAGGCTTGGAATGAGGACTATGGACGGCAACCGCAGACAGTATCGGAATCAACCGAGTCTCCAACTGGTTCGCCGGCAACCGGTGAGTCGCAGAACACCGCTGCCGAAATCCCTTCTGCTCCGGTTGCGGCGAGTGTCAATGCAGCTTCTGGCAGCGCCCTACCCTCGTTGGCGGCAGTAGCGGAATCTGGAAGCCAAAAGATAACTGTTTCCAGCGATCTGTACGAACTGGAGATAGATACCAAGGGCGGCAGTATTCAGAAGTTGTTTCTGAACGATTATTCAGTCTCTCTCGAGAATCAGGATCAAAAATTCCAGCTGCTGCGGCCCACCATGCCAAATCTTTTGGTTGCCCAATCCGGATTGATCGGTGCGGAGGGCAGTGATGCCCCAACCCATGAAAGCCATTACCGAGCAGAAAAGACGGCATATAAGATGGAGGATGGCGTCGATAATCTGAACGTCGATATGGTCTGGGAGAGTGACCAAGGGATAAAAGTAACCAAGCGCTTCCTGTTTACCCGGGGCAGCTACCTGGTGGAGATTGAGCATCTGGTAGAGAACAGCTCCGGGAAGTCCTGGAGCGGTCGGGAATATCGGCAATTGATGCGCAGTCAACCCGCTGAGAGCAGCGGCGACTCTAAGTTCATTTATACCTACACCGGCGGCGCTATCTACAGTCCGGAAGAGAAATACGAAAAGATCTCTTTCGACGAAATGAGCGAGAGCAAACTCGCTCGTGATGTGAAAGGGGGATGGATCGCCATGTTGCAGCACTACTTTCTCGCTGCATGGGTTCCTCCTGTGGAGGAGGTAGATCATTTCTATAGCAGTGTGCTGGCTGATGATCGTTACGTGTTGGGCGCATATACACCAGCGGTCACGGTCGCCGATGGCGAGATTCACAGCTTTGAGACCGGTTTTCTCGCCGGTCCGAAAATACAAGATCAACTGGCAGAGATTGCTACCGGTCTGGATCTCACGGTGGATTACGGTTGGCTCACCATTCTTGCTCAGCCGATCTTCTGGTTGCTGACCAAGATCCACTCGATTGTCGGAAACTGGGGCTGGGCCATCATACTGCTCACTCTTCTGATCAAGCTCGCCTTTTTCAAACTGTCCGAGACCAGTTACAAGTCCATGGCCAACATGCGCAAGATGACCCCGCGCATTCAGGCGCTGAAAGATCGCTATGGAGACGACAAGCAGCGTATGAACCAGGCGATGATGGAGCTCTATAAGAAGGAGAAGATCAATCCCCTCGGTGGCTGCCTTCCGATACTGGTGCAGATCCCGGTGTTCATCGCCCTCTACTGGGTCCTGTTGGAAAGTGTTGAGCTGCGTCAGGCACCATTTATCCTTTGGATCAAGGATCTGTCGATAAAGGACCCCTATTTCGTGCTGCCGTTGATCATGGGTGTCTCCATGTTCATCCAGCAGAAACTTAATCCTGCCCCACCGGATCCCATGCAGGCCAAGATCATGATGAGTCTTCCCTTTGTATTCACCATTTTCTTCGCTTTTTTTCCGGCGGGTCTGGTGCTCTACTGGGTGGTCAACAACCTCCTCTCTATTGCCCAGCAGTGGTACATAACGCGCCAGATTGAGCAGGCGGGATAACAGCCCCGTGGCCCCGCAAGGGTGTCCCGTTAACGTCCACGAGACCATCGCCGCGATTGCCACCCCGACCGGTATTGGAGGGGTCGGTATCGTCCGGGTCTCAGGTCAATCTGCACAGCGGATCGCCGAGATGATCATCGGCCATTGTCCCGAACCCCGCATCGCACGCTATAGCCGCTTCCGCAACGACGCCGGTGAGATTATCGACGAGGGAATCACACTGTTCTTCGCCGCACCCCACTCTTTCACCGGTGAGGATGTGCTGGAACTCCAGGGCCACGGTGGTCCAGTAGTGATGGATATGCTCCTGCGGAGGGTGCTCGAATGTGGCGCCTGTCTGGCTCGGCCGGGTGAATTTAGTCTACGCGCCTTCCTGAACGGCAAACTGGATCTGGCCCAGGCCGAGGCGGTGGCGGATCTGATCGAGAGCGACACCAGCGCAGCTGCGCGGTTGGCGGTCCGATCCCTGGAGGGTGAGTTCTCCCGCCGGATTAATCGGCTGGTAGAAAAACTGATCGAGCTGCGACTCTATGTGGAAGCGGCGATCGATTTTCCTGAGGAGGAAATCAATTTTCTTTCTGATTTAAAAGTGAGTACTGACTTACGTTCAATCATCAGTAGTGTAGAGAATGTTGAACAGAGTGCCCGGGTAGGTCGACTTTTACGGGACGGTATGACGCTGGTGATTGCAGGGCGTCCCAATGTCGGTAAATCGAGTCTGTTGAACGCCCTGGCCGGACGCGAATCAGCCATTGTTACAGATATTCCGGGCACTACCCGGGATCTGCTGCGGGAACGGATCCAGATAGACGGCCTTCCCCTGCACCTGATTGATACGGCAGGACTGCGAGAGAGTAGCGACCGGGTGGAGCAGGAGGGCATTCGTCGTGCCAGGGACGAAATTCGCAAGGCTGACCGTATTCTGTGGATCTTCGACGATAGAGAGGTTCCAGCGTATCCTGACTTGGACCAGGAAAACCTTCCGACAGAGATCCCGATTACCCGGGTACGAAACAAGATCGATCTGACCGGGCAATCCCCGCTGCTCCAAGAGACCGCAGAGGGTGTAGAAATTGCCCTTTCCGCGAAAACCGGTAAGGGGATAGAGTTGTTGAGAGATCACCTGAAACAGAGCATCGGCTATCATTCTAGCCAGGAGGGAGAATTCATCGCACGCCGCAGGCACCTGGAAGCGCTTAATATTGCAAGTAAGCACTTACTTGTTGGCCAGCAGGCCCTGCTAGAGGAGGGTTCCGGAGAATTGCTAGCGGAAGACCTGCGCCTGGCGCAGCAGGCCCTTTCAGAGATCACAGGGGAGTTCAGTTCCGACGACTTATTGGGTCGGATATTCTCCAGCTTTTGCATTGGAAAGTGATAGCTTTCAGGGGCAGTTGATCTGCAGGTTGCCGGCCGCTTTTTCCCTTATGCTCGACAGGAGTGGAAAGCAGGGGTAGAGCCAGCGCACCTCCCGGTCCAATTCATCTATAGTCTTCGTAGGATACTTCGAAAAATTCCATGGAAGGATTTTTTCGAAGTATCCTGTAGACAAAATGCAAGGAAAGTTGGTGTAAAGTCTGTTCGTCAAGGTCTGCGTCCGGCGTTCAGTGATTTTAAGGAGCGTAATGTGAAAGCCCTGTTATTGTTTACCGCGAGTGGTCCCCTGCTCATCCTCTCATCTCACGAGTCGCCACTGGACGATGTATTTCTAGGTAAGTTGAAGGCCAAGGGAATCGACAAGTTCATCGCCTATGAGATCCAGCATGAAGATGTAAAAAACCTGTATGGCGGACATTTCACCAAGGTTATGCAGGACCTTCATGAAACCGATGATCTACGTGTTCTGGATTACAATGGGCACCGAATATTCGATCTGTTCCGCCTGGATCATCTGGGTTCACCAATTATTTACGAAACTGCCGGAAGGAAGGAAAAAGTGTTCGTGGACTGAATGAACACATAGTAGGCTCCGCGGCATTCAGAGAAGCTGGATGAGTCTGTTTTTCGTTTAAAGGGCAGTGATCAATCACGGGGTAACAACCATGTTGCGACTTGTTTACGTCGGTGGCCTCGGCATGATGGCCGGGCCGGCCGCGATCCATCTCACTCCGGCCGAATCGGCCCGGGTCTTGCGGGTCCACGACCGCGGTAATCCGGGCAAACAGCGGGACCGTTTTCGTTCCGTATGGCGCGAGCATGGGGCCGATCTGGTGCCTGAATTCGATCAACTCATCGGCGACGGTGAAATTGACGGGGTAGTGGTATGTGCCGGCAAAAACGGGGACGATTTGCCGCTGATCGCGGAGTTGTCCTCACTCCTGTCAGTACGCTGCCGGCCCCGACCCTTTCTGCTGCATCTTTCTACGGTGAGTCCCTCCTTCACCGAGGCCGCATTCCGATTTTCAGAGGGTTTAGGGGTGGACTATGCGAACTATCCCCTGACCGGTGGGCCGCTCGGCGCCATGCTGGGGGGGGGCGATCCAAAGGGTATGCTGATCCTTGCCTGCGGCGCGAATGCGCTCTACCAGCGCCTGCTGCCGACCCTGGAAAAACTGGGTCGACCTCGATATCTTGGGTCTTCACCCTCTGCCGGCGCAGTCACCAAATTGATTGGTCAGCACCTGGTTTTCAATGGCCTGACCGGGATCAGTGCCGCTGCCGCACTGCATGCCGAATGTTTCAATGCATCGACGCTGGGAGGAGATGCTCAGACCGATTATCTCTCCTTTCTGAACGGCGGCGCTGGTGGTACCCGGCAGTGGGAGGTGGCACTTAGGAAAGGGATCGCCGAGGGTGCCTGGGACGCTGGTTTCAGTATCCAGCATGCGGTAGTGGACGCTATTTACGCTGCCCAGTTGGCCCTGGACAGAGGTCTTCCGCGCTTCGCCGTCCAGTCGATTATCAATATCGCCTTCGTTTTTTCGTTTCTGTTGGAACGCTACACGGAACAGACCCTGGCGACCCATGCTATCGTTCGGGAGATGTTGAAATCCCGTTCTGGAGCGCTGGACCGATTCATGGATGAGAATGGGGCCAATGTTGGCGATCCTGATGAAAGCCTGGAGGCCTGTATAGAAACCTTGCCAGAACGGGTAAGGGAATCGGTTGTACTGGAACCGTTGTTGGAATACTTCGAAGCGGCAGTGGCTTAAACGAATTCAAGGTCGGAACAATCTAACCAGGCGCGCAAGTCGTTTCCGGTTCTCCCGGCTATCCATTCGCCCATAGCGGATGCCGATATAGAGCCGAGAGATCGGTTCCACCTTCTCCTGTAGATCTGGTCGCCATTCGATGATCCGCCATCCATAGTCTTTGGGGCCTTCATGGGGGCGACGGACCATGCCCTTTCTGGCCAGCTGTCTGCAAAAGCGGAAATAGACTTGCTGTACCGGGTCTCGTCGTTCTCGTGATCGATATAGAATGAAGATGCTGAGAATCAAAACGACCAGCGCGGTAAACCCCACCATGCCGTATGCAAGTCGGGTCCCCCGTAGAAAACCCAATCCGATCAGTTCCATCAGTCGGGATTGGCGATCTCTGGTATAGCCCAGTACCCATCGATGCCAGGAGGCGTTCAGGGCATCCACACCCCAGGAAATCTGCTGGGTCAATGATTTAAGAAAATCCAGTTGCTGACTATCAAACAGTATGGGTGCGCCTATCTGGGTCCCGATCTGATCAATATTCAATGACTGCTCGATACGTTCGGGGGCGACGGCGGCGGTGGGGTCGATCCGAATCCATCCCCTGCCCTGCAGCCAGACTTCCGTCCAAGCGTGGGCGTCCGATTGACGCACGACCAGATAGGAGCCTATGGGGTTGATCTCTCCGCCCTGATAGCCGACCACTACCCGGGACGGGATGCCGGCGAGTCGCATCAACAAGGTGAAGCTGGTGGCGTAGTGCTCACAGAAGCCTCGGCGGGTCTCGAACAGGAACTGATCGGCAGGGTTTTGTTCGATCTGGGGCGGATAGAGGGTGTAGTAAAAGGCTTGTTGTCGGAAGTGTTGCAGTGCCTGATCGACCAGGACCCTGTTAGAGGAACTGGATTGTTTCCAGCGCTCGACCAGATTCCTCATGCGGGGTGTTATGTTGCTTGGGAGTTGCAGACCACGCGATCGCTCCTGCTCCGTCAATGGGCCGGTGTTGTAGTCTAGCCGGGAACTCATCGAGTACCGCTTGCGGCGCGGGATGGGGAACTTCCGGATAAGCTGATAATCTGACCGCAGGGCGGTATATCGTGGAATCTGAACCGGCAGTTCAAGCGGGAACAGCCATTTTTTCGAGGTCGGTTCCAACGTGATGTGGTAGCGGATCTCGTTTTTCGATTCAAGCAAACCGGTTGGCTCTGCATCGCTCCCCTCCCCTGTGGTCCACTCTTTGCCATCGCTGAACCAAAGCACCGGCCCCCGCCAGTAACGCCGAACTGGGGCGGGAATCTTGCCCTCGAAATCGACCCGGAAGGCCACCGCACGGGAGCGGCTAAGATTACTGATACTGCCGGGTGAAATCCGGTCACTGATACCGGTGACGGCATTTTCCTGCTCTGGGCCGAGATGCCAGAGTGGAGAGGAGAAGCGGGGAAAGAATATGAACAGCACAATCATAATGGGCAGTGCCTGCAGCAACAGGCCAAGGGCGCTTAAGAAAGGGCTGATCTGGCGGGGAGATCGGTTTGCGCGACTGGTCTCCACCAGTACCCCGGTCAGCCCCACGACCAATACGAATACATAAAATAGAATCGGCATTCCCTGTTGGTACAAAAACAGGGTAACCAGAACGAAGTAACCAAGAAACACCAGGACGTAGACGTCCCGTCGCTGTTTCATCTCCATCAATTTCAGTCCCAGCATGGAAATGAGCAGGGCAACACCGGCCTGTTTGCCCAAGAGTATCGGATAATGGGCAAGTACGTTTGCCAGACCGCCAAGCGTGAGCAGAAATAACAGAAAACGTCCCGGCAGCGCGTTTGACCGGCCCAACGCGATTAAACGCAATAAAATCATGGCGACGAAAAATGCGCCGATCCAGGGCTTCAGATGGAAAAGATGGGGCGCCCCCGCCAGGGCGGAGAGTATGATTATCGTTACCAACTCCCTCGGTGAGAGTTGAATTTCCAGCCCAGGCCTCATGTGTTCTTCCCGAAACGAGCCAGGGCGGCAAGGCAGAGGTGACGGTGGTTTTGACCTCGCTCTGGCTGAATCTCATTGCCAGGTAATCGCAACCCATACTCCAGTTGCTGGTCACAGGCGTCCAGAATACCCCGGCACAGGCAGCTCAGACGGGTTTCCGCCTCTCCCGGTAGCATATTCCAGTCAAGCCAGATCCGTTCCGATCGGTCTCCACCGAATATCTTGGTTTGTATCCCCTGTTCCCGGGCGAAGGCCTTCCAGTTGATATGTCTCGGCGAGTCACCCGGGCGGTATTGCCGGAGCCCAACGAAATCGTCAGCGCCCACTCCTCTGTCTCCGCTCTGGCTCTGAGTGTAGCTTGGGACCTCCGATGGAGCCATGCGGGGGCCGGGAGCGGGATAGACCAGGCAGTGTACATCCAGTTCCACGTAGCTCCAGGCGCGAAGCAGCCCAAGCGGGTAACGGGTGGATACGCTGAAGCGCCCGAGAGAAAGTTCACCTCTGTGCTCGGCTGGTATGCAAAGTGTCAGGCTGCCGGTTGACTTGCCCGCCAGATCCATTAATACAGGAGAATACCCCTTGATCTGGAGTTGAATGCCAGGTCGGGTTCCACGGCGCCGATTGGTCAGGTGAATTGCGAAACAGGCCTGCTGGCCGGCAAAAACCGGTTCTACCCTGCCAGGTGTCAGCTCCAGTCCGAGCAGATTACGCCAGGTGTGAATGATCGCTACCAGACCAAGACCGGCTAATAAAAAAGTGAGCAAGAAACCGAGATTATTGGCGTAGTTAATGGAGCCCAGCAGCATCACCATCAGTAGAACACCGAAAGCGAACCCATAGCTTGTGGGAAAGATGTAGATTCGTCGGGGCGCAATCTTGGCCCGGCCACTGTCGTCGGCCCGGGCTAGACGCATAAATCGGACCAGTGGGTACAGGCTCATCGGCGATGGTCTTCCGTCTGTAATTCGGAATTATTAAGGAATAGCTACCGATTCAAGCAGATGGTGGGCCAGCATCTCCCCTTCATCAACCCCGGTATCGGCCGTGGAGTGAAGTCGGTGGCCAACGGTTGCCGGCAGTACTGCTTGCAGGTCCTCCGGTAGAACATCCCGGCGCCCTTCCAGCAGGGACCAGGCCTTGGCAGAGTTCAGCAGTGCGATCCCCGCCCGCGGTGACAGGCCGTGGTTGAATCGCGGGCTGCTGCGGCTGAATTCCAGTAATGCCTGACAGTAATCCAGGATAGCATTTGAGAGATGAACACGACTTACCTGCTGCTGTAATTCCGCCAGCTGATCCAGACTGAGACAGGGTTCCAAACTATCCACCATTTCCCGTCGATCACTCCCGGCGAGCAGTTCCCGTTCCGATCGGGTATCCGGATATCCCAGTTTGACCCGCATCAGAAAGCGATCGAGTTGGGACTCAGGCAATGGAAAAGTACCAATCTGGTGGGCCGGGTTCTGGGTGGCGATGACAAAAAAGGGCATCGGCAGTTTCATGGTCTGCCCCTCGGCCGTGACCTGCCGCTCCTCCATTGCCTCCAGCAGGGCGCTCTGGGCCTTGGGCGTCGCCCGATTGATCTCGTCCGCAAGCACAATCTGAGAAAATATCGGGCCGGGATGGAAACGAAAACTCCCTTCTTCCCGGTCGTAGATGGAAACCCCAATGATGTCGGCCGGCAGCAGGTCACTGGTGAACTGAATTCGCTGATATTGAAGCCCCAGCAGACGAGCCAGCAGATGGGCCAGGGTAGTTTTTCCGACGCCGGGCAAGTCCTCGATCAATAAGTGGCCCCGGGCCAGCAGGCAGGCGAGCGAAAGGCGTATGGCCCGCTCCTTGCCAAGTACGACCCGGCCTGCCGTTTCGATCATACTGTCTAGACTGTTTTGCATTGGACTACCACTGTCGGCATCGAGTAGTAAAACTTGACCGCTACTATATCTGATTCCGCAGTTCATCTTTTGGAATCTGGGGAAGGCGAGCGGTGGGCTCTATTAGCGTTTGTTTGGTGACGGAGTTTGGAAAGACCATATTTTTTAGGAAGGATGGTCGAAGCAGAAATCGTGTTTGTCATGCAATAACAAAGATTACGACAAAAAATAGCCAAGTTGTGTCGTTTCAAATATGTTCATTGGAACTTTATTGCAAAATACAAGGGTCGAATCCACGGCAGTTCTGCCTTGCTGCCCTATTCCTTCAGTAGTTTTTCGATCTCGTGTTCGATCTCATTGGCTTGAGCGTCACCGCTGTGGGTTTCACCTACGAAACTGGCACGGATACTTCCCTTCTTGTCGATCAAAAAAAAGCTCGGCCAATAGCGGGCTTGCATGGCGTTCCAGTAAGAGAAGTCGTTGTCTATCATTACCGGGTGCCCGAGACCGAATCCCTCAACCTTCGATCGAACCCGTGATATCTTCCTTTCGTGCTCGAATTCCGGGGTATGAATGCCGATGACCGCGAACGCTTGGTCGTGGAACCTATCTTCCAAGGTGTTGAGCCAGGAAAAGGAGCGATAGCAGTTCCAGCAGTCGAAGGTCCAGAAATCCAGCATCACCACTTTACCGCGTAGCTGCTTGACGGAGAGTGGTGGGGAGTTGATCCAGTTGCCGCTCTCCTGATGAGTAAACTCAGGTGCGGTGCGGGGTTGGAGCTGCTTCGAACCCGCGTTGGAATCCAACCCGAGACTCGCGGTACAGAGCAATAAACATAACGTGGTTGTGAAAGCACTGGTCTTCATTTTTAAGTGTTCCGTCGGATAAAGGCCCTTTCGCTTGGCGAACGGACCTCTCTATGTATCTACTATAGACCCTTAATCTAGCCTGGATATTTCATCTGCAGACGATGACTGCCGGTTGATGGTGTGCTCTGGTAAGAACCCCGTTAAAATATCGCATGTTTTCACTGAAATAACAGGTATATGTTGTCCGATAGCCGCTATGACGTCATTGTGGTGGGCGGGGGTCACGCCGGTACCGAGGCGGCCTTGGCCGCGGCGCGTATGGGCGCGCGAACACTGCTGTTGAGTCACAATATCGAAACCCTCGGACAGATGAGCTGCAATCCCGCCATTGGGGGTATCGGAAAAGGACATCTGGTGAAGGAGGTGGATGCACTCGGTGGACTGATGGCGAGAGCAACAGATCGGAGTGGTATCCAGTTCCGAATACTCAACTCCCGTAAGGGACCGGCGGTCAGGGCAACCCGAGCCCAGGCCGATCGCATCCGCTACAAGGCCGCAGTGCGCGTCGCCCTGGAAAATCAGCCCAACCTGGAGCTGTTCCAGCAGGCGGTTGACGATTTGATGATCGAAGGCGACAAGGTCATCGGCGTCGTGACCCAGATGGGGCTCCGCTTCCGGGGTCGGGTCGTAGTGCTTACCACCGGTACCTTTCTGGGTGGGCGTATTCATATCGGGCTCAGCAGTTACCAGGGGGGGCGCGCCGGTGATCCCCCGGCCAACGCCCTGGCACAGCGACTGCGGGATCTCCCCTTCCATGTGGATCGGCTCAAGACCGGTACCCCGCCCCGCATCGATGGTCGCAGCATCGACTACAGCGAGCTTCAGGAGCAACCAGGGGATGTCCCGGTTCCTGTTTTCTCATTCCTTGGTTCGGCGGAAGAACATCCACCACAGGTGAGTTGCCATATTACCCATACCAATGAGCACACTCACGAAATCATCCGCAGAGGGATGTCGCGCTCACCACTGTTTACCGGGGTTATCGAAGGCGTGGGCCCACGCTATTGTCCTTCCATCGAAGACAAGGTAGTGCGTTTCGCCGACAAGTCCTCTCACCAAATCTTTATCGAACCCGAAGGGCTTGATACCAATGAGGTCTACCCTAATGGTATCTCCACCTCCCTGCCCTTCGATATCCAGCAAGATCTGGTGCGCTCCCTGAAAGGGTTTGAAAAGGCCCGCATCACGCGCCCGGGCTATGCTATCGAATACGATTTCTTCGATCCAAGGGATCTGCTGCCAGGTCTGGAGACGAAGTATATTGATGGGCTGTTTTTTGCCGGCCAGATCAACGGTACCACCGGCTACGAGGAGGCGGCCGCCCAGGGGCTGCTGGCCGGGTTGAACGCGGTATTGAAAATCCGTCAACAGGAAGCCTGGAGCCCCCGCCGGGATCAGGCCTATCTTGGAGTGCTGGTGGACGATTTGATTACCCAGGGTACCACTGAACCCTACCGTATGTTTACCAGTCGAGCCGAGTTCCGGCTGCTGCTGCGAGAGGATAATGCCGATCTGAGACTGACGGAAAAGGGTCGCTCGCTAGGGTTGGTTCCGGATGAACGATGGAGTCTGTTTGAGCGAAAGCGGGAGGCGATCGAGCGGGAGCAGCAACGGCTGAGGGATTTGTGGATCAGACCTGGAACCCCGGCGGCGGAAGTGGCGGAGCGGGAACTGGGTACCTCCCTGTCGCGGGAGACTCGCGCACTGGACCTGCTGGTGCGTCCGGAAGTCGGTTACCACGGTTTGTGCAATCTACCGGATATCGGTCCGGGGGTGGAAGATCCCAAGGTCGCGGAACAGTTGGAGATCCAGGCAAGCTATGCAGGCTATATCAAACGTCAACAGGCGGAGATTGAGCGCCAGCGTGCCAATGAATCGGTAAAGTTGCCACCGGAGTTTGACTACCAGGGTGTACGCGGACTTTCCAGCGAGGTGAAGGAAAAGCTTACCCGGGGCCGTCCAGCGACGCTCGGGCAGGCGGGTCGAATTCCGGGTGTTACCCCAGCGGCAATCTCGCTGTTGCTCATTCATCTCAAACGTCGTTCGGTGTGATGGACGCGGATAACACCAGGGCGCTCTGGCGGAATCAGCTGCAACGCGGTCTGGACGATATGGACATAGGTCTGGACCTGAAACAGCACCAGCAGATGATCGACTATCTCTCCCTGCTGTTGAAATGGAATCGGGCATTCAATCTAACCGCGGTACGCGATCCCCAGCTAATGGTGACTCGGCAGTTGCTGGATTCTCTCTCAATTCTACACCTACTGCAGGGATCAGAGATTTTGGATGTGGGAACTGGAGCCGGTCTGCCGGGTATCCCGCTGGCGATCGCCAAACCCGAAGGGCACTTTACCCTGCTTGACTCCAACGGCAAAAAAACTCGCTTCGTCCACCAGGCAATCATGGAACTCGGCTTGGTGCATGCCGAAGTTATACATGGCCGGGTGGAGGAGTATCGACCTCCCATCCCGTTCGATACCATTATCTCCCGCGCATTTGCCCCGTTGCAGAAGATGGTTTCCCTGACCGCCCATCTCTATTCCGCAACAGGTTTGTTACTGGCGATGAAAGGCGCGGTACCCTTTCAGGAGATTCGAGAAGTGGAGCAGGCTGGCTGCAGCGTGGAAATCATCCCCTTGTCGATTCCCCAGACATCAGCAGAGCGACATGCATTACTTTGTCGCGATGAAAGTAAATAATAAGTCGCTGGGTCCAGCCCCTGCACCGGGATGACGGAGTAGGAAAGAATCAGAGATTTCCAAGAATAAGCAAGATACTCCATTAAGTGAGTGGGGCCAGAGTAACTCGGACTAAGGCTACCACCGATGGTAGAAGTTCGGTTGGCACGAATGACACTTACTTAAGTCAGAATTGTTGGTAATAGCATCATTCCCGCAAAAGCGGGAATCCAGAATGTGTAGAATTTGAACCAACTGGATTACGGGTCTCCACTTCGTTCCGCCCGGAATGACGGTTTTTTGGCTCAAGTAAGTGCCATTGCGGTTAGCACGACTTTTATGGAAAAGAATGAACCCCAGCATAAAGACAACGCCTACAATATTGTCCATTCTGTTGCACCCATGGCGTTGTTGATGTTCATTCGCTTCTGCAATTGATAGGATGAGTAAAGTAGCGGTTCTCTCCTGGTGGTGTATTACAAAGCCTGGTATTAGTGCTACGGGTTCGCTCTCTGAAATTTGCTGATTTTTACCTGATAAAACTTCCCTTGATGGCATAAAGGAACACCTTCATATTATTCATTGCGCGATTATTCATCTCGGATCTACGAAGTAGTTAGTTTATCTACCGTCTTTTAACAGGAGTTAGTTTGAGGATGAGAATGAATCTCCAAATAAGTTTGGATGACGATATCGAATCAGAGGAGATTATCGAACTTCCCGCATGGCCCATTAGTCACCGCAAGAATTTCAGGAAAGCTTGTTGGTCTTGGTAATGCGATATCGGATGGTAGTCTGGTTGTCTACTACCCACATTTGCTTGTACATCCCGATCATTGGGGAAAAGGAATCGGGCGTGCCATGTTGGAGTGTTTAAAACAGAAGTATGAGTCCTTCCACCAACAAATGCTGACCGCCGATACCAACGCAATCGGTTTTTATAAGGCGATGGGTTTTGAGCGAGCGGGTGAAACCGAGCCAATTTGGATCTATGCTGGGAATGAGCATTAGTTCTTGTTCTGCACCTGTTCCCAGTCATGCAGTATTGAATATATAACGACATCTGATAGAAAATGAACGCACTTTTAAAGAGCAGCGGAAAATCTCTCAAGGAAGGGCCTGTTGTTTATCAGTGCGAAGAGAGCCTGTCGGAAGAGGAGCGACACAAGAAGAGTCTAACGCTGACGGAACTGAACCACACCTTTAAACTTTATCTGGCGAAAAAAAGCATCGGCATAGACGATATTTCCATCCTGAGTCAATTCTCGGTTATTTTCAACGACCCTCGGTTTGCGCGTTGGCATAAACTAAGTAAAGTCGAGCAAAGTAATGCGCTTACCGAAATAGTCGTGTTACCACCGGTCTGCCATGAGTTGATAAAGAAACTGAGCGCCACTGCGGGTGATGTCCAGATCGTTTCTGCGGTGCTCAAGGATGCTTACCAGAACGCGATCGACAGCTTTTCTCATGCTGCCTTTGTACAACAGAAGTACCTCCATCACTTCCCGGGTTTCAAACTCATCCTTCTTCTCTACCAGGTTGAGAAGAGAATGATTTTAGTACTGATCGATAACGGGTTTGGAAAGAAGGTGATCAAACCTAAAAAACTTTATACGGGGCAGGAAATAGGTGACGATTTTATTTCGAGATTCGTGGACTGGTTGGTAAGCAAATATATAGAGAAAGAGAGCCCCAGTGACATGCGAATTGCCTATACCGGTGGGCAGGGGATGGCTTTGAAGAAGATAGAAATCGAATTGCAACTTGACGTTGAACTGCATTTTTTTGTAAATGGTGCGATTTTCGAGTTGAAACTGAAGAACTACTTCTAATCAGATTGTGTCGATTCATTTAATACTCGGCACTTATCTCTGAATAAAATAATGTCCGCAACCATTTAACCGACAATCCGATAGTACAATCATCGAAAAAGCTTGATCCTGCAGAGTTCATTGTACAATCATACTCTCCACCCTATTTTTGCCTTTTGTCTTGGCCCGATAGAGAGCTGAATCGGCGAGCTCAAATAAAGATTCTTCGTTGGTAGAATTGTCAGGTAGAAGACTCGCTACGCCCAAACTTATCGTTACTTTCGGAATCGCATTCGGATAGCTGCTCGACAGCATATCTACATCAACTCTGATACTTTCCGCCAGAGCTATTGCATCGTCTAAATCAGTTTCGGGTAAGACGATCGAAAACTCTTCGCCACCGATACGGGCTACAAGGTCAGCACCACGCTGGATGCGACTTTCTAACACCTCAGAGACCGCTTTGAGAACCTGATCACCGACGGCATGTCCATGCCTATCGTTACAGTGTTTGAAGTTGTCGATGTCCGCTATTATCAGCGACAGTGCACGTTCGTTGCGCATTGCACGGAACCATTCCCGATGCATTGCTTCTTCGAATGCTCGTCGATTTGCCACTCCGGTCAGGTGATCGAGCATGGCTTGATACTGACTGTCTATCCGGGCCAAAATCGACTCATGTGTTGTTTTATAGACCTCCCGCGACAGCAGGTATAGCAGAGTGAAGTAAAAAGGGAGAACATACCCGATTGCCTTTGCAGTCACTTTTTCGTCCGACATGAGGCACAATGCTATAGGAGTAATCGCAGGCAGTATAAATGCCGGATAAGCGATTCGGTGATATGACAGTGAGGCCGTTGCCGCCGCACTCATACCAATAATCAGCAGCGCCAGGAAAAGGCCTTGTTCCGGTGGATCCTGGACGTAAAATAAGCTACCCGCCGACCCCCACAGAGCACCGGAAAAAACCACAGATATCAGAAAACGCCGTTCCCATTGTCGAGTCTCAACATCAGTGATAAGTTCCTTAGGAAAACGCCGGCCAGCAATCCATCTGGCGAAATTGAACAAAATCATGACAACCAGCCAGGTGATCAGCTGGTCTTGTGGCGCAGTAGCCCACAACCCAACTGCCAGGGTAATGCCCCCCGCAATATTTCCCATCAATACATAAATAGAGTGGCGAAACAAAATCCTGAGGTGTTCGGCTCGTGCATGAGCTTCCCTCTGCGGTTCCGATCTGACATGCCTGAGATAATCGAAGTCGTTTGTATTGTTGTTGTCCAAGGATCTGCCGCTTCGCTTTATTCCGTGTTTGATGCAAGAATTCGCTATCTTTAATATAGACGATAGTATTGTTTTAATATGGATTTATAAAATCCGATGAACCGAGAATAAATGCTCTTCGTCCATGGATATGTCCTGTCGCTATGCCAAATAGAATACCTCCACTTACATTAATTTTGAATGATCTATGGCTCTAAAATCTGACCAAGGATGCCATAAACTACCCCCAGATACTTAGGAAACTCGCCTCTATAAGATTGGGATCCCTTGAATGTCGTTAAAACAGACAAGCCTAGTATGGGGTGAGTAAGATTTGATGCTGGCATAGGATTAGCTGATGGAGTAGAGTCCAACATACACCCATCGAGAACAAACTAGGAGTAATTAGCTATGTCAGTCGCAAAAGTAACAGAGATCACTTCGTCCTCTTCAAAGAGTTTTGAAAACGCAGTTGAACAAGGAGTCAAGAGGGCTAACAAAACGCTGAAAAATATCAAGGGGGCATGGGTTAAAGATCAGCAGGTTGCGGTCAAAGACGGAAAAATAACAGAGTACCGGGTAACGCTCAAAGTTACCTTTATTCTCAACGATTAATCAGCGTACTCTTATTGTGTAAGCGTAAAAAGGACATATTAGCAAGAGCAGAAAATCGTAGGGATTTTGTATCGGATTCGGAGAATAGATAGCTCCGTTACCGCAGATGGTTATCCTTCTGAATTCGAGGTTTTTTGATTCTCTTGTCATGCGGATAGAAAGCTGATGGTTAGTGGTTCCGTCAGCTTTTTATTTTATTATAGCGACCTCGAAATAAAATGCCGTCCATAAGAGTTGTCGATTAAGGTGGCTCCTTGCACCGAACAGACACCTTAGTTTTTCAAGGTACAGCTAGCTGATTAATCAGTGCAGGCGTTTCGTGGATGTTCCGATTCAGTGCATTAATCTTGACTGTAGCGCGATGAGTACTCATCAGAATTTAGAGCATTTTCAAAAAGCGGTAGGGAATATTTGAGGAAAGTATGATGTTGTTGACGACGACACATAACGTGGAAGGACAGCGGATTGAAAAATATCTGGGAGTGGTGGTTGGAGAAGCGATCCTTGGCGCAAATATTTTTAAAGATATGTTTGCCTCGATTCGAGATATCGTAGGCGGTAGGTCGGCATCCTACGAGCGGGAATTAGGAAAGGCCAGAGGGATGGCCTTTGCAGAGCTGTCCGAGCGGGCGGAGGAATTAGGTGCCAATGCGGTGGTAGGGATAGACCTGGACTATGAAGTCGTAGGTGGTCAGGGGAGTATGCTGATGGTTAGTATCAGTGGAACGGCCGTGGTTGTGCGTAGATAGTGACGCCCCGTAAGAATTTGCTCGGTAGAATGATACCGAGCGAGATGATCAACTGTGTGATCCACAAACCATCGAGTTGTCAGCGAATGGATCTATCGGCAGTGATTGCATAAAAGGAAAATATCAGACAACAGAAGACATGGGGGTAAGGTGGGGGATGAGGTCGGCATGTTCCTGTCTACCTCATCCCAATAGCGATATGACTAACGCCCGAGAATGATATCCACTTCTGTCTGGGACAATACCTGGGCTTCATAGTTACCCTTGCCTATGATGGCTTCTATATTGCGAACATACGAACGGAGGTGACTCTCCGAGCCATCGAGCAACGAGTAGTAGACTTCCTGAAGATCCTTTTTATCCGTATACACCAATCCGCATAGGGGCGTATCGTCAATGGCGTTGTCAGTCTCCACAATGACTTTCGGACACTGACTGATGTCGAGCATGTCCAGCTCTTCGATGAATGCCCCAACGTACATGGCATCCAGTTCGCTGACAGCAGCCAGTTCGACTAGCGCCTTGTATTTCTCTTCGAAGTACCAGCCATAATCCTGACCGGTATAGACACCGATATTATCGTTGGTGTTTGGATCGGCTACTCCATACTGAAGCAATTTGGCTTTGACTATATCAGTATGGCGTTGCTCTGAGTCGTCAATCTTTCCAAATACCGGACTGTTTGGGTAGAGCGTACCAAGCGTAAGGTAGACATCGCGAGCCAGTTTCTCTTCTTCGCGCATGAATTCCAGATGCGTCTGCTCGTTGGTGTCCAGGCTGGAGATGGTGTTGGAGCGGGGGCCGGACATTGACAGCCCGGGCCCGGTAATTATGACACAAACAGCCAGCGCTCTCAGAGAAAGTTTGTTGATGCTCATACTCTTCACCTCTTTTATTGGTTAGGTGCCTTTCTATGGATGGCCAGTCACGATTTAGTATCGTATGTTCTGGCGTTACAAAGAATTGGCTTGACACAATTTAGATGAAAATTTGCTGATCGACCGTGACTGAGACCGCAACGGATGTTTCAAATCGTTTCTGTAACGGGTGAATATGTAACTAAGTGTTTCTAGGGCCTGTTAACACTATGCGGATGCCCAATCCGCAGGGACGGGCCCATTTTTCCCCATGAAGGCGTCTTGTCCTGAGAAAAAATGGCCTCCGTCGATGGATATCCTAATAGTGTCAACAGGCCTTGGTAGAACAGGTTTACGAATATTATTTACGGGCCCTGCGCCTTTTCGGCTTGGGGTTGATCGAATAGTTAAAAAATTCCTGGGTTGCGATAGTCCCAGGACACAGATAGGGGCTACAACAGAGAATGATGCCTAAAGTTGTGGAACAGCTGAATCTTCAGGCTGGAGTGTTCATGCAAAATATGGTGATCAGGCGATCCTGCCCCATTTGTGTGCCGCATCGCAGCGTACTAAACTTGCACTGAAATAATGAACAAAACCTAAACACTTGGGGAGAGACGATATGGCAAAGCTGCTGGAGATCCTTGGTAATGGCACCGGGTTGCTAGGAATGCTGATCTGTCTGGTTGCGGGCGTTGCCCGGATCCTGGGGAGCTATCATGTCATCGGATATGAGGCGATAACCTTATTCATTGGGGGTATCGCCCTGATGGTAATGGCCTGTCTGATAAAGTTACACCAGCTCACTATGGGTTAACCCGCTGGTGTAAAAAACAGACAGTTTGTTTCAGTGCTGTCCCATTAAGTTGCGTTACATATAACTGGAACGCATTGATACGACAGCTCTTTCATAGTGATTAGTTGCGACATAGACATGAATTTGAACACTGATGTTCGTCATTCCGGAAAGTGCGAAGCACTTGTCCGGAATCCAGGTTTTTCAATGCGTTCACTGGATGCCGGATCAAGTCCGGCATGACGGTTGGAGGTTAATGGGACAGCACTGAGTTTGTTTAGTGAAGATTATTTCAAGCAGCTGGCTCTGAATCAGTAGCGGGGCCTTTTTTACCCTCTGCCAATCGCTTCATCACCACATAAAACACCGGCGTGAAAGTGACCGACATGATGGTGGCGGCGATCATGCCGCCGACCACCGCGGTGCCGATGGCCTGCTGACTGGCGGCGCCGGCACCGGCGGCGACCACCAGCGGCATAAAGCCGGCGATGGAGGAGATGGCGGTCATCAGGATCGGGCGGAAGCGCAATCTTGGCGGCATCCACCGCGGCGTCGATAATGCTCTTGCCCTTTGTCCCTGTTCGGCCATGGCGAATTCGACGATCAGGATGGCGTTCTTGCTGGCCAGGGCGATCAGCAGGGTGATGCCGATCTGGGTGTACACGTTGTTGTCGGCGCCCTTCATCATTACCGCGACCACCGTACCGAGCACCGCCAGCGGCACCACCATGATGACCGCCGCCGGGCTGCTCCAGCTCTCGTACTGGGCCGCCAGCACCAGGAACACCAGGACGATGGCCAGGGCAAAGACCAAGATGGCCTCCGAGCCCACCTGTTTTCTCCTGGAAGGACATGCCGGTCCATTCAAAGCCCATGGAGGTCGGGCAGTTTCTCGTCGGCGAGCTGTTCCATCAGATTGAGCGCCTGCCCGGAGCTGAAGCCCGGCGCGGCCGCACCGGTGATGGAGGCGGTCGGGTAGAGGTTGTAGCGCAGGATGGTCTGCGGTCCCACGGTCTGCTCCACCTCGATCAGGGTGCCCAAGGGCACCATTTCACCCTGGGCGTTGCGTACCTCCAGGCGGCGGATGTCCTCGGGCTTGATGCGGTACTTGTTATCCGCCTGCACCTTGACCTGCCAGGTGCGCCCGAACTTGTTGAAGTCGTTGACGTAGGCCGAACCCAGGTAGGCCTGCAGGGTGCCGAACACCTCGTCCAGCGGAATGCCCAGGGTCTTGGCCTTGGTGCGGTCCACCTCGGCGAACAGCTGGGGGACGTCGATGCGGAAGGTCGAGTTCAGCCCGGTCATGCCGCTCTGTGCCTTGCCGTCCTGCAGGATCTCCTCGAGCATGACGTTCAGCTCCTGCAGGCCCGATACCGCCACGGTCCTCCAGCTGGAACTGGAAGCCACCGGCCACACCCAGGCCGTTGATGGCCGGCGGCAGAAAGGGGTAGATGATCGATTCCTCGAATCGGCGGCAAAGCCCGCTGCAGGTCGGCCAGGATGGCCTCCTGGCTGAGGCTGCGGGTCTTTGCGCTCCTCCCAGGGGGTCAGGGTGACGAAGACGATGGCGGTATTTGAAGAGGCGGTACCGTCGATCAGGTTGAAGCCGCCGAAAATGACCCAGTCCGCCACGCCCTCGGTCTCCGGCAACGATGGCATCGATCTTGTCCAGCACCTCGCCGGTACGCTCCTGGGAGGCTGCGTCGGGCAGTTGCACGTGAACCAGCAGGTTAACCCTGGTCTTCGGTAGGCAGGAAGCCGGTCGGCAGCTGGGTGAACTGCCAGCCGGTATAGCCGGCCAGGCCGACGGCGAACACCATCATCAGCCCGCTGCGGCGAACGAGCGATTTGATCATGCTGGCGTAGCCGTTTTCGGTCCTGGCTGAAGAGATTGTCGAAACCTCGGAAGAAGGCGTTTTTCTTCTCCGGCGGCAGACGCAGCACCAGCGCAGCCAGCGCCGGGCTCATGGTCAGGGCGTTGATGGAGCTGAACACCGTCGCCACCGCGATGGTCAAGCGCGAACTGCCGGTAGAGTTCGCCGGTGATGCCGGGCAGAAATGCGGCGGGCACGAATACCGCCAGTAGCACCAGGGTCGTTGCCACCACCGGCCCGGAGACCTCGCTCATCGCCTGGATGGCGGCGGCCTTTCGATCCAGCCCGCTGCTCCATGTGGGCCACGGTCGCCTCGACCACCACGATGGCGTCGTCCACCACGATACCGATCGCCAGCACCAGGCCGAACAGGGTGAGCATATTCAGCGAAAACCCCATCGCCAGCATGACCGCCAAGGTGCCGATCAGCGACACCGGGATGGTGACCGCCGGAATCAGGGTGGCGCGCCAGTCCTGCAGGAACAGGAACAGCACCAGAAATACCAGCCAGCGCCGCCTCGACCAGGGTGATGTAGACCTGTTTGATCGAGGCATTGACGAACATGGTGGTGTCGTAGGGGACGGAGTACTCCAGGCCTTCCGGGAAGAATTCGCTCATCTCCTCCATGGCGGCGCGGACCTGCTTAGACACTTCCAGGGCGTTGGAGCCGGGCAGCTGGTAGACGGCGATACTGGCCGAGGGTGCGCCGTTCAGTCGCGAGGTGATGTCGTAGACCTTGGCGCCCAGTTCGACACGGGCCACGTCCCTGAGCCGGGTGATGCGCCCGCCTTCGCCGGTCTTGACGATGATGTCCTCGAACTGCTCGACGTCGGTCAGCCGGCCGAGCACGTTGACCGTGTACTGGAAACTCTGGCCCCGGCCGGCGCCGGTGGCTGGCCGATCTGCCCGGCGGCCACCTGGACGTTCTGCTCGCGGATGGCCGCGATCACCTCGCCGGTCGTCATGCTGCCGTGACTTGCAGCTGCTCCGGATCCAGCCAGATGCGCATGCTGTAGTCGCTCTCCGGATAGATGCCGACGTCGCCGACGCCCGGTGATGCGGCTCAGGGTATCCTTGATACGCAGGGTCGCGTAGTTGCTCATATAGAGCTCGTCAAAGCGGTCGTCTGGCGAGGACAGCGAGGCGATCAGGATGATGTTGGGGGATTTCTTCTTGGTGTTGACCCCCTGGCGCTTGACCTCTTCCGGCAGCTTGGGCTCTGCCAGGGTGACCCGGTTCTGCACCAGGATACTGGCCATGTCCAGATCGGTGCCGACCTCGAAGGTCACGGTCAGCGTGTAGGAGCCGTCGCTGGCGCTGACCGAGGACATGTAGATCATGTTCTCGACACCGATGACCTCCTGCTCGATGGGGGCGGCAACGGTTTCCGCCACCACCGTCGGCATTGGCGCCCGGGTAGGTGGCCTTGACCTCGACCGTCGGCGGCGCGATCTCGGGGTACTGGGCGACCGGCAGGAGGCCACACAGATACCGCCCCGGCGATCACGATCACGATCGAGATGACGCCGGAGAAGATGGGGCGTTCGATGAAGAATTTTGAGAACATGCTGGCCCCCTAGCTCAAGGCGTTTTCGCCGCTGCCGTATTTGTCGCTTCGGTTTCGTCCTCGGCCTGTTCCCTTCTAGCCGTACCAGGGGGCGTTTTGCTCTCCGCCGTAGTAAGTGCTTGCTCTTGCTCTGCCGCGGCCTGCTCGGCTGATGTGGTGAGGGAGGTCATGTCGATACTCTCGGGGGTTACCTTGGCACCA
>CAWGCA010000026.1:0-45636 GCA_963820955.1 uncultured Gammaproteobacteria bacterium | reverse complement strand
CTTCTGGGAGAATATGGAATATATATCGTAAAATATTCTGACATCGATAGTCGTTTATTACCTTTGTATTCAGTTTCCATGGGGTTTTTCGATACGATCCTCGAAAAGTGTGATTTCCGCACACCCACCACACAGCATCGCAATAAAACGAAGGGAGATTTGAATAGGCTACCCGCACCCGGCCTGCAGAGGAATCATCCTCCAAAAGAGTAGGAAGCCAACTCATCTCATCAGACAACGGGCTGAGTTTCCGGGACCGACTGCTCCTGCTGATTGGTGTCCTTCGACGTGTCCCAGCCGGAGGCCACCAGTTCCTGGGCCGCACCTGCATCAGACGTTTGCCCTCCTCGGCATTTTTGGTTAGAAATGTATCCTTCAGAGAGATTCGGGTCCAGGAGAATCGAGGCGCCAATGGTCTCTGCCCAGCCTTACGCAATTGAGGATTGTATCGAATCAGCTGCCGAATAGCTGTTTTCACCGCCCAGCTCTGCTTTGCGCAAATCATAGCTGGGCGATACAGGCCGTAGGCGAGAATCAGGGAGAACGTCTGGTAGGCCTCGGCCTCGCGATTGGTGCCCATGGCGATTTGGGCCACGTAGACATTGCCATAGGGACTGGCACTACCCCTTCTTACCGATGCAGTTGGTGAACTTGGCGAGGGCCCCGGTGGGGTTCCTCGCGACACGACCACCCAGCGTCGACCTCGGTATCCACATTTATATCTCCGCCGTCGACAGCCAGGCCTATCCACAACCAGCCAGATACGGCCGTCGGATGAGGTGATCGACAATTGCAAAATGCGGCCTTCGGATGGTCAAAAATCTGAAGCCGTTCCTTGAGCTGCCCCACCCGCTTGCGGTGAGCCCGGATGGCCCCCATCCGCTGCTGGGAATGGATCAGGGACGGCAGAGCACTGCATTTTCCAGATAAGCAGCATGCTGGCGAGGTCCATGTGCTGATCAGCGGCTGATACGCCTGAGCCCGAATTCGGCATCGTCCTCAAACAGGGGGAGTTTGACCAGGCAGGGCCCCGTCCATCCTTGTTCTTTGTCCAGGGCGTAGCTCTCGGGAGCAGTCGTGGCCGTAGACAGGAGCAGCCAGTTGCATTCGGCCACCAGTACTGAGCAGAGCAACTTGACGTAGGCGTCTCCGCATCGTCTTAGCATCTCCAACAGGATCACTACGGAGGCCAAAAATCGATCACCGCCCGAGGGATGCAATTCTCGTTCGAAAAATTGTACGTTCTCCCGACCATTTCATATGGGGCCCTTCGGTCTCACAGTCCATCGCCTTGACGGCCCGGCCCTTCGGGCTTGGGACGCAGATCCACGGCAGAGTCCGCACCCGGTACAAAGTTCCAGATAGATCTGCAGTGTATAGCGGGTTTCAGGAAAACCATCTTCGACCGAACGGCTCCCAGGTGATCCGGTCAAAGCACGGTCCTCAGTGGGCGCGGATCACGCTGTGAGGGCATGACGTCAGCCGCATATACATAGATCCGGTTCCCAGACCGGCACAAAATCGGAAGGGTTCCGTTTCTCCCCACCGGCTGTGGTGCCACTTGCAGAGGGACCATCACTGGGGCAGGCTGCTCACCGGCAGTTGATTCCCCTGCCCGCTGAACATGACGGCGCGGACTCTGCACGAAAGCCGGGCTTCAGCGGGGACCCTTTCGCCGCCAAGTTCTAGCGGGGAGGTCAACCTGGTGCAGATGATTCAAGCCCAGCCCCACCGCTTTGAAGTTCTGTTCAATACCCGTCCTACCCTTGGTGAAATAGCGCTATTTCACCAAGGGTAGGACGGTTATCGAACAGAACTTCAAAGCGGTGGATGCGGCTTTGAATCATCTGCACCAGGTTGACCTCCCCGCTAAACTCAGCAGCGAAAGGGAATTGGATCCAGTGGTTCCCGCTGAAGCCCCGGCTTTCGTGCAGGATGTCACGGCGGTCATGTTGCGCGGGCAGGGAGATCAACTGCCGGTGAGCAGCCTGCCGGTGGATGGTACCTATCCCAGTGGCACCAGCCGGTGGGAGAAACGGAACATTTCCGATTTTGTGCCGGTCTGGGAACCGGATCTATGTATCCAATGCGGCAACTGCAGTTTCGTATGCCCTCACAGCGTGATCCGCGCCAAGTTCTATCATGAGAGTGCTTTGACCGGATCACCTGAACAGTTTCGTTCGGTCGAAGTGAGCGCCAGAGGTTTTCCTGAAACCCGCTATACACTGCAGATCTATCTGGAAGACTGTACCGGGTGCGGACTCTGCGTGGAGGATTGTCCGGTCCAGAGCCCGAAGGACAGGGCGGTCAAGGCGATCAATATGAGACCGAAGGGCCCCGTGCTGGAAAATGGTCGGGAGAACGTACAATTTTTCGAACGACTGCCGGTCACTCCTCGGGCGGTGATCGATTTTTCCTCGGTACGTGGTGCCCAGTTTCTGGAGCCCCTGTTCGAATTCTCAGGGGCCTGTGCCGGATGCGGGGAAACACCCTACGTCAAGTTGCTCTCTCAGTTGTTCGGACCCCGGTTGCTGGTAGCGAATGCAACTGGCTGCTCCTCGATCTACGGTGGCAACCTGCCGACTACGCCCTGGACAAAGAACAAGGATGGACAGGGGCCCGCCTGGTCAAACTCCCTGTTTGAGGACAATGCCGAATTCGGGCTCGGCATGCGTATCGCCGCTGATCAGCACATGGACCTCGCCAAGCAGTTGTTGCGTGAGTTGTCCCCTTATCTGGAAAATGACTGTGCCGAGTCCCTGATCCATTCCCAGCAGCGGATCGGGGCCGAGATCCGGGCTCACCGCAAGCGGGTGGGGCAGCTCAAGGAACGGCTTCAGACTCTTGACCATCCGAAGGCCAATGATTTGCTTTCAATTGTCGATCACCTCATCCGACGCAGTATCTGGCTGGTTGGCGGCGATGGATGGGCCTACGATATCGGCTCGGGGGGACTGGACCATGTATTGGCCAGCGGGCGGAATATAAACGTATTGGTATTGGATACCGAGGTCTATTCCAACACTGGTGGTCAGATGTCGAAGGCGACCCCCACCGGGGCCTCCGCCAAGTTCGCCTCAGCTGGTAAACGCATCGGTAAGAAGGATCTGGCGATGCAGGCCATATCCTATGGCAATGTCTACGTGGCCCAAATCGCCATGGGCGCCAATCCCCAGCAGACCCTGACTGCCATGCGCGAGGCCGAGGCCTACCAGGGACCCTCCCTGATTCTCGCCTACAGCCACTGTATCGCCCACGGCTATGATTTGCGCAAAGGCCTGGAGCAGCAGAAGCTGGCGGTGGAAAGCGGCTATTGGCCGCTGATTCGATACAATCCTCAATTGCGTAAGGCTGGGCAGAAACCATTCGTGCTCGATTCTCCTCGACCCCGAATCTCTCTGAAAGAATACGCCTACAACGAAATGCGCTACAAAATTCTGACCAAAACCAATCCCGAGGAGGCCGAACATCTGATGCAGGTGGCCCAGGAACTGGTGGACCTCCGCTGGGACACATACGAACACATGGCGAAGGAGCAGTCGTCCCGATTTCAGCCCGTTGTCTGATGAGATGACAAATTTGGCTTCCTACTCTTTGGAGGATGATTCCTCTCAGGCCGTACGGGTAGCCTATTCAATCTTCCTTCGTTTTATTCGAGATGCTCGTGTGGTGGTCGGAAATCGCGCTTTTCGATCACCGTATCGAAAAACCCCAGGGAGGGTTTTTTCGAAGTGCCCTCTATTCTATTGCGAAACCGAGGGTTGAATTAAGTGACGACTATCGATGTCAGAATATTTTACAATCCTTGCCTGTTAGTATCTCCCAGACAAAACAATTATGTTACTAATCAATTGAATAGATTTTATGGAACAGATTTTGCATGATGTTATTGAAATAAAATAACAGACATAAGATGATCTCATGGAACGAACTGCATTTTCAAAATTTGCGATTGCCGGCGCGCTGAGTTTGTTTGCCACTCAGGCGGCAGCAACAGTGGTAACCTATAGCGATTTTTCCGACACTGCCGGCCTGGTATTGAATGGCAGTGTGGCAGGGAACATTAACAACGGTATAGATCCAAATCCCGTGCTTCGCTTGGTGCCCGCCACGACCGGCCAATCCGGCAGTGCGTTCAGCGACACAACCATTAATGCCGGCTCTTTTAGCACCTCTTTTGAATTCCGCCTGACCAATCCGGGGGGTATCACTGACGCCTTCGGTCAAACCGGAGCCGATGGGCTCGTTTTTGTAATTCAGCCAGTCAGTTCGAGCATTGGGGGCAGCGGTGGAGGTATGGGGTATCAGGGGATTACTCCGAGCGTAGGAGTAGAGTTTGACAACTGGTGGAATGGGTGGGATCCCGATAGCAACCACGCGGGTATTGATACCAATGGGAACATGACCTCAATAGCCACAGTTGCTGTTAGCCCGCAGTGGGATGATGGCAACCTCTGGACCGCATGGATAGATTACGACGGCACTACAATTGAACTACGGGCCAATCAAACGGGGCTCCGACCAAGCAGTTCCATCTTGAGTTTGGCCCTTGATTTGCCATCCATAATCGGCACGTCGACGGCTTTCGTAGGGTTTACTGCGGGTACAGGTGCCGCTTATGCGAACCATGATATCGTCAGTTGGGAATATAGAGATTCTTTTGACCCAATAGGCGCTGTCCCTGAACCAGCCACCCTCGCACTGTTGGGCCTGGGTTTGGCCGGTATCGGGGCTGCCAGGAGAAGAAATATTCGAGTTTAAGAATAAGAATTTTTCTAACAATATTCGACCCGGCCAAAGAGCCGGGTTTTTTTATTTTGGTATAGATGCTATTGAAAATTCCTGTTCCAAAATAGGTGGAGAACTGCTGGTCTCAAGCCCGGCCGCTGCTGTCAATGGACAGTTCCTCAACGGTGGTTTCTATCCATTCTTCCACTTGCCGATTGATTTCAGCGGCGCTTAATCCGTCGGGTGCAATCAGCGGTCCTATGACCACCTGGATGGTTCCCGGATATTTTTTCAGGCTGCGGCGACGCCAGAAGAGCCCGGCATTGTGGGCAATGGGAAGGATTGGGTAGCCGGACTTCTGTGCCAGCAGGGCGCCCCCAATGCCGTATTTTTTTCGCTCGCCCGGAGCTACTCGGGTTCCTTCCGGAAAGATGATCACGGTTCGTCCGTCTTCCAGGCGCCGGATGCCCTGTTCGATTACCTGTCGGGCGGCCTTTCTACCCGCTTTGCGATCGATGGCGATCGCCTTGTCCGCGGCCAGGGCCCAGCCAAAGATGGGGATCCACATCAGTTCCCTTTTCAGTACCCATGACTGATTAAAAGGAAGCAGCCAACGCAGGGCAATGGTCTCCCAGGCGGATTGATGTTTGCTCAGGACTATCGTGTTTTCAGGCGGGATGTTTTCCGCCCCCTTCACCCGATAATCCAAGCCACAGATCCATTTCAAGAGTTTCAGATTGCTGATGCCCCAGGCCCCTGCGACAGCCCCCACCCAGTTGGAAGGAATAAAAAATCCTCCTATCGCCAATAGCAAACCAAAGAATGCGGTGGTTAAAATCAGACCGGCGAAAAAGATGAGGGATCGGGCAAAAACCATTAAAAACCCCCTTATATTTCCTTTGTCGTGGTGCGTGATTGATAGTGAATACTTACTTACTTATTCCATATCTCTAAACTCGGAGACACGGATCCGGCCGTCGATCATCCGGGACTCCCGCTGCATCAGCTTTTCCATCTTTTCCCAGAAGGCCAGGTTGAGGTCGAACTGCTGGGCGATTGCTGTACCCAATACCAGGATCAGCAGATCTGCCACCTCTTCGGCCAGCACCTGGGAAGATTTGCCTTTGGTGACACAGGACGATATCTCGCCGAGTTCCTCAGCCATCAGCGCAATGCGATAGGTCATCTCCTCGCCGCCGGTCTGTTTAAACTGGTGTTTGTCATGGAATGCCTGCACTGCCTGCATCATGGCTTTCCAGGAGTCTTGTGGTCGGTCGTTACTCATCGTCGGGTCACACCGGGTGTTTGATGGCAAGGCCTTGTCGCGGGATTAAAAAGAATTGGAAACCACCTGTCCGTTTCCGTGCATGTCCGGACCAGGTAGGTGCTACGGGTAGCAACGGACAAGGCCGATCGTTTTCCCCTCTATATATCCCAGCTATTGCAGACGGGAAATATCCGCTACGCCGAGAAACAGAGCGCCAAGTCGGTCCAACAGGGCCAGGCGATTGCGCCGGACGGCTGTATCCTCCGTCATCACCATGACCTGATCGAAAAAGTGATCCACCGGATGCCGCAACTCCGCCAGAGAGATCAGCACCCCCTCGTAGTCCAATGCCTGCAGCAGGGATTTCACCTGTTCCCGTTTCGCTGTGATCTGATCATGCAGGGCCCTCTCTTCGTCCCCCTCGAACAGGTCGGGATCCACCGCATCCGGCGGCAGCTCCCCGGCCTTTCGAAGAATATTGCGTATCCGTTTGTTGGCGGCGGCCAGGGATTCCGCCTCCGGCAGTTGCTCAAATGCTACCACTGCCTGGATGCGTCGGTCGAAATCGGCAATGCTGTCTGGTCTGACCGCCGCGACGGCTTCGAAGGTGTTAACCGAGAAACCGAGCTCGAGATAGATCCCTTTGAGTCGTTCCAGCATGAAATCATAGACCTCCTGCACCAGCTGGTCGTTTTCCACCAATTTACCCAAGGCGGATGTCGCCTCCTGCAGTAGTTGCTGCAGGTTGAGAGAAAGGCTGTGCTCACGCATGATGCGCAGCGCCCCAAGGGCAGCCCGTCGCAATGCGAAGGGGTCTTTATCGCCGGTGGGTTTCTGGCCGATACAGAAGATGCCAACCAGGGTATCGATTCGTTCCGCCAGGGAGATGGCAATGCCGGTAGGGCTCTGGGGTAGCTGGTCACCGGAGAAGCGGGGCATGTAAAATTCATCCATGGCCTGTGCCAGCTCCGCGGGCTCGCCGTCACGGTCGGCCTGATGGCGCCCCATGACGCCCTGCATCTCCGGAAATTCGCCGACCATCTCGGTCATCAGATCGCATCGGCTCAACATGCCGGCTCGGCGGGCGAGTTCTACGTCTCCGTCGATCCGCTCGGCAATCCGGGCTGCCAGTCCCGCGACCCGCTCGGACTTGCTGTACATAGAGCCCAGTTTCTGCTGAAAGACGACGGATTTGAGGGACTCCAGGCGGTCCTCCAACCTCTGTTTACCGTCCTGTTCCCAGAAGAACATGGCGTCGCTCAGCCGGGGGCGGATCACCCGCTCGTTGCCTTCTTTGATCGCTTCCGGAGTCGGGCTGTCGATGTTGGCAATGGTGATAAAGTGGTTCATCAGCCGTCCTTCCGCATCCACCAGATGGAAGTACTTCTGATTCTTTTTCATGGTCAGGATCAGCGCCTCGTGGGGCACGGCCAGGAACCGTTCTTCGAATCCCGCCGCAATGGGCTCCGGCCATTCCACCAGGGAGGTGACCTCGTCCAGTAGCGCAGGATCGATCACCGCCTTCCCCCCCAGGGCATCGGCGGTCTTATTCACTTGTTCCCGTATCTTGCCCTGACGACTATCGAAGTGAGCGATTACTTTTCCTGTATCTCTCAATTTGTCCTGGTAGTCGCTGGGGGTCTGGATCTCAATGGCATCGGGGTGATGGAATCGGTGTCCATGGGTGAGACGCCCCGACTCTGTTTCCAGAATGGTACACGGGACCACCTGCTCTCCGTGCAGAAACAACAACCAGTGGACGGGACGGACGAACTGGGCGTCGGAGTCCCCCCAGCGCATGCGTTTCGGTATGGGCAAACGGTCGAGGGCCGTCTCGGCGATCTGCGGCAGCAGTTCGCTGGCGGATTTGCCCTGCTCTTTGAGCCGATACATGAGCCAGGCGCCTTTGTTCGTTTCCAACCGCTCCAGCTCAGATACTTGTGTGCCACAGGAGCGAGCAAATCCCTCTGCGGCTTTGGTGGGTTTACCCGCCGCATCGAATGCGGCCTGCAGGGCAGGGCCGCGCCGTTCGATCTCCCGATCGGGTTGCCGCAGGTCACACTGTTCGATCAGCAGGGCGAGCCGCCGCGGGGTGGCGAACGCCTCCACCTGTCCGTGGCGCAGGGCGGCTTTATCCAGGCCTGCAGTGAACTCCCGGGTCAGGGCCTCGGAAAGTCGTTTCAGGGCAACCGGGGGCAACTCCTCCGTGCCCAGTTCAAACAGCAGGTCGGCACGATCAGCCATTGGCCACCTCCCCAACCTTGTTGAGCATCGGAAAGCCAAGCTGTTCCCGGGCCTGGCAGTAGCTCTGGGCCACTGCCCGCGCCAGGGCTCTTACCCGCAGGATATAGCGCTGCCGTTCGGTCACCGAGATGGCGTGGCGGGCATCCAGCAGGTTGAAGGCGTGGGATGCCTTCAGCACCTGCTCATAGGCGGGTAGCGGCAGGCCCAGTTCGATCAGTTTGTTACTCTCCTTTTCACACTGATCGAAGTAGCCGAACAGAAAATCCACGTCGGCATGTTCGAAATTGTAGGCTGACTGTTCCACCTCGTTTTGGTGAAAGACGTCGCCGTAGGTGACACTACCCTGGGGTCCGTGGGTCCACACCAGGTCGAATACGCTTTCCACCCCCTGGATGTACATTGCGATACGCTCCAGGCCGTAGGTGATTTCACCGGTTACCGGTCTGCAGTCGAGGCCCCCCACCTGCTGAAAATAGGTGAACTGGGTTACCTCCATTCCGTTTAGCCAGACTTCCCAACCCAATCCCCAGGCCCCCAGGGTCGGGGATTCCCAGTTGTCTTCAACGAAACGGATATCGTGTATTTTGGGATCTATGCCGAGCATCCGCAGCGACCCCAGATAGCGCTCCTGGATATCCAGCGGCGAGGGTTTCATCACCACCTGGTATTGATAGTAGTGTTGCAGGCGGTTGGGATTTTCGCCGTAACGGCCATCGGTGGGACGGCGTGAAGGCTGGACATAGCCGGCGTTCCAGGGCTCCGGGCCGATCGCGCGCAGAAAGGTCGCCGTATGAAAGGTGCCGGCACCCATCTCCATATCATAAGGCTGCAGGATGACACAGCCCTGTTCCGCCCAATACTGTTCCAGCACGAAAATCAGACCTTGGAAGGTGGATATATCCGCACTGCTGTTTTTCGTCTTAGTAGTCAAGGGGTAACAACCTTGTTCATTGTAAAAATAAAGCGCACAAGTATATCCTCCAGGCGGGGTATTTGGCTAACCTGGGCACCTCACTCTCGGCTCTGATGTTGGCGCGCCGCCGATGCATTTTCGATGTTCGCTAGAAGAAGGGCTGTATAATGACCCCATGTGTACAGCGCCTGCTTTAATTTTTATTTAACTTTGGTTGGTTGATGAGTAAACAACGTAAGGCCATCGCTCTCATCTCCGGAGGTCTGGACTCCCTGCTGGCGGCAAAGGTGGTACAGGCACAGGGTGTTCAGGTCGAAGGCATCAACTTTTTCACCGGCTTCTGTGTGGAGGGGCACACGCATGCCATCCGCAAGAAGGACCGCGCCAAACCGAAACGCAACAACGCCCTCTGGGTGGCAGAGCAACTGGGCATCAAGCTCCACATCGTCGATATAGTGGAGGAGTACAAGGCCGTCGTGTTCAATCCTAAACACGGCTATGGCGCTAATCTCAATCCCTGCCTGGACTGCAAGATCTTCATGGTGCGGAAGGCTCATGAATGGATCCTGGAGCAGGGTTTTGATTTCATTGTCACGGGTGAGGTGGTGGGTCAGCGACCCATGTCTCAACGCCGGGATACCATGCCGGTAGTCTCCCGGGAATCGGGATCCGACGACCTGTTGCTGCGTCCCCTGTGTGCCAAAAACCTGCCGTTAACCCGGCCGGAGCGTGAGGGATGGGTGAATAGAGAGAAGCTGTTCGGGTTTTCCGGTCGCAGTCGCAAACCGCAGATGGAACTGGCCCGAAGCTTCGGTTTTAAGGACTATGCCCAGCCGGCGGGTGGTTGTTGCTTTCTTACCGATGCCCAGTATTCCGCCAAACTTGCCGATCTCTGGCGGGCTCGGGGTACCAAGAACTACGAAATGGACGACATTATGTTGCTGAAGGTGGGGCGGCATCTGCGGCCCGGCCCCAACTTCAAGCTGATCGTCTCCCGGGAAGAGGGTGAAGGAAACTTCCTGCAGGGTTATCGCAAACAGTTCATTCATCTTAAGACGCTCAGTCATCCCGGGCCGCTGGCCCTGATCGATGGGGATCCGAGTGAGCCGGATCTTGAACTGGCAGCCCGCCTGGTGGCCCGCTTCAGTCAGGGTCGGGACAGCGAACGGGTGGAACTGGAGCTGACAGACCTGGGGGGTAACCACCGAAGATATGCGGTAAAACCGCTGTCGGCGGAAGAGATTCCAGCCGAGTGGTATTTATGAACCGGGTAATTATAGATGCCCGCCGACTGCTCTGTCCGATGCCGGTAATACTGGTGCAGAATCGAGTAGCGGAACTGAGGCCCGGAACACTGGTGGAGGCGGTTTGTACCGATCCAGGCGCCTTGAACGATATTCCCGCCTGGTGCCGGATCAATGGTCACAAAGTGAGGGAGACGCGCAGTCAGGGCGACGAGCATATCGTGGTTCTTGAAGTGGGTGAGGAGTAACGGCATGACTGATCCAGAGGCCAGACAAAATAACCGACTGGAAGAGACCCGGCGCGTAACTCTGGTGGGCGCGGTGCTCAACCTGCTGCTGGCGGCATTGAAAATTCTGTTTGGCTGGCTCGGCCAATCACAGTCACTGCTGGCCGACGGCATCCACTCCCTCTCCGATCTGCTATCCGATGCGCTGGTCTGGTTTGCCGCACACCATGCGGCTCAGGATCCGGACCCTGAACACCCCTATGGCCATGGTCGCTTCGAGACCCTGGCCACGCTGGGTTTAGGTGCGCTGCTGATATTGGTTGCCGTGGGCATCGGGTGGGACGCAATCAGCCGATTGTTCAGTCCTGACCGACTGCTGACACCCGGGGTGGTTGCGCTGGTCATCGCCCTGTTTTCGGTCCTGGTGAAAGAGTGGCTCTATCACTATACCCTGCGGGTGGCCCGCCGGATCAAGTCCGAGATGGTGCGAGCCAACGCCTGGCACCACCGTTCCGACGCTGTATCTTCCATTGTGGTCCTGGTCGGGGTAGGCGGCACTATGGCTGGACTTCCCTATCTGGATGCACTGGCGGCGGCCGGCGTTGCTTTGATGATCGCCCGTATTGGTTGGGAGTTGGGATGGCCGGCGATACAGGAATTGGGGGACGCGGGATTGGAACAGGAACAGGTGGACCGGATCCGCCAGATTATTGTATCCATCGGAGGTGTCCGGGCCATCCATATGCTGCGTACGCGCAAGCTAGGGGGTCAAGCGTCGGTAGATGTCCATGTGCTGGTGCAGCCCCGGCTCAGTGTATCGGAAGGGCATGTCATCAGTCAGACCGTCATGGATCGTTTACAGGAGGAGATCGAAGAGGTGTCTGATGTCACGGTGCACATCGACCCGGAGGATGACGACATAGCACCCCCCACCCGAGGTTTGCCGCTGCGCGATGCGACGGAAAAGATCCTGCAACAGCATTGGCAGGGGGTACCCGAAGCCGCTGGGCGAAAGCGGATGCTGCTGCACTACCTGGATGGAAAAATCGAAGTGGATGTCTATTTTCCACTGGCCGCCCATCGCAGCCAGGAACAGACAGATCAGCTTCGCGATCTGCTGCAGGAGAAGATTGGATCCTTGCCGGAGTTCGGACAGGTGCGGCTCTATTTCGGATGACGCACTATTTTGGTGCCTTGATCGCCATGAACGCACCTTTATTGCCCGTTCTTTGTGTCTTGTGTTTTCATACTCATAGGGAAGCAAGGGGGAATGGTTTCAGCCCAAGGGGTTGACAAAATCTAGTAACAGCTTGTTTTACGGATTAAAGCAAGGTTTTCAAAGAGTATCGATCGGACAATGGTATCGCTGACTCTTTGTTGATGGCATGGATTCTGCTAAAAATTCTCAGACCTTTACCGACCGGGCCGAATTGGCCTGGGCGAACGATGATTGTGAGGCTGCCAGTGCAGCCTGAAATTTATTTATCCTGCTGGAGAATACAATGGCCTCGAAAGTCCTGAAGATGCTCAAAGACAATGATGTGAAGTTTGTCGATTTACGCTTTACCGATACCCGCGGGAAGGAACAGCACGTCACCATGCCGACAAGCGTCATGGATGAAGAGATGTTTACCGACGGTAAGATGTTCGACGGGTCCTCCATCGCCGGTTGGAAGGGCATCAACGAATCCGACATGATTTTGATGCCGGATCAGGACAGTGCGGTTATAGACCCCTTTACGGACGAAGTCACAGTAAACATCCGCTGTGACATCCTCGAGCCGACGACTATGGAAGGCTACGAGCGCGATCCCCGTTCCGTTGCCAAGCGCGCTGAAGCCTACTTGCAGTCCACCGGAATTGGTGATGTCGCTTACTTCGGACCGGAGCCGGAGTTTTTCATCCTTGACGATGTCCGCTGGGGTGCCGACATGAGCGGCGCCTTCTATAAGGTCGACTCGGAAGAGGCCGAGTGGAATTCGGAGCGGGTTTATGAGGACGGCAATATTGGTCACCGCCCCACCACCAAGGGTGGTTATTTCCCCGTTCCTCCAGTTGATTCCCTGAATGACATCCGTGGAGCCATGTGTCTTGCCCTAGAAGAAATGGGGGTGCCGGTGGAGGTGCATCATCATGAGGTGGCCACTTCCGGTCAGTGTGAGATCGGCACTAAGTTCGACACATTAGTCAAGCGAGCCGACCAGAACCAGATCATGAAATATGTGATCTGGAATGTGGCCCACGCCTACGGCAAAACCGTCACCTTCATGCCCAAGCCGCTGGTAGGTGACAATGGCTCCGGCATGCACGTGCATCAGTCCATTGCCAAGGGAGGCGAGAACGTCTTCGCCGGCAATCAATATGGAGGTTTGTCCGAGACCGCCCTCTATTACATCGGAGGCATCATCAAACACGCCCGTGCCCTGAACGCCTTCACCAACGCATCCACCAATTCCTACAAGCGACTGGTACCTGGTTTCGAGGCCCCGGTGATGTTGGCCTATTCGGCCCGTAACCGTTCCGCTTCCATCCGGATTCCGTGGGTATCAAGCCCGAAGGCCCGCCGGATCGAAGTGCGCTTCCCGGATCCGACCGCTAATCCGTATCTGGCCTTTTCTGCCATGATGATGGCGGGGCTGGATGGAATACAGAACAAAATCCACCCGGGTGAGGCGCTGGACAAGGACCTCTATGATTTGCCGGCGGAAGAGGCAGCCAATATCCCAACCGTTTGCCATAGTCTTGATCAGGCACTCGATTCGCTGGATGCGGATCGTGAGTTTCTTACCGCGGGAGGTGTATTCAGTGATGACCTGATAGATGGTTTCATCGATTTGAAAATGGAAGAGGTGACCCGTATGCGGATGACGACGCATCCGGTGGAATTCGATATGTACTTCAGCCTCTGATCGAGCGGCCCTGTTTTGGTTTTCAAGCGCCCCGGGAGGGGCGCTTTTTTTTTAAAATGTTACGTTCATCGCCTATAAATGACAGCTTATCCATACCGTATATTGTTGTAGTCCGATGCCTGGGCTATGCTCATCTCTATGCAAAAAACCTGGTCTCTGCTGCTGTTCCTCGTTTTTCCCTGTGTAGTCTCAAGTGCCGTTTACAAATGGGTAGATCAGACCGGTGAGGTGCATTACTCCGATCAGCGTATGCCCGGCGCAGAAAAGATCGAACTGCCCAAGAGCTCCATCTATACCCCGCCTGCGGCGCAGAAAAAGGCGACCGGCAGGTCAACCGGCGGCGCAACAGCGAGCGCTGTCGCTTATGAAAGCCTTTCTATCTCCGGTCCGGGCGATGAGGAGACTATCCACTCCAACGAACAGCATGTGAATGTCGCTATCAGTGTCCAGCCTGCCCTGAACGAAGGCGATAGATTCCGCCTCTTCCTCGACGGGACCGTAGTCAGCGGGGAACATACCAACTCTCAGATAACTCTACAGAACGTAGAGCGTGGTACCCATACGTTGCAGGTTGCGGTAGTGGATCAGGCCGGGAAGGAGCTGATTCGTTCCGCTGCCATCACCTTTTTCCTGCGCAAGATCTCCCTGCTTAGTTACCCGGGAAGGCCTGTTCAACTGCCGGAGCGTCCGAATTCGGGGGAGGGCGAGGAAACGGAGAGACCGCGGCCCCCGGGTGACGGCGACGAGGATCAGGATGGTGAGGAACAGGGCGAGGGCTCGGAGAATACCGTCCGTCCACGGCCGGACCGCCCCGATGACAACCCTTATGCTCCCGATTTTCGCCCAAACTATCGACCCTTCCCCCCCCGCGCCAGATAAAAATCGACAGTGAGCCCTGCCTTTATGCACTATATTAGTGCGTAAGTGCCCGTGGTATCCAATTGCTTTACGGCCTTCTCTCTGCTGCAGGAACAGGAAAACCCCTGGGATCAGAGACTTTTTTCGAAATCGCCTGATAGTTTTCAAACTTGGTGTAGTTCTTGCTCTCAACTAATTTTTAATGACTAGTCGATTCACCTCTTTGTGTGACTACGCCCAGAGGATTCTGGACAACCTGAACAGTGTTGTCCTGCTATTCGATCCGGATTTGCGGCTGCGCTATATGAATCCTGCCGCCGAAATGCTGTTCCAGATAAGTGCACGCCATATGCAAGGGCTGCCAGCAGGGTCGCTGATTCACTGTCCGGCGGAAATGGTTGAGAAAAATCTCAACCGGGCCCTGCAGTCGGGCCACCCCTTTACCGAAAGAGAAATCAACATGCCCTTGCCCGGGGATCGTACAGTGACGGTCGACTGCACCGTGATTCCGTTGAGTGAGCAGGACGGCGAGAAGGGTCTGCTGGTAGAGATTCAGCAGATCGACCGCCAGCTGCGCATCAGTCGGGAAGAGCACCGGCTGATTCAGCATCAGGCAACGAGGGGGCTTATCCGGGGATTGGCGCACGAGATAAAGAATCCGCTGGGCGGATTGCGTGGGGCGGCCCAACTGCTGGAGCGCGAGTTGGTGGACCCGTCCCTCCACGAATACACCCAGATAATTATCTCCGAAGCGGATCGGCTGCAGTCGCTGGTAGATCGCTTATTGGGTCCTAACAGGCTTCCCCGGCTGGAGCAGGTAAATCTTCACAGTTTGTTGGAACGGGTCAGAAATCTGGTACTTGCGGAGTCGGGGAAGCGTGTGCGGGTGGTTCGGGATTATGACCCAAGCATCCCCGAACTGTATGCGGATAGCGACCGCATTATCCAGGCGATGCTCAATATCGTGCGCAATGCGGCCCGCGCCCTGGAGGGAGAGCAGAATCCGCAGCTTATCTTGCGCAGCCGTATTCTGCGACAGATCACCATTGGCAATCAACGGCACCGTTTAGTAGCGATGATTGAAATCGAGGACAACGGGCCAGGCGTTGCCGAGGAGATACTGGATACACTTTTTTACCCCATGGTGACAGCCAGTGACGGCGGCATGGGCCTGGGTCTGTCCATTTCCCAGTCACTCATCAACCTGCATGGAGGTTTGATCGAATGCGACAGTAAACCGGGTCAGACCGTCTTCAGAGTGTTGCTTCCGGTGGAGAATCCAAATGTCAAGAAGTGACCGAATCTGGATTATCGATGACGATCGTTCCATCCGCTGGGTGTTGGAAAAAGCCCTGCAGAAGGCTGGTATGGAGGTGAGCTCCTTTCCCAGTGCCGATGGCATTATGGATGCCCTTTCCCGCGGCCAGCCGGACGCCATCGTGTCCGACGTGCGTATGCCGGGCATGGATGGACTCGCGCTACTTGATCATATCAACCGGGCCTACCCCGATCTGCCGGTGATCATCATGACCGCACATTCGGACCTGGACAGCGCGGTGGCCGCCTTTCATGGCGGTGCGTTTGAATACCTGCCGAAACCCTTCGATGTGGATGAGGCGGTGGAACAGGTCAATCGGGCCTGCCGTAAAAGTCATGTGGTAAGAACCGAGGTGCTGCATTCGGTAAAAGGCAGTCCTGAAATCATTGGAAAAGCAGCCGCCATGCAGGAGGTGTTTCGCGCCATCGGACGATTGGCCCGATCCAACATCACGGTACTCATAAACGGCGAATCCGGCACCGGCAAAGAGCTGGTAGCCCAGGCCCTGCACCGCCATAGTCCCAGGGCAGGACAGCCATTTATCGCCCTGAACATGGCAGCGATACCGAGGGATCTGATGGAGTCCGAACTGTTCGGGCACGAGCGGGGTGCCTTTACCGGCGCGCAAACTCAGAGAGTCGGGCGTTTTGAACAGGCAGATGGCGGCACCCTATTCCTGGATGAGATCGGGGACATGCCGGCTGAGTTGCAGACCCGTCTGCTTCGGGTTCTGGCGGATGGCGAGTTCTACCGGGTGGGAGGACATGAACCGGTGAAGGTGGATGTTCGCATCATCGCCGCTACCCATCAGCATCTCGAACAACTGGTGAAGGAGGGCGGATTTCGGGAGGATCTGTTCCATCGCCTTAACGTGATCCGGATTCATATCCCCTCGCTGCGCGAGCGCCAGGAGGATATTGGGCCGTTGATGGAACATTTTCTCTCGGCGGCGGCGGTGGAGCTGGGGGTTGAGACCAAGCGGCTGCGTCCGGAAACGCTTGCAGAGCTGGAAAAACTGGAGTGGCCGGGCAATGTGCGCCAGTTGCAGAATACCGCCCGCTGGCTGACGGTAATGGCCTCCAGCGACGAGGTGCATGTCGAAGACCTGCCGCCGGAGTTGAGTCGGCGAGAGATCAGCGAGGAGGGGAGTGGTGACTGGCGCAATGCCCTCAAGGCCTGGGCCCGACAGCAGTTGCAGAAGGGGCGGCACAATCTGCTGGACGAGGCGACGCCGGCATTCGAGACCATTATGATAGAAACGGCGCTGGAACAGACCGGTGGCCGGCGTCAGGACGCGGCCAAGCTGCTTGGCTGGGGAAGAAATACCCTGACCCGCAAGATCAAGGAGCTGGATCTGGGGGTAGAAGAGCAAGGCAACAGCGCTCAAATCTGAAGAATCGAAAATTCGATGCGTCGCTCGTCAATTGATCCGAGCCAAGACTCACCGATAGGGTCCTCTGGAGTCCCCCTGATACCTGCCTGTGGGCAAATGCCGGCCTTTCAGAGAGCAACACCTGATACCATGGATGTCGGCTGTGTAAAAAAATCTTTGGTAGCTTAGTTAGGAGCAATCGATGAACAGCAGTAGTATCGAATTGAGCGGCTCCAATGTAGAGAGCATTCAAGTCGAAGAAGACCGGGTGGTAGTTCGATTTTCCCGCGCCATTATTGTCAAGACCATGAGTGGATCGGCGGAGCGGACCCGCTGGTGGCAAGCAGGGGAACTGGTTTTCGAGGCGGCCCGATTAGTAGAGGGTATGCCCCCCGAATGTCCCTGTGTGTGTGCCGGGGGGGATGTTGCTGAGAACATCTATACCTACCGGGACATGATACCCATCCCCCTCGACAGCCGAGGCAGGGCCCATTGCGACCTTTGCTTCGAGGGTACAGATAAGCGATTGGTGGTGGAGGCGGAATCCGTAAGCCTGAAGATGGAAGACCGTCCCCATTACATCGAACATATACGCACGGAACCATAGCAGCCCTGTCCGTTGCCTGGGAGATTTACAGTTTTAGCCCGAGGCCAGTTTGTGGGCGCAGCGGGTGGTTTCCGGCAGCCGGAAGCGAGTGGTACAGTTGAGGACATATTTGGTCGCTGTCACCAAGCTGATCCTGTGCCCGCTGGAGATAAACAGCGGTTTCACCCCGCTACGGGTGCGCAGCACCGCACCGATCCGTTCCTGATGGTCCATCAAAGGCACCCAGCTGCCTTTTTCCACCGCCGGCTCGCCATGGCTGCCCAGCAGACGGGATTTTGCCACGCCAATGGAGGGAATATCGGTCAGTACCCCAAGATGGCAGGCGATTCCGAATCGCCTGGGATGGGCTACGCCCTGTCCGTCACAGAGCAGTAGGTCCGGTCGCTGCTTGAGTCGCCGCATGGCATCCAGCACGGCCGGTACTTCGCGAAATGAGAGCAGTCCAGGGACATAAGGAAAGTTGGTGGGAACCCTGACGAGAGCCTGTTCAACCGGTTCCAGGGAGGGGAAGCGAAGCAGTATCACAGCGGCGCGGGTGATCAACCCCCGCTGCTCGAAGCCAACATCTATGCCGGCCACCAGCTGAATGACGTCCAATCGATCTTCGGTCTCTACCCGATCCCGGAGTTGCTGCTGAATCTCCCGTGCCTGGGACGTTGTTACCTTCCAGGGGTGTTGAAAGCGGAGATTAAGATCCATGCCGCCGGATCAGGAGTTGAGTAATGCCTCGGCATGGGCGATTTGATCCCGCGCCTCGTCCAGGATTTTGAGTGTCATCTTCGGAGTCAGCTCACCCAGGGCCAGGCGCGCATGAGCCGGAACCTCATTGATGGCCGGTACCGCCAGGGCATGCTCGGTGCCGATGAAACTGTGCAGTTGGGCGATAATCACCAGATCACAGTAATCGGGTGTCAATCCTTTGTCCCGATGCCAGTCTTCTCCTTCCAGCGCGGCGATCACGAACTCCATCGGGAAACCCCAGCTGCGAAGGATCATACTGCCGGTCTGGGCGCGCAGCTGTTTGATGGCCTGGTCAATGGCCTCCGGTTGTCGCGACTCCATGGGGAAACCCTGGGCGTAGTTGAGTACCGACACAACCCCGATATCATGCAGCAGGCCGATGAGCATGGCACGTTCAGGGTCGAAGCGTGAATCGTGTTTGGCCAGGACAAAACAGATGGCTGCCACCTGAGTACTGTGCCTCCACAACTCCTGCATTCGCCGTTGCAGCAGAGCGGATTCTGAATTGAAGAGCTCCCTGGCGGTAAACGAGACAATCAGTTTATGAGTGACATCCCCGCCGAGGCGGATCACGGCGCCGGCACAGGTTTCCACCGGTGTACGCCGGCCGTACAGGGCGCTGTTGGCCGCCTTGATTAGTTTGGCCGTGATCACCGGATCGGTCTGGATCATCTCGGCAATGGTAACCGCATCGCTGGTGTTGTCAGCGAGCGCATGTCCGATACGGACCGCGACCTCCGGCAGGCTGGGCAACTGCAGCTGGTCTTTTTTCAGATCATCCAGGAACTGATCGGAGATCTGATTCTCGAAGGCCGTAGACTCTTCCTGTTGTTCGCCGCTGACCTGATAATCCTGATCACCACCGCCTGCGGCCGTTGTCCGGCTGCTGGTCAGTTCCTTCAGCAGCGTGTTGCTGAGGCGCAGGAAGCGTACCGGTGTAACCGATACGACATCATAGCGGCGCGGAGTAAGCTGGGAAATGGGGTTCTTGGCCGAGGGATCGCTGGATCTTACGTCATTGATCTTGCCATCTTCGGCGCGCAGACGGATGTGTCCATCCAGTAGCAGAAAACTGTATTCGTCTCGGCTGCCCCTCTTTAACAGCAGGTGTCCGGCAGGGGCCTGTTCTATCTCAACGGAACTGACAATCCGCTCCAGCTGCGCGTTGCTCATCGCATGCAGTAGCGTAAAAGATCGAAGCGTCTCGATATCCAGGGTTGAAAAGAATGTATCCGTCGTCATCGCTTTTCGCGCCATTCGTTACCCATGATAGGAGAGCCTTCGCTGGGCTCCATCCAACAAAATTTCCTTGGCTTCTCGGACCTGCAGAATCTAATCGAGGTTCCCTCAGCCAAAAAAATAGCGGCAGAGCGGTTCGAATCTTGATGCCCACAAAGCACCGATCTGGGATCTCAATTCTATTCGATCAAGCAGGCCGGCTTCCAGCTCAGCAGCCACAGCGGACAGTAGACGGGGCATTGAGGCGCAGGCTTCCCGTCAGCTGCATTACCGATTGTAACCCATGGCGCTCAAGATACTTGATGATACCCTGGTTGATCTTGCTGCACACCAGGGGATCGTAGAACAGGGCGGTGCCCACGCCCACCGCAGCGGCGCCGGCTATCAGGAACTCCAGGGCATCTTCGGCGCTGGTGACACCTCCCTGTCCTATGATCGGGATCCCGTGGTCTCTGCATACCTGGTGGACCTGATGGACCTTCAGCAGTGCAACGGGCTTGATCGCGGGTCCGGAGAGGCCGCCCTGGTTGTTACCGATGAAAGGTGACCGGCTCTCGATGTCGATGGCCATCCCCATCAAGGTGTTAATCACCGCGAAGGCGTCGCTTCCTGCCTCGATACAGCGGCGGGCATTATCAGCAATATCGGTCTGATTCGGGGATAGTTTGGTGATCAACGGCTTATCGGTCGCCCGCCGGCAAGCCGCAACAACCCGGGCCGACATCTCAGGGTCATTACCGAAAGCGACACCGCCCTCTTTCACGTTGGGACAGGAGATATTGATCTCGATAGCGTTGATCGGGGAGTCGTCGAAGCGGCGGGTTACCTGCTCGTATTCTTCCACCGTGGAACCGGAAACATTAGCGATGAATCGTGTCTCTCCGAAATCGAGCGTCGGCAGGATTTCGTCGACCACCTTATCTACCCCCGGATTCTGCAGGCCGATGGCGTTGAGCATGCCGTCCGGGGTCTCGTATACCCGGTGGGGCGGATTGCCCAGGCGCGGTTCTAGCGTCGTTCCCTTGAGGCAGACGGCCCCGCTCTGCCGGTTGGAAAAACCCTTGACCCGGGTATATTCATCGCCGAATCCGACGCAGCCGGAAAGTAACACCAGTGGCGTGTTGAAGTTCAATCCGCAGAAGTTGACGGCAAGGGGCGAGTCGGTGGTGGTCATGTTAGGATTCCGTTAAGGATATTCAGTATCGGTCTGGTTGCTCGATTCTGCCGCTTTGCGGGTGAAAGAGATACTCAGCCTTCAACCGTCGGTATCATACTCTGTCATAACTTGCGGAAGGAATAACTCTGTCGAAGAGGCAGATATCTATGCCCAATGGAGCAGTCGATAGTGCCTGGCAACAACCTTCATATTGTGCTCTATGAGCCGGAAATCCCACCGAATACAGGGAATGTAATTCGCCTGGTCGCCAACATCGGGGCCCAGCTTCACTTGATTCACCCGCTCGGCTTCGAATTGAGTGATAAGGCGCTGCGGCGGGCGGGCCTGGACTATCACCGACTGGCCCGGGTACGGGAGCATCTGGATTTTTCCAGTTTCCAGGAAACAGCGACACCTGGTCGCCTGTTTGCCTTCAGTACCAAAGGGGCTGTCCGATATACGGATGTTGAATACGCGCCGGGGGACTATCTCCTGTTTGGCCCGGAAACCAGAGGTCTGCCGACGACCATACGCAGCAGCCTGCCGCAAGAGCATCTGCTGCGGATCCCGATGCGCTTCGGAAGTCGCAGCATCAACCTTTCCAACGCTGTTGCGATCGTCGCTTACGAGGCCTGGCGGCAGATGGGTTTTCAGGGGGGAGCTAACGAAGGCGATCGGTAACCATGTTTTTCTATCGCCTTACCGGATAATCGCGTCGGGGGGATTCGTCGAGTTCCCCTAATTTTCTTTTTCCAATAACCGCATAATTTCATCCTCGCCGAGGGCTAGGTGGCCCTTTATTCGAAGACTTTCGTTCCACTCCTTGGCGAAATCTCGCTGCAGTGCACTATTGATCAGTGCGGTCACTGTCATCGCGATCAAGGCACCGAGACTGGCAAGCGCCATATCCTTATGGACATCCCAGATGTCCCCCTGGGTACCCAGATAGGCTATGCCCAGATCGCCACCAAACAGTTCGGCCGCGCCCCACTCGAACAGTTCAAACATCATGGAGGTAGACATGGTCAGATCGAGAGGCAGGAAATAGCCCCAGAATCCCTTCACACCGGCAATGCGGATAAACATTTCTCTAATCGGATAGGCGAGTAAAAGTCCGTAGGAGAAATGGACCAGACGATCAAAATGATTTCTCTCGAATCCCAGTGCCTCGTTCAGACCGAATCCAAATAGTGCCAGACTCCATTCATCGTAAGGTACTTTCGCGTAGGTGTAGTGCGCACCGATCTCATGCAGCAGCAGAAACAGTAAAATCAAGGTGTAGGACACCCTGGACAGCGGGAAGCGACGATAGCTGGCTGCAATCAGACCAACGAAAAAAAGCACCAGTGCATTTTCCAACGCCCAGTCCGAGCGGTCGTAAGGGGAGATGCCCAGGAAGAGCGATGCCAGCGCAAAGATCAAAGCGAGAACGAGCAGGTAACCGCTATGAGACTGTTGCATGGTCTGCAGCCGAAAAATCACGTGGTGGCTGTTGCCGGTTGTTGAGGGATATCAGTGCCCCGATACGGAAGCTAATCCGCCTCCGCTTTGTGTTCGCGTTCCAGCAGGGCCTGTACCGCGGCCCTGGGGTTCAGTCCCTCGAAAAGGACCTGGTAGGTTTGCTCTGTTATCGGCATCTCTACCCCGAGCTGGTTCGCTTTGCGGCGAATCTCCCGGGCCGTCATTACGCCCTCCACCTCCTGACGGATTTCCCGATGGGCCTGCGCAATGGTCAGTCCGCGGGCCAGGGCCAGCCCCATGCGCCGGTTACGGGACTGGTCATCGGTGCAGGTCAACACCAGGTCTCCCAGTCCACCCAGCCCCATGAAGGTCTCCTGTTTACCGCCCAGCGCCAGCCCGAGCCGCATGATCTCGGCCAGGCCGCGGGTGATGAGCGCCGCGCGGGTGTTGGCCCCAAAGCCGAGGCCATCGGCGATACCGGCCGCAATGGCCATAACGTTTTTCGCTGCTCCGCCAACCTCCAGTCCGATGACATCCTCGCTGGTATAGGGGCGAAAGCAGTCGGAGTAAAGGTAGCCGGCCAGCCGTTGAGCGTGTGCCGGAGAAGAGGCGGCTACGGTGATTGCTGTAGGCAATCCTCGAGCGACCTCCCCCGCGAAACTGGGACCTGAAATTACTGCAACAGGGCGAGGGCCAAGGCACTCTTCCGCTACCTGATGCAGCAGTTTACCGGTCTTCGGCTCCAGCCCTTTGGTGGCCCAACTTACAGAGCTATTGCCGTCGCTATGTCGCCCGATGGACTCCAGCACCTGGCGAAATGCGTGGCTTGGCACCACCACCAAAATCTCATCGCTGTCCTGCAGGGCAAAATCGAGATCGGCGGTGACTTCGAGCCGTTCAGGCAATGGGACCCCGGGAAGAAATTCGGCGTTCTCGCCTTCTTTACGGAGTCGTTCCACCTGTTCAGGGAGATGACTCCAGAGTCTGGCGCAGGCGCCGTTGCGACTCAATACCATGGCCAGGGCTGTGCCCCAGGAACCGGCACCAAGGATTACGATCACGGGTGCCTGCTTCTTCACGGGTTGTCTACCTCAATGCGCCTGCTTGCCACCTTGGTCCTGAGGTTGTTGTTTGGCACGGTTCTGCATCTCCTGCATATGCTGGGCATAGAGGGCATCGAAATTTACCGGCGTCAGCAGAAGTTGTGGAAAGCTGCCCTTGGTGACCAGGTCTGACACCACCTCGCGGGCGTAGGGAAAGAGGACGTTAGGACAGTAGGCGCCCAGCATGTGTCCCATCTCGTTTTCGGGGAAGCCCTTGACTGCAAAGATCCCCGCCTGCTGCACTTCTACCAGAAAAGCTGTTTTTTCGCCGATTTTGGTAGTCACGGTAACCGTGACCACCACCTCGTAGGTATGCTCATCCAGTTTTGTGACATTGCTGTTGAGATTGAGGTTGGATTCTGGTTTCCACTCGTCTGCAAAAATGGCGGGCGAGTTGGGGGTTTCGAAGGAGATATCCTTGATGTATATACGCTGCAGGGCGAATTCACGTGCCTGTTCGTTGGACTGGCTGGTTTCACTCATATTCCGGGTCTCTGTCAAAAATTTAGGGTTAAGAATTATTTTGCCTGATTCAGTCATGGCTGTCGCTGCCGCGACTGGGTGATTCTTAAGGGCGCCTCGAAAAATTCGAGGTGCTCGTGTGGTGCAGGGATGCACCACTATTTTCGTGCGCGTAAACGCATGAAAATACCTTTAGCCGCAGAGTACAGAAAAAAATTGGAGCCGGGAAAAAAGCCGTCCAAATACCGGTAAATCCCTCTGCGGTTTTTTCTTCTGCCCAATATTCGTCGCGCGTTAAGATGCGGGTGGGCTGTGCCCGCATCTCGGCACAAATCAGTTTATTTTTTGTGGCTGATCGGCAGGTTGGCGTTTTGCCAGGCCAGTATGCCACCGCGCAGGTTGTACACTTTTTCGAAACCTGCTTTGCGCAACTGCTTGCAGGCAGCAGATGACTGGGCACCAGAGCGGCAGGCTACGATGACCGGCTTCTGTTTGTATTTATCCAGCCGGTTGAGCTGGTTCTTGAAACCATTCGCCGGGATGTTGATGGAATTTATGATGTGCCCGTTGGAGTAATCAGTCATCGGACGCACATCGACTACCACCCCTTCCTGGTGATTGATCAGGGTTGTTGCGGATTGTGGCAGGATTGACGATTTATCACTGCTGGCCAGCAGATTTTGAACGAGAAGCACCGTCACTACTGCCAGGGCAGCAAACAGAGCCAGATGGTTGGCGGCAAAATCGAGAAACTGTTGCATGGGTTTTCGTTGGAATACTGTAACTAAAATAAAGTTGGATCCGGCGCATTCTAACCCACTCGCGCAGGGCACGGAAAAGAGAAAACGGAAATTCCCCTGCTTTGTTTGATGCGCAGGTTCCCAGGATGGTTGAGATCAGCTATTGTGGGTGCAGAAAACCTGGCGCATCATGCCGATCAGTTGCAGGGTGCGCGAGTCGCCGACTCGATAGAATACTCGGTTGGCGTCTTTCCGCGAGGCGAGGATACCTTTGTCGCGCAGAATGGCCAGATGTTGGGAGATATTGCTTTGCGATGTTCCAACCTGCTCCACGATGTCCTGGACACTGACCTCCTGACCCCCAAGAGTGCAGAGAATTTTCAGCCGCAAGGGGTGCGACATGGCCTTTAGTGACCGGGAGGCCCGCTCAATATCCTCGTCGTCGGCGAATAGGTCGTCCATGTCATTTCCCAAGCCACTGTTGGGATCAAGGACGGGGTTTTTGGGGCTATCAAATTTCTGAACCATTCCAAATGAGCCTTAGTTAACGTCGCCTAATAAAATAATAAGCTGTTTTTAAGAAATTTTCGATGACTTTTCAATTCCTACCCTGTGGAAATTGCATCGCCATCATCTGGTGATGCGTTGAATCTGGCCTTGTTTGCTCTATCATAGGCTTCTCAATGCTGTGAATAAATGGTTTAATTCACTATTTTTCAATAGCTTATATTCTATTGGCGTTGCTATCCGAGGGCCAGTTGATCGATGACAGTCGATGTAAAACCTGTTGTACTGCTGATCCTTGATGGCTGGGGATACAGTAAAGCAACGGAATTTAACGCCATCTACGCAGCCCGGACACAAGTTTGGGACAGGCTGTGGCGAGAGCATCCCCACACCCTGATCAACACCTCAGGCGCGGAGGTTGGGTTGCCTGCCGGCCAGATGGGAAACTCCGAGGTGGGTCATTTGAATCTGGGCTCTGGCCGAGTGGTATACCAGGAATTTACCCGGGTCAGCCGGTCTGTTCGGACAGGGTCTTTCTTCACCAACCGGACCTTTACCGATGCGGTGGACAAGGTGATCGCGAATGGCGGGGCGGTACATATTATCGGTCTGCTCTCTCCTGGCGGCGTCCACAGCCACGAAACTCACATCCACGCCATGGCCAAACTTGCAGTTGAGCGGGGAACGGACAGAGTATACGTACATGCCTTTCTGGATGGGCGGGACACGCCGCCCCAGAGCGCCCTGCCTTCGATTGAGGCTATGGATAAAGAGTTCAAGGCCCTGGGTAAGGGTCGTATCGCCTCCATCATAGGTCGATTCTTTGCCATGGATCGGGATAATCGCTGGCAACGAGCTAAACAGGCCTACGATCTGCTGACCCTGGGTAGCGCCGATCAGGAGGCCCCTGATGCGCGAACTGCCCTGCAGATGGCTTACGAAAGAGGCGAAACGGATGAATTCGTGCAGGCGACCCGTATCGTCCCGCCGGGAGAAAAGCCGGTACGGGTGGAGGATGGGGATGCCGTCTTCTTCATGAACTACCGTTCCGACCGGGCTCGTCAGTTAACCCGAAGTTTCATCCAAACTGATTTTGCAGGCTTCGAACGGAAAGTAGTTCCGAGGCTGAGTTCGTTTGTCAGTCTCACCCAGTATCACGAGAAGTTTGATATCCCGGTAGCCTTTCCTCCAGAGAAACTGAACAATGGTTTTGGCGAGTACATTTCTAAACTGGGTCTGCACCAGTTGCGCCTGGCGGAGACCGAGAAATATGCCCATGTCACCTTCTTCTTTAATGGTGGCAGAGAGGAGCCGTTTGAAGGAGAAGATCGAATTCTGATTCCATCTCCCCAGGTGGCGACCTACGACCTGCAGCCGGAGATGAATGCCCCGGAAGTGACCGATCACCTTGTGAGCGCCATCGAGAGTGGTGCCTACGAAACGATCATCTGCAATTACGCCAATGCTGATATGGTCGGTCACACGGGAGATTTCAAAGCCGCGGTCAAGGCCATAGAGACCATCGACCACTGTCTTGGCCGGGTGGTGGCCTCCCTGCTGCGGGTTGGGGGAGAACTGCTGATCACGGCGGACCATGGTAATGCCGAGCAGTTGGCAGATCCCGAGATTCAGCAACCTCACACGGCCCATACCCATAATCCGGTACCTCTTGTCTATTTGGGGCGCCCCGCAGCGATATTGGAGAACGGAGCCCTGTGTGATATTGCACCGACGCTGCTTTATGTCATGGGATTGCCCATTCCCACCGAAATGAAAGGCCATAGCCTGATAAGGTTCGCAGACAACGAAGTGCGGGCAGTCTGATGGGGTGGCGCTGGATTGGTCTCAGGTTCGCCCTCGCATTATCACTCCTTTGGTTTTTTGCGTTGCCCTTCCCGGTCATTGGCGAAGTCAATGATCAGGAGCAGGCACTGCAACAGCTCAGGGAACGGATAAAGCAACTGCAGGGCGAATTGACCTCCAGTGAACAGCGCCGGCAGGGGTTGGTTGATGAGCTGCAGGCCACCGAGCAGCGCATCGGTCAGTCGACACGCCGGTTACGGGAGCTGGCGGAAAAGCTCGGGCAGCAGCAGGTGCTGCTTGCTGCGCTGGATAGAAAACAGGGCAAGCAGCAGGCAGAGCTCGATCTCGAGCGCGCTGCGCTGGCCCGGCAGATGCGAGCTGCCTATGCGATGGGGCGGCAGGAAAGGCTGAAGATCCTGCTCAATCAGCAGGACCCGGCCATGGTAAGCCGGGTTTTGCTGTATTACGATTATTTCAACCGGGCGCGGATGGAGCGCATGATGACAATTGAAAAGGCGCTGCAGCAGCTGAGTCAAACCAAGCAGGAAATTACCGCTGAAGAGCGGCGATTGCAGGAGTTGAAGAGCCGGGAGTTGACTGAAAAAGGGTATCTGGATCAGACTCGGGAACTCAGGCAGCAGGTGATCACCGCCCTGGGTAGTGACATTCATAGCAAGGGTCAGAAACTGAGCAATCTGAAAAAGGACGAACAGCAGCTCGAGGCGCTGGTCACACGGCTGCAACAGGAGTTGCTCGATCTGCCTTTGGACGAAGCCAACAGCAAACCGTTCGGCTCCCTCAAGGGGAAACTGCGGTGGCCGACAAAAGGCAGACTGGGCGCAAGATTCGGCGCACCGAAGAGCGGAACGCTGAAATGGGACGGTGTCATAATTTCCGCACCCGAGGGAGAGGTGGTGAAGGCCGTTCATCACGGCCGCGTGGCCTTTGCCGACTGGTTGCGGGGATTTGGCCTGTTGTTGATCATCGATCATGGTGAGGGCTACATGACCCTCTACGGTCATAATCAGAGCCTGTTCAAAGAGACCGGCGAATGGGTAGACCCCGACGAGCCGGTGGCCCTAGTGGGAAACAGCGGAGGGCGGCTTAACTCCGGGGTTTATTTTGGCATCCGGCGTCAGGGCCGTCCGGTGAATCCCGGAAACTGGTGTCGGCGGACCAAGGGAGACCGGGTGGGTAGCCGTTTGAACGGCAGTCCCGGATGGCGGTCAATAGTAGATATAAACACACAAATGGTGAGTGACGTATGAAGCAGCGACCTGGTTTGGTTTTGACCTTTCTGCTGGCCGTCGGGTCCGGTGCTATCCTGCCCCCGGGCCAGCCGGCATATGCGGATGACGGGAAACTTCCAATACAGGATCTTCGCGTTTTTGCGGAGGTCTTCGGACGTATCAAGCAGGACTATGTGGAACCGGTGGACGATCGTCAGCTGCTGGAATATGCCATCCGGGGAATGCTCACCGGGCTGGACCCCCACTCCAGCTATCTGAATCCAGAAGAGTTCAAGGAACTGCAGGTAGGCACTACCGGTGAATTTGGTGGGCTGGGTATCGAAGTCGGGATGGAAGACGGATTTGTCAAAGTGATTGCCCCGATCGATGATACGCCTGCCCAGCGGGCGGGGGTGCAGGCCGGCGACTTAATTATCCGACTCGACGATCAGCCCGTTAAAGGCATGAGCCTGGACGACGCGGTGAAAGTCATGCGTGGCAAACCGGGTAGTGAAATCACCCTCACCATTGTCAGAGACGACCAGGACAAACCTATCAAGATAGAGATTGTCCGAGATGTGATCAAGGTGGTCAGTGTCAAAAGCCGGATGCTGGAAGATGGGTTCGGTTATATACGCATATCCCATTTTCAGTCCAGAACCACCGAGGATATGCTGAAGGCGATCAGCAAACTGAAGGCGACCGCGGGCGGTCGATTGAAAGGGCTGGTACTCGATCTGCGTAACAATCCAGGGGGTGTTTTGAACGGGGCCGTTGCCGTCAGCGATGCCTTTCTAACCGAAGGAATCATCGTCTATACCAATGGCCGGATTGATGATTCCCGCCTTAATTTCACCGCTGCCCCGGACGACGTACTGGAAGAGGCCCCTATCGTGGTGCTGGTCAATGGCGGTTCGGCATCGGCCTCGGAGATTGTGGCCGGGGCGCTGCAGGATCATAAGCGCGCGATCATTATGGGCAGTCAGACCTTTGGCAAGGGCTCGGTGCAGACCATAATGCAGATAAACCAGAATGCGGCGCTCAAGCTCACTACTGCCCGTTATTTCACCCCATCCGGCCGATCTATCCAGGCCGAGGGAATCAAGCCCGACATAGAGCTCTCTGAGGTAAAGGTTACTTCGGTGGAGACTTCGGAGGCTGGTCGGTTGAAGGAATCCGATCTGGCGCGTCACCTGCAAAATGGCAATGCGAAATCCAAAAGCAAATCCAAAGCGCAGGCAGGCAAGGACGGTGACCGAGAGGAGGACCGGCAGAGCCCACTGGCGGAGAAAGACTACCAGCTCAATGAGGCCCTGAATCTCCTCAAGGGCATTTACATTATGCAAAAGCAAGGCTGAGCTTGTCCCGGCTTTCTGCCACAGGGGGACTAAAAAAGGCCTCAGCCATCCTGCTGATATGGGTGCTGCAGCAGTTTCCCGCTGTTTCAGTGGCTGACGCCGGCGGTCAGCCGGTCGTTTCCATTATCATCGATGACATGGGATATCATGGCGTCCAGGGCGATGCCGCTGTTTCCCTGCCCGGTGCCCTGACCTACGCCTTTCTGCCCCATACGCCTCACGCCCGGCGCCTTGCCGAACGGGCCCACATTGAGGGCAAGGAGGTAATGATTCACCTGCCGATGGATTCCCATGAGCAAGTGCAGCTTGGGCCTGGTGCCCTCAGCCTGCACATGACGGAGCTTGAGTTCAAGCGCACCCTGGAGAAGGGCATTCAGGCGGTACCGCATGCGGTTGGATTGAACAATCACATGGGCAGCCTGCTGACCCGGCACCCGGGTGCCATGGGTTGGCTGATGAAGGTACTGGGGGAGGAAAATCTCTACTTTATCGATAGCCGAACAACCAAGGAAACGGTGGCCCAGATGTTGGCCCAGGAGTATGGGATACCCAACACCAGACGTAATGTCTTTCTGGACAATGTTCGGGATCCGATGGCGATCCGTACCCAGTTTCGGCGGCTCCTTAAAATGGCCCGCAAGCAGGGGTCTGCAGTGGGCATCGGACATCCCTACCCGGAGACCATCGCCGTTTTGCAATCTGAGCTATCAGGACTCGGGGCAATTGGGGTACGGTTGATAACCGCATCCGAAACAATCGCTCTCCAACGGAGGAATCCATCATGGCAAGAACCCTCATCCCCCTCGCCCAAGGTTGCGAAGAACTCGAAGCGGTAACCCTCATCGATCTGCTGCGGCGGGCCGGTATCGAGGTGGTGACCGCCGGTCTTGAAGCGGGCCCGGTTAACGCCAGTCGTGGTGTCAGGTTGCTGCCAGACACCACGCTCGATGCAGTGATGGAAGAGTCTTTTGACATGATCGTGCTGCCGGGAGGGCTCCCGGGCGCGGATCATCTGAATGCAGACCAGCGTATCCATGACCTACTCCGCCGCATGGATGCAGCGGGCGGTTACTGCGCGGCTATCTGCGCCGCTCCCAAAGTGTTGGCCAGTGCCGGCCTGCTAGATGGGCGACAAGCCACCAGCTACCCCGGCGTGCTCGATGCTATGGATTTGCCCAAAGTAGAAATAGGACTGAAGCCTGTGATTCGGGATGGGAGGGTGATTACGTCCCGGGGCCCCGGGACCGCCATGGATTTCGCACTGGAGCTGATCGAGGTCTTGGTCGGGAAGCAGAAACGGGATCAGGTGGAAGCCGGATTGGCGAGGGAAAAGGGCGTAGCATAAGGCAGGGCAGGTCCGCATACATTAAGTATCTGCCACGCCCCTTTTTCGGCATGCTCAGTCGCCGAAATTTGTTCCCACATGCCGGGCGCTGACAACCCAGGGGTGATCCTTTGGCACCAGCTTTTTGTTACCGGCAACCTGCTCCAACGGGACCGGTACCGCCGTTTCCCCGCGGGCCGCGACCATCACCCCAAAAGTGCCTTGATGAATGAGATCGGCACAGGCGGTTCCCAGACGGGTGGCCAGCAGGCGGTCAGCCGCGGAGGGAGTGCCCCCACGTTGCAGATAGCCCAGTATCGTTACTCGTGACTCCAGCCCGGTCAACTCTTCCAGCTGGCGGGATAACTGCACCGTACGGTTGGCATGGCTTGCTGCTAGATCAGCCAGCTCTTTCTTAGCGCGCTTTAACTCTTTTTTGTCTTCGCTGTTGGCTTTTTTCTCTTCCGCCGCCCTTATGATCCGCGCCTGCTCCTGGGACAGCGCCCCTTCGGCCACGGCGACGATACTGAAGTTCCTGCCGCTGCGACCCCGTTCGCGGATTGCCTCGGCCACCTGGTTGATGTCGTAGGGAATTTCGGGGAGCAGGATGACATCCGCCCCGCCCGCGATACCTGAGCCAAGTGCCAACCAGCCGGCTCGGTGTCCCATGATCTCCACGACAATGATTCGGTGGTGGCTGTGGGCGGTGCTGTGCAGTCGGTCAATCGCCTCGGTGGCGATGCCCAGGGCGGTGTCGAAGCCGAAGGTAGTGTCCGTCATGGCAACATCGTTGTCGATAGTTTTTGGTAACGTGATGACGTTCAGTCCCTTCTCCATCAACTGCAGCGCATTTTTCTGGGTACCACCACCGCCCAGACAAACCAACGCATCTAGATGATTGGCCTCATAGTTTTCGACGATCACGTCCGTCATATCCTGTTTCTTGCCGCCAATAAGCATACGGTGAGGTTTGTCCCGGCTGGTGCCGAGAATGGTGCCGCCCTTGGTCAAAATACCTGACAACATATTGCTGTCGAAGCGGGTCATGCGGTTGTCCACCAAGCCGCGGAAGCCGTCACGGAAACCAATCATCTGCATGCCGTAGTGGCCCTGGGCGGCCTTGCCGACACCGCGTATGGCGGCGTTGAGTCCGGGGCTGTCACCACCTGCTGTCAGGATGCCGATGTGTTTGGTCATTATTGCTCTCCCTTACTGCCGGTTCTGGAATAGTTCGGTTCTGCCTGCATTTTTACACATCTTGCAGGATCGGGTAATCGCGGGAAATCGAAGTTTTCCGTTCGCTGTCATAATACGAAACGGGTGATGGTTTGCCGAAAGCCTCCGTGCGTTGCAGCGGCAGACAACGTAGTGATCGCCTTCCAGGGCGAGGGACGTTGGTAGAAGGTGTCCGTCAGAGAGCTAGTTATCAACTGCTAAGCCAGGTTTTCACCAGGACCAATCCGCCGCCGACGCTCAGGCCCACCCCGCTCGTGGTAATCACCGAAGCCGGTAGCAGAATGCTCGGCCCCAGGGTCAGCAGCAGGGCACCGGAGATCAGCATCGCAGCGCCGCTGATGGTCACTATCAGGTTGTGGTGACTCTCTTTGAGCTCCGCGCGCAGTTGTTCCAGCGGGTCCGATTTCAGCTTGAATTCCAGCCGTCCCTCCGTCGCGTCCCGCAGGAGTTTATATGACAGGAGGGGTATGTCCGCCCCGTGCTCGGTAAAGGCAGGTAGATTGTGACGCAGTTTCCGGACAAAGGCCTGGGGTCCCACCTGCTCTTTGGTCCAGCGTTCCAGGAAGGGCTTGGCGGTGGCCCATAGGTCGAGCTCCGGATAAAGCTGGCGGCCCAGACCCTCGATGTAGAGCAGGGTCTTCTGCAGCAGCACCAGCTGTGGTTGCACCTCCATGTCGAATCGGCGCGCGGTCTGGAACAGGTGGAGCAGGAAGTGGCCAAAGGAGATGTCACTCAGGGGTTTGTTGAAGATGGGCTCGCATACGGAGCGAATAGCCGACTCGAACTCGTCTACCCTGGTTTCTTTGGGCACCCACTCGGATTCGACGTGCAGTTCCGCCACCCGGTGGTAGTCGCGGTTGAAGAAGGCCAGCAGGTTATCTGCCAGGTAGCGTTGATCCTCAGTGGTGAGAGAGCCGACGATACCGAAATCCACAGCGATATATCGACCGTCCGGTTCCACGAAGATATTGCCCGGGTGCATATCGGCGTGGAAGAAGTTGTCCCGAAACACCTGGGTAAAAAAGATCTCCACTCCCTGTTCACCCAACTGCTTCATGCGGATGCCCTGTGCCTTGAGGGCTGCGATATCCCCCACCGGGGTGCCGAAGATGCGCTCCATCACCAGTACGTTCCGTCGAGTCAGGTCCCAGTAGATTTCAGGCACGTAAAGCAGCTTGCTATCCTGCCAGTTACGGCGCAGTTGGGCGGCATTCGCGGCCTCCCGTTGCAGGTCCAGCTCATCCAGGATGGTCTTCTCATAGTCCCGCACCACTTCAACCGGGCGCAGGCGTCTTCCTTCTTTCCAGTAGCGGCCAGCCAGGCCGGCGATGATATAGAGCAGACCCACGTCCCGACGAATCACCTTGGCGATGTCGGGGCGCAGAACTTTGACCACCACCTGTTTTCCGTTTTTCAACCGTGCGGTGTGGACCTGGGCGATAGAGGCCGATGCCAGGGGGGTCTCCTGGAACTCATCCAGGATCCGGCCTACTGGATGACCAAACGCCTGCTCGATGATTTTTCGGGCCTGAGCGCCGGGGAAAGGCGGCACCGCGTCTTGTAACCGGGCCAGTTCGTCGGCGATATCATTCGGCAGCAGGTCGCGGCGGGTGGACAGAATCTGACCGAACTTGACGAATATGGGGCCCAGTTCTTCCAAAGCGAGACGGATACGGACCGGATACGCGGGCAGTCGATTGCGCCGCAGCCAGTACAGGGGTGAAAGGTAGAGGAGGAAGCGGAGCGGGCGAAACAGGTGGGTAGCAAGGATAACTTCGTCCAGACCATGCCGCAGCAAGACCCAGTTGATATGCAGCAGACGCAGGGCCTCTGCCGGGCGTATCACTCAGACTTCCCGGCGTTACCGCCTGAACTGGACTGCAGTCGGTTTACTCTTGCCTGCAGGCGTTCCACGTCATCTCGCAGGGTTTCAACGTTCGATAGAAATCGCTCGATTTCCCGACCATCAGGTAACAGGCGCAGTTCCTCCTGCAGATATTCCTGGATGTCCCTGCCCAGGGTGTTCAACGCGTTACTGCCCCAGCGCAGGGTAGCGCGGGTGGTGTTACCGATTTGATGAGCAATGATATCCCCCGTGAGATGAGAAAGCTGCTCCTCCCAGTCGATATCCATGGTCGCCAGAATCTTGCCGAAGCGGTGGGCCAGCTCTGTGTCGCCGCTGATTTCCACTTCGCCGGAGAAGAGTAGATCTGGGCTGGTACGCTGGTCGCTCATGCGGGCCAGGGCGATGGGGGTGCCCCGCAGGCGGCAGTCGGGCTCGCCTTCGAAATCGGCCAGGATCAGCAGTCGTGAGGGGGTGGGAACGAGAAAAAAAGTCCTGCCCAGGCCGAGTGCCTCGAAGGCGATTACCCGGCCATGCAGCTGCGCCATCTGTGCTTTGCACCCGGGGTCTAGATCGAGGTAGCGGTTGACCGCTTGCTCCAGGCCGGCGTACGCAAGCCCCGAGATTGTCATGAGCCAAGTACCAGCCGGGTGCCGATGCCGGCTGGCATCGCACCTGTTTTTATGTTGGCCTCTAAAAACATGGAAATCATGGTTTATGTCCGAATCCGCGCAGGCAGGCGATGCTTAAACCCGGTCTTGCTCCGGTTATTACCGATAGCTGCTGTTTGCTCCTTAGCCGCTATTATACGGCTGCTGGCTCAGAGCTTAAAACCGCGGTGTACAGCGACGATTCCGCCGCTCAGATTGTGATAGTCGCAACGCTCAAAACCCGCCTGCTCCAGCATGGTTTTCAAGGTCTCCTGATCTGGATGTACTCGAATCGACTCCGCCAGGTAACGGTAGCTGGCTGCATCATTGGTTACCAGGCGTCCCATCAACGGCAGCAGTTGGAAGGAGTAAAGATCATAAACCGCTTTTAGGGGTTTATTTCGAGGGTGTGAAAACTCGAGAATCAGAACTCGACCGCCGGGCTTGAGTGCCTGATACATGGCGTGCAAGGCCTTCTGCTTGTCGGTGACATTGCGCAGGCCGAACCCTATGGTAATACAGTGGAAACTGTTTTCCGGGAATGGGATCGCTTCGGCATTCAGCTGGGTATACTCGATATTACCGATCAAACCCCGGTCAACCATCCGGCTGCGCCCCTGCTCCAGCATGGCGGCATTGATGTCTGACATCACGACCAGCCCATCGGGTCCTACCAGGCCAGCAAAACGGGCGGCCAGGTCTCCGCTGCCGGATGCCAGATCCAGCACCTTCTGCCCCGGCCGCACACCGGCCAATTCCACCGCTGTGCGTTTCCAGATCCGGTGGATGCCGAGGGACATCAGGTCGTTCATCAAATCGTAACGGCTCGCCACCGAATCGAACACCGCCCGCACCCGTTCGGCCTTTTCATCGGTCGGAACCTTCTGGTAGCCGAAATCTGTGGTGTGCTTGTCCGTCATAACCGGAATTCCTGTTAGAAGAGGAAGTGTGCAGGCCCTGAATATGATCTCATACCGGCGCCGTTGATCGCCTTGCCTCGGTGCTATACCTCAGGTGCGCCCCTCTAGCTTTGCAGTCCCTGGCGAGAGACCCCGTCATTTTCGACCGGCTGCGCGCGTGATTTAGCGGCGCGTTTAAGAGCGCACTGAACGATGCCATTCGGTAAGGCGGCACTTTGGCTTGCTGAAGCTATCCCGATTTTACTTGGTTTTTGCGGCGGTAGTTACAGAAATTAATGAAATCTACATCTGCCTGGTGGAGCAGACCAAGGCGGGTCATCCGCGCGGTGTTAACAGGTCCTAGTGGGCCATGCGGTTCCGCATGGCCCACTAGTTGGAGCCTTTGCGTTTGTGGCCGGCGGCTTCCAGTCGGGCCAGATAGTCCTTCCAGTTTTGATCGTGATTGGCGCCCAGGTTGTAGAGGGTATCCCAGGAGTAGATGCCGGTATTGTGGCCGTCATCAAAGTGGAGGCAGACCGCATAATTACCCACCGGATCGATATGGTCGATTCCGACATCTTCTATACCTACCTGGAGTACCTCCTGGCCAGGCCCATGGCCCTGCACCTCGGCCGATGGGGAGAAGGCGCGAAGATATTCACACGGCAGATTGAAGCGGGCCCCGTCGTCGAAGCTGATCTCCAGCACCCGGGATTGGCGGTGCAGGTTGAGTTCGCTGGGTAGGTGTTTGGACATATTCGTGCTCCTTATTGTCTATCGATTCATGCCTGTATTGTCGAATCCAGCATCGAGGACCCGATCTTACCCGGGAAAATTCCGGCGGTTACAAGATAAAGCGGCTCAGATCATCGTCCGAGGCGAGTTCCGAAAGGTTGCTGTCCACGTATTGCGCATCCACCGTCACCTTGGTGCCTGGCAGTTCCGAGGCGGTAAAGGAGATTCCTTCCAACAGACGCTCCATTACCGTGTGCAGACGACGGGCCCCGATGTTCTCGGTCCGCTCATTCACCTGCCAGGCGATTTCGGCGATGCGGCGGATACCTTCCGGCATCAACTCCAGCGTTACTCCCTCGGTCTCCAGCAGCGCCTGGTATTGGTCGGTGAGGGAGGCGTCGGGCTCGGTCAGGATTCGCACGAAGTCTTCACTGGTTAAGGCATCCAGTTCGACCCGGATCGGAAGCCTGCCCTGCAGTTCCGGGATCAGGTCCGATGGCTTGGCCAGGTGGAAGGCGCCCGAGGCGATAAACAGGATGTGGTCAGTCTTGACGGCGCCCTGTTTAGTCGAGACGGTACAGCCCTCCACCAGCGGTAACAGATCGCGCTGCACCCCTTCGCGCGATACATCGGGGCCGCTGTATTCGGACCGGCTGGCCACCTTGTCCAACTCATCCAGAAACACGATTCCGTGCTGCTCCACCATTTCCAGGGCATGGAGTTTCAGATCCTCATCGTTGATCCGCTTAGACGCCTCTTCGTCCTGTAGGATTTTCAGGGCATCGCGGATTCGTAATTTGCGTTTACGGGTCCGCCCGCCGCCGATGTTTTGAAACAGACCCTGCAACTGGTTGGTCATTTCCTCCATGCCAGGTGGGGCCATAATCTCCACCCCCATGGTGGCGCCGGAGACCTCGACTTCGATCTCCTTATCGTCCATTTCGCCATTGCGGATCTTTTGGCGGAATTTTTCCCGGGTGGGTGAATCTTCCGGACCGGGGTTGCTGTCATCCTCCCAGCTGCTGACCGTGGGGCGGGGCAGCAGGGTATCGAGCACCCGCTGTTCAGCGGCATCCGCCGCCTTGTCCTGCACCTTCTTCAACTCCTGCTCCCGAACCATTTTCATGGCTGAGTCAGCCAAATCGCGGATTATAGACTCCACGTCCCGGCCCACATAACCCACTTCGGTGAACTTGGTGGCTTCTACTTTGATAAACGGGGCGTTGGCCAGTTTGGCCAGGCGGCGGGCGATTTCGGTTTTGCCGACCCCGGTAGGTCCGATCATCAGGATATTCTTCGGTGTGATCTCATTCCGAAGTTCCTCCGACACCTGTGATCGGCGCCAGCGGTTGCGCAGGGCGATGGCCACGGCCCGCTTGGCACTGGCCTGGCCGATGATGTGCTTATCCAGTTCCCGGACGATTTCTTGAGGGGTGATTTCAGACATGGTATTCGGCGTTCACTCTGCAGCGTCCAGCTCTTCGATGATCAGATTGTGGTTGGTGTAGACGCAGATATCGGCAGCAATGGAAAGGCCCTTCTGCACTATCTCCCGCGCCTCCAATTCGGTGTTCTGCAACAGGGCTTTGGCCGCTGCCTGGGCATAGGGACCGCCGGATCCGATCGCCATCAGGCTCTCTTCGGGCTCGATCACATCGCCATTGCCGGTGATAATCAGGGAGGCCTTGGCATCCGCTACGATAAGTAATGCCTCCAGCCGGCGTAACATGCGATCGGTGCGCCAATCCTTTGCCAGCTCGACCGCCGAACGGGTTAGATGGCCGTGGTGTTTCTCCAGCTTCCCCTCGAACCGTTCGAACAGGGTAAAGGCGTCCGCCGTGGCACCGGCGAATCCCGCCAGCACCCGCTCCTTATAGAGGCGCCGAACCTTGCGGGCGTTACCCTTCATCACGGTGTTGCCCATGGAAACCTGGCCGTCGCCGCCGATGACTACCTTGCCGCCGCGCCGGACAGAGAGAATGGTCGTGCCTTTGATGGGCTCCAATCTGTTGACCCCTTGCTATTCAGAAACAACTTATTCTAATCGATCGAAGGTGGGGGAATAAAACCGGATTTCAAGCCAACCCCCCATGACCGGTTCAACTGACGGCCTTTTGAATCATGACCAGCGCCTCTGCTGACTCTAGCGGCCTGGAGAACAGAAACCCCTGGGCGTAATCGCAACCCAGTTTTTTGAGTTCAATCAGCTGGAGGTCAGTCTCCACACCTTCGGCAACACAGTGAATGCCCAGGTTGTGCGCCAGATCGATGATGGTGCGAACGATTTTGTGATCATCTTCTCTCTCCATCATGGAGGCGATGAATATCCGATCGATTTTGATACCGCTGATGGGAAAACGGCGCAGATTGGTCAAGGAGGAGTATCCGGTACCGAAATCATCCATACACAAACCTGTACCTAAAGCCGTAATTCGTTCCAGGGTTTCAGGTACCGTCCCCGTGTACTCCATCAGCATGCTTTCGGTAATCTCCATATTGAGGTCCGACGCGTTAAGATCGTATTTTTCGAGCAGATAGTTCAGGTTTCCCGCCAGATCACTCTGAGCCAGCTGCAGTGCCGACAGATTGACGTTCATGGTGATCGAAACCCGGCCTTTAGTTTCGGTGCGCCAGTTTCGCAGATGCGCGCAGGCATGATTCAAAACCGATTCCCCAAGCGGCAGAATAATCCCAGTGTCCTCTGCCAGCGTGATAAATTCACCTGGTGGAAGCAAGCCCTTTTCCGGGTGTTGCCAGCGCACCAGTGCCTCAAATCCGGCAATGCTCATGCTTGCCAGTTCCATGATCGGCTGGTAATGATTGATGAACTCCCGGCGCTCGAGTGCTCGGCGCAAGTCGGTCTCCAGGCTCAATCGGGCAACGGCTCGGGCGTGCATCTCCGTGTCGAAAATCTCTATACGGTCCCTGCCCAGAGATTTCGCGTGATACATTGCGGTATCGGCATCGCGTAGCAGATCCTCCGCGTTACGGGACTTGCCGCGACTCAAGGTAATACCGACGCTGATACTGGAAAACACTTCAAAATTATCCAGCTGGAACGGCTCGCGTATCCGTTCCTGCACCCGTCTGGCAAAAAGCAAGACATCGGAAACGTCATTGACGCCCTCCAGTAACGCCCCGAATTCATCCCCGCCAAGTCGAGCGATGGTATCCGAAGGGCGGCTCTCCTCCCGCAGACGGCGGGCCACATTTTGCAGTAAGCGGTCGCCAATCCGGTGCCCCAAACTGTCGTTGACGGTCTTGAATCGATCCAGGTCGAAAAACAACACCGCAAACTGGAACTCCTCTCGGGCACAGCGGGAGATGGCGTGGCTCATCCGGTCCATAAATAGATCACGGTTTGCCAAGCCCGTTAAAGAGTCGTAGAGGCTGTGATGGACCAATCGCTGTTCGGCCAGTTTTTCATCGGTGATATCGATATTGGTACCCCGGTTGCCGAGATTGGAGCCGGTGTCGGAGATGATCGGTTGACAGAAATGCCGGATCCAGCGGGTCGCTCCGTCCTTGGTCTGGATCCGAAAATCCATTGGTACTAGCTCCCCGCGGCTGTCCGTTTTATGGCGATGATCGTCCCAGAGCGTACGGTCGTCAGGATGGATGATGTCGCGCAAAAGTGCCGGTTTCCGGTAAAACTCCTCAGCACTGTAGCCCGTTATGCGTTCGCAGGATGGAGCGATGTAGCGAAGCCCGCCATCAGGGTGCAGCCAGAACGCCCAATGCACCGAATGCTCGGTCACCGTTCGAAACAGCTCTTCGCGTTCCTCCAGTTGTTCAGTGGTAGAGCGCATTTTGTCGGTCATGCCATTGACCGCACGAATGAGCTGGTCCAGCTCCAGGATGCCCCTGGAGGCGGTCCTGGGTACGGCCTCTTTCTCGTTCAGCTCGTATCCCGACAGGGACCGGGCTACATCGGCCAGCGGGTTGGAATAGTAACGCTGAAGTATCCACCCCAGCGCCGCGAAGGCGCTAAAAAAGGCCGTTGCCAGTACGATAAACTGCACTACCACCTCTTGTTTCACCACATCGATCAGCAGCCGGCGGGGTACCGAGTAATAAAGCTTCCAGCCCTCGGGTATCTTGAGGCTGCGTTTCACTCCGATATAGTTATTTTGCCCGATATCGAAACGGTAGAGTCCCCTTGAGTCGGGTCCCTGCCAGTTCTTGAGTTCAAGACCAAGATTGTGTCGCGAACGGACCAGTTCCTCATTCGGGTGATAGATCACCGTGCCATCGGGGGCAAGCACGAACAGCTGCTCGTTCGGGATCATCTCTCCCTGCTCGAACTGGGCAAACAGCGGTAGGAAGTCACTCAGGTTTTTCTCCAGCACCAGCAGGCGACCGTCGTTTATCTCGGTCACCAGGCTGATCACTGACTGCCGGGTGACCAGGGAAAGATAGACACCGGAGACCGGTTGGCGTTTAGCGATAAACGCCAGGTGAGAAAAATCCAGACCTAGATATTGTCGATAGGATTTGGAGATCAGAGATACCCGCCCATCCTGATCCAACACATAAAAAAGGTCGTTTTCCCCTTCAATATGCAGTGCCCGTTCCAGCAAGCGGATCTCGTTAGGCGCGTTCTGCCGCGTCAGTTCATGCAGGATCCCCCGCACGCGCGCCTGCTCCAGACGCAGCAGCTCTGAAATAATACCTTGTGTGATATCGATGCGGGCCGTCATCACCCTAACCAGGGAATGCCTGTGCTGTTGGTATTGGAGCGTGGCGACCGAGATGGCAGCCCCCAGAAAGGCAATGCCCCCCACCAGAAGTAGTGTGCGTCTTATTTTGGAACCAAGGGGTTGCATCTGGTTCAGGGTAGTTCTCCGACTCGGGTAAAGCGCCCGTCTTCAACCCTGATCTCGAAAACACTGCGCTCCACGTCACCGAAGGGGTCAAACTTTACCGTCCCCATCAAGGTTTCGAACTCGCCTGACAAAAGCTCTTTTTTCAATGCTTCCGCCGTTATAGGGGACAGGTTACGCAGCGCTTCTACCAGGATTGAGACCGCTTCGTAGGCCCGGGTGGAACGCGCGTTCGCCGGTTTGTTCAGACGTGCCCTCATTTTTTCAGAAAAGGAAATGAAATCCGGCCGGTCGTTGTCCGGGTCGATAAAGGTGATGATGGAGAGTCCCTCCACGGCGTTACCTCCAAAGCGCATAAGATCCGGTGTCTGAGCCCAGAGTGTTGCGACCAGCGGGCCGGTGAAGCCTTTCGCACGCAGTTTCTGGGCCGCGATGCCGGTCATGCTGACTTCACTGAGAAGCACGATCGCATCCGGTGTCGGTGCGAGGAGCCGTTCCAGGACGGCCTCCCAGTCGATCTTTTGCTTGGGATTGAATTGGATCTTTTTCGTCTGCCCGGAGAAATATCGGTCGGTCATGTCGACATACTCGTTGACGAAACTCGGGTTCGACATATCCATGAGAAACGCCACAGACTGGGCCTTTTTTTGCTGCAGCAGTGAGGCCATGCTGCGGGCATAGCGGGTTACATCCACGGATGTACGCAGGAAAAGGTCGTCCTTGCCGGTCAGCTCGATCGTCGCGGTATAGGGCGTGAACATCAGCACCCCGTGGGAGGTGACCAGTGGATAGGCTAAGAGCGAGGCGCCCGAGGTGACATGACCGATGATCACCGGCACGCCCTGCTCAATCAGGGCGGTGTCCGCAGCTCTGATTCCCGCCCGGGTGTTCATATCGTCCTTGATCAGCAACTCCAGGGGCCGACCACGAATACCGCCCACGGCATTGGCCTCTTCCACTGCCAGCAGGGCCCCTTCCCGGATATATTCCCCGGCAGTACCTCCATGACCGCTCAGATTCACGGCCAGTCCGATGCGTACCGGTTCCTGCTGCTGCTGCAGTTTGAACCACCAGATTCCTGCCAGTAGACTGCCGGTCAGGACCACCGCAGTGGTCAGGATCAGCCAATGAATAAATTTCGATTCTCTGCTCATCCGGTGCCTCTAGCGTGGGCAGTCTGTTGAAGATAGGTACATTTCCCCCGCCACTGCTGAATCGCCTTATATCCGGCTAAAGGGCCCCACGAAAAATGTCGAGCTGCGCAGGTGGTACAGGGACGCACCACTGTCTTCGTGCGCGTAAGTGCATGCAAATGAAGTACCCTAAAATTTATCTCACTAACGTTTAAGCATAATCTAGCAAGAAACCACAATCCGCATGGTGTTAGCAAGGCCCTAGCCCGTGTTGGCTGATGCTCCCTGCCTGTCGCAGGCGTGTTTTTTATGAACTACCTTTTTTGTTTTTTGGCCCACTGGCATTGTCCGTGGCCGGGTTCACTAACCCCGGTCGCTGCCCTTTTTTTTCTTGGCCCGGGGATGGGCATCATCATAAACCTGGGCCAGGTGCTGAAAATCCAGATGAGTGTAGATCTGGGTGGTACTGATGTCTGCGTGCCCCAGAAGTTCCTGTACGGCTCTCAGATCTGCCGAGGACTCCAGCAGATGGCTGGCGAAGGAATGGCGCAGCAGGTGTGGGTGGAGGCTGCGAGGGGCACCGTGTTTCAAGGCCCATTTTTTCAATCTAGCCTGGACCGTGCGGGGCTGAATTCGCCCACCCCGTCGGCTGACAAACAAGGCTGTTTCGGTGGTGTCGGCCAGGCTGCCCCTGACCCGCAGCCAGGTTGATATGGCTTGTCTCGCTTTGCGCCCCACCGGAACTCGCCGCGTTTTAGCCCCCTTGCCGGTTACCTCCAGGGTTCCATCGTCGAGATCGACATCGGTCAGTTCCAGCGAGACCAGTTCGGCAAGCCGCAGGCCGGATGAGTAGAACAGCTCCATGATGGCGAGATCCCGCAGTTCCAAGGGCTGATCCGTAGTTTTGTTCAGCAGTTTGGCGAGTTGATCGACATCGAGTGTGGCCGGCAGGCGGGCCCCGCTCTTCGGGGCTCGTATTCCTTGCGCCGGATTGCATGCACTGGCCCCTTCACGCAGCAGGTAGCGGTACAGGCTGCGCAGGGAAGAGAGTTCCCGCTGCAGGCTTTTGCCCGAGATGCCCTGCCGGTGCCGGCCGGCCATATAGCCGCGAATCTGATGCTGGTTCAGCTGCTTCCAGTCGGTTATTTCTTGTTCGCCGCACCAGTCCCGAATTCGCTCCAGGTCCCGGCCGTAGTTGGAGAGGGTATGGGGGGAAAGCCGGCGCTCATGGCGAAGATGTTGCAGGTAGCGGGAGAGCCATTTCTGGAGTCCCCCGCCATCGGTCATCAGAACCCGGGCTCCTGCACCACTTCCAGGGTTTTACTGACGATTTCGCCCAGCCGGGTGAGAAAATCGGTACCCATGCCGTGGAGAAAGCGCTGCTCACTATGACTGCCGAACGCAAGCAACCCCAGCAGCGCCAGGCCTCTGATCGGGATCAATGCGGCGGAACGGATGTCTTCGGCCTGGGGACCGAAAAGATAGTTCAACTGCTGGTTGGAAAGTGGGCCGCAGAGGGGCATGCCTGCGTCGAGAAATTCACGGAAGCCATCCAGTTCCGGGTTGGTTTCCCCCGCCGACTCGGCGGCGGAGAAGAGGTGCACCTCTACGGCATCGGCCCGGAAATCTTCATGCAGCTTATCTTGAAGAACATCGATAACTTCGTCGAAATTTACCGCTTGGATCAGCGTTAAGGTGAGAGTGTGCAGGCGTTGATTGAGTTGCTCGTTTTCCCGTGCAACGGTGATCAGTTCATCCAGCTGCTGCCGGTATTGCGCAGTCTCTGCGCGCAGGTTTTTAACCTGGCGCTCGATCAAGGAGACCGCGTTTCCGCTCTGGTGCGGTAGTTCGAGCTCTTTCAACAATTCGGGGTAACGGTCAAAAAAATTCGGGTGCTGTTGCAGAAACAGAGTTACTGTCTGTTCCAGATTTTCGGCCGGTGCCCGTTTTTTCGGCGGTGAACTCATAGTTTTATTCTCCCCTCGTAGACGCGTGCTGCCGGGCCACTCATCCACACAGGTTCATTTTTACCTGCCCACTTTATCACAAGATCGCCCCCGGGAAGGATGACCTGAACCTGTTCGTCCAGCAGTCCCTGAATCTTTCCGACCACGACCGCGGCGCAGGCACCGGTGCCGCAGGCCAGGGTTTCCCCGCTGCCGCGTTCGAAGACCCGCAGCCTGATCTGCTCCCGGGAGCGAATCTCCATAAAGCCGACATTGACGCGTTGGGGAAAGCGGGCATGTTTTTCCAGTAGAGGGCCGAGCCGATCCACCGGTGCCTCGTCGATTCGCTCCACTCGCATCACGGCGTGGGGATTTCCCATGGAGACAGCACCGATGGAAATTGTTTCATCTCCCGCCTGGATTGGGTAATTGGTCGCCTGCTGCTCCGAGAGAAAAGGAATCAAGGCCGGTTCCAGCTCTGGTCTTCCCATGTTGACCCTTACCTGACCGTCGTCCTCCAGGTACAGGCGTATCTTTCCGGAGTGAGTACCCACATCAATTTCATCCTTTATCGTTATGCCCTGATCTCTTACGAAGCGGGCGAAGCAGCGGGCGCCGTTGCCACATTGCTCCACCTCGGAACCGTCGGCATTGTAGATGCGGTAGTAAAAGTCGGTCTCCTGGTCTCGAGGCGGCTCCACCATCAGGATTTGGTCACACCCCACACCGAAATGCCGGTCGGCGATGAATCGGCACTGCTCGGCGCTGAGTTCAACCGGCTGTTCGATGGCGTTGATGACCACGAAGTCATTCCCCAGGCCATGCATCTTTGTAAAATCCAGGATCATGTTACCCCTTTCCCGGGTGCGTCTTCCCGGCAGGCATTGCAACGGCGAATGGTTTGGTGTCGGATGATGTGGTCCCGGTTCTGGCCGCAATTGGGCGAACCGGGATTGCGATTTCCGTTGGCTACTGCATCCATCCCAGAGTTCATAGATAGCCCCGCACCAGCAGATGCCGGTCGCTCACCCGGTTTACTCGTAACTCGGACAGCCCCGCCTGTCGAACCTGATGAGCCACTTCCTCCGGAGTGAAGGCGGCAAACAATGAGTTGCGGAAATCCCGACGCAGTATCTCCGGCGCGTCGCCGGCATAGCTCGCCACCAGACGTTCCACGGTGGCTGGAGCATCCGGGCGGAATAGATCCATTATCAGTACCGTGGTCCCGGGTCTTCCAAACCGTTGAATTGCCTCCCACAGCAGCGAGGGGTCTGCTAGATGGTGGAGCAGACTGTTGGATAACAGGTGATCGTAGCGGGTTGCCCCCAGTTTTTCACCCGGTAAGCGATCCTGGATCAGGCGCACTCTTGACTGGAGAGCGGGCTCACTCCGCAGGGCTAACCGACCGTGATTAAGCATTGCCTCGGCACCATCTAGCCCGTCGATTCGGCTATTGGGATAGGCCCTGGCAAAACGCAGGGTAATGTCGGCCGGGCCGCAGCCCAGATCCAATGCCAGGCCCGAAACCGGACCCGGGTGGAGGGCATCGAATGTTAAACGA